>JACPCW010000037.1 GCA_016184365.1 Candidatus Rokuibacteriota bacterium
GTCGCGCGTGAAGAACACGGCGACGGGGACCGTCGCGAACTTCTGGCCGTTCTTCTCGTTGGCGTACGCGACGACGAGATCCGCGTTGCCGCCGGCGGCGGGATCGGGCAGTCCCTGGCGCAGCATCCGGTCACCGTCGCGCGTGAAGATGCGGAGCTCGAGACCCCCGGCCTCCGCCAGACGTGCCAGGTACGGCACGTCGCGCCGGCAGTCCGACGACCAGTCCTCCGAGATGACGAGGATCTTCGCGGGCCCGCCGGGCTGGGCGGCCAGCCACCGGATCGACGCCGTCTGCTCGTCCGTGAGACGGGCCTTTGCATACCGCTCCCGGAAATAGCCGCTCCAGTCGAGGCGCGGCCGCAGCAGGCTGAACCGCCGGACGTCGAAGCCTTCGCGGGCGAGATTCTCCGGCGAGCCGATGAAGCGCACGTAGTCGTCGAACGTCATGCCGTTGGCGAAGCGCTCGGGCGTCATGCCGATCCTCCCCGGATGAACAGCCGTTGATCTCGGTCACGCCCAGACGACCTGCACGGGGTACGAACGCATTTCGTGGTCGATGGCATCGGCGAAAGCGGCACGGGCAGTTCATCGGTCCGGACCGTAGAACAGGGCCAGGACGTCCGGCGGGAGCGGCTGATCGAAGCCTCGCTTCAGACGGAAGCGGCCGTTGCCTTTGCCGGGGACCGGCAGGCCTTTCCGGGTATCGGCCAGACCGATCAGACGCGCGCGCGGTTTTCCGGACCGGGCCAGGATGATCTCTTCGCCGGCGGCCGCCCGCTCGATCAGTTCAGGGAGCCGTGCCTTGGCGTCGGCGACGTTCACGACGGCCGGGCTGGCGCGATGACGGGGCATGGCCTCCTCCCTACACGTGCGGGATCACCCGCTCCATCGCCAGCCGCATCGACGCTTCGGCGTGCGCCGGATCGATGCCGCCGACGTTGAACCACAGCACGAACTCCGTGATGCCGAAGCGGCGCTTCATCTCGCGCAGCTTGTCGACGCACGTGGCCGGGTCGTCGGCGATCGCCGCGCCGTGCTCATGCAGCTTGTCGAAGGACAGATAGCCGAGCTCGCGCGTGCGCCGGCCCTCGGTCATCGTCAGCTCGTAGCCCGGCACCACGCTCGGGGCGCCGGCGAGCTGGTTCTGCGTGACCTTGGCGTAGAACCACTCGACGCACGGCGCGTAGATCTCGCGCGCGCGCCGGCCGTCCTCGTGCACGAAGAACGGGAGGAGGATCATGCGCTCGGCCGCCTTCGGATCGCGGCCGTGCTCCCGGCAGAGCCGCTCGTACTTCTGACAGCTCTCCTCGAGCGCGTCCATCCATCGCTCGCGGTACGTGCGATACGTGAACGGCGTCGCGAGCTGCAGGTGCCAGCCGTCTCGCGCGGCGGTCTCGAAGCTCTCGGGCGAGATCGACGCCTGGTACACCGGCGGGTGCGGCGCCTGGATCGGCTTCGGCAGCACCTCGACGGGATCCGGGATCGTCCAGTACTTGCCGCGGTACTGCACGCGCTCCTCCGTCCACGCTTTCAGCACGATCTCGAGGCCCTCGGCGAACATCGCGCGGCTCTCGTCCATCGGCACGCCGAGCCCGCGGAACTCGTGCGGCTGGTACGCGCGGCCGGCGCCGAAGTCGAGCCGTCCGTGCGACAGGATGTCGACGAGCGCGAAGTCCGACGCGGTCCGCAGCGGATGATTGAACGGCACCACGACGACGGCGGTGCCGATCCGCACGCGCCGCGTGCGCTCCGCGATCGCGGCCGCGTACACCTGCGTCGACGTCACGACGCCGTACGTGGAGAACAGGTGCTCGGCGATCCAGATCTTGTCGTAGCCGAGCTGCTCGGCCAGCTCGAACATCCGCATGTCCGCGTCGAAGGCGGCCACGCGCCTCGTCTGGTCCGGGATCTGGCTGAGGCTGAAGATTCCCCACTTCATGGCGTTACTTGAGCCACCCGGTCTCCGAGACGTCGATCATGACGCCGTCCGGGCCGGTGTACTTGACCTCGACGTTGTGCTTGCGCTCGCCGTCGACGACGCCCAGCGCCTGCTCGACGTCGTGGCGGCGGCGCGCGCCGGCGGCGGTGAGCTTGTCACCGATGGCGGCCAGATCGTCGACCTCGAAGCCCATGTGGTGGATGCCGAAGAAGCCCTTGCCACGCTCGACGCCCGCGGCCTGATCGTTCTTGAAGTGGAGAATGGCGAGGTTGACGTCGCCGTCGCTCAGGAAGCACCCCGTGGTGCCGGGATCGTCGATCTTCCCGAGCTCCTTCATGCCGAAGACCTCGATGTAGAACTTCGCGGTCTTCTCGACGTCGGGCGTGGTGATCGCGATGTGCTTGAGCTTCGGCATGCGCGTCTCCTTCGATGACGGGATGGGGCCTGGGGGCATGCTATCGCACGTGCTCGTCGCCGCGCAGCAGGCCGAATACGCGCGGCGCGGTCAACGGGTAGCGATCGACGGCGCCCGCGTCGACGCCGCGTCCGGCGAGCGCATCGGCGACGGCGTTCGCGATCGCGGCCGGGGGCGCGACCGTCCCGCCCTCCGACATCCCTTTCACGCCGCCCGGCGTGTGGGGCGACAGCGTCTCGAGGTGCTCGAGCCCGGGCTCCGGCATGTACGTCGCGGTCGGGACCGCATAGTCCATGAACGTGCGCGTCAGGAGCTGCCCTTCGTCGTCGTAGACGAGGTCTTCCATGAGCGCGGCGCCGACGCCCTGCGCCACGCCTCCGTGCAGCTGGCCGTCGACGAGCATCGGGTTGATGACCTTGCCGCAGTCGTGCGCGATCCAGTAGCCGGCGATGCGGACGGCGCCGGTGTCGGGATCGACCTCGACGGCGGCGACGTGGACGCCGGACGAGAACGTCCAGTTCTTCGGCTCGTGGACGTACCGCGCTTCCAGTCCGGGCTCGGTGCCCTCCGGCAACCGCTGGCCGCGGTGCGCTTCCTGCGCGATGTCCGCGAGCGTCAGCCCGGCCGACGGCGCGCCGCGCACGCGGTAGCGGCCCTGCACGACTTCGATGTCGGCCTCGGCCGCTTCGAGCAGGTGCGCGGCGATCTTCGTCGCCTTGTGCTTCACGAGCCGCGAGGCTTCGCGCACCGACCCGCCCGCGACGACCGCGCCGCGGCTTCCCGCCGTGCCGTACGCGCTGTACGGCGTGAGCGCGGTGTGGCCGAGCACCACGCGCACCTTCTCGTACGGCAGGCCGAGCACGTCGGCCGCGATCTGCGCCATCGACGACCGGATGCCCTGGCCGATCTCGATGATGCCGCTCGTGATGGTGGCGTGGCCGGTCGGGTCGATGCGGACCACCGCGGTCTCGTACCCGCCCTGGCGGTTGCCCATGGCCGCCATGATCTTCGACGGCCCCATGCCGGTGAACTCGACGTAGCACGCGAGCCCGATGCCGATCAGCCGCCCGCGGTCGCGCTCGCGCGCCTGCCACGCGCGCAGCTCGCCGTAGCGCGCGACGTCGAGCGCGCGCGCCAGACCGTCGGCATACCGGCCGCTGTCGAATTCCCACCCGCCGGCGCTCCGGTAGGGAAATGCCGGCGCCGGGATGAAGTTCCGGCGGCGGATGTCTGCCGGATCGAGCCCGAGCGTCCGCGCCGCCATGTCCATCAGCCGCTCCATCACGAACGTGCCCTGCTGCTGACCGAAGGCGCGGTACGCGCCGAACGGCGTCTTGTTCGTGACGACGGCTTCGATGCGCGCGCGGTAATGACGCACGTCGTACGGGCCGGGCATGAGCACGCCGGTCGTGAAGATCGGCGCGGGACCTTTCGTATGCAGGTGCGCGCCGACGTCGCCGCGGACGTGGGACTCGAGCGCCAGCAGCGTGCCGCCGGCGTCGAACGCCGCGCGCGCCCGGACGCGCTGCTGGCGCGCGTGCACGGTGCCCGCGAGGTTCTCGCTCCGCGTCTCGATCCACGTCACCGGCCGATGCAGCCGCATCGCGGCGACGGCGACCAGCACGTCCTCGGGGTAGTAGTGCAGCTTGACGCCGAAGCCACCGCCGACGTCCGGCACGATGACGACGATGCGGTTTTCTTCCATGCCGAGCGTCGCCGCGAGCACGGTGCGGTAGAGGTGCGGCGCCTGGCTCGACGCCCACACGGTGAGCTCGCCGGTGTCGCGATCGAACGACGCCAGCGCCGCGCGGCCTTCGAGCGGCGCGGCGGCGTGACGCGGCATCGTGAACGTGCCTTCGACGATGGTGTGCGCGCCGGCGAACGCGCGATCGGGATCGCCGGTGAGGATCTCGCGCCGCGCCGCGACGTTGTCGGGCCAGCCGTCGTGCAGACGCGGCGCGGTCGCGGTGACGGCGTCGTCCACGTCGGTCACGGCGGGCAGGGGCTCGTACGTGACGTGCATCCGCTCGAGCGCGTCTTCGGCGACGTAGCGGCTCTCCGCGACGACGGCGGCGACGGGCTGGCCGACGTAGATCGCCTTCGCCGCGGGCAGGATCGGGAACGACGTCTGCCGCGAGCCCGGCGGCTGGATGAAGACGGGCAGCGGCGTGAGCGCGCTGACGTCCTCGGCCGCGAGGATCGCCACGACGCCGGGCGACCGCCGCGCGTCCTCGAAGTCGCGCGCGGCGATGCGCGCGTGCGCGTGCGGACTGCGCAGCACCGCCATGTGCCGCGTGCCGGGTCGCTGCACGTCCGCGACGTACGCGCCCTTGCCGCGGAGCAGCCGCGGATCTTCCTGCCGTCGGAGCGGCTCACCGATCAGGCTCACGCCGTGTCAGCGCGCGCGGCGTGCCGCGCCCGGCGCGTACACCTCGGGGTTCACGACGTTCAGCGGCCGCTGTCCCGTGAGCACGCGGGCGACCTCCTCGCCGCACCGGCGCGGCACCTGCGCGACGGCCGGCGACGAAAAGTACGCGGCGTGCGGCGTCGCGATCACGTTGTCCATCTTCAGCAGCGGGTGGTCGGCGGCGACCGGCTCCTTCTCCCACACGTCGAGCGCCGCGCCGGCGAGCTGCTTGCCCTCGAGCGCGCGGACCAGCGCCCGCTCGTCGACCACCGGGCCGCGCGACGTGTTGATCAGGATCGCCGTCGGCTTCATGCGGCGGAAGAACGCCTCGCCGATCAGGTGACGCGTCTCCGCGTTCAGCAGCGTGTGGACCGACACGTAGTCGGCGCGCGCGGCGAGCTCCTCGAGCGACACACGCTCGACGCCGAGCGCCTTGAAGCGCGCCTCCTCGACGTACGGGTCGTGCGCGATCACCGTCGTCTCGAACGCCGCGATGCGGCGCGCGAACGCGGTGCCGATGTTGCCGAGGCCGACGATGCCGACGGTCTCGCCGTGGATCGAGCCGGTGCGGTCGCCCGACAAGCCGGCGCTCCACGCGCCGGCGCGCACCTGCCGGTCGAGCGTGATGATCTTCCGGTTCAGCGCGAGCAGCAACGCGAGGGCGTGGTTGGCCACCTCGCGGATCCAGATATCAGGGACGTTCACAACGACGACGCCGAGCTCGGTCGCCGCCGCCACATCGATGATGTCGTAGCCGACGCCCGTGCGGACGACGACCTTGAGACCTTCGAGCGCGCTCATCACGCCGCGCGTGACCGGCGACAGTGAGACGACGAGCGCGTCGGCGTCGCGTGTGCGGGCGATGATCTCGTCCTCGCGCTCGACGAACGGTACCGTCGTCATGCGCGCGGGGACGTGGGCGAGGGCGGCCTCGCAATCGGCGTAATCGCGGAGCGCGCGGCTCTGGATGACGTAGACGTGCTGGGGTTTGTCGGTCATGATGCTGCGCAGTGTACTGTACGTGGAGGGTTCATGACGCTCAGCGCTGAGGAATTCCGCACACATCTCGAGCTGTCGGCGGCCACGGCCCGGATCGCGCTGCCGGAGATCGCGCTGCCCGACGAGCGCCACATCCTGCTCGGACGGATGCGCTTCCACTATCTCGACTGGGGCACGGCCGGGCTGCCGCCCGTCGTGTTCCTGCACGGCGGTGGACTCAACGCGCACACCTGGGACCTCGTGTGCGCGGCGCTCCGCCGGGATCGGCGCTGTCTGGCGCTCGATCAGCGCGGGCACGGCGAGAGCGAGTGGTCGCCCGAGATGGACTACTCGACCGAACGCCACGTCGGCGACCTCGACGCGTTCGTCAACGCGCTCGAGCTCGAGCGGTTCGTCCTCGTCGGCATGTCCCTCGGCGGCGTCAACGCGCTCGCGTGGGCCGGCAAGCACAGCCGCCGTCTCGCCGGGCTGGTCGTCATCGACGTCGGCCCCGAGATCCGGACCGAAGGCGTGCGCAAGATCGCCGCGTTCACGTCCGAGGCCACGCCGCTCGAGTCCGTCGATCACTTCATCGACCGCGCGCTCGCCTTCAATCCGCGCCGCAACCGCGAGCTACTGCGGCGCAGCCTGCTGCACAACCTGCGCCGCATGCCGGACGGCCGCTGGATGTGGAAGTACGACCAGCGCCACCGCGGCAAGCTCGATCCGGACGCCTACGAGCGCCGGCGGCAGCTCCTGTGGTCGGCGGTCGACACGATCGAGTGCCCGACGCTCGTCGTGCGCGGCGCCCAGAGCGACGTGTTCCATGACGACGACGCCGAGCGCCTGGCCCGGCGGCTGCCGCGCGGGCGGTGGGTGCGCATCGAGGGCGCCGGGCACACGGTGCAGGGCGACAACCCGGCCGACCTCCTGGTGGCGCTCCGCGAGTTCCTCGGTGAAACCGGAGAGACGACCTCATGAACGAGCTGACGCCCGCGGAAGAGTACGTCATCGTCCGGAAGGGCACCGAGCCGCCGTTCACCGGCGAGTACGACGACTTCTTCCGGGAAGGCACGTACGTCTGCCGCCGCTGCAACGCGCCGCTCTACGTGTCGACCGCGAAGTTCCATTCCGGCTGCGGCTGGCCGAGCTTCGACCAGGAAATCGACGGCGCGGTGACGCGGCGGCCGGATCCCGACGGCCAGCGGATCGAGATCGAGTGTGCCGCCTGCGGCGGCCATCTCGGGCACGTCTTCCACGGCGAGGGCTTCACGCCGAAGAACACGCGGCACTGCGTGAACTCGGTGTCGCTGAGGTTCGTGCCGAAAGGATAGCGCCGCTGTTCCCGATCGTCCGACACCCGGCGCCGGCGGCGCGGACCCCCGTGCTGGTGAGCGTGCCGCACTACGGCACCGACCCGCTGCCCCACGTCACGTGCGAGGACTACTGCGAGCCGCGCTTCGAAACGTTCGCCTACGGCTTCGCCGATCTCTTCGCCGCGGATCTCTACGGCGACCTGCACGAGCACGGCGCGACGGTGGTCGCGACGCCGGTCTCGCGGATCTTCGTCGACGTCAATCGCCGCCGCGACGACTTCGAGCAGCACGACGGCGCGGTGCGGTCGAGGCGCGGCGTCGTGCGGACGCACACGATGCGCGACGTGGCGATCTTCGCCCGGCCGCTCACGCGCGCCGACGTCGAGGAGCGGCTCCGCACGCTCTACGATCCGTACTACGCGGCGCTCGACGACCTCCTCGCCGAGACGCATCGCGCGTACGGCTACGCGATCCTCGTCGACGCCCACACGGGCAGCCCGCGTCGCATGCAGGACCACCAGGTGATCATCGGCACGCGCCGCGGGACGACGTGCGCGCCGGTGGTGGCCGAGACGGTGGCGTCCATCTTCACCCGCCACGGCTTCGAGGTGCATGACAACGTCGCCGGGTACACGGGCGGGAACATCGTGGCGACGTTCGGTCAGCCCGACACCCGCCGTGTCCACGCTCTCCAGCTGGAAGTGAACGCGGCGCTCCTGACGACCACCGGCCGCGACGAGCTCATCGCGCAGATCTCGCGCGGCGGGATTCCGGACAGGGCGGAAGGGAACATCGCGCGCCTGCGCGACTGCCTGCGCGAGGTGCTCGCCGAGCTCGGTCAGCGGCCCTTCGGCTTCTCGTACTCGTAGATCTTCCGGAACACGCCGATCGTCGTGTGGCGGACGTGCGGCTCGAACGCCTTGAAGCCCCGCGCCGCCGCGTACTCCGGCGTCTTGCGGTCCTCGGCGCGCTCGAACTCGTAGATCGCCAGGTACTTCGGGTTCTGGTCCTGGCCCTCGACGCAGACGTAGCGCCGCGCGCGGACGAAGCCGGGCTGGTCGACGATCGCGCGCACGTGCTCCTCGTCGTACCAGGTGTTGAACGCGGCGTCCCGCGCGGGATCGACGTCGGTGTGCACGACCAGCAGCATGGGCGGTGTCTCAGGCATGACGGTCTCCTTCAGCGCCCTTCCATCACCAGAGCGGTGCCTCGTTCATCGTCGAGACGTGCGCGGCGACGACCTTCCATCCGAGATCCGGGAAGCGCACCCAGGTCTGACTCTGCCGGCCGATCAGCTCGCGCCCGCGCACCGTGAACTCGAGGTTCACGGTCGCGACGTCGCGCCCGAGCGTCAGGATCTCGAGGCGGATGCGCTGCTCCTTGATGCCCGGCCCCGGCGGACGCGCGACGCGATGGCCGTGGATCTCGGCGTAGCCGTATCCGTTCTCGTGCAGCGCGTACCGGATCGTGTGCGGACTGTTCCAGAACGTCGCGTCGAGCACCGCCACGTCCTTGTCGACGAGCGCCTGCTCGTACCGCTCGAAGAGGTCGCGCACCTCGGCCACGACGTCCGGCAGGTTCGGGGTGAGATCAGTCATGTCGCGTCTATACGGTATCCTCGGCGCATGGGCAACACGTGGGGCCGGGCCTTTCGCGTGACGACCTGGGGCGAGTCGCACGGCGCGGCGATCGGCGCCGTCGTCGACGGCTGCCCGCCCCGTCTGCCGCTCTCGGAAGCCGACATCCAGCCGGACCTCGATCGGCGCGCGCCCGGCCAGAGCACGCTCGTCACGCAGCGGAAGGAATCGGACACCGTGAAGATCATGTCCGGCGTGTTCGACGGCGTCACGCTCGGGACGCCGATCAGCCTGGTCATCCCGAACGAGGACATGCGCCCGGGCGACTATCGCGAGGTCCAGGAGAAGTACCGGCCGAGCCACGCCGACTACACGTACGACGCGAAGTACGGCGTGCGCGACTGGCGCGGCGGCGGACGCACCAGCGCGCGGGAGACCGCCGGGCGCGTGGCCGCGGGCGCGATCGCGCGGAAGCTGCTCGCGACGCGCTGGAACGTCGTCGTCGTCGCGTGGGTGTCGAAGGTCGGCACGCTCGTCGCGGACTGCGACCCCGAGCGCGTCACGCGCGACGAGGTCGACCTGACGCCGATCCGCTGCCCCGATCTGGCCGTCGCCGAGCGGATGATCGCCGCGGTCGAAGCGGCGCGGAAGGACGGCGACTCGCTCGGCGGCGCCGTGACGTGCGCGGTCCGCGGCTGTCCGCCCGGCTGGGGCGAGCCCGTGTTCGATCGCCTCGAAGCCGATCTGGCCAAGGCCGTGCTGAGCCTGCCGGCGAGCAAGGGCTTCGAGATCGGCTCGGGGTTCGCCGGCACCGACCTCCGCGGATCCGAGCACAACGACGAGTTCTACATGGACGCGGATCGCGTCCGCACGCGCACCAATCGCTCGGGCGGGACGCAGGGCGGCATCACCAACGGCGAGACCATCTATTTCCGGGTCGCGTTCAAGCCGACGGCCACCATCATGCGCGAGCAGCGCACGGTCAGCCGGGACTACGAGGACACGACGATCACCGGCCGCGGGCGCCACGACCCGTGCGTGCTGCCGCGCGCGGTGTCGATGGTCGAGGCGATGACCACGCTCGTCCTCGCCGATCACGCGCTGCGGCACGCAGCGATCAGCGGCGGGTAGCGTGCGACGCCTCGCCGTCGTCGGAGCGATCGCCGCCATCCTCGGCTTCGCCGGCTCGGCCGACGCGCAGACGGCGCAGCTGACGCTCGAATCGGTCTTCGGACAGCCGGCGACGGCGCTCGCGATCGCGTTCGGAGCCATCGACGTCGACTGCATCGCGCCGCCGGCGGCCGGCGTGACGTGCACGCAGGCGGCCGGCGGAGCGAGCGCCACGTGGTACGGCACGATCCGGCTCACCGTGCGAGTGACGAGGTTCGGCGGCAACCGTGTCCGCCTCGTCGGCACCCGGCAGGCGGCCGGGACGATGCCCGCCGGCGCGCTGCGCGACGGAGCGGCGGGCAATGTGCCGACGGCCGTCTATCCCATCGACCCGTCGAGCCTCACGCTCGCGAGCGCGATCGGATCCGGTGTCAGCATGATCAATCGCGCGATCGGCATCCGCCTCACCCCGGCCGACGCCAGCGGCGTGTGGTCCACGCCGGTCGTGTACAGCCTGATCGTCGAGTGACGCGCATGGTCGATCTCTAGTCGGCCTTCCACGATTCCCGTCCGCGCCGCTGGTCAAGGACGAGCCAGGCCCTGCTGAGTGGCTGAGCGTCGCACCCTTCATTCACGCGTCGATCCGAGCACTTACACAGCGCTCGGGCATGTGGCGCGTCCGTTGCTCTAAGCACCCGCCCGAGATGTACGAACGGCGCTCTTTCCGACAACGGCAAACCAGTCGTGAGGCTGGGACGCAAAGCCGCGGGCCAGGGATGAACCTGGCGGCCGGGCTACCGAAGAAAGAGAGGATGGGCGAGCCCCTTCCTCCGGAAAGACGACCAAAAACGCAGCACACAGGGGGAAGGTCATGAAGACGCGAATCGGAACTCTCGCCGTCACGGTCGGTGCGGTGCTCGTCGCCATCGCAGCGTTCGCTGCGCCCGCCGACGCCCAGGTCAACGTCTGCAGCGGCAACAACTTCGCGACGGCGTCCGGCACGAGCGCGTGCGACGGCTCGTCCAGCGCGATCACCGCGTCGGCGACCGTGCAGAACTCGGCCAAGCTCATCCTGCAGGAAGTCTTCGGCTCGGCCGCGTCGGGCCTGACGGTGGCCTTCGGCAACGTCGACGCGCTCTGTGCGAACACTCCCGGCACCAACATCACGTGCACGGCGGCGGGCGACAACCTCTCGGCGACCTGGTTCGGCGACATCAAGTTCACGGCGCGCCTCGGCGGTCTCGGCTCGACGACGAAGGCGAAGCTCGTCGGCGTGCGGCCGGCCGCCGGCTCGATCCCGACGGCGCAGCTCCTCGACGGCGCGTCCGGCTCGGCGCCCGCGACGGCATATCCGGTCGGCAGCGGCTCGACGGATCTCAAGACCACGATCGGCAACGGCAACACGGACGTGACGCGGGCGATCGGCGTGAAGGTCACCACGAGCGATGCGGCGGGCAGCTGGTCCGGCACGGTCGCGTACAGCCTGGTGATCGAGTAACGACGGACGCCTCATTGGAGGCTCTCATGCGGCGATTCCTCTCCTCGATCACGATGGCCGGAGCGCTCACCTTGAGCGCTCCGGTTCTCGTTCATGCGCTCCCGGAGCTGGCGATCAGCCCAGCCGTGCTCGAGGTGAAGGTCGCGCCGGGGCAGGCGCTGGCGACCGAGATCGTCGTGCAGAACCCCGGCACGGTCGCGTATCGCGTGTCCGTCTACAGCTGGGACATGTGGCACGACGGTCGGAACCGCCGGTACGGACCGCCCGGCACGTTCCCGCAGTCGCTCGCGCAGCGCATCGCGGCGTCGCCGGCGACGTTCGCGCTGACGCCGGGCCAGAAGCAGGCGGTCCAGCTCACGCTCGACGTGCCGGCGGATGCGAAGGGCGGACACTACGCGGTCGTGTTCTTCGAGATGACGCCGGCGACGGAGCCGACGGCTCGAACGGGGCAGGGTCCGGTGCTCGCGATCGCCGGGCGCATCGGCGCCAGCGTGATCGTCGACACCGCGACGACCGGCGCCACGCTGCGCCTCGGCAAGATCGAGAACGTCGCGGTGACGTCGCCGACGGCGACGGAGCCGCTGCGCGTCGCCACCGAGATCGCCAACGCCACGGACACGCACCTGCGGCCGTATGCGGCGGCGGTCATCCTGCGAGACAAGCGGCCGGTGGGGCGCTTCACGCTGCCGGCGATCCTGCTGCTTCCCGGTCAGCGCGGCGTGCTGGAAGGCACCTGGGCCGGCACGCTGCGCCCGGGCGAGTACACGGTGCTCCTCACGGTCGTATCCTCCGATGGCAAAGCCGAGACTCTGGAGCGCCGCTTTAACGTCGATTAGCCTCGCGTTCGCGGGGCTCGCGTACGGCGAGTCCCTGCGACCGATCGAGCTGCCCGTCGCCGTCGCCGTCGAGGTCGCCCTGCCGGGTCTCGAGCAGGCGATCGCCACCGATCCTTCCATCGTGCGCGCCGACGCCGACGTTGCGCGCGGCGTGCTGCGCCTCACCGGGCTGCTGCTCCGCCAGCAAACGGTCGTCTACGCCTGGGCCGGCGGCGAGGTCATCGTGTTCATGGCCAAGGTCGTCACGCCACCCGAGGATCCCGACTCCACGCGGCGCCGCGAGCGCGCCGTCGCCCAGGCCAACGGATCGCTCTACCGTCTCACCGTCGGCACCGGCTTCCGCGAGACCGTCGAAGGACGCAGGCGACTGCCGTTCGCGTTCGGCGCCGCGGCCTCGCGGCCCTTCGGCGCGAACCGGCTGATGGTGAACGGGACGACGCGTCCGTTCGGCGAAGACCGCGAGGACCAGCAGCCCACGGGCTCCGCGGTCGTCCGCTGGCGCGCGCAGCATTACGAGGCCGCGGCCGGCGATCAGACCGTGGACTTCGGGCCGCAGCTCCTCACGAGCCTGCCGCTTCGCGGCGTCGTCGCCGACACCAGCGCGGGCCCGGTGAACGTGAAGGTGTTCGGCGGCACCCGCGCGACGCCCGAGCTGCGGCTCACGCCGTGCGACGACGACAGCGAGGGGCTGCCGGCGTGGTTCGGCGGCGTGAAGACGCAGGTGGCGGTGAACACCGCGCTGCGGCTCGGCGCGACCGTCGCGATGGCGGAGCAGACGCCGCTCGGCTCGCTGTCGGCGGAATGGCGGCGCGGGAACTGGAGCGCGACGGCCGAGACCGCGGCGACGCCGCAGCGGCTCGGCACGACGCTGCGAATGCGGCGCGAGACCGACACCCTGACGTTCGAGCAGCGCTTCAGCCACCGCACCGCGGGCGTCTCGCCGCTGCTCGCCGGCGTCGACGGATTCGCGAGCGAGACGGCCGTGGCCTATCGGCTCACGCGCCAGCTCTCCGTCTCGGGCGGGACCGCGCTGCAGCCGCCGTCGGCGTCCGACGGCTGGCGCGGCGGCTGGAACCTCGGCACCGACTGGTCGCCCCGCGAGTGGCTGCAGGTCGGCGCGCGCCTCGACCGGAGCTTCGACGGCACGCTGACGACGACGAGCGGAACCGCGACGGCCCGCTCGGACGTGCTCGGCAGCGCGACGATGACGGTGACGCGCTCGCTGCACGACACGCCGGCGGGCGAGGCCAGCCAGTGGTTCCAGTCGCTGCGCGCCGAGCGCGCGGTGGACCTCGGCCCGGTGAAGCGCGTGCTCATCGAGGAATCGCTGACGCAGTCGCCGATCGCCGGATCGGTCAACCTCTCCGTCGGGGCGGAAATGGAGCTCGGCTGGGTGAAGGCGAGCGTCGCGCCCGGCCTCATCATTCCCACCGTCACCGATCCGAACGGCATCGCCCAGTCGCTGCGGCTTCGCGTGACCGCGTCGCCGAGCGCGGCGTTCCAGGTGCAGACGGAGCTCCGCCAGACGTTCGGCGCGCGCCCCGACACGACGGTGCACGTCGGGCTCGGCGTCGGCTTTGGCAGCGCGTCGCCGCTCGGGTCGCCGATGTCGTGGTTCGCGCGCACGACCGTCGACGGCATCGTGTTCGTCGACGCGAACGGCAACGGGCGGTGGGACAAGGGCGAGCGCGGGCTGGCCGACGTGCCGGTGCAGATCGAAGGCGGCGCGACGGTGACGACCGACGCCGAAGGACGCTACCGGTTCCCACGCCTGCGCGAGGGAACGTATCGCATCGGTCTGGACCGCGCGAACCTGCCCGCGAACCTGAGACTGGCGTCGGCGTCGCCGGTGACGGTGCGCCTGCCGGACGGTTCATCGAAAGTGCAGTTCGCGTTCGTCGGCAGCGGCGCGATCCACGGCATGCTCTTCAACGACGTGCGCTTCTCCGGCCGCTTCAGCGGCAGCGAGCCGGGTGTGACGGCCGACGTGCTCGTCGAGGGGCCCGGCGTGCGCCGCACGCTCGCCGTCAACGGCGCGTTCTCGCTCAGTGGGCTGGCGCCCGGGCGCTACCGCGTGTCGGTCGATACGCTCAGTCTTCCGCCGGCCTTCGTGATCGACCGGCCCGAGATCGACGTCGAGCTCGGCGCCGGCGACGCGGCGACCGCACAGTTCCCGGTGGTGGCGCTGCGCGCGATCTCGATCGTCGCGTGCTTCGCGCGCGGCAAGGACGAGTGCAGCGGCGACGCGCCCGTCGCGGGACTGCGCGTCGCGAACGGATCGACGGTCGCGACCACCGACGCGAAGGGCCGCGCGCTGATGCGGCAGCTGCCGGCTGGTCGCACGACCCTGACGATCGATCCGGCGTCGGTCCCGGCCGGTTGGACCGCGCCGCGCTCGGTCGTCGTCGATCTTCCTGTGGACCCGGCTACCCAGTCGGTGACAGTCCGTCTCACCCGGGCGTCACGATGACCATGATCGTGGTGCCAGCGGAGGTTCCAGCGGCTTTCGGGTAGACATCGCGCTCCACGGTCTGCTATCACCGGAGTAGCGCATGCGTGCCCTGCTTCTCGGCTGCGCCGGTCTCCTGCTCGTCGTGACGTTCGCGCACGACGCGCCCGCGCAGCAGCCTGTCTGCAGCGGCGCCGGCTTCGCCGTGGCGCCGGGCGTGGCGGCGTGCGACGGCAGCGGCAGCCCCGTGACGGTGTCCGCGACGGTGAAGACGTACGCGCGCCTCTCGCTCGAGCAGGTGTTCGGCAATCCCGCCGCGAGCCTCCAGTTCGCGATGGGCGACATCGACGCGAGCTGCGTGTCGTCGCCGATTCCCGGCGTGACCTGCATGGCCGACTACGCGCAGGGCGCCGCGACGTGGTTCGGCGACGTGCGCTTTCGCGTGAAGCTCTCCGGCATCGGCGCGACGCGCGCGAAGCTCGTCGGCGTGCGTCCCGCCGCCGGCACCATTCCGGCCGGGCGGCTGCTCGACGGCGCGGCCGGCACGACGCCGACGGCGCCGTACCCGGTCGCGCCGGCGACCGCCGCCGACCTCCGCACGTCGATCGGCAGCGGCGACACCGTCGTCACGCGCAGCATCGGTCTCAAGGTGCTCGGCACGGATCCCGCCGGCGCCTGGTCCGGCGACACCGCGTTCAGTCTCGTCCTCGAGTAATCCCGCTCCGTCCATCTCGCCGCTCGGGCCGTCACCGGACGCGCTCGGGCAGGGGATCGCGACGCTTCACGAGGAGCTTCGACGCGCTCGGCACCGAGCCGGCCGACATTGCCCGCAACGCGCGGGCGTTCGCGAGCCTCGCGGGGTGGAGACGCTGGTGATCGCCGCGAGCACGGGCGACCCGCGCGCGGCGCGCGCCGCGCTGGAGATGGTCGCGCGCGAGGTGCGGCCCGCCTGAGCGGCGGGACGTCTTACTTGAAGCGGTAGGTGATCCGACCGCGCGTCAGATCGTAGGGCGACAGCTCGACCGTGACCTTGTCGCCGGGCAGGATCCGGATGTGATGCATCCGCATCTTCCCCGACACGTGCGCGAGGATCTTGTGCCCGGTGTCCATCACGACCCGGAACATCGCGTTGGGCAGCGGCTCGACCACCTTGGCCTCGACCTCGATGGCGTCTTCTTTCGGCATGCGTTCCTTTCGCCTTTCATCGGCATCTCTGCGGGGGGCCGTCGGACAGTCACCGACAGGAGGGAGCGACGACTCAACCATAGCACGCATCACGCGTCGGGCGCGGCCGTTCGCACGAGCTGCTCCAGCGCCTCGTAGGGCTGCGCGCCGACGACGCCGTTGCGACCGACGACGAACGTCGGCACACCGGTGACGCCGTAGTCGCGCGAGAGCCTCCAGTCGGCGTCGACGGCCTCCCTGAACGTGCGCTGTTCCAGCACCTCGCGCGCGCCGGCGACCGGCAGGCCGACCTGCTGCGCGATCTCGAGCAGCACCGCCGGCCGGGAGATGTCGCGCGCCTCCACGAAGTACGCGCGGAACAGGGCATCGTGGATCGCTTCGCCCCCGGGCTGCGTGTCCGCCCACTTCCCGAGCTCCTGGGCGAGACGGCTGTTGTACGTCATCGTGCGTTCGCCGTAGGGAAGGCCTTCGGCGTCCATGCGCGCTTTCATCGCCGCGTTCATGGCTTTCCGGTCGACGTTGCGCCCGGCGAACAGATCGGACAGTGCGCGGCCTTCGGCCGGCGTGTCCGGGTGGAGCGGAAAGTGCACCCACTCGACCTTCACGTCGTGTTCGGCCTTGAGCTTCTCAATACGCACGGTACTGAGATAGCACCAGGGTCAGACGTAGTCGGAGAAGATCTTCATCGTCACGGGATCGCTCATGGTGCCTCCTGTCGTGACTCGCCCGTCAGAGCGTGGCGTAGACGAGATCGATGAGGTGCCGGACGTGCCGGTGCTGCCAGCCGGCCCGGCCCTGGTTCATGACGTAGCCGAACGCGAGCCGCGTGTCGGGATCGGCGAATCCGAGCGAGCCGCCGGCGCCGAAGTGCCCGAAGGCACGCGGATTCGGACCGAGGCGGCGCTCGGGCTGCGTGAGCTGGAATCCGAGGCCGAAGCGCGTCGGCCGCTGCAGCACCATGTTGCCAGCGTAAACCTGCTCGTCGATCGCCATCGCGATGATCTCCGGCGACAGGAGATGAACGCCGCCGATGTCGCCGTCACCGGCGAGCGCCGCGTAGAGTCGCGCCACCGCGCGCGCGTGGCCGTGGCCGTTGGTCGACGGGACCTCCGCGGCGCGCCATCGCCGCGTGTTGACGATCCCCATGCCGGAGAGCTCCGGCGGGTTGCGATAGGCGTTGACGCGCATGCGCGTGACTCCGCTCAGCGTCGCGGGATCGACGTCGAGCTGTCGTCTGAGCTCATCCCCTTCCGGGCTCGGCGCCGCCGGAAGCACGTCGGCGCAGCGTGCGTCGAGCCCGGAACCGAGGCCGACGAAGAAATCGATGCCGGCGGGGCCGGCGATCTCGTCACGCAGGTACGCGCCGAGCGTTTTCCCCGTCACGCGCCGAACGACTTCGCCGAGCAGGAATCCCTGCGTGTTCACGTGGTAGCCGTGACGCTCGCCCGGCGGCCACCACGGCGCCTGGGCCGCCAGCGCCTCGGCCATGACGTCCCACTGCAGCACCGCTTCCGATTCGAGCGCGGGCCCGACAGCGGGAAGGGCCGCCTGATGCGTCAGGAGATGGCGCACCGGGATCCGCGCCTTGCCGGCCTGGGCGAACTCGGGCCAGTAGCGGGCGATCGGCGCATCGAGGTCGAGCGCGCCGGCGTCCACCAGCCGCAGCGCGCAGACGGCGCTGACGGCTTTTCCGATGGAGTACAGGTTGACGATCGTGTCCACGCGCCACGGCCGCGTGCGCGCGGCGTCCATGTGACCGGCCCAGACGTCGACGACCGGCTGCTCGTCCACGGACACGGCGAGCGCGACACCGACTTCCGAACCGGCCGCGAGGATGTCGCCGATCGCGCTCCGGAGCGGTTCGAACGCGGGCTCGCAGTGCCCGTGAACCTCCGGGATCGTCATCCCGCGACGATCATCGTGCGCACACCTCCAGCACGGGGTCGTCGCCGCGCAGCGCGGTGAACAGGACCGCCTCGATCGCCGGTTCGCGCAGGAGACGCTCGGCGGTCTCGCGCGCCGGGGCGCGGTCCGCGAGCGTCTCGACCTTGTTGATCAGCACGACGACGCGCGCGTTCGCCGGCACGCCCTTCCGTCCGCCGTCGGGATGCGCGAGGACGCGCGCCACGATCTCCGGCGTGATCGCGGCGCCGCGCCGAGCGCCGCTCAGCGCGCTGATCAGCTCCGGCCGGTGGACGTGGTCGGCGTCGAGCGGCTCGCCGAAAATGTCGGCGCCGACGACCGGAACGACCAGCGTCGTCTCGGAGGGGATCACCGGCTCGTGCGCGGCCGGCGCCTTGAACGGGCGCATGCGGGAGCCGTCGGCCTCGTCGAGGAGGCAGGCGCCGGGGAACCAGGCGCGCAGGCGGCGGACGAGATCGAGGGAGACGCCGTCGGCTTTACCCGTGCCCGGGTCCGCGTCGCCGATCACGAGGACGTGCCGGTGCGCGGTCAGGGCGGCGGCCACGCGGGCGCGCGTCGCGTCGGCGGCCGACACGGAGGCGGGCGCCAGCGCGATCTGCGCGGCGAAGATCTTCGTCGTCGTCGTGGTGATGACGCGGCCGCCGCGCTCGACGATCTCGCGCGCCAGACGGAACATGGCGCTGGTTTTTCCGCCGCCGCCGACGAACGCGACGACGTCGCCGGCCTTCACCGGCAGCGCGGCCGTCAGGGTCAACCGCGCGCGCTCCGGCGGCTCGTTCGCATGCCGCGAGTATGCGCCGGCCAACGCGGGGCTTGCGTTCGGACGCTGCCGATTGTATACAGGTGCGCCGCGTGATCCAGACGAAGCCCGACGCGCTGCTCGCGCGCGCGGTGTCGCGCGCACCGGTCGTCCATCTCTTCGACGAGCCGCAGTTCAGCACGCAGGACGGCTACATCGGGTTCATGATCGAGTTCTTCCGGCGGCTGCGTCGCGACGGCAAGCTCGTGTTCGTCTGCCTGCATCCGACCGAGGCGTATCACCTCGACATCATGCGCGAGCTGTGCGAGCGCTTCGTGTTCGTGCACGACGGCCGCGTGTCGGAGCTGCCCGACTTCGACACGCTCGTCGCCGATGACCGTGTCCGCGCCTATCTCGCCGGATCGGTCGGCACGGCCGGTTAGCGGTCGAGCGTGCTGACCGCGCTCTGCACCGCCTCGGCCAGCGTCGGGTGGATGTAGATCGCGTCGCGGACCAGCGTGTACGGCGCGCGGGCGTTCATCAGATCGACGTAGATGTGCACGAGCTCGGCGCCGCCGGTGCAGAAGACGGCGGCGCCGAGAACCTGGTCGCTGCCGCGCTCGATCAGCACCTTGATGAACCCGGTACGGTCACGCAGCTCGCGCGCCTTGCCGTTCTTCGCGAGCTCGAAGCGCGCCACGTCGAACGCCTTGGCGTTCTTCCGCGCCTCGGCCTCGGTCAGCCCGACGCGGCCGAGCTCGGGATCCGTGAAGATCGCGTACGGCACGATGCGCGCCGTCGTGCGCGCGCCGTCGCCGGCGAGCTGCGACATGAGGATGCGGTAGTCGTCCCACGCCGAGTGCGTGAACTGTGGTCCGCCCCTGATGTCGCCGGCCGCCCACACGCCGGCCACGCTCGCCGCCAGACGCTCGTCGATCTCGACGATGCCACGGTCGGACATGCGGACGTCGATCGTCTCGAGCCCGAGATCGTCGGTGTTCGGACGGCGACCGGTGGCGACGAAGAGGTGCGAGCCGTCGATCGCGCGCGCGCGCCCCGATTCCTCGACGACGACGCGCACGCCATCTGGGCGTCGCTCGACGCGACGCACCGCCGCGCGCAGCCGGACGTCGACGCCGTCGCGCACCAGCACCCCCTGGAGCGCGGCGCTGATGTCCGCGTCCTCGCGCTGGACCACGCGCTCGCCGCGTTCGACGACGGTCACGCGGCTGCCCATGCGGCGGTAGAACTGCCCCATCTCGAGCGCGATGTAGCCGCCGCCGAGCACGACGAGGTGCTCCGGGAGATCGGGATGATCGAGCCAGTTACCGGCATGGAGGAACGGGACGCCGTCGAGGCCGTCGATCGGCGGCACGAGCGTCCGCGTGCCCGTGTCGAGCACGATCTGCGACGCCACGATGTGGCGGTCGCCGACCGTCACGCCGAACCCATCGCCGTCACGTCCGGTCACGCGCGCGTGGCCGCGGAGCAGGCGTGGATTGTCCGCCCCTTCGAACCAGCGATCGAGGCCGTGGCGGGACTCGAGCGCGATCGCTCGCGCGGTCCGCAGCACGGCCGCGAAGTCCACCTCGACCGACGGGATCCGCAATCCGAACTCGCTGGCGCGGCGCGCATCGTGGGCGAGGCGCGCCGACGCGACCGCGGCCTTGGTCGGCGTGCAGCCGAAGTTGACGCACGAGCCGCCGAGGTCCTTGCGCTCCGCCAGCGCCGCGCGGCGGCCGGCCTTCGCGAGGCCATGAAGCGCCCGGTGCGCAGCTCCTGCAGCGTCCGCTCGATCTCCGCGCGCGTGTTCATCACGAACGGGCCGTAACGGGCGATCGGCTCGTGCAGTGGGCGCGCCGAGGCGAGGAGGAACCGGCCACCGATGGGGCCGGCGGCCGCCTCCACGAAGTCGCCGTCGCCGAAGATGACGAGCGCCGGGGCCTGGACGGGTGTGCGCGTGTCGCCGAAGCGCACCTCGCCGTCGTCGGCGTACGCGAACGCCGTATGGCCGCGCGGCACCGCCTCGCGGAACGACGCGCCGGGCGGCAGCACGACGTCGATGAACTTCGGCGCGACCGCGAGGCCCTCGACCGGCCCCGTGATCCGGCCGCCGGCCGCGTCCCCGGCGATGACGCGGAGCCGCGCCCCTTCGTCCGTGACGGTTTCCACGAGCTGACCCGCCTGGAGGTCGCGATACTTCGGCCGCGACATCTTTTCGCTCGCGGGCAGGTTGAGCCAGAGTTGCAGTCCGCCGATCCCTTCCGGGCGCACCTGCGGCATCTCTTCGTGGAGGATGCCGCTGCCCGCGGTCATCCACTGGAGGTCGCCGGCGCCGATCGTGCCGCTGTGCCCCAGCGAGTCGGCGTGCCGGATCTGTCCCTGCCTGACGACCGTGACCGTTTCGATCCCCCGGTGGGGATGAAACGGAAACCCGGCCGCGTAGTCGGCCGCGTCGGCCGATTCGAAATGGTCGAGCAGCAGGAACGGGTCGAGGTGGTCGAGCCCGCGCGTGCCGATGCTGCGGCGCAGGTTCACGCCGGCGCCTTCCCGAACCGGTTCCGGAGCGATCACCGACGCGACGGGGCGAGACGACTGAGTCATGATGCGATCCTCCCCACCCAACCATCCCACCGATGGGACGACGGTGCGTGTCGAGTCTGCCCGATCCCAAGCGATTCGATATCGAATCATTCGATGTAGAATGGGTCCGGAAGGATTCAGGCGCCGGAGGGGACGTGGGCACCCAGTACAAAGGCCGGCCGGCCGAAGTCCGGGCCCTCAACGCGTACATCAAGCTGACGCGCGCCACGAGCTCCGTGGCCGCGCGTCTCAGCCCGCAGCTGGCGAACGCGGGCCTGACGCCGACGCAGCTCGGCGTGCTGGAGGCGCTCCTGCATCTCGGACCGCTCGGGCAGCGCACGCTCGGGGCGAAGCTCCTCATGAGCGGCGCGAACATCACGACGGTCGTCGACAATCTCGAGCGCCGCCGGCTCGTGCGCCGGGAGCGCAGCGGCGACGATCGCCGGAACGTCACGGTGCATCTGACGACCGACGGGCGCCGCCTCATCGCGAAGGTCTTTCCCGATCACGCGGCGGCCATCGCCGACGCCTTCTCCGCGCTCACCGCCGCGGAGCAGGACGAGCTGGCGCGGCTCACGAAGAAGCTGGGGCTCGGCCGCAGTGAGTGAGGTCGTCGATTTCGTCGTCCGGAATGGCGAGCTCTTCGTCTTCGTCTATGTCTTCGCCGACCAGATCGGCGTTCCGCTGCCGGCCGTTCCGGCGCTGCTCGCGATGGGGGCGCTGGCCGCCGTCGGCAAGATGCACTTCGGTCTCGCGCTGCTCGCGAGCGTCGTCGCGTCATTGCTCGCGGACGTGATCTGGTACGCGCTCGGACGCACGCGCGGCAGTGCGGTGCTGCGTCTGCTCTGCAAGATGTCGCTCGAGCCGGATTCGTGCGTCCGGCGTACCGAGAACGCCTTCCTGCGTTATGGCGTTCGCGCGCTCGTCGTGGCGAAGTTCGTGCCGGGGCTCAGCACGATCGCGCCGCCGCTCGCCGGGGTGGTGGGTGTCAGCGGGCCGCGGTTCACGGCGTACAGCACCGTCGCGGCATTCCTGTGGGCCGGGACGTGGGGCAGCCTGGGCTATCTGGCGGGCGATGCGCTACAGGAGATCGCTGGCCACACGGGGCGGCTCGGGACGGTCCTGGTCTCGGTCGTCGTCGTCGTCGTCGTCGGCTACGTCGTCTTCAAGTGGATCCAGCGCCAGCGTTTCCTTCGCAGTCTTCGCATCGCGCGTATGAGCCAGGACGAGCTCAAGCGCGACCTCGACGCCGGCACGCCGGTGTTCGTCGTCGACCTCCGCTCCACGCTGGACGTCGCCACGATGCCGTTCGTCGTTCCCGGCGCGCTCCGAATCGCGCCTGAAGAGCTCGAGGACCACGCGGAGCGCATTCCGCGCGATCGCGACGTGGTCGTGTACTGCTCCTGACCGAACGAGGCGACCAGCGCCCGGGTGGCGCTCGCGCTCCGGCGGCAGGGCGTGACGCGCGTGCGACCGCTCGAGGGCGGGTTCGGCGAATGGCGGGAGCGCGGGTATCCGGTGGAACCGATCGCGCCGTAGCGCCGTCCGGCTACCGCGCAGCGAGGCACTTCGGGATGTTCTCTCCGTGCACGGCGCTGGCGCCGTGACCCCACTGCGCGGCCGCGTTGCCGACCAGTCGTCGTGAGACGAAGTCGAGATCGGAGGAGCCTAACCACCCGTTGGCGATGGCGGTCCGCACGGCCCAGCAGTCGGCGGCGAGCTCGAGGGCGAACACGTCCGCGTTCGGCTCCGGCGGCAGATGGAAATGCGCGCACTCGTGGAGCGCGATGAAGAGCTGCACCGGCGGCGGCAGTGTGCCGAAGACGTCGGCATTGAGGAAGATGTGCGGGTTCGCTCCGGGCAGGATCGACACACCGCCGCGTGACGAGTAGATCCCCGCCGGACCGCCGGAGCGCGACACGACCCACCACACCATGCCGCCCGCGTGCGTGATGCTCGGTCCTCCCGCCTGATGATCGGCGAGGCGCACGCGCGGAGCGGCGGGCGACACGGACGGTGTCGCGACGAGCGACAGCAGCACCGCCGCGCCGAGCGAACGAGCGCGCCGGCGCGGAGACGTCGTCGTCACGGCGCGCCGGTCGTCTCCGGCGGAAACGTGAAGACGTTCGCCGGCTCGTGGTGCACGTCGTGGTCACGGCGGAGACGCTGCACCATGCCGAGGGCATGCGGCGCGCCCTCCAGCATCTGCGCGAGCATCAGATCGTCCAGCGCGATGCCGGCGCGCCGGGCGGCCGTCACGCACAGATCCCGCGTGTCGGCGTCGGCGTCAGCGGCCATGCCCGACAGCACGGGCGGCGGCGTGACGTCCGGCGCCGCCGCGCCGCGGACCAGCTCGGGTCGCCGGCGGTGCCACTCCGTGGCGCGCTCGTAGGCATGGCCGATGCGCAGGATCGTCGTCTCTCCGAAAGGCCGGCCGACGATCTGCATGCCGAGCGGCAGGCCGTTGCTCCCGACGCCATTGGGCAGCTCCAGCACCGGCTGGCCCGTGACGTTCCACGCGGTGAGCAGGCTCGGCTTCTGCCAGAAGGAAACGCTCCGGTAGTCGCCGATCCGCGGCGCCTCCCCCATGCCGGCCGTGACGAACGCATCGAACCTGGCGTAGAGCGGCGCCATCTCGATCATCATCCGCCGATGCTCGCGCGTCGCCTGCACGTAGTCGTTGGCGGTGAAGAGCACCGACGGCAGCACGCGTGACCGGAAGTCGGCGCCGAAATCCTTCGGCCGCGCCACGAGATGCTTCTGGTGCACGCTGAAGATCTCGCTCTCGGCGATGATGATCTTGACGTCGAAGTAGCTGGCGAGCGGCCGCACACGACATTCCTCGAGCTCGGCGCCCAGGCGACGCAGCACGTCGAGCGCGGCGTCCATCGCCGTGCGGACGTCCGCGGACGCCGGGATGTCGTGCTCCCAGTGGTGCCGCAGCACGCCGATCCTGAGGCCGCGCAGATCCGCACCGAGCGCCTCGCGATACGGCGGGATCGGGCGTCTCAGGCTCCCCGCATCGTTCGGGTCGTAGCCGGAGAGCGCTTCGAGCACCAGCGCGCAGTCTTCGACCGTGCGCGCCAGTGGTCCGCAGTGGTCGAACGTGTACGAGTTGGTGATGACGCCGGCGCGACTCACCAGGCCGGACGTCGGCACGAGACCGACGACGCCACAGAGGGATGCCGGACCGCGGATCGATCCGCCCGTGTCCGAGCCGAGCGCGACGGGCACCATGCCGGCGGCGACGGCCGCGCCCGACCCCGACGAGGACCCGCCGGTGAAATGCGCGAGGTTCCAGGGATTGCGCGCCGGAGGCCAGGGCAGATCGAACGACGGCCCCGCGTGCGCCATCTCGTGCGTGGCGAGCTTGCCGAGCAGCACCGCGCCGGCGTCGTAGAGCTTCCGCGTCGCCGTCGCGTCCTCCGCCGGGATCCGGTCGATGAAGACGCGCGAGTGGCCGGACGTCAGGATGCCACGCGTGTCGTAGATGTCCTTGAGCGCGAACGGGATCCCGTGCAGGGCGCCGCGGTACCTGCCGGAGGCAATCTCGGCCTCGGCCTGTCGAGCTTGTCGCCGTGCGAGATCGAACGTGCGGGTGATGAACGCGTGCGTCTGCTCGTCGTACTGCTCGACGCGCTGGATCAGCGCGTCGACCAGCTCCACCGGTGACAGCTTCCGCGCAGCGATCAGGCCCGAGAGCTCGGCGATCGACAGGTCGTGGAGCGGGGTCATCCGATCACCTCGTCGGCAACTCCTATGGAGCCGCCAGGCCCTCGTCCTTCATCGCGCGAACGGCGCCTTCGAACGCGGCCACCGTCTCCGCGACGATCTCGTCGGTGTGGCAGGTGCCGACCAGCGCGCGCGAGCCGTTGAAGTCCACCCCGTTCAGGATGAGCGCCTGGCGGAGCGCGCGGCTCTGCGCGGCATGCCGCGCGTCGAGACGACGCCAGTCGACCTCGCGCACCGACTGATCCGCGCCGTCGCGCGGCGGCGTGTCCGCGCCGAAGAAGATCTTCCAGTCGCTCGATTCGCCGTAGATCCGCCACGCGACCTTCTCGCGCGCGAGGACCTCGGTCATCGCGTGGCGCAGCTTGGCCGCCTGCGCGTCCGCGAAGCGGATGGCCTGCCCGTCGGCCACCGCGGCGAGCATCGCGACGCCGGCGGCGGCGGACAGCGGATTGGCGTTGAAGGTGCCGTGATGGGAGATCTTCGAGCGGCGGTTCTGCTCGGGATCCGGCTTCGTGGCGAGATACGCGAGCACGTCCTCGCGTCCGACCACGGCGCCGCCGGGCAGGCCGCCGGCCAGGATCTTGGCGAGCGTCGTCAGGTCCGGCGTCACGCCGAGCTTCTCCTGCGCGCCGCCGGGCGCCACGCGGAAGCCGGTCACGACCTCGTCGAAGACGAGCAGCACGCCGGCGCGCCGCGTCTCCTCGCGCAGTGCGGCGACGAACGACGCCGGCGCGGGCACGGCGCCGAAGTGGCCGCCGGTCGGCTCGAGGATCACCGCCGCCACGTCGCCCTTCGCCAGACGCTCGCGGACGGCCGCGATGTCGTTCGGCGGGAGCACGGAGACGAGAGCGACCACCTCGGCGAGCTGGCCCGCCTCGGGCTCCGCATCGTAGGGCGGATGCACGCCGATCTCGACGCCCTCGTGCCAGCCGTGGAAGTGCCCCGCGAACTTCACCACGTGGCGCTTGCCCGTGAACGCGCGCGCGAGGCGCAGCGCCATGTGCGTCGCCTCCGTTCCCGAGGCCGTGAAGCGCACGCGCTCGGCGCTCGGCACGAGGCGGCACACCCACTCGCCCCACTCGACCTCACCGGCGTGGCAGGCGCCGTAGTGCGTGCCCTTCATCATCTGCTCGCGCACGGCGTCGCGGACGTGCGCCGGGTTATGGCCGAAGAGCAGGGCGCCGTGCCCCATCCAGAAATCCACGTAGCGACGGCCGTCGACGTCCCACTTGAGCGCGCCGTCGGCCCGATCCACGTAGAGCGGGAACGGCTGCATGCGGCGCGTGTCATGGGTCACGGCGTCCGGGAACAGCCGGCGGGCGCGCTCGAACAGCGCCCGCGAGCCGGGCAGCGCGTCGGTGTACGCGTCCTGGAGCTTGGGCGAGGTGACGATACGAGTCATGGGCGCTCTCCTCTCAGGCTTGACAGTCGAGGAGTCTACGCGAATAGTGCCGCCACTCGAGCACCGCGTCGCCCCGAGGCGTTCCAACAGGAGGACCGCTCATGCGCAGAATCGCGACCGGCCTGGTGGCTCTCGTTCTCACCGCCCTCGTCCCCCTCGTGTCCGTCGCCCCGGCGGCGGAGTCGCTGCTCGACAAGGTGAAGCAGCGCGGCGAGATGATCGTCGGCACGAAGTACGACTTTCCCCCCATGGGCTTCATCAACAAGGACACGGGCCAGCCCGACGGCTTCGAGGTGGACCTGGCCAGGGAGATCGCCAAGGAGCTCGGCGTCAAGGTCAAGTTCGTCCAGGCCCTGTCGAAGACGCGCATCCCGCTGATCGTGAACGGCAACGTGGACCTGATCGTGGCCACCATGACGCACAAGCGCGAGCGCGAGGCGGCCATCGACTTCTCGATCCACTACCTCATCACGGGCCAGCGCCCCATCACGCGCAAGGACACCGGCATCACCCACGTCTCGCAGCTCGCGGGCAAGCGCGTGGGGTCGGTCCAGGGCGGCAACGCGGGGCCGAATCTCCTGAAGGTGCAGCCGAAGGCCGAGATCGTCCAGTTCCAGGAGCACACGGAGACCCTGCTCGCGCTCAAGCAGAAGAAGGTCGACGCGCTCGTGACGGACGACGTGCTCATCCAGTGGATGGCGAAGCAGGACCCGTCGCTGGCGATCGTCGGCAAGCTCTACACCGTCGAGCCCTACGGCATGGGCGTGCGGGAGAACGATTCGAAGTGGCGCGACGCGATCAACCACGCGTTCCTGGAGATCTGGGACACGCGCCGGTACCACGAGATCTATCACAAGTGGTTCGGCCAGGCGCCCGAGTTCGAGATCCCGTGGTACCCGAAGTGAGCGCGTTCGCGCGTTGTCGGTAGGGACCGCCAGCACGCCGGCGGCGGCGCGCCTCGTCCGCCGCCGGCCGTGGTTCGAGACGCCCCGCGAGCGCTACGCCTTCACGCTCGTCTGGGGCGGCATCGCCGCGCTCGTCGTCTGGTACTTCTTCTTCGGCCCGCGCGCCAACTACGACTACAACTGGCGCTGGCATCTCGTCTGGCAGTACCGGAAGTTCCTGCTCTGGGGCGTCGGGACCACGCTGTACATCTTCGCGTGGTCCGTCGGCTTCAGCCTGGCGCTCGGCATCTTCTGCGGCATCGCGCGGACGACGGACGTGCGGTGGGTGCGGGCGATTGCCACCGGCTACGTCGAGGTCTTTCGGAACATCCCGCTCCTCGTGCAGATGTGGTGGGCGTACTTCGGCCTGCAGCAGATCATCAACACCGCGATCAACGATCCCTTCGGGCTCCGTATCCTGATCCCGAGCACCTTCGCGTGCATCCTGGCGCTGTCGCTCTACACCGGCGCGTACATGGGCGAGGTCGTGAGATCCGGAATTCGATCGATTCCTCGGGGGCAGTGGGAAGCTGCGAGGTCGACGGGGCTCACGCGGGTACAGACGTGGCGACATGTAGTTCTGCCGCAGGCGCTCGTGATCGTCATTCCGCCGATGGCCAGCGAGGTCCTCAACATCGTCAAGAACTCCGCCATCGCCATGACGATCGCCATCACCGACCTGATGTTCTACTCGCAGAAGATCGAGGAGGAGACGTTCGCCGGCTTCGAGGCGTACACGGCGGGCACGCTGCTCTTCCTGCTCCTGACGCTCGCCGTCGTCGGCGTCATCTATCTCGCGCAGCGGGCCTTCGGGCTCCGGGTGCGGTCGAGCGCCTGAGATGGAATCCGTCTGGAAGTGGCACGTCATCCCGGAGAACTTCGGATTCTTCGCGGGCGGCTTTCGGCTCACGCTGATCCTCTTCGGCCTGAGCTGGGTCGGCTGCTGGACCTTCGGCATCGTCTTCGGCGCCATGCGCCATTCGTCGCGGCCGTGGCTCTCCTATCCGGCGGCGACGGTGGTGGAGGTGATCCGCGGCACGCCGGGCCTCATGTTCGTGGTGTGGGTCTACTTCCTGAGCCAGCCGCTGATCGGCTACGCGCTGAGCCCGTTCTGGGCTGCGGTCTGGGCGCTGCTGATCCACCAGGGCGCGTACGCGGCGGAGGTGGTGCGCGCGGGGCTCAGCTCGGTGCCGCGCGGCCAGGTCGCGGCCGGCTACTCGACGGGTCTCAACTACCTGCAGGTGATGGCGTGGATCGTCCTGCCCCAGGCGCTGCGCAACATGGCGCCGGCGATCGTCAACCGCTCGGTGGCGCTCTTCAAGAACACGTCGCTCGCGTTCGTCATCGGCGTCATCGAGTTCTTCCGCGCGGGCACGATCGTGAACGGCCGCGAGCACGCGTCGTTCTCGGTGTTCACGTTCATCGCGGCCGTCTACTTCATCTGCTGCTTCTCGATGTCGCGGCTGGGACAGCGCCTCGGTCAGCGTCCGGGCGTGATCGAGGACACGACGGCGGTGTGATCCGGCAGTGTTTCACGAGCAGGCGACTTCCGGAGGATGTGTCGCCCGCCGGTCAGCCTCTGTATCTCCCGTTCCGCGCATCCTCGAAACGACGGTGAATGTCGTGGCAGCGCGCGTCGAAGCTCAACGAACCGGTCGTGTTTCGGTCGGTCCAGTACTGACCGTCCAAACGCCGCGGCGGCTCGCTGTGGATGTCGAGGAACAGTGCTCCGTGGTGAATCGCGCTCCTGTGCCGAACTTCCTGCCGCGGCGTATTCCGATAGGTACCGTAGAGCCGCGGTAGCCCGTCGGCGTCAGAAACGATCGACGCGCCGAGCAATTCGGACTGCGACTCGCGCGTCATCATCCGCATGCGGATCGTGGATGCCGTTTGCGTGATCGCGACATATGCTTCGATTGGCGCGACTTGCCGGCCAGTGGCGGGGTCGATCCACGTCGAAACGATCTGGCCACGCCATGTTCCATGAAGGACGGGCGTTGCGACGAACCATGGATGGAGCAGCTGCCACCGCCATCCCCACCGCTCGCACACCCAAAGGAGGATGACGAGGACACCGATCACGGTGTTGAAGGGGCGGGCGAACTCGATCCCAACAGTCGCACCTGCGGCAATCAACAGCACGCCCCACACGAGCGCCGCTGCTGCGATCAGCGTCGACAGCTGCACCCGCGAAATCATCAGGCGAAGCCGACGTAGCCCCAGGCCGCCAGCAAGAACGCGTGGGCGGTGTCGCGGCTCCACGGCTGACCATGCCGAAACAGGTACTTCATCTCGTTGACCTCGCCCCACTCCTTGCATGCCTCGTCGGTCTTCGTGCCGTTCCAGACCGACACGATGACCGCGCGCACGTCGTCGCAATAACGCGGATGTCCGAAATCGCTGTGGGGTGCGTTCCAGACGAGGCACTCTATGAGGTACGAGGGGATCGGCTTCGCGGCCGTGATTCCATGGTCTGCCATCTCGTTTCGTAGGCGTTTCATCGCGCGGACGATGTACTTGTAGCGATTCCCGGTCGCGTTGTTCTTCTCCGTACCATTCTCAAGCTGCTGCGCCGGCCAGTTCTCGATTCTCTCCCCGTCATCCGCGAAAAACACCGTGCCGGAAGCGTACGGATGTGACGTCACGTGAAACAGCGTGGACTTACGGTAGCGCCGCAATTCCATGCCCGCGACGACATCGGCGTCGACGCGGTACGTATTGGCGTGCACGTCGAACGCCTTGTTCCCGCGAGTCACGCCGACGGCGCCGAACTTCTTCACGAGCGCGGCGCCGACGTCGTTCTTGAATTCGCCGAATCCGTATGGCGAAGCCGTGACTCCGGTGGCACCGTCGTCATAATCTGCAAACGTATAGTCGGTGTAGAAGGTGCTGCGGCAGACGACCACGATGTCGACGTCGCTCTCCTGGCGCACGTTGGTGTTGTTGCGGTACGAGCCCTTGGCGAACACGCTCACGTCTCTGCCGCGCAGGGCGTCGCTCGCGCGGATCGCGTCCCGGATCATACGCTCGGCGTTCTCGTACTTCTCCTGCTCAGTCTCGCTGGACGGTTTCGACCAATCCCGGAATTTCGCTTCCCAGTCTGTCGTCATCGTTCGTCTGCCCCTCCGACTGGCGGCGCGTTCAGGCGAGCTCCCTTACGAAGATTGCATGTGCGGCAGAGCAATTCGACGTTCTCGGCCGTGCTCGATCCACCCCATGACTTCGGAATGATGTGATCGAACTGCAGCTCTTGCGTCGTTCCACAATTTCGACACCGGCCCTCGTCCCGACTCCACACTAGGCGGCGCGTGTCAGCCGAAATCGGCATCACTTCCGCGACGATCCTGTGCGGGATGAAGGCCGTCGGCCGCGGAGCGGGCCGATGGCGCAGACGTGGTACGGCAGGACGCCAGGAGAGGCGGCTCATAGCTTCACCCCGGCGAGCGTCGCGAGGTCGTCGATTGCGCGATAGAGGTTCCGAAGCATGATCAGCTTCTGCGGATTTCCGCCCTTAAGGTCTTGGATGTCGCTCGCAGGGGCCGCCTTCAATTTCTCGGTAGCTGTCTTAACGGCCCAGAAGAGATCACTCTCCAGTGATGGATCGTTGGTGATGAGTACCCTCGTCGCTTCAGCGAACCCCTTGGACTCGAGCGCCTTCGTCGCATCAGGATTTGCGAGGATCGCCGGAAGGTCGCGGACCTGTTTCGCATCCGTAATCTTCTCGTCGGCGACCAATCGGTGGAAGCGCTGCTTAAAGTCGTCGGGAAAGCTTCCGCTCAGATCGAGGCCGAGGAAGCTTTCGCGGAGATCTTTCTTCTTCATGACTTCCTGACGCGACGATCAAGCGTTAGAAGAAGCCCCGTGAAAAGCGGACAAGGGCGAAATCGCGTCCGGGAATCAAACCCGTGTCGCGATCAGCAGCGTCGTTCACCGGACGGCAGGGCTCGCGCAATGGGATCAGAATGCCGAGGACGATCGCCTTCGACGATGATCCGCTACACGACACGGCTCTCGCTCTGCGCATACTCGCCGTGCACCACGGGCATCTCCGCGTGGCCCCCTAACGTCGGCTTATCGGCCAGCCTCAGGCACGATCCTCGCGTTCCTCTCGCATCGTTGCCGAGAGCGGCGGATCGAAAACCGGCATCCGCCGGCGAAAAGCCGCGAGGTTTGGAACGCCTCGGGTGCGCGGGCGGTCGAGCGGCACCAGCTTGGCCACCGGGCGCCCGTCCTCGGTGATGAGGACTTCCCGACCCTTCTTGACCTCGTCGAGCAACAGCGACAGGTTCTGGCGGGCTTCGCGAACTCCGACGGTGCGCATGACGACAGTGTGCTCCACGACGGCCCGCAACTAATCCTAAACGAGCTCGAGCTTGACCTGACGGCCAATCGCACGAGCCGCGCGCGTCAGCGTTTCCAGAGTCACGGAGTCGCTTTCGGGGTCAAGGAGCCGGTCGAGCTGGCTCCGGCTCGTCTCCATCCGCCTGGCCATCTCCGCTTTGGTGAGGTGCTGCTGCTTCATCGCTTTTTCGATCTGCCAGGCGAGTACCCGCTTGATGGCGACGGCCTGGGTCGCTTCGTAGGTCCCTTCGCCCTTCAAAAAATCATCGAAGCTGGAACCGATGCCGGCCTTCTTGATGCTGCGCTTCCTCATTGCTCGATCTCCTTCATGCGCTTGCGGGCCAGGGCCAGCTCCTCGTCTGGAATCTTCTGCGTCTTCTTGATGAAGCCGTGCAGCAGCACCATCTGTCCCTGCGCGATGCAGAAGATCACGCGGACGATGCGATTGCCGGGAAGATCGCTGCGCACCTCCCACAGCCCCTGTCCCAAGGGTCGACACACGGGCATCCCGACTGGCCACCCGTACTCGACCGTCGCGATGTCGTGGCCGATCTCGCGACGGTCCTCGACCGGCAGGCCTTTGAGCCAGACGCGAACCGGCTCGACTCCTGCCGGCGTCCGATAGAACGCCGCAGCGATCTTTTTGAGGCCGATGAGGACAGCGTACCAGGAATGGTACTAGAGACTTACAGGATCTTCTCGAGGAACCGGCGCGTCCGCTCCTCGCGCGGATTCGCGAAGAAGCTCCTGGGCTCGCCCGTCTCGACGATCACGCCTTCGTCCATGAAGATGACGCGGTCGGCCACCTCGCGCGCGAATCCCATCTCGTGCGTGACCACGGCCATCGTCATGCCCTCGCGGGCGAGCGCGAGCATCACGTTCAGCACCTCGTTGATGACCTCGGGGTCGAGCGCGCTGGTGGCTTCGTCGAAGAGCATCACCTTGGGTCGCATGGCGAGCGAGCGCGCGATGGCCACGCGCTGCTGCTGGCCGCCCGAGAGCTCGCCGGGATAGCTCGCGGCCTTCTCCGGGATGCCCACCTTGCGCAGCAGCTCGTGGGCGACGGCGTCGGCCTCCGCCCGCTTCATGCGCCGCACCAGCATCGGGGCGAGCGTGATGTTCCGGAGCGCGGTCATGTGCGGGTAGAGGTTGAACGACTGGAAGACCATGCCGACCTCGGAGCGCAGCCGCGTGAGGTCGGTCTTCGGGTCGCGGACGGACATGCCGTCCACCACGATGTCGCCGCCCTGGATGCGCTCGAGGCCGTTGATGCAGCGCAGGAGCGTGCTCTTGCCCGAGCCGCTGGGACCGCAGATCACGACGACCTCGCCCTCGTGCACGTCGAGGGACACGCCGCGGAGGGCCGGGAACTCGCCGTAGAACTTCTGGACGTCGCGCGCCTGCACCATGACGTTCGGCTTCATGGCTTCCCCTTCGTCGCGCAGGGCTTGCACGCCCCGCCGGGCATGTTCTCCCGGGCCGTCGCGCACTCCTTGTCCGTGTCGTACGGTCCGAGCTCCATCCCGTTCGGGAGATAGACGCAGAGGTTCGCCGAGACGGCCGGCTTCTTCGGCGCGTCCTCGCCGCAGGCGGCGAAGACCAGGCCGAGCAGCGCGATCAGCAGCGCGCGTGCCTTCATCGACCCGTCAGCCGAGCTGCCGAAAGACGTCGGCGACAACGGCCATGCCCTTCTCGATGGTGACCTCGTCCACCGAGTACGAGAACCGCAGGTGACGCTCGCCGGCGTCGCCGAACTCGGTGCCGCTGCGGATGGCGACGCCCGCATCCCACACTCTCGCGCGCACGTCCCGCGCCGGCAGCGCATGGTCGTACCGGGCGTAGAGGTAGAAGCCGCCTTGCGGATCCAGCGGATGAAGACCCGGGATCGCGAGCGCCAGGCGGTGCATGAGGCTTCCGCGCTTGCGATACTCGCCGCGCATCTCGGCCACGCAGTCCTGCGACCCGCGCAGCGCGGCGGCGCCCGCGCGCTGGACGAACGTGCAGATGGGCCCGGTGATCGAGCGGTGGACCCCGAAGAGCAGCGTCGCCAGGTCCGGCGGCGCGACGACGTAGCCGAGCCGCCAGCCCGTCATCGCGTAGGTCTTGGAGAACGTGTGCGTGAGGATCAGGTGATCGCGATAGTCGTGGAACGACAGCAGCGGCACGTGCGCGCAGCCGGGCTGCAGGATCTTCTCGTACGCCTCGTCCGCGACGAACATCAGATCTCGCTCGGCGCAGAGCTTCGCGAGCGCTTCGAGCTCGTCACGACGGTAGACCACGCCGGTCGGATTGTTCGGGTTGTTCACCATGACGAGCCGTGTCCGCGGGGTGACGGCCGCGCGGACGGCGTCGACGTCGACGTGGTAGTCGGCGGCGTGGGGCACGAAGACGGGCACCGCTCCGAGCTGCCGCGCCACGAGCGCATAGAGCGAGAACGTGGGATCGAGCAGGATCACCTCGTCCCCGGGGTCGAGGAACGCGGTGAACACCGCGTAGATGCCGGAGGTCGCGCCGCTCGTGGCGAACACGTCGTCGGGGGAGTAGCGGGCGCCGGCCTCGCGCTCGACGGTCTCGCACACGGCCTGGAGAAATTCCGGGTCGCCCTGACCGGGCGCGTAGCCGGTGAGGCCCTCGTCGAGCGCCCGCTGCGCCGCCGCACGGATGTGCGCCGGCGTGGGGAAGGACGGGCTGCCCGAGTCGAGCTTGATCATCCCCGCCGGCTGCTTCGCGGTGAAGTGACGCGTCCGCTCGCCGCCCGCGGTGAGCTCCACATACCTGGCGATGTGACGGCGCATGGTCTCCTGCTCCTTCATCCGGTGAGCTCCGGGTGGTGAGTATGGCCCGGCCGCGGACAGGCCACAATGCACGACGGCGCGGATCCGGCGCCGATGATCGCCAGGTCGAACGTCTTCATCAGCGCCCGAGCTTTGCGCCCGCGCGCGCTCCGGCGGCGGCGAGCAAGTCGACGAGACGCGTCAGCGCGGGATGCCGCCGTGCCGACGGCCGCCAGATCAGCGTGACCGGCAGCGGCGGCACGGGCGCCGGCGCGCTCACGACCCGATCGCGCGGCGCTTCGGCGAGCGCGAGCGCCGGCACGAGCCCGACGCCGAGGCCACCCGACACGTACGAGAGCAGCAGCGACACGCTCGGCACGTCGATGGTCGAGACCGGTCGAATGCGCTCGTCCGCGAGGTACTGATCGAGCACCGTCCGGCCGCGGCTCTCGGCCGCGAGGCGCAGCACGGGCTCGCGACGGAGTCGCTCGGTCAGCGGCGTGCGATCGCGGCGGTGTCGTCGCGGCGCGACCCACACGAACGGCTGGTCGAAGAGGTGCCGGTCTTCGAGGCCCCGCGGCGTCTCCTGGCCGGTGACGACCGCGAGGTCGACGTCGCCGCTCGCAATCAGCCGCACGCCCGCGCGCGAGTGGGTCGTCACGATCTCGAAGCGCACCGGCGGCTCTTCGTCGAGCAGGTGGCGCAGCACCGGAGCGAGCAGCGCCTTGCCGAGATAGTCGCTGGCCGCCACGCGCAGCGTGACCGACGGCCGGCCGGCCAGTTCCGCGAGCTGACCGAACGCCGATTCCGCGCTCGTCCACATCTCGCGCACGATCGGCAGCGCCGTCTCACCGGCGGCGGTGAGCCGGACGCCGCGGCCCGCGCGCTCGAGCAACTTGATGTCGAAATGCGATTCGAGCCGGCGGATCTGCTGGCTCACCGCCGACGAGGTGATGCGGCGCTGGCGCGCGGCGGCGCCGACCGAACCGGTGCGCGCGACGGCGAGGAGCGTCTCGAGGGCGGGGAACAGCGCCGCGTCGATCATGAAGCCAAACTTATCATTCCACGCAGAACGTTTCACTGGACTACACAGTGGACCGTGAGGCACGATACGTCGTCTCGTCAGACCACGGAGGAGTTTCATGGCACGCACGCTGCTCGACAAGGTTTGGGAAGCGCACACGGTCCGGACGCTGCTGTCGGGTCAGACGCAGCTGCTCATCGGCCTGCATCTGATCCACGAGGTCACCACGCCGCAGGCGTTCCAGATGCTGAAGGACGCGAAGCTCAAGGTGCGCATGCCCGAGCGTACGTTCGGCACGCTGGACCACATCATTCCGACGACGGATCAGACGCGTCCGTACGCGGATCCGCTCGCGGAAGAGATGGCCGAGCACATGATCCGCAACACGAAGGAGTTCGGCCTGCCGCTCTTCGACATGGCGACGGGCAAGCAGGGCATCGTGCACGTCATCGGTCCGGAGCTCGGGCTGACGCAGCCGGGCATGACGATCGCGTGCGGCGACAGCCACACCGCCACGCACGGCGCCGTCGGCGCCATCGCGTTCGGCATCGGCACCACGCAGGTGCGCGACGTGCTCGCCACGCAGTGCCTGTCCATGGCGAAGCCGAAGCTGCGGCAGGTGCGCGTGGACGGCACGCTCGCCAAGGGCGTGTACGCCAAGGACGTGATCCTCTGGATCATCAACGTGCTCGGCGTGAAGGGCGGCGTGGGCTACGCGTACGAGTACGCCGGCGACGTGATCGACCGCATGACGATGGAAGAGCGCCTGACCGTCTGCAACATGTCGATCGAGGGCGGCGCGCGCTTCGGCTACGTCAATCCCGATCAGACGACGTTCGACTATCTGCGTGGCCGTCCGTACGCGCCGCAGGGTGCGGCGTTCGACAAAGCGGTCACGTGGTGGAAGTCGGTCGCGACGGAATCGGGCGCGAAGTTCGACGACGTCGCGCGCATCGACGGCTCCGCCATCGAGCCCGTCGTCACGTGGGGCATCAACCCGGGCATGTCGGTGGGCGTGACTCAGCGGATCCCGACCGTCGAGTCGGCGTCGGAGCCGGAGCGCCCGACGTATCGCGAAGCGCTCGCGCACATGGGCTTCGAAGCGGGTCAGCCGATCAAGGGCGCGAAGATCGACGTGGCGTTCGTCGGCTCGTGCACGAACGGGCGGCTGTCGGATCTGCGCGCGGCGGCCGAAGTGGCGAAGAAGGGCAAGGTCGCCAAGCACGTGCGCGCGCTGATCGTGCCGGGCTCGCAGCAGGTGGCGAAGGCCGCGGAGGCGGAAGGGCTGCACGAGATCTTCAAGGCCGCCGGCTTCGAGTGGCGCAAGGCCGGATGCTCGATGTGTCTCGGCATGAACGCGGACCAGCTCGTGGGCCGCGAGATGAGCGCGTCGTCCAGCAACCGCAACTTCATCGGGCGGCAGGGCAGCCCGACGGGGCGAACGCTCCTGATGAGCCCGGCGATGGTCGCGGCCGCGGCGATCAACGGCGCCGTCGCCGACGTGAGGGACATTCTGAAATGAGCACCACCGACTACAAGCGCAAGCAGATCGCCGGCCGCGGCATCCCCGTGACCGGCAACGACATCGACACCGACCGCATCATCCCGGCGCGCTTCCTCAAGGAAGTGACGTTCGAGAGCATGGGCCAGCACGCGTTCGAGGACGCGCGCAAGGCGAACCCGGAACATCCGTTCAACCAGCCGGCGTACCAGGGCGCGTCGGTGCTGGTGGTGGGCCAGAACTTCGGCTGCGGCTCGTCGCGGGAGCATGCGCCGCAGGCGCTGATGCGCTGGGGCATCCGGGCGATCGTCGGCGGGTCGTTCGGCGAGATCTTCTTCGGCAACTCCGTGATGCTCGGCATCCCGTGCCTGACAGTGCCGCAGGCGGATCTCGAATGGCTGCAGAAGCAGATCGAGCGGAACCCGAAGGAACTGGTGAGCGTGGACGTCGAGAAGCAGGAGGTCCGCCTGGGCGACCGGGTGATCAAGGCGTCGATGCCGGACGGTCCGCGAAACCAGCTGGTGCAGGGCACGTGGGACTCGACGGCGGTGCTGCTGGAGGCGGGCGACAAGATCGAGGCGACGGCGAAGAAGCTGCCGTACGTCGTGGGGTTCTAATGAACGAGCGGCAGCAGCTCGAAGACATCGGCTACATGACGTGCATGACCCTCACGCTGCTGGGCAACTACGCCCAGACCGGTCATTTCGGCGGCCCGCTCGCCTACACGCCGTTCAACGTCGCCGCGCATCTGGCCGGGCCCGAGCAGGGCGGACTGCGCTACGACTACCGGCGCCCGAAGCATCCGTACGGCGACAAGTTCATGCTGGCGGCGGGACACTGTGCGCCCACCTGTTACGCGCTCTGGATGATCCTCGGGCAGGCGCTCTACCGGAAGCATCAGGCGACGGGTGACAAGCGCTACTTCGTCGCGCCCGATGTCGCGATGCTGCCGGTCGATGCGCTGGGATTCCGCCGCGGCGCCGGCGCGCTGAAGACGCTGCTCTCCGATCAGGGACTCACGGATCATCCGCTGTTCGCGCAGGCGAAGGGCCGCGGCATTCGCGCGCTGTCCGGGCACATCGAGTCGATCGACCTGACCAACGACGTCAACGGCGGCCCGTCGGGCGTCGGGATCGCGACGGCGGCGGGGAAGGCCGCGTTCTGGGACCTCATCGGCGCGCCCATGGGCACGCCGAAGATCGTCGCGTTCGAGGGCGAGTTCGCCATGACGGAGGGCCACGCGCAGGAGATCAAGACCCAGGCGATGGCGCTCCAGGTGGGTAAGCGCCTGCGGATCTTTCTGTCCGACAACAACGCCGGCATCGACGATTCGCTGATCGGCGGTGTGATCTCCAGCAAGTTCACGGGCTATCGGCTGGTCGATCAGTGGACGTCGTACGGCTGGAACGTCTTCACGCTGCCGGACGGTCACGACTACGAGCAGATCGTCGGCGTGATGAAGAAGATGGAGGCGTGGGACCCGGCGGATCGGCGTCCGATGATCGTCATCGGCAAGACCACCAAGGGCTACTGGCCGGCCGCCGCGGGTTCCCGAGCCATCCGTACGCGATGAAGATGAACTCCGAGTACTTCGTCTCGCTGGCGCAGACCTTCGAGAAGAAGTACGGCGTGGAATTCTCCGGCATCCGCAAGGGCGCGGTAAGCGACCCCGCCGAGCGGCTGATCCAGTTCAAGACCAACATCGACGTCGTGATGTCGCTGCTGGACCGGAACGGCCTCGGCGACTGGCTGGCCGATCGGCTGGTGCAGATCGGCGACTCGGTCAAGGACGAGCTGCCGACGCGCGCCGACGTGAAGCACGATCCCTTCCTGGACGAGCGGCTGCGCGTCGCGAATCTCCCGGAAGAGGCGCAGACGCTGACCGTGCGGAATCCGGTGTCCGGCGCCGAGAAGCAGCTGAAGGTCGCGCTGTTCCGCAAGGCCGGTGACGTCGCGGGCGCGCGGCGCGGCATTTCCGAGATCGTGAAGTGGATCAACTACGTCACCGACAACCGCGTGGTGACGCTGGCCGCCGACCTCTCGGAATCGATCAACCTCGAGCACGGGAGCATCTGGGGCCACTACGACCCGGAGACGAATCCGGTCGGCACGCGTCTCAAGGCGGCCATTCAGGAAGCGGGGAACGTCTCCACCGCGATCGGCCTGGTGAGCCAGAGCGCGTCGCTCGACCCGGACCAGTTCGCGGGCGTGTGGGCGGTGAGCGGCACGTACGGCGCCTTCACGCCGCTCATGTACACGCCGGCGCGCGTGTGGAGTCAGCAGAACCAGGACAGCAAGTTCCGCACGGGCGTGCTGCACATCCTCGCCGGACACTCCGGCCCCGAGACGGCGGCCGACGCCCGCACGCACTTCGGCATTTTCGCGCCGCAGGTGTGGAAGCTGTTCCCGCGCGACCAGGTCATCAGCCTGAGCTTCTGGGACTACAACGACGTCGCGCCCGGGTACTTTGCCGCCGCGGAGATCGCCGCGCGGGACAAGAAGGTGGGGATCATCGTCATCGAGGTGGCGCGGCCCGACTTCAAGGTGGCCGATCGCAGCACGTTCGC
>JACPCW010000038.1 GCA_016184365.1 Candidatus Rokuibacteriota bacterium
AGAGACAGATGAGAGGCGTGCTCGTTTCCGGGCTCGTTGCCGGGCTCGCCGGCGGGGTCGTGCTCGCGACATTACTGACGGTCGTGGTGCCGACGACGCCGGGGCTGCCAATGCGCTCGCTGATGCGTCTGCTCGCCGGCGCCGCCGGTTCCGACAGCGCGATGATCGGCTGGATCATCACGCTCGTCCTGGGCGCGCTCGTCGGACTGGTGCTCGCGGCGATCGCGGGATATCGAGGCCGTTCGGGAACGACGGTGATGGGGCCCGCGCTCATCATCGGCGCCGTCGTCTGGCTCGCCGCGCTGTTCGTCGGCGTGCCGCTCCTCTTCGCCGTGTCCTCCGTCGCGGTGCCGATCACGCCTGAGTTTTGGCCGCTCGCCATGTTCCTGTGCGTCGCGAGCCTGCTCTTCATCTCCGCCGTCGCGGCCGTCTTCGTCGGAATGGCGTCGCGGCCGCGCCGCGACGACGTGCGCGAAACGCGCAAGCTGCGGCGCGCGGCATGACGCTTCAGCCCGAGCGCGTCGGTGAGGGAGAGGCGTGGCGCGCGTCACGCCGCGGTCGAGCCGTGAGACGCGCGCGGCGCGTCCCGAGCAGATAACCGCCCGCGAGGCCCGCCGCAAGGCGGCGATCCTCACTCAGAGCGACCCGGCGAAGGTTCGCGAGACCCGCGAGTCCGTCGTGCTCAAGGAAGCGAGCGTCTTCCTCGTCACGACCGAGGCCGGTGACGTGCCGCCCGGCGACGCCCATGCGTTCGGCCTGTACTTTCACGACTGCCGGTATCTCGACGGCTGGACGCTGAGCGTCAACGGGACCGAGCCGATCGCGCTGTCCGGCGCCAGCCGCCGCAGCTTCGAGACGACCCACCATGCGACGAACGCGGATCTGCCCGGTGTGCGGGGCGGCCGTCCCGTCGCGAGGAACACGATCGCGCTCGAGCGGCGGCGCACCATCCGCGGCGACGCGCTGCACGAGACGCTGACGGTGCGCAATTTCGGCCGATCCCGCGCCGGTCTCGATCTCGGGATGCGATTCGACGCCCGGTTCGACGACATGTTCGTCGTGAAGGGCTTCGTCGACGGCCCCCGCGGTCGTCGTCGTCCCGTCCGCATCGTTGGGGACGCGCGCATCGAGTTCGTCTACGACGGTGTTGACGGGCTCGCGCGCACGACGGCGATCAGCTTCGCGCCGCCGCCGGAGCGGCTCGAGCGCTCGCACGCGGTCTTCCACCTCGAGCTCGCGCCAGGCGAGCGTCGCGAGATCGGCGTGACGATCGCGGTGATCGAAGGCCGGGCCACCGATGCCGACCGGCGGGGTGCCGATCCGGCCACGACGCGCGACGCGCTCACACACTGGCACCGGCGCGCCGAGGACATCTGGCTGCGGCGCACCGCCGGTGGTCTCGCGTCCAATCCGCTCTTCGACCGCGTGCTGCGCCGCGCGCTCCTGGACCTCCGGCTGCTCCGGTCCCGCCTGGACGGACTGGACTACTACGCGGCCGGCGTCCCGTGGTTCGCGACGCTCTTCGGCCGAGACGCCGCGCCCGTCGCGTTGCAGACGCTGCCGTACGGATCGGCGACGGCGCGGCAGACGCTCGCGCTGCTGGCGCGTCATCAGGCGACCGCCATCGACCACTACCGCGACGCCGCGTCCGGCAAGATCCTGCACGAGTTCCGGACCGGCGAGCTCGCCCGCGTCGATGAGATCCCGCAGTCGCCCGCCTACTACGGCAGCGTCGACGCCACGATGCTCTTCCTCATCCTCGTCGCGCAGTACGTCGCGTGGTCCGGCGATCTCGACTTCGCGCGCGAGTTGCGACCGAACGTGGACGCCGCGCTCGGATGGATGGACGGCCTCGCCGACTCCGACGGCGACGGCTATGTCGATTACGCGGGCCGGTTCGGCGACGGGCTCGTGAACCAGGGCTGGAAGGATTCCGGCAACGCGATCGTCAACGCCGACGGCTCGCTCGCCGAGCCGCCGATCGCGCTCGCCGAAGTACAGGCGTACGCGTTCCGCGCTCGCCGCGAGATGGCGGCCCTCTTTCGGCGCCTCGGCGACGCGACGGCGGCGCGCCAGCAGGACGAGCGCGCTGCCGCGTTGCGCGCGCGCTTCGAGGGCGATTACTGGGACGACGATCTCGACTGCTACGTCCTCGCCCGGCAGCGTGGCGGTCGGGCGGCGGCGGTCGTGACCTCGAACACGGGCCAGGTGCTGTGGACCGGCATCGGCGGCGAAGCGCGCGCGCGCCATGTCGCCGAGCGGTTGCTCGCGCCCGACATGTTTTCCGGCTGGGGGATCCGGACGCTGTCGAGCCAGGCGGTCGCGTACAACCCGATGAGCTATCACCTCGGGAGCGTCTGGCCGCACGACAACGCGATCATCGTCGCCGGCTTTCGCCGCTACGGCCTCGACGATCAGGCGCTGCGCGTCTTCGACGCGATCTTCGACGCCGCGTCGCACTTTCGCGCGTTCCGATTGCCCGAGCTCTACTGCGGCTACGAGCGCCGCGAGAGCGAGGACCGGCCCGTGCGGTATCCGGTCGCGTGCAGCCCGCAGGCGTGGGCGGCCGGCGCGTTGCCTCACGCGCTCGCGAGCCTGCTCGGACTGCGCGCCGACGGCGCTCGACGCCGGCTCACGATCGTCCGCCCGCGGCTGCCGGAGTGGCTCGCGTGGCTGACGCCCGAGCACGTGCGCGTCGGGCAGGCGACCGTCGACTTGCGCTTCGCGCGGTCGGGCTCGGGCGAGGTCGACGTGACGTGGCGTGTTCGCGAGGGCGCGCTCGACGTCGAACGCACGGAGATCGCGCCTGCGAGCGACGTCGTCGCGCTGACGGCCGGCGACGAGGGGGGATCGATGCCGTGAAGCGCGGCGACGTCGTCGTCGTCACGTGCGGCGCAGCGGCGCGAGCGCGTGGCGCGTTCTGGGGCCTCGATCGATCGCGTCCTTCGGGCCCATCGCCGCGGCGACCGCGATGGTCGCGATGTCGGAGGTCGTGCGCGGTGTGCGGTGGCTCGAGGCGCTCGTCGGCGATCGCGGGCTCACGCGCAGGCCGACGCACCCTGCGCTTCGGCGGCGGGTGGAAGGCGCTGCTGGGCGCTACGCACAATATCTAGCCTCGCGCGACACGCTGTCGTCCTGCTCGCGTGCGGCGGTCCCGATTTGCGCGCGTTTCGGGTCTGGCAGCGATTTCGCAGTCGGCAGTGATCTGACGGAGAGCACGATGAAGATCCTGATCATCGAAGATGACGCCGCGATGCGGGCGCTGCTCCGCGACGTGCTGGAGCGCGCCGGACATGGCGTCGTCGAGCGTCCGGACGGGAAGGGATTGCCCACGCTCATCGAGCCCGGCGCGTTCGACGCTGTCGTGCTGGACAAGGAGCTGCCCGGCGTCAACGGCCTCGATCTGCTGTCGTTCCTGCGACACCGCGCGCCGGCGCTGCCCGTGATTCTCGTCACCGCGTTCGGCGGCCAGCGCGTGGCCGAGGAAGCGGCGGGCCGCGGCGCGGTCGCCTATCTCGAGAAGCCGTTCCGCATGGAGACGGTCGTCGACGCTCTGGCGGCCGTGCAAGCGTCCAGCGCCGCGACGCCGTCCGGCCGATGACCGTGGCTTACCGGTGACCGTCGAGCGTGGGCGCCGACTTGAGCAACACCCTCCAGCGGCCCACTGAAATCGGGACGGTCGTCAGCCGATCCGGATGCCGCGCCGATGCCGGGATTCGAGGAATCGCGACGGCCCGCGCCGTCGCCGCCCCTGTCGTCTCAGCCCGGCTGCGCGGGCGGCAACGCGACGTAGAGCGAGGTGCCGTCCCGCTCGAGCCGCGCGCTGATCGGCCGGTCGGCGGCGAGCCGGCTCGTCACGCGCTCGAAGTCCGCCAGCGACTTGATCGGCGTGCCGTCGAGCTCGCGGATCACATCGCCGCGCTGGATGCCGGCCTGCGCGCCGGCGCTGTCCGGCTCGACCGAGGTGACCAGGACACCGTCCGTGTGTCCGAGGCGAAGCTCCTGCGCCACCGCGGGCGTAATCGGACGGACATCGAGGCCGAGCCGTGACGCCCCCGCCTCGCCGGGCTGCTCGCCAAGCTTCGCCGTGAGCTTGTGCTCGGCGCGGTCGCGCCACACGGTCAGGCGCACCTCCTCGCCGGGCCGGGCGAAGCCAACGGCGCGCGCCAGGTCGGCGGCGCTTTCGACCTTCTTGCCGTTGAACCCGATGATGACGTCGCCGGACTCGAGGCCCGCCTTCGCCGCCGGGCTGCGCGGCTGCACCTCGGCGACGAGCACGCCCTTGCCGTCGGCGACGCCGAACGATGTCGCGAGATCCGACGTGAGCGGCTGGAGCGACACACCGAGCCAGCCACGCGTGACGGTGCCGGTCGCGATGAGCTGCGCCGAGACCTGCTTCGCCATGTTCGACGGGATCGCGAACCCGATACCGGAGCCGCCGCTGACGATGGCGGTGTTGATGCCGACGACCTCACCGCGCATGTTGACGAGCGGGCCGCCCGAGTTGCCCGGGTTGATCGCCGCGTCGGTCTGGAGGAAGTCGTCGTAGGGGCCGGCACCGATGTGGCGCGCCTTCGCGCTCACGATGCCGGACGTGACCGTCGCCTGGAGACCGAACGGCGAGCCGACGGCGATGACCCAGTCGCCGACCTGCACCGCGTCGGAGTCGCCCAGCGGCAGGAAGGGAAACGTCTTGGCGCTCTCGAGGCGGAGCACCGCCAAGTCGGTCTTCTTGTCGAGGCCGACGACCTTCGCCTTGTGTTTGTCGCCGGCGACGGTGACGACCTCGACTTCCTTCGCCCCCTCGATGACGTGGGCGTTGGTGAGCGCGATCCCGGTTGGGTCGATGATCACGCCGGAGCCGACGCCGCGGCGCGTGCGGTCGCGCGGCGCCCCGCGGCGACCGAAGAACTCCTCGAGGAGGCCAGGTCCGACGCTCTTCTCGACGCTGACGTTGATGACGGCCGGCTTCACCGCCTCGGCTAGCTTCGCGAACGTCGCGTCGCCGACCGGCGACTTCACGAGCGCGACGGCCGGGGCCGCAAGCGAGCCGGCTGTCGTCGCGCCGACGATACCGGCGGTGAGACCGACGACGAGGGCGAGCGACATAGAAAGAAGCGCATGTCGCAGATGGTTCATCGGTGCAGAGTCCTCCTGCCCGGATAGGACGGATGTCCGTGGCGGCGTATTCATGCCGTCGCGATCCACACTGTGTCGAATTCGGGCGCGTATTTTGGCAAGCTGACGCGGCGTCCATCCAGGCAAGCCCGATCAGGTCTGTCGAGAGCGCGCGCTGCCCGGTCGACGATGCGGCGACGCCGTAAACGCGGAGCGCTCCGGACATCGATGGATCAGCGGGACCCACGCTCCAGCGGCGGGATCGCGGTGCTGCACCGCGCACAGAGGACCGTCGCGCGCCGCTCACGCCAAGCGATGCGCTGCGCGTGGCCGCACGCCGGGCAGCGGCGTGTGAGTTGCCCGGCGACCGTGCGTGCGACCACCCACTGCAAAATCGGATTCAGCGGGCGTCTCCTTCGAGTACCGCGGGGGAGAGTCTGCGCGAGCGGGAAGGCCGTCGTGCCAGACGAGCACGAGGTCGGCCGCTTCCGGGCTCTATCTCCGTCTCGGAATCCTCCAGCGACTTCATCATGGTGAATTTCTCCGCGAGCTGCTGGAGCGTGACCCGGGGAATTTTTCCGTTCCACGCATCGAGAAGCTCGCCGATCGCCGCGACCGCCGTCTCCCGATCCGAGCCGATCCACTTCTTGATCGCCTCGAGGCGCGTTTCTCCTCGGATTGCCTGCGGCGACTGCTCGCGCTCGGCGCTGGTCCTGTAGTGCGCCTTGAACATTCCGTAGACTCGCGTCCACGAGTAGCCGGACCGCCACATCATCGCGCAGGGGTCGCGATACTCCACGACCGTTCCCGTGTGGTTGTCGTATACGCGGACACCGCCCTTGGCCTGGAGGATCTTCGACTCCTCTTCGGTCAGCAGCGACTCGTCGGAGTGCTTGGCGAGCCAGATGTACGGCGTGGCCTGCTGCTTGTACGCGAGCGGCTGCTCGCCCGCCTGACGGGTCCGCACGACGCCGGCAGCCACGAGGTGCGCGGCAATCTCCTCGCATGAAGGCCTGGTCGGTCCAGGTTTCTTCGACGAGTTGATGTAGACCATCATCAGGCTCGCGACCATCTCGGCAACCTTGCCTGCGTGGCTCGCCTGCGATTCCCCGACGTGTGCGGCCGACTCGTGGAACCGCTCCCACGCCTTGGCCACGGACGCGCCGACGTCCTCCTCGATGCGGGCAAAGGTCGGAAAGTCCCTGATGTCGTGCATGACTAACGCCCTTCCGTGGTTCCGCGGTAAATGGAGCTTTACCGCGCGACCGAAAGTGTCCTGCCTCACGGGTTCGTGTACGAGGCTACGGCGCGGACCTGAGAGACGGATGAGAGCGGAATGAGAAGTCTCTCATCCGATCCGCCGCTCGATCCTGGCAGCGGGGCGCCGCCGAATGTTCAGAGCTGCGGTCGGAACGGGCGCAGCAACAACTCCAGTAACCGCTGGGTAATGGGTCGCGCGCGCCAGTCCGCCAGGCCGACACGCCGCGCGCGAGCCACATCGTCAGTGAAGGCGTGACTCAGACGGGCCGCGACCGCGGGCGAGTGTGCGACGAGCTCGACCTCCGCGTTCAGCTCCAGAGAACGCGGGTCGAGGTTGGCGCTGCCGACGATCGCGATCCGGCCATCGATGACCGCGGTCTTCGCGTGGAGCCGCGCCGGCTGGTATTCGTAGATCTCGACGCCGGCGCGCAGGAACGCGCCGAACTCGGCGCGGCTCGCGCGGCGCACGAAGCGGTAGTCGATCTTCCCCGGCAGAAGGAGCGCGACGCGTACGCCGCGCCGCGCGGCCTCGATGAGCGCGCCGGTCAGCGACTCATCGGGCAGGAAGTACGGATTCGTCACGAGCACCGACTGCTGCGCACCGGCGAAGGAGAGAAGGAACAGGTCGCGGATGGAGCGCTGGCCGTGCCAGGGTTGGCCGTCGACGATCTGGACCGGCACGTCGCCAACCGACGCCAGCGACGGGAAGTACGCCTCTCCACCGAGCATCTCGCCCGTCGTCTGCGCCCAGCGGCGTACGAACGCCGCCTGGAGCGCGGCGACGGCCGGGCCCTCGACGCGGACGTCTGTCTCGCGCCAAGCGTTCTCGCCGACACCGGCGGCATCCCACTCCCGGCTGATGCCCGAGCCCCCGGTGAACCCGATCCGACCGTCCACGACGAGCAGCCTCGCGTGCTGCCGGTAATTCACTTCCGGGAGCGGCGTCTTCATGAGCGGACGGAAGACCGCGACGCGGCAGCCCGCGCGGACGAGTATTTGCCGATGGGCCTCCGGCATACCCATCGCGCCAAACCCGTCCAGGAGGACCCTGACAGCAACGCCCGCGGCGCAGCGGTCGCCCAGCGCCCGGGCGACGGTGTGGCCAATGGATCCCTCGTCCCAGTAGTACTGCGCGTACGTGATGCTGCGCCGAGCCGCCGCGATCGCGGCCAGTTCGGCCGGAAAGATCTCGCTGCCGTTGAAGAGAGGATCGACCCGGTTGCCAGGCATGACGGGCGTCGCGGTGTGCGCCTCGAGAGTCCGGACGAAGGCGGTCGTGCCGATCGGGAAGTTCGGCGGTGTGGGCACGGTCGCTGGCCTCACGCACGCCGACAAGGAGCCCAGGGCGACCACCGCGCGCGTGAGCCACGCCAGAGCGGTGAGGGCTCGATCCCTGATGCTCGGCTGCTCAGAGTGTGCGGAGCTTCGGGTCGAGGACAATCGCGGAGCGCATCGCCGAAGAGATTGAACGCGAAGACAGCGAGGCTGATCGCGATGCCGGGAAGGATCGCCATCCAGGGCGCGCTCTCAGCGTATCTGTGAGGCCAGTAGCCGGCGATCTCGTGCAGCTCGTCGCTGCAGGCGGCGAGCGGGTGGTGCGGGAACACGGCCCCGCCGACGGTGTTGACGATCGTGATCTCGGAGAGCGCCTTGGAGCCCTGCCAGCGGTCGAGCGCGAGTCTGAGCGCTCGGCGGGGCGAGGGTCATCGCTGCTCCTCCACGACGGACGAATTCGGTGTGACGACAGGAAACGCGATGTGACGAGGCTCCTCGCCGGAGCGACGCGTGCCGACGCGCCGGCGAGGAGGTCGACGCCGAATGCCGGTTAACGGCTGCCCGGCGCCTGGATCGGACCTGGTCGTCGGACGCCCGGGGACGGAGCCCGGTCGGTCGACGGAGACGCGGCAGGGCTGCCTTCGATCATGAGCTTCTCCATGCAACTACGGAAGGCCTGCTGGTACTCCGAATCTCCCAGGCCTTCGGACGCCATGCCGCGGAGCAGTGGGTCAGCGGCCTGACCGGCGCTCGTGCCCGGAGCCTGGACCGAGCCCGGTGGTCTCGGGCGGATGCCCGTGGGTGGCGTCGGATCGGTCCGCGGCGATGCAGCGGCCACACCCTCGACCTTGACCTGGGCGTAGCTGTTGCACGCAGCGGAGCGCGCGTCTTGCTCGTCACCCGCCAGGACGGGTGAGGCGATCAGCGACAGTCCCGCAACGATCGCGATGATTAGGATTGCAAGTCGTGTCACGTCGAGTCCCTCCTTCATTCGGTGTCCGCACGTCGGCCCGTGCGAGTGCAATTCGAGTGCCCGGCACCCGGTTTGCGGAGCGATGACGCGTGGCACGCGTCTCGTTGCTCGTCGTCGCGCTGATGCTCACGTTCGCACCTCCGGTGCCCGGCGGCGATCCCGACGCGTCTGCAAAGCTGGCCGCCGCGCAGCTCCGCGTCGACGCCGCGCGCCGCGTGCGCGTTCTGATCCGTGTCGCGCCGATGAGCGAGGCGAGCGAGCGCCAACTCCTTCGTCTCGGCTGCGTCGTCGAGCGTGTGCGCCGCGATCTCTTCCAGGCCTGGGTGCCGGTTCACGCGCTCCACGCGGTCGCCGCGCTCCCCGAAGTCCGCAGCGTGCGGCCGGCCGATGCGCTCGGATCCCCGGGTATCGTCGACGATGGTGACGGTGATGCGCAGGCCGATCTCGGCGAGGTACGGCGTCGCTTCGCGGTCAGCGGCCGTGGAGTCCGCGTCGGCGTCGTCTCGCTCGGCATCCGTGGTCTCGCCGAGAGCGTGGCGGCCGGACACCTGCCGGCGACGCGCTTCCACTGTCGAGCGGCATCGCGCACGATCGTGCGCGGCGCGGGCGGCTGCAGGCCAGGAGAACGGCTGGCCGAGACGAGTGGCGGAGTCATGGCCCGATCGTTTCGCGCCGATGGCGACCTCGCCCCCGCCGGGCGCGCCGGGGCGGAGGGAACCGCGGCGCTCGAGCTCGTCCACCGCGCGGCACGGGGCGCCGAGCTATGGTTCGCGAATCCGGAGACCGACCTCGACTACCTGGACGCGGTGGAACATCTCGCGGGCGTTGTCGATGTCCTCGTGTCCGACATCGTCACGCACTCGTACTTCCCCGACGGGCGCAACGTCGTGTCGGAGACCGTGGCTGAGATCCTCGCGCATCCCGACACGCGCGCGCGCGTGTTCGTGCAGCCGGCCGGAAATCTCGCGCGCGGCCACTACGCCGGCGAGTACCTCGACGCCGCGAGGCGAGACGGCCCGCGACACATGCACCTGTTCGTGAGCGATGCCGAGACCGAGGGCCCGCCGACGCCGCAGCCCTGGAACCGGATCACGGTGCCACCGTGGAGCGCGATCTCGATCTTCCTCACGTGGCCGCGAACCGAGCCCGCGGCCCGGTACCGGCTGATGCTCGTCGACTGCGCCTCGGGCCGACCGGTGGAGCCGCCAGACGTCGTCTCGTACACGAATCCGTCCCCCAGCCCGGTCGATGCGTGCTACGCGATCCGTCGCCCGGTCGGAACCCCGAGCGCCGGGGTCGTGAATGTCACGATTGCCCATCGCGGAGACCGCGTACTTCATCGGTTCAACACGCCGTCGCGGAGCATCCTGCCGCCGGCCGACACGCGCGCGGACGTCATCGTGGTCGGCGCGGTGCCGGCGTCACGTCCCGACCGCATCGAGCCGTTCAGCTCACGGGGGCCGACGTTCGACGGCCGGCCGAAGCCGGACGTCGTGTCGGTGGATCGACTCGCCGTCAGCGGCGCCGGCGGCTACGGATCCCCGTTCGTCGGCACGTCAGCGAGCGCGGCCTATGTCGGCGGGCTTGCCGCGCTGCTCCTCGAAATCAATCCGGAGCTCGGCCGCGCCGATGTGATCGAGATTCTCAGGCAGAGCGCGATCCCGCTCGACGGCGCGAACGTGTTCGGTGCCGGGCGGGTGGATCCGATTGCCGCTGCCCTTCGCGCGCTCGAGCGTCGCGCGCGAAGATAGCGCGCTCGACATTGGGGCACGGTCGTCACTGCGGTTGCGCCGCCGACACGTCTCGCCGCGTGACCACGACCTCGAGCCTGCCGCTCTCGGTCTTCTTGCAGTCGACAGTCCGGCCGGCAAGGATGGATCCGGACAGCTCGGCGTCGACGAGCAGCACCGTCGATTCCTTGTGCGTCACGATCTGATCGCCTGCCTTCGGACTGTCGGCCACGAGTGCCAGCTGTCCACCCGCGACGGAGGCTAGCCTCAAGCCAACGTTGGTGTTGTGTATGCTGGCCGAGAGCTTCTTCTCCAGCAGGTACTCCTTCGCGCGCTCGGTGACGTGGAGCATCGTGCATCCTCCATTCCCAGTCGAATTCTCGAGGTCAACTCGTTTCCCAGTCGAACGCGACCTGAGTCCGGTCGCCCGCCTTCACCTCGACCTCGCGCGTCCGGCGGCCCAGAACCTCGTGCCACAACTCGATCGTGTGCGGACCGGCGGGCACCTTCTCGATCGTTGCGATCCCCTGCGCATCCGTGACGTCAAAGTACGGGTGCGCGAAGACCGCGACCCACGCCTGCATCCAGCTGTGGACGTCGCACGTCACCTTCACGATCTCCGGCTCCGAGAACGTCACCGTCATCGTCTTCTTGAACTTCGGCTGCGCCTTGTTGATGGTGGCGTTCGCGGTGGAGTACGTGTGGATGTTGTGAAGGACGCCGTCAGAGTTCAGGATCTCGAGCTCGCCGGCCTGCATGGCCAGCACGCGAGGCCGGAACGCGCATCCGCGCTGGTCGAGCTGCGGCTCGACCCGCGAGACGACCGCCGAACGCTCGGCAGCGGCCACGGACACGACGGCGTTCGCGAGTCCGCCGTGATCGCCGACGAGGAGCTTCTCGATCGTCGTCGCCTCGCCGCACTGTTCCGTGTCCTTGTTGATCCGGAGCGTCTCGACGACGGGCGCGCCGCCGTACGTCACACGGACCTCGATGGTGCCCGTATTGCCCGGCGCCGGTGACGCTCCACCGACCTCCGCGGGCGCTCGCTCGTCGCTCACGCGTGGTGCATCGGGCTGATCGTTCGAGCACGCCGCCGCGGCGAGCGCCACGACCAGCAGACCGACGGTCCGACGCGCGATCCCCATGATCGGCCGCGCGCAGTCCACGGCTACACGATCGCCTCGATGACCAGCAGAATGCTGACGGCGATCAGGCTGAGCGCGCCCGTGACGACGAGTCCCTGCTTCGTGTCCGAGAGCTGCCGAATTCTGTCGAGCATGCGGTTCTCCTCCGAGGTCCGAAGAATCCATCCGGTTCGTGCCGTCTGCAGAGGGTGTCAGACGAAGATGAACGCCGGGTGAGACCGGGATGAGAATTCTCTAACGCGGCGCCGCGGGCTCTGCTGCCAAGCTCACGAGGAACGTCGCTCCTCGTCCGGGCCCGGCGCTTTCCGCTGCGATCGAGCCGCCGTGCCGCTCCACGATGTGCCGGGCGATCGCGAGGCCCAGGCCGAGGCCTTCCCGGCGGCGCGACGCGATGGATGGCGCTTGGTGGAACAGCTCGAACACGTGTGGAAGCGTCGCCGCGTCGATGCCTTGGCCGGTATCCCGCACGAGCAGCTCGACATGACGGTCGTTCCGGCGCGCATGGACATAGACGTGACCGCCGGGTGGAGTGAACTTGATTGCGTTCGAAACCAGATTGACAACGACCTGCTCGAGCCGCGTGGCGTCACCGAGCAGATCGAGGCCGCTTGCGATCGTCGTCTCCACCGTGACGCCCGCCGCGACGGCCTTCGGCTCCAGTGAGTGCACCGCATGCCGGACGACATCGGTGAGATCGACCGGATGCATGGCGATGTCGAGCTTCCCGGCCACCGCGCGCGAGACATCCAGAAGATCGTCGATCAGCTTCGCCTGGAGGACGGTGTTCTGCTCGATGACGTCGACCGCGCGCGCGACCTCCGACGGGTCGAGCTTCGCGTTTCTCAGCAGATGGACCCAGCTCAGGATGGCGGATAGAGGGTTTCTCAGCTCGTGGGAGACCATGGCCAGAAACTCGTCCTTGGCCCGGCTGACGGCCTCGGTCGTCGTTCGAGATTCCTGTTCGCGCGCCAGGAGCCGTCCGCGCTCGTCCTCCAACCGCCTCGCGGTCGATACCAGCCACGCCGTGCCGAGGACGATGCCGAGGAAGAGCAACATCCAGAACACATTCCGCATATCGACGTGCCAGAAGGTGCGCGATGCCTCGCCCATCCGGTCGAGCGCGATCACGCCGATCGAGGCGGTCACGATGGCCGGGCCGAAGCCGGTGAGCCAGGCGGCGGCGAGTACGGCAGCGAACACCGGAGCCGTCGGCGGGCCCTGGAGCAGCACCTCCATGGCGACCGCGACTGCGACCCCGAGCGTGCCGAGGGCGATGGCACTCGTGTACCGGAGCGCGCGGTCAGCACGGCGCACACTACGCAGGGCGTCGATCAGTTTCATCGGCCGCGTCGAAGCCGGAGGAGAGCGAGACCGTACGTTCATCGCGGCCACACCGCCGGAACACACACATCCTCCTCCCGTCTCCGCGGTCACGCTCACTGCGCGAGCGAGACCGATACCGTGGCGCTGTCCGCCCGATAAGGATCGGGGATGTAATTGAGCTTCACGCGGATGTCGGCCAGCCGCCGGCCATTGACAGCGGCAGCCGGAAACGAGACGTCGAGGTTCTGGGAGCTCTCCATGCCCGGGTCGAGGCGGTCACCGCTGTACGAGTAAAAGGTGAAGCGCGGTGCTTCCCGTTCCGCCGCGAGCGGGATCGGCTTGCCGTCGGCGTCCAGAAACTCCAGGCTCCCGGAGATCATCCTGGCCGTCTGGTCTGACGTCTCGTTCTTGAGCTTGAGCGTCCCGCGCAGGCGCGGTGCCGTCACGACCTCGCGCGTCTGCTGGTCCACGCTCTCGACGACCTTCAGGTCTGCGAGCTGTCCCGTGAGGAAGCCAACACGGAGGCTGGAGGTCGCGGGCTTCACCGTGAAGGTCTTCTCCTCGATCTGAGATGTCGCGGTGCCTTGCTGCTGCTCACTGCACGCGGCCACAGTGAGGACAAGGAACGCCATGGTCATGCCGAGAGACACCGTTCGTCTATTCACCGTTCGCCTGTTCATGGTTCCCTCCCACGGCGAGTTGCGCCCGATTCAGGCTGGCGCGAGCGTGACGCGGTGTGCCGGAAACACACACGCGGTTCTGTCGTACGTCGTCAGCTTGCTCTGCGATCGAGCCTATCGCGGCGTGGTAAGAGCCGGATGAGCCGCGGATGAAAAATTTCTTAGGCGAATGAACGACAGGCGCGGTCGAGCGGCGCGGCGAGCGATGTCAGGAAGTCGCGGGAAGCTCGATGGTAAAGGTGCTGCCGGCTCCGGGTGTGCTGTCCACGGAGAGTCGGCCGCCGTGCGCAAGCACGATCGAGCGTGCGATGGACAGCCCCAGGCCTGCCCCTTCCGTGTCCCGTGTGCGGGCGGGTTCCAGCCTGACGAACGGCTGGAAGATCCGCTCGAGATCTGCACCTGCGATCCCGATCCCCGTGTCGCGCACCCGAACGCTGGCGTGGCCGCCCCGGCGTTCGACGGAGAGTTCCACCTTGCCGCCGGCCGGCGTGTATTTCACGGCGTTCTCGACGAGATTCAAGATCGCCCGGCGCAGCGCCGAGCCGTCGCCAGGCACGCTGACCGGCGCGACACGGTCGACACCGACGGTGATGCCGGTTCCCTGCGCAAGGTGGATGCCGGCATCGACCACGTCGAGCAGCAGCTCCTCGAGGTCGACGCGTTTTCCTCGATCCACGACCTCCGCGGAAAACCGGGAAAGGAGCAGCAGGTCCTCGGCCAAGCGAATCAGTCGCTCCACCTCCTCGAGGCTCGAGGTCAAGATCTCGCGGTACTCCGGGGCGGAGCGGCCGGTTCTGAGCGCGACCTCGATCTCGCCCTTGAGGATCGTCAGCGGCGTCCGGAGCTCGTGGGCGGCATCGGCAGTGAATCGTTGGAGGTGCTCGAACGCGCCCTCGAGCCGCGCCAGCATCCCGTTCAGCGTCTCGCCGAGGCCGTCGATCTCGTCGGCCGTTCCGCGCAGCTGGATGCGTTCACTCAAGTCTTCCCCGCTGATCCGCCGTGCCGTCCGGGAGATCTCGTCGACGGGCTTGAGGGCCGACCGGGCGATCAGCGCGCCGCCGACGGCGGCGAGTCCGATCGCAAGGGGCACGAGGATGACGAGCGTCTGGACGTACCGATCCAGGGCACCATCGACACGCTCGAGCGTCATGCCGACCTGCAGGAAGCGCGCAACCTCACCATTCCTGGGAATCGGGAAGGTCAACAGCCGCACGCGCGCGCCGGTTGCCAGTCGGATCGTCTCGAACGTCGTCTCTCCTCGGGTCGCGCGGGCGCGGGCTGCGGTGGACAGAGGAAGAACCTCGCGCAGCTGTGGCGAGTGCGCCCCCGGCGTGCCTTCGGGGTCCACGAGCTGGAAGAGCTTGTCGTAGAATTCGGGACCGAGGATTTCGCGGACGGCGACTTCGGCGCCAGCCGTGGACGGCTCGGGTGCTCCCGCGTAGCCCGTATCGCGCATCACACGGGCCACCGTCGTGAGGGACGCGTCCACGTCGCGGACGAGGTTCCAACGGAGCAGGGAGTACGTCAGCGCGCTGATGACCAGGAGAATCGTGAGGAGGATCCCCACGTACCAGGCGGTGAGGCGAGTCCGAATCGACAGTGGGCGGAGACGGAACCTCACGGCTCGGCTTTCAGCACGTAGCCGGCGCCGCGTACCGTATGCAGCAAGCGCTCGCCGCCCGGCTCCTCGAGCTTTCGTCTGACGTACCCGATGTACACGTCGATGATGTTGCTCTCCGGGTCGAAGTCGATGCCCCAGACGTGCTCGGCGATCCGCGAGCGCGTCAGGATGCGACCGGCGTTGCGCATGAAGTACTCGAGGAGCGCGTATTCGCGCGACGTGAGGTCGATCGGCTGGCCCGCGCGGGTCACCTTCCGGGTCGCGGGGTCGAGCGTCAGGTCCTTCAGCTGGAGCACCGGCGCGCGGTCCGCCGTCCGCCGCCGGAGCAGCGCTCGAACGCGCGCCAGGAACTCCTCGAACGCGAAGGGCTTCGTCAGGTAGTCGTCGGCGCCGAGGTCGAGGCCGGTGACCTTGTCCGCAACGCTCTCGCGGGCCGTGAGAATCAGGACTGGAACCCCGATGCGCTCCTCGCGCAACGTCCTGAGCACGGCGAAGCCGTCGCGCTTCGGCAGCATCAGGTCGAGCACGACGAGGTCGTACGGTGGATCGCCGAGCACGAGATCGAGGGCGACGGCGCCGTCAGGAGCAACCTCGACGGCGTGCCCTTCCTCTTGCAGACCCCGGCGAATGAAGCTCGCGACCTTCCGCTCATCCTCGACGACGAGAACGCGCATGATTGCAACTCCTGACTGGCGGCTGCCTCGTATCCTCACGATACCGCCGCAGGACCACGCAGGTCCCATCGTTACGCGAGAACGAAAACTCCTTACGGACGCGCGAGGCCGGCAGATCGTCGCCGCGAGAGTGCCCGGACGCGGGCGAGAAATTCTCCGAAGTCGAAAGGCTTGATCAGGTAGTCGTCGGCCCCGAGGTCGAGCGCTGCGACCTTGTCGGCCACGCTGTCTCGGCCTGACACGACCAGTACGGGAACCGCGGAGCCCCGGCGGAGCATCTCGAGGACGGTGAGGCCGTCGCCGGCGGCGAGCATGAGATCGAGGATGACAAGCTCAGCGTGCGGATCCAGGGCCAGCCGGCGGGCGGCCGCCACCGCGCCATCGGCGACCTCCACGATGTGTCCGTTCTCCTCGAGAACCCGTCGGATGAGTTGAGAGCTCCTCGGCTGTTCCTCCACGATCAGCACACGCATTGCGTGCCGGCTTCCCGAGCGTGCGGTCTGATTGCGTCGTCTCCTACCCGGCCCGCGGCCATCCCATGCTCCTAGCCTCGGCGCATGGTGCGGTGGTGGTCACGCGGGCGATTCCGGCAGCGAGGTCTTCGTTCTTGCGTCAGCCTCGCCGCCGGATTGCCGCGTTTCCTTCCATCTATGCGCTATGCGGCCTGCGCTATGCGGCGAGGATCGCTCCCCCACAGTCCGCATGCCCGAGAGCCTGCCGATCCGTGAAGAGGGCAGTGTGCTGAGGCCCCTTGACGGGTGTCTGGCACTTCGCGCAAATCCTGCCGGAGCGGCGCCAGCGCTCGTAGCACGTGTAGCAAACGGCAGAGAGTCCTCGCTTGAGCGTCCGCGTGGTCTGCGGCTTGGGGACCGCCACCTCGCACACGCCGCACGTCACTCTTGGGGACCAGAGCGTCGTCCATCTGATCATCGGTCACCTCCGGCCTCTGCTTGGACTTGCATCCGACAGTGACAGATCAAGATGAGGCCACTGTGAAATGGAGATGAGAATGTTCTCATCTCCGACGCTCGCGCGCTGCGCGCCGATTACCGTCGCACTGGCAACGATCTGGCAAACAAAGAGCGATGTGAACGACAGGCCGGCGCGGCGCCGATGCATCGGTTTCCCCCCTGTGGGGTCTTGGCGTCGACGCCGGTCGAAGTAGGAGGAGGAAGCCATGCTGCTACGCGCTGCAACTATGGCGCTCGGTCTGGCGCTCGCGCTCGTCGTCTCGGCAAATGCGGCTGTCACCGACGTCACAGGAACGGTCAAGTACACCGATGAAGCGACGAATACCGTCCACTTCACCGACGGCCGCGTCGTTCGGCTCGAGCCGGGCGCGCGAGTTTTGGTGAACGGCCGCGAGACGGGCCTTGAGGCGGTTCGCCCTGGAACAGTAGTGGTCGTGCGCGCTGCCGGCATCCCGGTCGTCGCGGGACATCCACCGGTTGATGCGAGCGGCGTCGTCGCCTCGGTCGACCAGCTAGCGAACACCGTGACGTTTGAAGATGGCCGCGTCCTCAGAATCCCACGCGAACGAGTCTGGCAGGCGGTGAGCCTCGAGACGGTCCGCCCGGGAGATCAGATCTTCATCAACGCAGCACAGCCGATTGCGTTTCGGACACCGACAACCGGAGCGGAGCGGATGGGCACCGTGCTGCGTGTTGACAATGCACGAAGGGTCATCGTCTTGCGGGACGGCACCGTGGTGCGCGTCATGCCAGGTACCGCGGTCACGATGGGGAACCAGCGGTTGACCATCTCCAGCGTGAGGCCCGGAGACGAGGTCGTGATCACAGTACAAGAGCCCCGCGCAGCAACCGACTCGGCAGGAAGCGCGCTGCCGCGACAGGACGCGTTCGGAACGGTGACGATCGACGCGCGCGACATCCTGATCGTGCGACGATCACAGGCCCCGTGAGACACCGCATGGCTCCGCGGCGGACGTCAGCCCTGAGCCGACGCCCGTCGCGAAGTCATTCGCGCGAATCCACATGCGCGATCGAGCCTCGCGAGAGTGCTGGCGACCCGGCGCGACTGGACGGCGCAGCGGTTCACATCGTCAGGACGGCGCGAAACTCGGCCTTCCCGCTCATCATCCGCGCGTAGGCTTCTTCCGCTTTCGCGAGCGGATACCTCTCGATCATCGGCCGCACACCCGTCAACTCGGAGAACTGCAGCGTGTCCTCAGAGTCGGTCGGGGTTCCCGACGAGCGCGGCGAGATCGTCGGCGTACGTGTCCATGTCGTTGCCGTTCCACGGCTGGCTCGATCGGCCGTGCCCGCGGCGGTCGTGGGCGATGACACGGTATCCGTGCTCGCCGAGGAACAGCATCTGGTCGTCCCACGCGTCGGCGCTCAGCGGCCATCCGTGACTGAAGACGACGGGTTGCCCCGTGCCCCAGTCCTTGAAATAGATCCGGGTATCGTCGTTCGTCGCGATGGTGTGCGTCATGATTCGGAGCGTACGGAGCCGAGGCCCCGCAAGTCCTTACGTCACGCTGAAAAGTTCTGAAGACCACTGAAGGCGTCGACTCCGGGTCATGGACGCGGCGGCCGACTCGCTCCCGCTCCTGGAGTTCGGTCGCTTCACGCTCGACCGTTATCGTCGCGCTTCGAGACAGCGGACCTCGTGACCGCGAAAGCGCTCCTTCACTCGCTGCGATAGCGCCTCTTCAGGCTACCCGGGCGCCCCGCTGCAGAACCGACGACACGACCGCCGCCAGTTCCTGCGGCTCCAGCGGCTTCGGCAGATAGGCGTCGAATCCCGCCGATAGCGCCTCTCCCCGGCTTTCGGCGTGGGCATGCGCGGTGATCGCCACGGCCGGAATGGCTCCTCCGCGTTCGTGTTCGAGCTGCCGCACCTCGCGGATCAGGTCACGGCCGTCCTGTCCCGGCATGGCGATATCGCTGACGAGAACATCCGGCATCTCGCTCTTGAGAGCGGTGAGGGCGTCTCTTGCCGACGCGACCGTGCGCACCTTCGCGCCGTGCTGCTCGAGGACGGCGGTGACGAACTCGCGTGCGTCGGGCTCGTCATCGACGACCAGGATTCTCCGGCCGGCCAGCGCCATCAGCGGTTCAGCACCGGCGGCGGGCGTCGGGGCGGATACGCGCTCCGGTCTCAAGTCGCCCTTCGCCGCATCGAACATCAGCGGCAGCCGCACCGTGAAGGTCGAGCCCTGTCCCTCGCCCGCGCTCGCCACGTGAACGGTGCCCCCGTGCAGCTCGACGAGATGGTGGACGATGGCCAGCCCCAGCCCGAGCCCGCCGTGCGCGCGCGTCGTCGTGCTGTCCGCCTGGCGGAAACGGTCGAAGACATAGGGCACGAGCTGAGGCGCGATGCCTTTGCCGGTGTCACTGACCACGACGCGGGTCTGGCCGTTGACGAGCTCCAGCCGCACGTCGACGCGACCCGCCTCCGGCGTGAACTTGACGGCATTGGACAGAAGGTTCGACACGATCTGCCCGAGCCTCCCGGCATCACCCTCGACCACGCGCGCTTTCGGATCGAGCGCCGCGTGGATGCTGACGCCCTTGGCCTCTGCCGCCGGTCGCATGCTCTCGATGATTCCCTCGATGACCGCGCCCAGGTCGACGGCCCCCACCTCCAGTCGGAGCTTGCCGCTCACGATGCGGGATACATCGAGGAGGTCGTCGATGAGCTGCACCTGCAGCTTCGTGTTGCGCTCGATCGTCTGCACCGCCCGCTCCCGACCCGCGTCGTCGAGTTTGCCGCTTCGCAGCAGGCGCGCCCACCCCAGCATCGCGGTCAGCGGGGTGCGCAGCTCGTGCGACAGCGTGGCCAGGAACGCGTCCTTCGCGCGGTTGAGCATAGGAGACATAAAGGGCCTTCTCGGACGTCGCCGCTCCCCCCGCGCGTCAGCCCCCCCAGGTACAGCGCGGACAACGGGCCTGTCAAGGGGATTTCCGGAGGCGTCAGAAACTGGCTTGACCGGGATGCAGGACCGCTCCAGGCCCGAGCGAGCAGGCCTCGGCGTCCGCGGTGCCCGGATGGCGCTTAGCCGCTGATCGCAGCGGCGGGGCTGGTGTCCAGCGACGCGGCGAACGGCGGCGCGCGATCCGCCCGCTCTCGCGACATGGCGAGGGCGGCAAGGATCGCGCGAATCGCATCAGGATCCTCAACGGTAGCGATCAAACGCATTCGGCCGCCGCATCGCGGGCAGGCCAGCACGTCGATCTCGAA
>JACPCW010000039.1:0-19906 GCA_016184365.1 Candidatus Rokuibacteriota bacterium
CGGAAGCGCAGGATCGACAGCGTGAAGATCACGGCGCCGAAGGCGACGAGCGCCAGCAGATCATCCCAGAGATAGTCGATGCCGATGCCCTTGAGCACGATGCCGCGCACGATTCTCAGGTAATACGTCAGCGGGATCACCGCCGACATGTACTGCGCGCCGATCGGCATGCCTTCGATCGGGAACAGGAGCCCGGAGAGATAGATCGACGGCAGGAACGTGAGGAACGCCATCTGCATCGCCTGCGGCACGGTCCGTGACGCCGCCGACACGAAAATCCCCACCCCGAGCGTGCCCCACATGAAGATCGCGGAGAGACCGTAGAGCAGCCACAGGTTGCCGCGGATCGGCACGTCGAACACGAAGTGCGCGACCAGCAGCGCCATCGTCATCTGGCCGTACGCGACGACGAGGTTCGGGATGATCTTGCCGACGAGCAGCTCCCACCGGCGCACGGGGCTCACGACCAGCGCTTCCAGCGTGCCCTTCTCGCGTTCGCGGACCACCGACACCGCCATCTGGGTGATCGTCGTCTGCATCAGCAGCGCGCCGATCAATCCCGGGACGATGAAGATCGCCGAGACGAGATCCGGGTTGTACCAGGCGCGGACGCGAAAATCGACGGGCGGCGCGCGGCGCAGCGTCGTGCCCTCGGCGGTGCGCGCGAGGACGCGCAGCGACAGGTCCGCGCCGAGCGACGCCGCCGCGTTCGTGGCCGAGCTCGCGACCATCGGATCCGACGCGTCCACGATCACCTGGATCTCCGCCGACCGGCGCTCGAGCTGCCGCGCGTAGTCGGGCGGGATGACGACGCCGACTTTGGCGGCGCCCGAGTCGATGGCCCGGGTCAGCTCGCGGAGGCTGGCGACCGGCCCGCGGATGTCGAAGTACTGGCTGTTCACGAAGGCTTCGAGCAGCGTGCGCGACTCCGGACTGCGCGACTGGTCGAGCACCATCGTCGGGACGTGCTTCACGTCCGTGTTGATCGCCCAGCCGAAGATGAACAGCATCGCGACGGGGACGAAGAGCGCGAGCGTCACGGCGAGCGAATCGCGCCGGAGCTGGATGAACTCTTTCGCGATGATGCCGTACAGCCGGTGGATCATTTTGCCTGGGGGGGAGCGGGCGCGGGTTTCGCGACCGAAGGGGCTGACGCCCCCTCGGGCTCCCCGGTCCCAGTCCCCCCCACCGCACCGGACAACGCGCGGAGCTGCTCGCGCACGCGGTCCTTCCGCTCCGTGTCGACGAACGAGACGAACAGGTCCTCGACCGACGGCTCGACGTCCCGCGCCGCGCGGACGGTGATGGAACGCCCGGTGAGCCACGCGCGCACGCCGTCCGCGCCGGGCGCGTCGGGGACGAGGATCACGCGGAGCAGTCGGCCGACCCGTACGACTTCTTCGACCGCCGCCCAGTCCGAGAGCACCTCGGTCGCCGCGCGCACGTCGTGAACGTCGAGCTCCACCACGGGGCGACGGAACGTCTCGCCCTTGATGCGCTCGGGCGAGCCGTGCGCGATGAGACGTCCCTGATAGATGAACCCGAGCGAGTCGCACAGCTCGGCTTCATCCATGTAGTGCGTCGTCACGAGAATCGTCGTGCCCTCGTCGGCCAGACGACGGATCAGCGCCCAGAACGTCCGTCGCGACACGGGATCGACGCCGGCGGTCGGCTCGTCGAGGAAGATCAGCGCGGGCGCGTGCACGAGCGCGCACGCGAGCGCCAGACGCTGGCGATAGCCGCCGGAGAGCTGGCCGGACAGCTGGCGTTCGCGGCCGCCGAGGTCCGCGAGCCGCACCATGCGCGCGATGCGCGCCGCCCGCTCCGCCCGCGGCACCATGTACACGCGGGCGTAAAACGTGAGGTTCTCGTCGACGGTCAGATCGTCGTAAAGCGAGAACCGCTGCGACATGTACCCGATCGCCGACTTCACGCGCTCGGGGTCCGTCCGGATGTCGATGCCGAGCACGTGCCCCTCGCCCTCGGTCGGCTCGAGGATGCCGCACAGCATGCGGAGCGTCGTCGACTTGCCGGCGCCGTTCGGGCCGAGAAAGCCGTAGAGCTCCCCGCGGCGGACGGCGAGGTCCAGATGATCGACCGCGACGAGCTTGCCGAACCGCTTCGTCAGCCCGCGCGTGACGACGGCCAGATCCTCGGACTCCCCCGTACTCACGGCCCCGGCCGGATCACCGCATCGGCCGGCAGCCCCGGCTTCAACACGCCGTCGCGGTTGGGGAGCGCGATCTTGACGCGGAAGACGAGGTTCACCCGCTCCTTCTTCGTCTGCACGTTGCGCGGCGTGAACTCGGCTTCCGAAGCGATCTCGCTGATCGCGCCCGGGAAGGCCCGCTCGGGAAACGCGTCCACGGTGACGGCGGCCGGCTGCCCGACGCGGATGCGTCCGACGTCGGTCTCCGGCACGAACGCGCGCAGCCACAGATCGTTCGGATCGAGCAGCGTGACGATCGACGTGCCGGGCGTCACCGTCTCGCCGCGCTCGACGTTCTTGCGCAGCACCACGCCCGCGATCGGCGCGACCAGCCGCGCTTCGGCGAGCCGCGCGCGTGCCAGCTCGACCGTGGCGCGTGCCTCGGCCACCTGCGCGCGCGCGGCATCGACCGCTTCCGGGCGCGGTCCGGCGCGCAGCAGCGACACGCGCTCGTTGGCGGCGCGCACCTCGGCCCTCGCCGCCTCGACTTCGTGCGCACGCGGACCGGCTTCGACGAGCGCGGCCCGCTCGCGCGCGCTCTGCTCGTTGGCGAGCGCGACCTCGTAGGCCTGCTTCGCGCGGTCCACTTCCTGCGCGGCGACGAGGTCCTTCGCGAAGAGCTCGCGCGCCCGCCGGTAGTCACGCTCGGTCCAGTCGCGCGTCGCGGTCGCGTTGCGCAGCGCCGCGCGCGCCTGCTCGATCTCCGGCTGCCGCGCGCCGGCGAGCAGATCGCGCAGCTGCGCCTCGGCGCGCGCCGCCCGCGCCTCGGCCTCGCGGATCTCTTCGGCGCGCGTGCCCGCCTGGAGCTCGCGCAACCGCGCCGTCGCCGTTCGGACCGCCGCGGCCGCGCGGTGCACGTCGGCCTCGAGCTCGGCCGCCTCGAGGCGCGCGATGAGCTGCCCGGACTCGACGCGCTGGCCATCGCGCACCGGCAGCTCGACGATGCGCCCGGCGACTTTCGCGGAGACGTCGACCTGCGTGCCTTCGATGGTGCCGGTGACGTGGAGATCGCGGTCCGGCGCGCCGAAGCGGCGCGCGGCCCAGGTCGCGGTCAGCCCGACCGCGGCGAGCACCACCGCGATGGCGAGAAGCCTGAGCGCGCGCGCCATCAGGGGCGCGGAATCAGGACGCCGACGTTCTTCTTGTGCGGAAGGAAGTACGCCTGCGCGACACGCGTGATGTCCGCCGGCGTGACGGCGCGCAGGTTACGGAGGTACTCGTCCTTGGTGCGATACCCGCCGGTCAGCTCGAAGCGCGCGAGCAGCGACGCGCGACGGTGGACCGAGTCCTCCTGGAACACGAAGGCGGCCTCGATCTGGTTGCGGGCCCGCTCGAGCTCCGTGGCGGTGACGGGCGCGGTCTTGACCTTCTCCAGCTCGGCCGCGAGCTCCTTTTCGAGCGTCTCGGGCGTCTGGCCTGGCATCGGCGTCGCCCAGAACCAGAAGAGGTACGGATCGAACGACAGGTACGAGTAGTCGCCGCCCGCGTCGAGCGCGAGCTGCCGCTGGTACACGAGGCTCTGATAGAGCCGCGAGCTGCGGCCGCCGGACAGGATCAGCGACAGGAGCTCGAGCGCGGTGGCGTCTTTCGACCGGTGGTTCGGCACGTGGTAGCCGATGTACACGATCGGGAGCTTCGCCTGCGCGTTCTGCACGTTCACGCGGCGCTCGCCCTTCTGCGGCGGCTCGACGCTCGTCACGCGCGGCGGCTCCGGACCGCGCGGGATCGCGCCGAACGTCTTCTTGATCTTCTCGAGCACCACGGGCGCCTGGAAGTCGCCGACGGCGACCAGCAGCGCGTTGTTCGGCACGTAGTACGTCTTGTAGAACGCGCGGATCTCCTCGGGCGTGATGCGCTTGATGTCCTCCATCCACCCGATGATCGGCCAGCCGTACGGATGCGCCTTGAACGCGATCGCGCTGACGTCCTCGCTGAGCCCTCCGCCCGGATCGTCCTCGGTGCGCGTGCGGCGCTCCTCGATCACGACCTCGCGCTCGGAGTCGACCGCTTTCGGGTCGATGAGGAGGTTCGTCATGCGATCGGCCTCGAGCTCGAGCACGAGGTCGAGGCGCTCGGCCGCGATGTTGACGAAGTACGACGTGACGTCGTGCGTCGTGAAGGCGTTGTCCTGCCCGCCGTTCTGCTCGATCAGAGACGCGAACTGGCGCGGCCCATACTTCGGCGTGCCCTTGAACATCAGGTGCTCGAGGAGATGCGCGATGCCGGTCCGGCCCGGCGCCTCGTTGCGCGAGCCGACGCGGTACCACGCCTGCACGCTGACGATCGCACTGCGGCGGTCTTCGAGCAGCAGGACGCGGAGGCCGTTGTCGAGCGTCGTCGCGAGCACCCCGTCCTGCGCGACGGCGGGGCCGGCGGCGACGACGAGCACGAGCAGCGCGAGTAGGAACCGGGACACGAATCGATTATACGGACGTTTCGCGCGATGCGTCAGACGTTGGTGTATGATCCCGCATCATGCGCGTGCTCGCGGCCGTGCTGTCGCTGGTGCTCCTTCCCGTCACCGCCGCCGCCGAGACGTGCAACGACGCGCTCGCCACCGTGTTCGAGCGCGTGTCGCCGGCCGTCGTCGCCATCCAGGCGATGAAGATCAACAAGGCGAAGCCGCAGCAGCGGTTCGAAACGATCATGGGCTCTGGCGTCATCATCGACAAGGACGGCCAGGTGCTCACGAATGCGCACGTCGTGGACGGCGCCGCGTCGCTGCAGGTCACGCTCGACAAGGGCACGCGCTACCCGGCGCGCGTGATGGGGCTCGACCCGGTGCTCGATCTGGCGCTGCTCCGGCTCGACGTCAAGACGGTGCTGCCGACGGCGCGCCTCGGCGATTCGTCGAACCTGCGCGTCGGTGACGAAGTGCTCGCGATCGGGAACCCGATCGGGCTCGACCAGACGATGACCCGCGGGATCGTGAGCGGCCTGAATCGCATCCTGCCGGGCGTGTCCGACCAGCCCATGATCCAGACCGACGCGCCGATCAATCCCGGAAACTCCGGCGGGCCGCTCGTCGACCGCTGCGGCCACGTGATCGGCATCAACACGTTCATCTCGGAGGACGCGCAGTCCATCGGGTTCGCGGTGCCGTCGAACGCCGTGCGGGCCGTGCTGCGCGATCTGCGCGAGGTCGGCCGGGTCGTCCGCCCGTGGCTCGGCATGCAGGGGCGCGGCATCGATCCGCGCATCTCCGGCATCGTGCGGCTGCCGCTCACGCCCGGGTATCTCGTCGAGGTCGTCTACGACGGCAGTCCGGCCGATCGCGCGGGCATCCGCGGCGGTCACCTCTCCGTCGTCGTGCAGGGCGAGGAATACCTGCTCGGCGGCGACATCATCACGGCGATCGAGGGCACGCCGATCCGCAGTCACCTCGATTACGTGACGAAGGTGCGACGGCTGCGGCCCGGCCAGCGGATCAGGCTGACGGTCGTACGTGACGGTCAGCCGCGCGAGTTCGCGCTGACGGTCGCCGAGCGGCCTCGCCTGCCTTCCGATCTCGCGGGTTGATCACAAGGTGGGGGGCCCCGACATGGCGCCCCACACCCCCCCCGACGCTCGGCGCGTCCCGGCAAACCCGTGACGCGCCTCGACCGTCCGCACGCTCGGCGCGTCCCGGGGGACCCGTGACGCGCCTCGACATCGCCTATGCGCGCTCCCGTTCGATCAGTCGGCGAGCCGTCTCGAACACGCCGCGCAACATCTCCCGCGTCAGCTTCCCCGTGAACGTGTTCTGCTGGCTCGGGTGGTAGCAGCCGAGCAGCGCCGCCCCGTCACCGAAGCGCGTGACCGAGCCGTGGCCGAACACCGGCGTCGCCGTCGGCGGCGCCAGGTCGAGCGTGCGGCGCGCGCGCAGATACGCCTGCCAGCCGATGCGGCCGAGTCCGACGACGACCCGCACGCGCGACAGCGCGCGCAGCTCCGTGAGGAAGTACGGCGCGCAGTTCAGCATTTCGTCCGGCGCCGGCTTGTTCGCCGGCGGTGCGCATCGGATCGTCGCGTTGATGTAGGCATCGGTGAGCACGAGCCCGTCGTCGCGATGCTCGGATGTCGGCTGGTTCGCGAAGCCCGCTTCGAACAGCGCGCGGAAGAGCCAGTCGCCGCTGCGGTCGCCGGTGAAGATGCGCCCGGTGCGATTGCCGCCGTGCGCGGCCGGCGCGAGGCCGACGAGCAGCAGTCGCGCGCGCGGATCGCCGAAGCCCGGCAGCGGTCGCGCCCAGTACGTCTGGCCGCGATACCGGCGCGGCGGATCGGCCGCCGACGCCTCGCGATGACGCACGAGACGCGGACAGCGCCGGCATCGCACGATCTGGCGGTTCAGCCGCTCGAGCGCCGCGCGCGGGTCCACGGCTCTCCATTATCGCCGCGACGGCCATCGATCAAGGTGGCGCCGGCGGGACGCATCCGGTACGGTGACGCGGAGCGGGCCCTGCCCCGCACAGGAGGACACGGAGTGGCGAGCGTCGACATCGTCTTGCCGGGTTATCCCGTCCGGACGGCGCGCGGGTCCATCGGGTACGCGTCGTCGAGCCTCGTCACCACCGACGACGGTCGCCGGATTCTCGTCGACTGCGCCGGGTACGCGGACCGCACACAGCTCTACGACGCGCTCCGGGAGCGCGGGCTCACGCCCGACGATCTCGACGCCGTGGTCCTGACCCACCTGCACTTCGATCACGCGATCAACGCGCGCTTCTTCCGCAAGGCGCGCATCTACGTCACGAAGGCCGAGTACGACTTCGCCGTGTGGTCGGCGCGTCAGTTCCCGCACGCCGATCCCTACACCGTCGACGATCCCGACGCGCTCCTCGGTCCGCTCAAGACCGAGCTCGTCGACGACGAGCTCGACATCGCGCCCGACGTCGCGCTCTTCCGCAGTCCCGGCCACATGCCCGGGATGCTGTCCGTGCTCGCGCGCACGCCCGAGGGCCGCGTCGCCATCGTGTCCGACGCGGCGAAGAGCGTCAGCGAGCTCATCACGAAGCAGGTCTTCCCGAGCGCGGCGGTGGACAACGCGCAGGCCACGCGCTGTACGAGGTGTTCCTCCAGTCGCTCGGCGACGACAAGGGCTGGGCGTGGCTGGAGCGGCTCGCCGGCTACACCGGCATGTTCACCGCCCGCAGCCGTGACGTGCCGAGCGTCGTCGCGAAGAGCGAGTTCGCGGTCGGATTCGCCGTGCCGAGCATCGGCGCGTTCGACGAGCGTCTGCAGGGCCTGCCGATCCGCTTCGTGTTCGCGCCGAACTCCTACGTCGCGCCCGAAGTGTGGGGCGTGCTCGCGGGCGCGCCGCGGCGCGAGCTGGCGCAGGAATTCATCCGCTTCATGGTGTCGGACGCCGGGCAGCGCGCGCTGATGGGGATCGGGCTCTACTCCATCGTGCCGGGACTGAAGATGCAGGGCGCGCCGGGCTCGGTCGAAGAACAGGCCGTGGAGTTCATGGGGGGGATCCGCTCGATTTTCGACCGCCCCGTCAGCAACGTGTACGACGACGAGATCGCCCGGAAGCGCTACCAGCAGGTCAACCAGGACTTCCGCCGCCGCATCGAAAGCCGCCTCGACGAGCTGGAAGCCAGGTGAGCGCGGTGGCCGCGCGCGTCCCGGCCATCGTCGCGCACGGTGGCGCGGGCGCGCATCCCACGGAAGGCCGCGACGAGCTGCGCCGCGGCATGCAGGCCGCGGTCGCGGCCGGCTTCGCGGTGCTGTCCGCCGGCGGCCGCGCGCTCGACGCCGTCGAGGCCACGGTCCGCGTGCTCGAAGATCATCCGCGCTTCAACGCCGGCCGCGGCTCGGTGCTGACGTCCGACGGCACGATCGAGATGGATGCGTCGATCATGGAAGGCGACCGTCTCGAGTGTGGCGCCGTCGCGTCGGTCCGGTGCATCGCGAATCCGGTCACGCTCGCGCGGCGCGTGCTCGAGTCGGGCCGTCACGTGCTCCTCGTCGGCGAGGGCGCGCAGGCCTTCGCGCGCACGGTCGGCGTGCCGGAGTGCGACCCCGCGTCGCTCATCACCGAAGCGCAGCGCAAGCGGAGCGAGGCGCTCCACCGCGCGACGCCCGGGACGGTCGGCGCCGTCGCGCTCGATCGGCACGGCACGGTGGCGGCGGCCACGTCGACGGGTGGCATGTGGGGCAAGCTGCCGGGACGCGTCGGCGACAGCGCGCTGATCGGCGCCGGCACGTACGCCGACAGCACGCTCGGCGCCGTGTCGTGCACCGGCGATGGCGAAGCGACGATCCGCGTGGTGCTCGCGCGCCGCGCGCTCGACTATCTGAAGGAAGCCGACGATCCGGGGTACGCCGCCAAGGTCGCCGTCGATCTGCTCGTCGACGAAGGCCGCGGCGGGGGCGGGCTGATCCTCCTCGACTGGCGCGGCCGCGTCGGCTGGTCGCATTCGACACCGCTCATGCCCGTCGCCTGGATGTCGCCGGCGCACGAGGCGCCCGAGCTCGCCTTCTGATGATCGACGTCGGCGCGATCGAAGCGGCACGCGCGCGCCTGGCCGGCTCGATCTACGAAACGCCGTGCGCGCACTCGCGGACGCTGTCGGAGCTGACCGGCACGCGCTGCTACGTGAAGCTCGAGAACCTCCAGATGACCGGCTCGTTCAAGGAGCGCGGCGCCGCGAATCTGCTGTTGCAGCTCCCGGCGGAGGACCGCGCGCGCGGTGTCGTCGCGGCGAGCGCCGGCAACCACGGGCTCGCGGTCGCCTTCCACGCCGCGCGGCTCGGCATTCCGGCCGTCATCGTGATGCCGGAGTGGGCGCCGCTGATCAAGGTCTCGTCCGCGCGACGGTCGGGCGCCGACGTGATTCTCTCGGGCGCCAACTTCGACGAGGCGTACGCCCACGCGCGCGAGCTCGAAGCCGCGCGCGGCCACGTCTTCGTGCATCCGTTCGACGACGAGCGCGTCATGGCCGGTCAGGGCACCGTCGGCCTCGAAATCCTCGAGCAGTGCCCCGACGCGGACGCGGTCCTCGTCCCCGTCGGCGGCGGCGGTCTCATCGCGGGTGTCGCGACGGCGCTCAAGGCGCGCCGGCCCGCCATCCGCGTGATCGGCGTGCAGTGCGCGGCGCTGCCGGCGATGGTGCGCGCGCTCGAAGCCGGGGCGCGCGTCGCCGTCCCGGCGGCGGCCACGATCGCGGACGGCATCGCCGTGCGCGAAGTCGGTGAGCGCACGCTCGAACACGCGAGGAAGCTCGTCGACCGTGTCGTCACCGTGGGCGAGGAAGAGCTCGCGAACGCGATCCTGCGACTGCTCGAGATCGAGAAGACGGTCGTCGAAGGCGCGGGCGCCGCGCCGCTTGCCGCCCTGCTCCACCGGGGGCTCGGTCTCGAGGGCTCGACGGTCGTCCTGCTGCTCTCCGGCGGGAACATCGACGTGACGATGCTGGCGCGGATCATCGAGCGCGGCCTGGTCAAGGACGGTCGAATGGTCCGCCTGACGATCGTGCTGCGCGACCGGCCGGGCGCGCTCGCGCGCATCACGGAGCTGATCGCCGAGGCGCGCGGCAACATCGTCCAGATCGAGCACGATCGCGCGTTTTCGAGCTGGGTCGCGATCGGCGAGACGGAGGTAGAGGTGACGCTCGAGACGTCGGGGCGCGACCACATCGACGCGCTCGTCGCGCACCTGCGCGGCGCGGGCTACCGCGTGGACGAGCGCGCCGGCTAGGGATCCGGGGTATCGAGGAGCGCCACGGCTTCGCCGGGGTGCTCCGAGCGTCGGGGGTCTGGGGGCCATGCCGGGGCCCACAGTTCCAGCTAGGGGGAAGGCTGTCCGGGTGTCGAGGAGCGCCACGGCTTCGCCGGGGCGCTCGGAGCGTCGGGGGGTCTGGGGGCCATGTCGGGGCCCCCAGATTGAACGGTCAGCGCGGACAGAATCGCCGCGCGGGTGTCGTCGGCGAGCCGAAGGGCCGCGTCGCGCGGATGAACCGTCGGCTCGGGTCGGACGACCGGATGGTAGGTGATCGTGACGTGGCCGCGACGCGGCACCACCCGCCCCGGAGGCCAGGCTTCGTGGCCGCCGGCGATCGTGACCGGCAGCACCGGCACGCGCAGTGACGCGGCCAGACGAAACGCGCCGGGCTTGAACCCGCTGACGCGGCCGTCGGGGCTCCGCTCGCCTTCCGGAAAGATCATCACCGCCTCGCCCGCCTTGAGGAGCCGGATCACTTCCCGGGTCGCCCGCGCATCGCGCGCCTCGATGTCGACGGGGAACGCGCGCAGGCGGCTGATGAACCAGCCGAACGCGGGAATGTCGAACAGGCGGTTCCACGCCATGTAGAAGACGCGGCGCCGGACGGGGATCGTGACGAGCGGCGGATCCGCGTACGTCTGGTGGTTGGGCACGATGATGACCGGGCCCGTCGACGGAATGTTGTGCACGCCCCGCAGCTCGAGACCGAAGTAGAACCGGCAGAACGCGTGAAACCACGGCCGGAACAGATCGATGATCGGGGTCCGCACGACGTCAGGTTATACGGAACGCGAACGCCGGGCAGACGAAGGGCGGGCCGGATGACCGGCCCGCCCTCATATCAGCCGCTCGCCGAAGAAGGCGAGCGCGTTCAGCTACTCCTCTTCGCCGTCGCCGCCGCCGAACCCGGCGGTCGCCAGCTGGCCACCGAACCGCTCGAGGCGGTCCTGGCAACGCACGCACGTCGCGACTTCGGGCATGACGCGGAGCCGGGCCGGCGCGATCGCCTCCCCGCACTCCACGCACTGGCCGTACTCGCCGTCATTGAGGCGCTCGAGCGCCGTGACCAGCTTGTTGACCCGCTCGACCAGCAATTCGCGGGTCGCGAATCCGATCTCACGCCGCTCGCTGGCCTGGATCTCGTCGACCTCGTCCGCGAAGGGCGAGTTGTCGCCGAGGACGCCCTGCGGCTCCTCGACTTCGACCGAGCCTTCAAGCTGCCGCAGGCGGCCCACGGCCTTGTTCAACTCCTGCTCCAGCCTCTTCCGCGTATCCATCGTCCCCTCCTGTCGCATCCGGACGCCGCTATCGAAGCAACGCCCATGCCGAACATGAGACGGACGACCCCGTGGTCTAATTCATTGAATTCCCGTTCATCACGATTTGCCAGGCTCGGGCAGAGTACCCGAAAACGGTCACAATGCCCGGGCATTGACACGACAGGTGTCCAGTTGCTGCCCAATTTGGGCACATCGGACCGGATGGTTTCGATCCGGGCGGGTCTTCAGCGGCCGTAGAACGTCCACGCCGTGCGGGCGAGCGGAGCCTTCGCCTCCAGCATCACGGCGAGTCGTCACCTCGCGAGCGATGGTGGGAGGCGACGGCGAGCACGGCGATGATCGCGGCCCAGATGACGAACAGGTACAGCACGACCGCGGGGACGCCGGCCACGAGCACCGGCCGGTTCGGGATCGTGAGGAGCGGCCAGACGAGGAGCCCCCCGAACCTTTCGATAGCGCGGGCGAATCCCGCGCAATCGAAAGGTTCATCAGCAGGCGATGGCTTGCTGCCGTCGTCTCGGACTGCGGTGCTTCAGCGCTTGCGGCTTCCCTTTTCCCGGCGCGCGACGCCCGTCTTCACGGCCGCCTCTGCGACCGCCTGCGAGACGGCCGGGACGACCCGCCGGTCGAACATGCCCGGCGTGATGTACTCCTCGCTCAGCTCCGACTTCGACACGAGGCCGGCCAGCGCGTGCGCGGCGGCCAGCTTCATCTCGTCGTTCACGCTGCGCGCGCGCACGTCGAGCAGGCCGCGGAAGAAGCCCGGGAAGCAGCACGAGTTGTTGATCTGGTTCGGATAATCCGACCGCCCGGTCGCCATGACGCGCACGTACGGTCCGGCTTCCTCGGGCTGGATCTCCGGCACCGGATTCGCCATCGCGAACACGATCGAGTTCTTGGCCATCGTCTTGACGTCCTTCAGCGAGACGACGCCCGGACCGGAGAGGCCGATGAAGATGTCGGCGCCGTCGAGCGCGTCACCCGCCGTGCCCTTGATGCGGCGCGGGTTCGTGTGCTCGGCGAACCACTGCTTCATCGCGTTCATGTTCTCCGTGCGGCCCTTGTAGATCGCGCCGGCGCGGTCGCAGCCGACGACGTGCTTGGCGCCCGCCTTCATCAGCAGCTTCGCGGTCGCGATCCCGGAGGCGCCGGCGCCCGTGAAGACGATCTTGCAGTCCGAGAGCTTCTTCTTCACGAGCTCCGTCGCGTTGAGGAGCGCCGCGAGGACGACGACGGCCGTGCCGTGCTGGTCGTCGTGGAAGACGGGAATGTCGAGGTCGCGCTGCAGCCGCTCTTCGATCTCGAAGCAGCGCGGCGCGGCGATGTCTTCGAGGTTGATGCCGCCGAAGATCGGCGCGACGGCCTTCACGATCATCACGATCTCGTCGACGTCCTTCGTGGCCAGACACAGCGGGAAGGCGTCGACCCCGGCGAACTCCTTGAAGATGAGCGCCTTGCCCTCCATCACCGGTGCCGCGGCGTTCGGCCCGATGTCGCCGAGGCCGAGCACGGCCGTGCCGTCGGTGACGACGGCGACGGTGTTCTGCTTGATCGTCAGCGTGTAGGCCTTCTCCGGATCGTGGTGGATCGCCATGCAGACGCGCGCCACGCCGGGCGTGTACGCCATCGACAGGTCGTCGCGCGTCTTGACCGCCATCTTCCCCTTGACCTCGATCTTGCCGCCGAGGTGCATGAGGAACGTGCGGTCGGACACGTTGACGACGCGGACGCCTTCGACCGCGCGGATGCGGTCGACGATCTTCTGTCCATGGGCCTCGTCGCGTGCCTTGAACGTCAGGTCGCGCACGCTGACCTTGCCGGCGTCGACGAGGTCGACGGCCCCAATGTCGCCGCCGGCTTCACCGATGGCCGACGTCACGCGACCGAGCATTCCGGGCTTGTTCGCGATCTCGACCCGAACGGTCTGGCTGTAGCTCGCGCTCGGGGAACTGATCATGTCCGACGACCTCCAAGAAAAGTGTTACGAGCCGAAGGCGCCATTCTAGCGCGTTCCCACACGCGCAAAAGGGGCAATCCGGACGGTTGGGCCGGCGGCGCCAGGCCCCGTAGGGCTACGGCGCTACGGACTTCAGGTGCAGCAGGCGGCGGTCGGCGTCGAGGGTGAAGGTGAACCGTCCGAGGAAGCTGTTGCCGAGGATGCCGTCGAGGTCGAGGCCGGGATCGTGGATCACGGCGGTCACGTCGCGCGCTTCGATGTCGCCGAGCCGCACCGAGGCGAGCACGGCCGTCGACCCGATGGTGTTCCCCGCGACGGTCTGGAGCTGCGTCGTCTGGTCGCCGGCCGGCCGGAGATCGAGCGCGCGCGCCAGCGCCGGGGACACCAGCGTCACGCTCGCGCCGGTGTCGACGAGAAAGCGGCCCGTCCGGCGGTCATTCAGCATGACGTGCGCGATCCAGACGCCGCGGGAGGCTTCGAGCGGCACCACGGCGTCGCTGCCCGTCGTTGCCGCGCGCGCGGCCAGGAGATGGCGCAGGCCTTCCGTCGCGCCCCGCGCGACGGCGTCGGGCGGCTCGAGCAGGAGCGCCTGGCGGTAGGCGTCCACGGCGGAGCTGTCGTGGCCGAGACGCGCGAGCGCGGTGCCGCGGAGGTAGTGGTAGGTCGCGTTGTCCGGCTCGAGGGTGACGGCGTGGCTCCAGATGCGCGCGGCTTCGGCGTAGTCCTGCCGCTCGAAGGCGAGCATGCCGAGCGTCCGGACGTTCGCCGGCGAGGTGGTCCCGCTGAACACCAGCCACTGACCGATCAGCACGCCGACGGTGAGGCTGATGAGCGAGCGCATGACGTCTCGCGTGGCAAGCGGCGTACCGGCGGGCGCGCCGCACCGACAGGCGCGTTCACGCCGCCGGCGCGTCCCGAGCGTGCGCGGACTCTGCAGCGCAGTCATCAGGGCCTGCACGGCGTTGCCACTCGGGGGGCACGAGAGTACGCTCGGTTGCTCGGACGGCAGGGCGCACAAGGAGAACGTATCGATGATCGATGTGAAGACGGCGGATCGGGAGCTGACGACGTACGTTCGGCCCCAGACGTTCCCGGTCGCGCTCCGGATGCTGCGGCCCGGCGAGGACATTCCCGAGAAGGCGCGCCGGCCCGCCCGGGACTTCAAGAAGCTGAGCATGAACTGCCAGGTCATCGACATGGCCCGGCGGTACGGCTGGATGATCGCGCTGACGCGCGAAGACTCCATCTGCTCGCTCGGCATCGCCGCCCTCGGCTTCGAGAAACCGACACATCTCCACGCCTCCGGGACGCTCTGCGAGGGCATGTACACCGAGACGAAGGACGCCGGCCAGCGCTCGGAAGCGGCCGTCGACCGCTTCAGGGCCGGCGAGTTCACCGGCCTGCTCGTGGCGCCGCTCGATCGCACCACGTTCGAGCCGGACCTGGTCGTGATCTACGCGAACCCGGCGCAGGTCATGCGGCTCACGCAGGCCGCGCTGTGGAAGCGCGGCGGCAAGCTCACGTCGTCGTTCGGCGGCCGCGTCGACTGCGCCGAGATCATCGTGACGACGATGCGCACCGACCGACCCCAGGTGATCCTCCCCTGCTCCGGCGACCGCATCTTCGGGCAGACCCAGGACCACGAGATGGCGTTCACGATCCCGTGGGCCCAGATGGAAGAGATCGTCGAGGGCCTGCGCGGCACCCACGGGGGCGGTATCCGGTACCCGATCACGCAGTTCATGGAGTACGAAGCGAAGCTGCCGCCGAAGTACATGGAAGCGAACCGCGTCTGGGACGCGGAGAAGGGCACGTCGCCATACACGCCGCGTGACCGCGTGGTGGCGGCGTACAAGCGCAGCTTCGCGGACCGCGTGCCCGTCTATCCGATCGTCGCGTCGTTCGCCGGCACGCTCGACGGCCTGTCCATCGAGGAGTACTGCACGAACGTGCCGAAGGCGATCACCGCGATGATGAACTACTACGAGCGGTACCAGCCCGACGTGGTGCTCGCCTACAACGATCTCGCGAAGGAAGCGGAGGCGTTCGGCTGCCGCGTGAAGTACTCCGACTACGTCGTGCCGTCGATCGACGCGCACGTGCTCGCCGACGACAAGACGAAGCTCGCGAAGATCCCGATGCCCGATCCGTACAAGACGGGGCGGCTGCCCGGGTTCCTCGAGCAGTGCGAGGCGCTCGTGAAGGCCAAGCCGCCGACGGCCATCGGCGCGGTCGCCGTCGGTCCGTGGACGATCGCGATGCTGATGCGGAATCCCGAGACGATGCTGCTCGACACGTTCGAGGATCCGCGGTTCATCCACGATCTGATGCGCGTCGCGACCGACTTCTCCAAGATCTGGGGCGACGCGATCGTCAAGACCGGCATCGGCCTGTCGTTCTCCGAGCCGACGGCGTCGATCAGCCTCATCTCACCGGACAACTACCGGGAGTTCATCGCGCCGTACCACAAGGAGCTCGTCGATTACTTCAAGGCGAAGAAGGTCGGCGTGACGACGCACATCTGCGGTACGACGTATCCGATCTACGAAGACCTGCTCCAGTGCGGCTTCACCACGGTGTCGTTCGATCTCGACCAGCAGGGCGATCCCACGCTCCACGTCGATCAGCTCGAGCGGTTCATGCAGGTCGCGCGCGGACGCGCGGTGGCGATCGGCAACGTCGACGCGACGATCTTCGAGAAGACGACGAAGGACGCGATCGACGCCGAGGTGCGGCGCTGTGTCGACACCGCGGCGCGCCAGTCGGCGTTCATCCTGTCGACGTCGTGCGAGATTCCGCCGCGGTCGAATCCCGAGGTCGTGAAGTGGTTCATGGACGCGGCGCACGACTACGGACGGTACGAGCGGATGTTCTGATAGGCGGGGGGAGCGGAGCGCCGGTATCGCGACCGAAGGGGCTGACGCCCCCTCGGGCTCCCCGGCCGACACCCCCCACCGCCTTCGAAGAAAAACAGAAACGCGGGCGTAGCCCGCGCTCGAAGCGGTGGAAAGCGAACGGGCCAGCCGAGTGATCGGCTGGCCCGTTGTCGTTCAGCTGCTCGGTGTCGCGCCTACCACTTGACCGGCTTCGAGGGCCGGTGCGCGTACCCCGACTCGCGCCCACCGCCGCCACCCGGACGCCCGCCACCCGGACGGCCGCCGCCGGGACGCCCGCCACCGCCGCCACCACCGGTGCGCGGTCCCTGCGGGTTGGAGATCTCGACCGTGATGCGCCGGCCGTCGAGCTCGCGGCCGTTCAGCTGGGAGATCGCGTTCTGGGCTTCCTCGGCCGTGGCCATTTCGACGAAGCCGAACCCGCGGGACTGCCCCGAGAACCGGTCGGTGATGACGGTTGCCGACGAAACGTTGCCGGACTGCGCGAAGAATTCGCGAAGCCCATCGCTGGTGGTGGAGTACGAGAGACCACCGATGTAGAGCTTGGAAGCCATGGGCGCTCCTCCCGGGCACTGTTCTTCCGCTTCATCCGTGCACGCCCCGCTAACGCGGAAGAGCCGTTACATCCGAGGCGAGGTCCGACGGAACCGGCAGACAGTAAGAGTGTACACGCGCCCCGAGGTCGCGCAAGCGAGCCGGAGCGCGTGTACGACGGTCAGCGAGTCAGGATGGGCGTCGGCGACGCCTCGACGTCCTCCAGGATCGGAGGCGGCTCGGGCGGCGCCGCGTCCGCGTGAACGTCCGACCGCACGCCGGGCGCCGCGACCTCCTCGGCGATGCACGAAAGCTCCACCATCGAGAGGAGCAGTGCACCGACGACCATGGCGACGAGGATGCGGACGGTCATCGTCTTCACACCGTTGCGGCGGTCAGCTTCTCGAGAAGGTCTTCGGCCGAAATCGGCCGCGTCAGCACGCGAAAGCCCGCGAGCTCGAATCCCACACGCGCCTCGAGCGGCGTGTCCGGTCGGACGACGACCACCACGGGGACGCCCGGCGCGACGCGATCGAACAGCGTCGCCTGCTCGCGCGCGGTCAGACGGAGCAGCGCCGCATCGACCACGACCATCGTCACCACCTCGCGGAGCAGCGCGCGCACGCCCTCGCACACGTTGTCCGCGATGATGACGCCCGCGCCGCGATCGAGGCACGCGAGCCCAAGGCGCTCCGTCACGCCGCGATCCTGATCAATCACAAGGAACTTCATCCCGACTCCTTTCGCATCGTTCGTAAGGAAGGCCCGCGTGAATTTCAGCAACGCGAGTGCCACGGCGCAATGGCGGTAACCCGTTGATTTCCTTGTGTGCGCCGAACACGGAGCGGCCGCGGTTCGGGCACAAAGCCCGACGCGCGCAGGCGGCGCGCCCGAGGCCGCGCACCGTTGGTCCCGGGGTTGCAGTTCTGAAAACCGACATGACTGGTCAGCCGTTCGCAGAGGTTCTCGACTTCGTGCTGAGTCACGACGAGTGCGGGGCGATCTCGCTGGAAGTGAGCGACGCGGAAACGTACGCCGTGCGGTGCGCGTGCGGATCGATGATCGAGCGCCCCATCCCGGGACCCGACGCCCGCTACGTCGTGATCTTCCGGACGATCGGCCTCCTCACCGAGAACTGACGATGGCGAGGCCGAAGTCCCGCTTCCGTCCCCGGGACCCCGAGGCGGTTCATCGCCGCTTCGAGGAGATCAAGTCCCGCGTCAGCCGCCGCATGGACGAGGAGTGGTCCCGGCTCGTCCGCAGCCAGCCGCGCGCGACCGGCGAGGCAGAGCGCCGCGAAGCGCCGCGCGGCCGCCCGACCGCGCGCAAGCGCTGACGATGACCGAGGGACGCGCCGGCTTCGCCGGGGCGTCCCGAGCGCTGGGGGGTGGGGGGGCATGTCGAGGCCCCTCACGTGATCAGAGCAGCTTCTCGACGATGACGCAGTCGCGCCACAAGCCGTCGAGCGTGCCGTGCCGGCGATACACGCCGACGACGCGGAAGCCGGCACGCTCGTGCAGCGCCAGGCTCGCGGTGTTCTCCGGGAAGATGCGCGAGCAGAGCTTCCAGAAGCCGCGAGCGCGGTAGGCGTCGGCGAGCGCGTCGAGCGCGGCGTGGCCGGCGCCGGTGCCGCGCGCCTCGCGGGCGACGTAGACGGAGTGCTCCGCGACGCCGGCATACGCGGGACGCGCCCGGTACGCGCTGGCGCCCGCCCACGCGACGATCTCGCCGTCGCGCTCCACCACGACGGTCGGAAAGCGGTCGCCCTTGTCTCCGAGCTGCCGCGCAATGTCCGCCGGCGTCCGCGGCTCGGTCTCGAACGTTGCGATCCGCTCCTCGATCCCCTGGTTGTAAATCCGCGCGATGGCCTCCGCGTCGTCGGCCGTCGCGACCCGGGTGCGGATCGCCGCTGACCGACTCGTGCTCACGTCCACTCCTCGGCCTGGACGCCGTAGGACAGGATCTTGCGGTAGAGCGTCTTCGGGTCGATCGCGAGCAGCGCGGCGGCCTTGCCGCGGTGGCCGCCGACCTGGCGAAGCGTCGACACGATCGCCTGCCGCTCCATCGACTCGAGCGTGCCGGTGAAGGTCCGCGCGCTGTCGTTGCGACCGACCACCTCGGGCGGCAGGTCTTCCGGCTGGATCTCGTCGGCTTTGGCGAGAATGATCGCGCGCTCGATCGCGTGCAGCAGCTCGCGCACGTTGCCGGGCCAGTCGTACGCCTCGAGCGCCGCCACGGCCGCCGGCGACAACCGCTTCACGCCATAGGACGCCTTGGCCTCGAGGAAGTGCTGCGCGAGCAGCGGCACGTCCTCGCGGCGCTCGCGCAGCGGCGGCAGCCGCAGCGTGATCGTGTTGATCCGGTAATAGAGGTCCTGCCGGAACTGGCCGGTCTTCATGGCCTCCGCGAGATCGCGGTTCGTGGCGGCGACGAGCCGCACGTCCACGCGGCGCGGGCGCGTGCCGCCGACGCGGAAGAACATCGACGTCTCGAGCGCGCGCAGGACCTTCACCTGGCTGTCCGGCTCCATCTCGCCGATCTCGTCGAGGAAGAGCGTGCCGCCGTCGGCGAGCTCCACGAGCCCCGGCTTCGCGGCGATCGCGCCGGTGAACGCGCCCTTCTCGTGGCCGAACAGCTCCGACTCGAACACCTCGCGCGGGAGCGCGCCGCAATGGATCGGCACGAACGGCCGGTCCGCGCGCGGTGAGCGCTCGTGAATGGCCCGCGCGACGAGCTCCTTGCCGGTGCCGCTCTCGCCGAGCAGCAGCACGGCGGAATCCGTCGGCGCGACGCGGTCGACGATGCGCAGCGCTTCGTGCATCGCCGCGCTGCGCGTGATGATGCCGGCATAGCCCGCGTCGCCGCCGGTGTGCGCGCGAAGCGCGGCGTTGTCGCGGATGAGCTGGCCCTTCTCGGCCGCCTTCTGGATGAGGATGTCGAGCTCTTCGATCTTGGTCGGCTTGGTCAGGTAGTCGTAGGCGCCGAGCTTCATCGCCTCGACCGCCGTCGCGACTTCCTGAAAGCCCGTCATGACGATCACCTGCGGCGGCTCGGGGAATGCGGCGATCTCGCGCAGGACCTCGATGCCTTCCTTCTTCGGCATCTTCATGTCGAGGATCACGACGTCGTACGGCGTCTCCCGCAGCGCCGACAACGCGGCGTCCCCGTCGGCGACGCCTTCGACGTCGTGCCCCCGGCGCCCGAGCTCGCGCACCATGAGCTCGCGCAGGTTCTTCTCGTCGTCCGCCACCAGTACCCGGATCCCACGCTTCATTCGATCTCGTGGAGGGCCCCGACATGGCCCCCCACACCCCCCCCTCCCCCCGC
>JACPCW010000039.1:19916-36051 GCA_016184365.1 Candidatus Rokuibacteriota bacterium
CTTCCGCTCGCACACGGTCCGGCGCAGCCGGACCGTGGCTCGGCTTCGCGCCGCCGCCTCATCGTGGCAGCACCACCCGGAACACGCTCCCCTTGCCGGGACGCGTCGTCACTTCGATGCGCCCGCCATGGTCGGCGACGATGCCCTGCGCGATCGCCAGGCCGAGGCCCGTGCCCTGGCCGGGCGGTTTCGTCGTGAAGAACGGATCGAAGATGCGCGCGAGCACCTCGTCGGGAATCCCCGGCCCCTCGTCCTCGAAGTCCACTTCCACCTCGTCGCGTGTCGGACGCGTGCGGAACGTGACTCGGCCACGGCCGTCCATCGCCTCGAGCGCGTTCGCGGCCAGCCCGAGGAAGACCTGGCGCAGCTGCCCTTCGTTCGCCGTCACGAACGGCAGATCGGGCGTGAGCTCGGTCGCGAACGAGCTCGCCGAAAACCGCGCCTGGTGCGACAGGAGCTCGATGGTCTTGCCCACCAGCGCGTTGACGTCCGTCAAGCCGCGGCGGCTGCCCGGCTCGCGGACGAACTGTAGCAGGCTCCCGGTGATGTCCTTGCAGCGAAACGCTTCTTCCTGGATGAGGCCGAGATAGCGGCGGAAGTCCGCTTCGGCTTCCATGTCGGCCATGCGCGTCTCGGCCAGGCGGCCGACCAGTGACTCGGCACAGCCGGCGATCGTCGCGAGCGGGTTGTTGAGCTCGTGCGCGACGCCCGCGGCGAGACGTCCGGCCGTCGTGAGCCGCTCCGTCAACAGCATCTGCCGCTCGAGGCGCTTCGCGAGCGTCACGTCTTCCGCGAGCACGATGACGCGGGTGCCGCCGTCGCCGGCGTCCGGCAGCGGCGCCGCGGTGAGGCGGATCGTGCGCGCTTCACCGGCAATGGCGATCTCTTCCTCCGTGTGCCGCACGCCCTTCGCCGCCTGCACGTCGCGGACGAACGCCTCCACCGCGTCGCCGCGCTCGCCCACGAAGCGCCGGAACGGCGCGCCGACGCTCGCGTCGGACGGCAGCACCCGGCCGCCTTCGCGGTTCACCCGCAGGACGGACAACTGATCGTCCAGCACGAACACGCCGAGCGGCAGCGTCTCGAGCACCACCTCGACGAAGCGCTTCTGTGCGTCGAGCTCGCGCGTGCGCGCCTCGACCATGGCTTCGAGCCGCTCGTAGAGCCGCGCGTGCTCGAGCGCGATGGCCGCCTGGTCCGCGAGCGCCATGAGCAGCTCTTCCTCGGCCGGTGTGAAGTCGTGGACGTCGGTGCGGAACACGACCAGCGCCCCGATCGCCTGGTCGCCCTCGCGCAGCGGCACGGCGAGCATCGAGCGGAATCCCGTCTGCCGGCGAAGATCGCGGAAGCGTGACTGCTCGTCGGCGAACAGATCGCGGTTCTGCGCCGGGCGGCGCTCCGCGACGGCGCGGCCCGTGACGCCCTCGCCTTCCTTCAGGCGGATGCTGCCGATCAGGTCGCGGGGCAGGTCGAGGCTCGCCACGGTGACCAGATCGCCCGTCGCCTCGTCGCGCGTCATCAGGCCGCACGACGCGACGCCGAGCACGCTGCGCGCCTGCTCCATGATCACGCGCATCGTCTCGTCGGCGTCGAGCGTCGCGGTGACCGCGCGGCCGGCTTCGAGGAGCGCGCGCGTCTCGCGTCCCCGACGCTCGCTCTCCTCGAACAGGCGCGCGTTGCCGATCGCGATGCCGGCCTGGTCGGCGAACGCCTCGATCAGCCGCTGGTGATGCGCGGTGAAGGCGCCGGGCCGCGTCGAGAACGCGCTGAGCACGCCGATGATCGCGCCACCGACGCGCAGCGACACGCACAGCATCGCCCGGATGCCCTCGCGCTCGTCGATGTCGCGGCGCGCGGAGCGCGGGTCGGCCTGGATGTCGGCCACGCGGATCGCCGTCCCCGACGCCGCACACGTGCCGATGATGCCGTCGCCGACGGGAATGGCGAGCTCGCGCCATTCGTCGGTGCGCACACCGCGCGACGCGATGTGGACGACCGCGCTCCGGTCGGCGTCGAGCAGGCCGATGCTGCACGCCGTGCTGCCGATCAGCTCCATGACCGAGCGCGTGATGCGGTCCAGCACCGACGCGACGTCGAGCCGCGCCGTGATGAGCTGGCCCGTCGCATACAGCGCGCCGAGCTCCTCCGCGCGCTGGCTGCTTTCCTCGAGCAGCCGGCGCTGATCGATGGCCGAGGCGAGCGGCCGCGCGAGGTCGGCGACGATGTCGGCATCGACCTCGTCGAACGCCGCCACGTCGCGCGCGGCCAGCACGACGCCGCCGAGCATCCCACCGCCGGAGACGAGCGGCACGGCGAGCGCCGACCGGTACCCGAGGTCGGCGAAGAGCCGGCGGCTCTCCTGCGCCGACCCCGCGGTCGTCACGTCGTCGATCCGCACCACGCCGCCGTGCGCGAGCAGGTCGGCGACGAGCGTCCCGGCGAGCGGCAGCCGCGCGTCGCGGACCGGGACGCCGGCCGTCGCGCGCGCGAGCGGATCCAGCACGACCAGCTCGTCGCGCTCGCGGTCGATCAGCGACACGGCGATCGAGTCGAACGTGACGAGTCGCGCGAGGCCGTCGACGAACCCGCGCAGCACGGCGTCGACGGAATCGCTCGACACGAGCAGGTTCATGATCTCGTTCAGCACGGTGATCCGCAGCGTGCGCCGGTGCAGGTGCCACACCTGCTCGATCGCCGCGCCGAACTCGCGCGGGAAGCCGGACGGCAGCGTCTGGCGCGTCAGCGTCCGGTCCGCGATCAGCACGAGCTGACCGACCGGGTGGCGCGGCGGCCCGAGCGGCGCGATGAGCGCGGTGCCGGTGCGCCCACCGGGCAGCGGCAGTCGCGTGACGTGCGTGGCGCTCGTCTTCCGGTCCAGGCGCGCGAGCAGTCGCTCGCGCAGACGGGCCTGGCGGACGCCGGCCACCACCACGACCGGCCGCTCGCGAGGCGGGCGGAACGCGAGCGCGCCCGCGCGGGCGCCGGCGAGGTGCACGAGCCGTTCGAGCGTGCGCGTGAGACCGTCCTCGATCGACGCGGCGGCGCCGAGCGGCGTCAGCAGGTCGGGGAAGACGCGACCGATCTTCATTTCACAGACGCCCGCCCATGCGTCACGGCGGCGTGAGCACGCGGCCCGGGAGACTCCCGGTGTGCTGGCCGTCTTTCACGACGAAGCGGCCGTTGACCAGCACGTGGTCGATCGCCGTCGGGTACCGGTGCGGCTCCTCGAACGTCGCGCGATCGGCGACCGTCTTCGCGTCGAAGATCACGAGATCGGCGCGCGCACCGACCTTGATGATTCCGCGATCCCGCAACCCGAGGCGCTTCGCGGGCATGCCGGTCATCTTGTGGACGGCCTGCGCGAGCGACAGCAGCCGCTGCTCGCGGACGTATTCGCCGAGGACGCGCGGAAACGTGCCGTAGGTCCGCGGATGCGGCTTGCCGTGCGAGGTGTCGCCGTATGGCGCGACGGCGAGGCCGTCGGACCCGATCATGACGCGCGGATGCAGCAACGCGCGGCGGAAGTCGGCTTCGTTCATCTGGAACATGATCATCGCGCCGCCGCCGTGCTCGTCGAGCAGCAGATCGAGCGCGGCGTCCACGGGCGCGACACCGCGCGACGTCGCGATCTGCTGAATCCGCTGTCCGGTCGCCTCGGCACGCACGGGGCTCCACGCGATGAGGATGTTGTCCCACCCGACGCGCATCGCGATCGATTCGCCGCCGGGCGGCCGCTCGATCTCGTCGCGAATCCGCGCACGGCTGACGGGGTCGCGAAGCCGTGCGAGCATCGCCGCGATGCCGCCTTCGAGCGCCCACGCCGGCAGGAGCGTGCGGAGCAGCGTGCTCGACGCCGTATACGGATACGCGTCGGCCGCGACGTCGACGCCCTCGGCGTTCGCGGCGTCGATCAGCGCGAGCGCCTCGGCGACTTTCCCCCAGTTCGGCCGGCCCGCCGCCTTGAGATGGCTGATCTGCACGGGCAGATCGGCGTCACGGCCGATGGTGATCGCCTCCGTCACCGCCTCGATCAGCGTCGCGCCCTCGCCGCGGATGTGGCTCGCGTAGAACCCGCGGTGCCGCGCGGCCACGCGCGCGAGTGTGACGATCTCGTCCGTCGTCGCGTAGGAACCCGGTGCGTAGATGAGGCCGGTCGACAGGCCCCACGCGCCGTCTTCCATCGCATCGGCGACGAGCCGCTGCATCCGCACGAGCTCCTTCGCGTCCGGCGCGCGCCGCGCGAATCCCATCGCCGCGATGCGGAGCGCGCCATGGCCGACGAGCTGGACGACGTTGAGCGCGAGACCGCCGGCGTCGAGCGCCGCGAGGTAGTCCTTCATGGACCGCCACCGAAAGTCGAGCGCGGAGATGCCGAAGCTCCGCAGGTCGTCGAGGAATTCGTCGGATGCCGGCGCCGGCGAAAATCCGCAATTCCCGACCACCTCCGTCGTGACGCCCTGACGGATCTTCGACTCCGCCCGGCGATTGGCCCAGAGGCTCCAGTCGGAATGCGAGTGCATGTCGATGAAGCCGGGGGCCACGACGCGGCCGGATGCGTGCATGCGATTCGAGGCCGACTCGCGTGAGAGGTCGCCGACCGCGACGATGCGCTCACCTTCGATGCCGACGTCGGCGCGGCCGCCGGCGGTCCCGGTGCCGTCGATGACGGTGGCGCCTTCTATCTTCAGGTCAAGCATTCGCTTGACCTGAACGGGGGGGAGCGAGCGCCGCTCCTCCCCCGCACCCCCCCACCGCTCGACCACGCGATGACCTCACGCGGCGGTCACAGGGTGGCGCCGGCAAAGCCGGCGCTCGAAACGCGGCGTTTCCCTCGCCTGCCGCTCGACCACGCGATGACCTCACGCGGCGGTCACAGGGTGGCGCCGGCAAAGCCGGCGCTCGAACTCCGCAGGTCAACACGCTGGTGTCGCCGAGAACGCCAGGATTCGCTCGCACCACGCCGCGACCGACAGCAGACGCGATTCCGTGTGCGCGGCGCCGACGAGCTGGATCGCGTGCGGCAGACCCGCCGCATCGACGCCGCTCGGCAGCGAGATCGACGGCGTGCCGGCCGAGCTCCACGGCGCGCAGAGCGACGCGTCGCCGGTCCAGCCGAGACCTCTCGGCGCGGTCGCGGGCGCCGTCGGCGAGATGAGCGCGTCGCATTCCGCGAGTGTCGGCATGACGTCGTCGCGGAAGCGCAGCCGCAGACGGTTGGCGCGCACGTACACGGGCGCCGGCTGTCGCAGACCGGTCTCCGCGAGCCCGCGGATCGACGCGCCGAAGTCGTCGCGGTGCTTCCCGAGCGCGGGCTCGTGATAGGCCGCCGCCTCCGCCTCGAGCACGCGCTGGCCGGCTTCGTGCAGCTCGGCGAACGATGCCGGCAGCTTCACGTCGGTGATCGTCGCGCCCGCGCGCGCGAACGCGCTCACCGCGGCGTTGATCTGCGCGGCGACCGCGGCGTCGGCGCGCTGCACGAGCTCGGGCGCCAGCGCGAGTCGCGGCGCGCGCACGGGCTCGATCGGCAGCGAGCGGCCGGCCGCCACGGCAAGCGCGAGCGCGGCGTCCTCGACGCTGCGTCCGAAGCTGCCGACGTGATCGAGCGACCACGCCAGCGGGATGACGCCGTCGACGGGCACGAGGCCGTGCGTCGGTTTCAGCCCGACGATGCCGCAGTACGCCGCCGGCCGGAGCACGGAGCCGACGGTCTGCGATCCGAGCGCGAGCGGCACCAAGCGCGACGCCACCGCCGCGGCGGAGCCCGACGACGAGCCGCCCGGCGTGTGCTCGCGGTTCCACGGATTGCGTGTCGGCGCCGGATCGCGGAACGCGAACTCCGTCGTGTGGGTCTTGCCGAGGACGATGGCGCCCGCGGCGCGAAGCCGCGCGACACTCGTCGCGTCGGCGGCCGGCATCGAATGAGCGAACGGTCGTGACCCCGCCCGTGTCGGCATGCCGGACACGTGGAAGATGTCCTTGATGCCGACGGGCACGCCATGCAGCGCGCCGCGAATGGCGCCGCGCCTGGCCTCGGCCTCGAGCGCCGCCGCGGCGGCGCGCGCGCCCGCCTCGTCGAGATGCACCCACGCGTCGATGCGCGCGTCGACCGTCTTGATCCGCGCGATCAGCGCCTCGACCAGCGCGACGGGCGACAGGCGGCCGTCACGGATGCGCGCCGCCGCATCGGCCGCGCTGAGCGTCGTCAGGTCGACCGCAACAGCCGAATGCATCGCACACCTCCGTGAAGAGCCCGGGAGCAGCCGTGGTACCGCGAGGCGACGGTCAAACGCGTGCGCCGTCGGCAGCGCGGAGCGCGGCGAGCACCGTCGCCACGACCTGGTCGGGACCGAGCCCGGTCGTGTCGACGGTCACGTGAGCCTGACGATAGTACGGCTCACGCTCGCGATAGAGCGTCTCGACCTCGTCGAACGGCCGGCCCTCCAGCATGGGACGCCGTCCGCCGCGGCTCGCGCGCGCGTGGAGCGCTTCGAGATCGCCGGCGAGCCACACGACGGTGCCGAGCTCGCGCAGCTGCGCCATGCGGTCGTCGCGACAGGGAAAGCCGCCGCCCGTCGCGATCACTTCGCCGCGCTTGAGCCGGAGCGCGTCGAGCGCCTCGCCCTCGAGCGCACGGAAGCGCGGTTCGCCGTCGGTCGCGAAGATCTCGGGAATCGACCGGCCTTCACGCGCCACGATCATCTCGTCGGTCTCGATGAAGCAGCGGCCCAGCCGCCGCGCGAGCAGACGCCCGCACACCGATTTCCCGGCGCCCATGAACCCGACGAGAATGACGTTGTCGGCCGGCATGGCCGCACTGTACCACCCGGCCGACGTCGTCCGACCCGCGCGTCGATCAGGGAGACGCGCCCGGCGTGTCCGGTTGTCGAGGAGCGCCCGGGGTTGCCCCGGGCGCTCCGAGCGCCGGGGGGTTGGGGGCCATTTCGGGGCCCCCAACATGAACCACCGCAACCGCATCGCGATGAACGGTCCGCACGATCTCCCAGAGCGCCGCGAAGAACGGCACGGAGACCAGCGCGCCGATCAGTCCCGCCAGATTCGCGCCGGCGAGCAGCACGAGCATGACGGCGAGCGGATGCAGTCCCGTCGCGCGTCCGACGAGCTGCGGGACGAGCACCTTGCCCTCGAGCACGTTCGCGCCCCAGAACAGCGCCGTGGTGAGGACGGCGAGGGTCGCCGACTCGTTGAGCGCGGACAGAATGCCGAGGATCGCGGCCACGAGCGAGCCGACGAACGGCACGACGTTCAACACCGCGGCGAGCGCGCCGATCAGCAGCGCGTACTTCACTCCGAGAATCGACAATCCCACCGCGAGCACCACGCCGACGCAGAGACTGACGACGATCTGACCGCGCACGTAGCCGCCGATCCGGTCCATGACGGGATCGGCGAGGTCGGCCGCGATCCGTCGCTGGTGCGGCGGCAGCAGCGAGAGCACCGTCCCGCCGATGTGCTCGGCGTCGATGACGAGATAGGCCGCGACGACGAGGATGACGAGGAGACCGAACACGGCGCCGACCGCGCCGGCCGTCACCTTCAGGGTGTTCGTGACGAGCGTGCCCACGATCGATTCGACGTTGTCGGCCTTGGGCGTCGGGATCGAGCCCCCCAGCGGGCCGAAGCCCCACTGCCCGAACCAGCCCTGGAGACTGCCGAACCAGCCTTTGACGTTTTCGATCATCCGCGGCAGCTGATCCATGAACTGCGTCCACTGCTCCGTGAGCGCCGGCCACAGCAGGCGCGCCATCAGCGCCAGCACGCCGGCGGCGAGGACGTAGACCGCGAGCACCGTGATGCCGCGCGGGATGCGATAGCGCGCGCCGAAGCGCGCGGCGGGCAGGATCGCGGCGGCGACGATCAGCGCGGTGAACGCGAGAACCCAGATCTGCCACGTCGCGACGACGAACGCGACGGCGGCGACGACACCGAGGATCTGGAAGACGAGCGGCCAGGGCAGGCGCTCGCGCACGATCTAATACATGGGGGGCTCCGGGCGCCCCCCAAGCCCCCCGACGCTCGGAACGCCCCGGCAAAGCCGTGGCGCTCCTCGATCACCTGAGTTCTTCACGGCCGTCAGCCGCGGGCGGCGGTCTCGCGGGGGCCGAGCTGGATGACGCCGGCGACGGCGAGCCGTTCGATCTCTGCCGCGTCGACGCCGGCCTCGCGGAGGACCTCGGTCGTGTGCTCGCCGAGGAGCGGGGCCGGCCGGCGCACGCCCGGCCGCTCGCCGGACGCGGCGAACGGGAAGCCGAGCATCCGCACGCGCCCGTGACCCGGCTGATTCATCTCGGCGACGAGGCCCTGATGTTTCACCTGCGGGTCCTCGAAGACCTCGTCGAACTCGTAGATCGGTCCGGACGCGATCGAACCCGCCTCGAAGCGCTCGACCCATTCCGCGGTCGTCCCGGTCGCCAGCGCGCCCTCGATGCGCGCCTTCATCTCGGCGTGATGCTCGAGCCGGGACGCGTTCGTGGCGAACCGCGGACTCGTCCGCAGATCGTCGTCGCCGAGCACGCGGCAGAAGCGGTCCCACTGCTCCGGATTCATGAGCACGACGGTGATGAACCCGTCCTTCGTCTGGAACGCCTCCGCCGGCGTCAATTTCAGATTCCGGTTGCCCTGCCGCGGCGGCCGCACGCCCGATTCGAGGTAGTGCGCCGCGGGATCGGGCAGCAGGAAGAGCGACGACGCGAGCAGGCTGACGTCGAGATGCGTGCCCGGCCCGCCGCGGAACTTCTGCACGAGCGCGGCGTTGATCGCGCCGAACGCGATGTACGACGCCGCGACGTCGGACGTCGAGCCGGCCACGCGCGTCGGCGGATCGCCCGGCATCCCGGTCAACGCCATCAGGCCGCTCATGCCCTGCGCGATCGTGTTGTAGCCCGGTCGCTTCGCATAGGGACCGGTCTGGCCGAAGCCCGTGACCGACGCGTACACGACGCCGGGATTCACCGCCTTCACCGCGGCGTAGCCGAGGCCCAGCTTGTCGGCCGCGCCCGTCAGGAAGTTCTCGACGACGACGTCGCTGCGGCGAGCCAGCTCGAACGCGAGCCGCTGCCCTTCCGGCTTCTGCAGATCCACGGCGATCCCGCGCTTGTTGCGATTGATGGCGGCGAACACGGCGCTCATGCCCTGCGCTCCGCCCCACTCGCGCAGATCGTCGCCGCGGCCGGGCCGCTCGAGCTTCACGACGTCGGCGCCGAGGTCGGCGAGCATCATCGCGCAATACGGCCCGGCGACCACGCGCGACAGATCGAGCACGCGGATGCCCTGCAGCAGCATGGTCATCGCTCGAGAAACCCCTCCGTCATGGCGTTGACTTCCGGAATGCCGGTGCGCGCGATCGCGTTGATGCGCGCCTTCATCTCGGCGAGCGGGCGAAACGGCTTCGCCAGCAGCATCGCCGCGAGCTCGGCCACCGTTCGGTCGAGCTCGGCGCGCGGCACGACGCGGTGGACGAGGCCGAGTGCGAGCGCCTCGGCGGCGGAGTAGCGGCGGCACGTCATGATGATCTCTTTCGCGCGCGCCGGTCCGACGAGCCGCACGAAGCGCGTCGTCGACGCCACGCCGAGCGGCACGCCGAGATCGACTTCGGGAATCCACATCTCGGCTTCGGCGGCGGCGATGCGGAAGTCGCACGCGAGCGTGAGCCCCCATCCGCCCCCGACCGCGTGGCCGTTGATCGCGCAGATCGTCGACTGCTCGAGCCCCTCGAGCACGGTGTTCGCGCGCTCGAAGAGCCGGCGGAACTGGCTCTTGCGCTTGCCGAACGCCTCGCGGCGCTCGGCGTCCGACATCTTCTTCGAGATCGGCGCGTCCGCGCCGGCCGAGAACACCGGCGGCGCGCCCGTCACGACGACGACGCGGCTCGTCGTATCGTCGCGCAGCTCCGTGAACGCGGCGCCGAGGTCGCGCAGCATGTCGTCGGACAGCGAATTGCGGCGGTCGGGACGATCGAGCGTGATGGTGGCGATGGCGCCGTCGCGGGTCAGCCGGACGTTCACACGCCGACGCCTTCGGGGATGATGCCGTCCCACGCCGGCGTACGGGCGGCGAACGCGGGCTCGGCCGTCGGCCCTTCACCGGCGACCGTGGTGCGCCGCATGACGCGCGCGTGCTTCGACGCGTCCCACGGACGGCCACGATGGAGCACGCAGCGGTTGTCCCACATGACGAGGTCCCACTGCTGCCAGCGGTGCTGGAAGACGAGCTCCGGCTTCGTCGTGTGCGCGAGCAGGTCGTCGAGGAGCTGCCGCGATTCGTCGTACGGCATCTCCTCGATGTACCAGGCGTGCGAGCCGATGTAGATCGACTTCTTGCGGTTGTCGGGGTTCGTGCGCACGAGCGCCTGGCGCACGGGCGGCAGCTCCCTCTCCTGATCCGTGTTGAAGAGCCCGGGCGCGATGGTGCTGCGCGAATAGAGGATGCTGTGCACGACGACGCGGCCGTCGATCCGCCGCTTCATCGCTTCGGGCAGCGTCGCGTACGCGTGGCGCATGCTCACGAACTCGGTCTCGCCGCCGATGGGCGGCACTTCGCGTCCCGAGAGCAGCGACGCCATCGCGGGCACGGGCTTGAACGAGCTGTCGGTGTGCCAGAGCTGGTTGCCGGACTGGTAGAGCATCCGGCGATCGTCCCAGCCCACCAGACGGCGCGGATCGTCCGGATCGGTATTCGACAGGTCCACCAGGTTCGGATGCAGGCGCTTCTCCTGCCCGATCGAGTTGATCGTGATCTCCAGCGGACCGAAACGCTCGCTGAACACGCGCTGCCGGTCGTCGGTCAGGCGCTGGTCGTGGAACACGAGGACGGAGTGCTCCTGGAACGCGTCGTAGATGCGGCGGAACGTTCCCTCGTCGACGTCGGCCCCGAGATCGACGCCGGTGACCTCGGCGCCGAGGACGCGATGCAGCGGCGTGATCGTGAGCTCTCTCGTCGTCGGCATGGGGACTCCTCCGCGGCGATGATAGGCAGCTTCCCGCGCGCGCACAAGCACGCGCCCCCCGCGCGAGGTCAGCCGTGAACGGTGCGGAGCGCCGGCGCGCGGCGGTACGCGCAGTCGCGCATCCAGCAGCGCGCGCACTGCGTGAAGTAATGGTCGACGCGCGCCGCCGGGCCGGCGCCGACGAGCAGCGTGATCGACTTCGCCGGCGTCATGTAGCACGCCTCGCTCAGCGTGACGCCGATCGGATCGCCCGGGCAGAGGGCGAAGAGCTTGAATTGCTCGCGCACGTCCCAGCGCGCGTAGCCGGGGCTGATCCGGTTGGTGACGCGCAGCCCGAGCGCCTCGCCGTCCTGGCAGAGCTGGTCGTTGACGTACTCCGCGAGACTCTCGACGGCGCCGGAGGCGACGCTGTCCAGCATCATCGCGAGCGGCAGCTCGCGCGCCTCCCACAGCTCCGCCACGCGCCGCTCGGTCGCGTCGCCGATCGTGATCACGGCCGCGCCGACGTGATCGATGGCGCCCCAGTGGTCCGCGACGTCGGGAATGTCGAGCACCACGTCGCCGGTCTCGAGCCGATCGCCGCCGGCGCGCACGACGCGGCGCCACCGGACGACCGCGCGCGGCGCCAGCAGCGAGCGTCCGAGCGCGAGCGCTTCGTCGAACAGCGCCATCACGTCGGCGCCGGGATGATCGACGCCCTTCTTGTAGCCCTGGAAGCGCAGGACCTCGTCGGGATCGATCGCGAGCGGAACGTCGCCGAGGACGCGGAGATGGCCGGGCAGCCGCGTGGCGCGGCTCCTAGCGGCGCGCGCGCGCGCGAACGATGTCCGCGATCAGCCGGATGTGATCGGGATTCGAGCCGCAGCAGGCGCCGACGATGTTGCACCCGGCGTCGAGCAGCGCGGGATACTCGCGCGCCATCTCCTCGGGGCCGAGCTCGTACCGCACGACGTCGCCGTCGGTGATCGGCAGCCCGGCGTTCGGGTACGCGATGAGCGGCGCGGACGTCGCCGCGCGCATCTCACCGATGATGACCGTCGCGCGGTCCGGCCCGCGGCCGCAGTTCATCCCGACGATGTCGGCGCCGGCGCCGAGCAGGCTCTTCGCGACGTCGGCGGCCGTCTCGCCCCACATGGTGCGGTCGCGGTCGTGGAGCTCCTCGTACTGGAAGAACATCGTCGCCATCACCGGCAGGTCCGCGACCGACTTGCACGCGCGAATCGCCGCGGTCGCTTCCTGCGGGAACATCATCGTCTCGACCGCGAAGAGGTCGACGCCACCCTCGGCGAGCGCTTCGGCCTGCTCGCGGAACGTCGCCTCGTACTCGTCGTCGGTCACGCCTTCGTCGAGCGCGTAGTCCCGGGGCAGACGACTCGTCGGACCGATCGAGCCCGCGACGTAGCCCTCCGCGGGCGCGACCTTGCGCGCGAGCTGCGCGCCCTTGACGTTGAGCTCCCGCGTACGGTCGCCGATCTGGTACTCGTTCAGCTTCAGGCGCGTCCCGCCGAAGGTGTTCGTTTCGACGATGTGGCTGCCGGCGTCGAAGTACCCTTGGTGGATGCCGGCCACGACGTCGGCATGCGTGTCGTTCCACAGCTCCGGGCAGGCGCCGTTCAGGAGACCGGCGGCGAAGAGCATCGTGCCGTAGCCGCCGTCGAAGACGAGGACGTCGCCGCGGCCGATGCGCTCGACGATGTCCCAGCCGCGCGCCTTCACGGCGCCACGCCTTCTGCCGCGCCCATCAGCGCCTTGGCCTTCACGACGGCGAGCGTCGAGTCCTTCGCGTACGCGTCGGCGCCGATCTCGTCGGCGAACGCCTGGCTGACCGGCGCGCCGCCGATCATGACCTTCACGCGGTCGCGGACGCCGGCCTTCGCGAGGGCATCGATGGTGCGCTTCATCGCCGGCATCGTCGTCGTCATGAGCGCCGAGATCCCCACGATGTTCGCGCCGTGCGCCTGCACCGCCTCGACGAACTTCTCGGGCGCGACGTCGCGGCCGAGGTTCATGACCTTGAAGCCCGCGCCCTCGAGCATCATCGCGACCAGGTTCTTGCCGATGTCGTGCAGATCGCCCTGCGCGGTGCCGATGACGACGATGCCGAGGTAGTCGTCGCCGCGCGCCGACGCCGTGATGAGCGGCTTGAGGAGATCCAGCCCCGCGTACATCGCGCGCGCGGAGAGCAGCACCTGCGGCACGTAGTATTCGTTGCGCCGGAACTTCTCGCCGACGACATCCATCCCGGGGATCAGGCCGCGGAAGATGAGCGTTTTCGGGTCCATGTGGAGATCGAGGCCTTCGCGCGTCTTGCGGGCGACGGTGTCCTTGTCGCCGATGATGAGCGCGCGCGACATGGCCGGATAGTCGAAATCGTCGCTCACAGACTCGCCTCGCACACGCTCCGCCTGCGGCTCCCCGCCGTGCTGCGGCTTCGCCAAACCATGGCGCTATCTTACCGTACGCGTGCGGCGACGTACTCGGCCACGGCCGCCGCGGCGTCCGCCGCGATCGCGGTGAACGCGATCCCCGCGCTGCCTTCGCGGCGCCAGACGAGCGTGCCGTCGGCCTGGATCGGCTTCGGCAGCCCGCCGCCGTCGCATCGGAGGGTCATCGTCGTCCCCGGCTTCCAGTCGTCCGGCACGCCCGCGACCGCGAGCCCGCCCTCGCTGACGTTGATGACGCGCACGACGACGTCGCCGTCGCCGTCACGCGCGGCGAGCGTCGCGGACGTCTCGAGCGGCGCGCGCGGATGCCGCCGCGAGTCCTCCTCGACGACGGCGTAGATCTTCACGGGCTGCGTCTTGCCCTTGACGGTGACCGCGCCCAGCTCCCGGGTCACGAACTGGCCCGTGACGAGCGCGTACGTCGTCTCGCTGATGATGATGCTCGCGCCGTAGTCCTTGGTGATGCTCTCGAGCCGCGCGCCGAGGTTGATCGTGTCGCCGATCGCCGTGTACTCGAGGCGCTGGCGCGAGCCCATCGTGCCGACGACCGCGTCGCCGGTGTTGATGCCGACGCCGTTGCGGATCTTCACGTTGAGCTTCGCTTCCCACTTCTTCGACACTTCGAGCGTCCGCTTCTGGAACTCGAGCCCGGTGCGGACGGCGTTCGCCGCGTGCTCGGGATCGTCGAACGGGGCGTTGTAGAGCGCCATGACGCAGTCGCCGATGTACTTGTCGACGGTGCCGTTGTAGCGGAAGACGATGTCCGTCATCTCCGTCAGGTACTCCTGGAGAATTTCCGCGACCTGCTCCGGCTCGAGCCGCTCGGACATCGTCGTGAATCCACGAACGTCGGAGAACAGCACCGTGACCAGCCGGCGATGGGAGCCGAGGCTGCCCCGGGCGCGCACGACGTGCGCGAGGACGTCGGGCGAGAAGAACTGCGACAGCCGCCGCTTCTCGCGCTGCTCGCGGATGTACTGCTCGAGCGTCGTGGCGCCGTACCCGAGGACGAGACCGAGCGTGCCCGCCATGCCCTGCACCCAGACGTTCGCCATGTAGAACAGGGCGAAGATGACGGCGCCCATCACCGTCCACGCGAGCACCGTGACGAGGAACCCGCGCAGCGCGTGCAGCCGGACGACGACGCCGGCGCCGACGAGACCGGCGACGATGGCGATCGCGATCGCTAGGCCCCGGGGCGCCGGCCGGATCGGATTCCCGGTGACGTAGGTGTCGAGCGCGTTCGCGTGAATCTCGATCCCGGGCATGTCGCCGCGCGGCGCGAACGGCGTCGAGAACACGTCGTGCAGCGCCTCGCTCGTCGGACCGATGAGCACGATCTTGCCGCGGAATTCTTCGGCCGGGATCTCGCCGCGGAGCACGCGGTAGAACGCCACCCACGGATAGGTGCGCGGCTCGCCGCGGAAGTTGATGTGCACGCCCTCGCCCTTCGGCAGCGGCTGCACCGGCAGCCCGTTCTTCGCGGCGAGCCGGTAGAGCTCGGCGTCGAACGCCGGCACTGGCTCGTCGCCGAGCAGCACGTCGAAGAGTGTGCGGCGTACCTGACCGTCGGTGTCTGTTAGCAGATTGATCGGCGCGACGGCGACAGCCCCGGCGCGCACGGTCGGGTTCGGAAGGCTCAGCACCTCGCGCTTGTAGAAGCCCTGGTAATCGACAGTCATGAGCGCGCCCAGCACGACGTTGCCGGCGAGCGCGATCGACTCGCTGAGCACCAGATCGTCGTCGTCGCCGCGCGGCGACGGCCCCTCGAAGATCACGTCCACGCCGATCGCGAGCGGCCCGCCCTCGGCGATCTTCTGAATCAGCTCACCGTGCACCGCGCGCGGAAAGGGCCACTTCCCGATCTCGTTGATGGACGACTCGTCGATGGTGACGATGACGATGGGCGCCGTCGGCGCGACGGGACCGCGGAGCTCGTACAACCGCGAAAGTGCCCAGAATTCGAGGGTATCGAGCTGGCCGACGAGCACGAGCGTGACGACGAGGGCCGCCGCGCCGATGCCGCCGAGGACGGGCCGGATCAGGCGCACGAGACGTGCCGCTACACCGCTCACCTGAGCAATCTATGCTAGTATCGCCCAATAATGAAGATCCGGGTGCTCGGAGCCTTCGGTGGCGAAGGGCTCGGGCAACGACCTTCCGCCTTCCTCGTCAACGACCGGGTCCTGATCGACAGTGGAACCGTCAGTGGTGCCCTCTCCGTTCCCGAGCAGCTCGAAATCGAACACGCGCTCATCTCGCACTCGCATCTCGATCACGTCGCCGGCCTCGCGTTCCTGACCGAAACGCTCGCGTGCTGCGGCAGCGACCGGCCCGTGACGATCACGAGCCTCGAGCCGATCATCGACGCGATGCGGACGAGCATCTTCAACAACGTCGCGTGGCCGGACTTCACCGTCATTCCGCCGGAGGCGCCGGTCGTGAAGTACCGCTCGCTGAGCGAGGAAACGGAGCAGCGCGTCGGTGACCTGTACGTGACGCCGATCCCGGTGACGCATACCGTGCCGACGACGGGCTTCATCGTGCACGACGGCAGCACGGGCTTCATCTATTCCGGTGACACCGGTCCGACGGAAGCGATCTGGAAGGCGGCGAAAGGACTGCCCGGGATCCGCGCCGTCATTCTCGAGTGCGCGTTCCCGAACCGGCTGCGGAAGATCGCCGACCTCGCGTGTCACATGACGCCGGACCTGGTCCGGCGCGAGAT
>JACPCW010000077.1 GCA_016184365.1 Candidatus Rokuibacteriota bacterium
ATCGCCGACGGCTACCAGCCGATCTTCACGCACGGCAACGGGCCGCAAGTCGGCAATCTCCTGATCCAGAACGAAGCGGCCGCGCGGCTCGTGCCCGAAGTGCCGCTGGACGTCTGCGGCGCGGAAACGCAGGGCCAGATCGGCTACATGATCCAGCAGGCGCTGGGCAACGAGCTGCGCGCGCTCGGATCGTCGCGGCCGGTGGTGAGCGTGGTCACGCAGGTGCTCGTCGACGCCGACGATCCCGCGTTCGCGACGGCGACGAAGCCGATCGGCCCGTTCCTGTCGCGCGAGATCGCGGAGCAGCGCACGCGCGAGAAAGGCGAGACGTGGGCGGAGATCGACGCGCGCGGCTGGCGCAAGCTCGTGCCGTCGCCGCAGCCGGCCGGGATCATCGAGCTCGACGTCGTCCAGGCGCTGCTCGACGCGGGCGCCATCGTCATCGCGGGTGGCGGCGGCGGCGTGCCGGTGCTACGCCGTCCGGATGGACGCCTCGAAGGCGTCGAGGCGGTCGTCGACAAGGATCTCGCGGCCGCGCGTCTCGCCCTCGACGTGCACGCGGAGGCGCTGCTGATCCTGACGGACGTCCCGGGCGTGGCGAAGGACTACGGCAAGCCGACCCAGCGGTTCCTCCGGCGCATGACGCTCAGCGAGCTGGAGACGCTGCTCGTTCAGGAGCAGTTCTCGGCGGGCAGCATGGGTCCGAAGGTGCGCGCCGCGTACCGATTCGTGCGCGACGGCGGCGGTCAGGCGACGATCTGCGCGCTCGAAGACGCGCGGGCCGGGCTCAAGGGCGACGCCGGCACCGTCGTCGTGCCGGACGACAACACGCAGCTCTCGCTGCGGGCGTGACCGGCGGCTCCAAGAGCTTTAGACGGCGACCGCCGTCGCCCTCACGGAATCGAGCAGGCCGATCAGTTCGTCGACCTCGGCACTGCTGAACAGTGCCTCCGGACCCTGTGGAGTCAGGTCCGTGAACGGCGACTCGTAGAGGCCGGCCGCGTCCATCAGGCCGTGCTCGGTCAGGTGGTTGACGATCAGGTCCGTGAACTCGATCTGGTTCGCGGTCAGGGTCTTACCCGTCAGGAATCCGGCGAGCGCCTGTTTGGCAGCTTCGCGGTCCAGTCCGATCAGCGACCGCACGAACAGGCCCAAGCCCCGCGACTCGGACTTCGCTCGCTGGATGTCCGCGCGCGCCCCGACGCCGCTTTCCGCCAACATGCGCTCCAATTCGGCGAGGTCGGTCGCCGTGAGTGGCTTGTTCATTCGGAGCTTCCAGATCGTCGCGTGATCGTGATGCGCGCGCAGGAACGCTTGCGCCTTCGCCCGGAACTTCGCGAAGTCGGTGCCGTCCCCGACGCCTGGCAGTGCCACGCGCGCCTCGGCGCCCATCTCGTCCTCGAAGTCGGTGTAGATCGGCCGGCGTTGCCGCTTCTCGATGAGCTTGACCAGGTCACGCAGGCGACGCCGCACCACTTCCAGCATCGGGACCGTGACGTCCTGCCACCACTCGTCGGTCTGCACGTCCTGAATGAGCGCCATCTGATCCCGCACCATGGGAATCGCTGACTTCTCCTCGAGGAGCCCGGCGATCGCCGTGACCTGGTCGCGAAGTCGGGCGAACCTCGGTTCCGAACGAAGCCGCGACAACTGCAGATTGAGGATGAGCAGGTCGAATCGCTTCGCCTCCTCGGCTTCGGCTTCCAGTTCAGAAGGAAGCCCGGCAACCTCGTGCGCGAGCTCGGTCAGCGCCTCGGCCGACAATGCCGTCCATGCCTCCGGCCTCGCGTACTTCTCGACGACGCGGCGCTTGGGCCGCACGACGAAGTTGTCGAGATTCATGGCCGCGACTTCCTTGTGCAGAAGGTCGCCGGTCGCGCGCCGGACCTCGACGTCGGTTCTCGGCTCGACATAGGCGGCCAGCGGCTCCTTGAGCTGATCCGCGCCAGCGGCGGCATCACTCTGTCGGTCCAGCTCGCCGATCAGGTCCAGCCGCGTTGTGAACAACCGCTTACCCAGCGACTCGCCCAGCGCACCGTCGGTCGTCTCGGGGTTCTGGCCGAAGTACCCGAGGTTCTGGCAGTAGTCGAAGAGGTAGAAGAACGCCTTGTCCTTTCCGGGCCCGAACAGGTCAGGACAGAGCCGCGTGCCGCGTCCGACCATCTGCCAGAACTTGGTCTTGGAGCGCACCAGCTTGAAGAACACGAGGTTCACGACCTCGGGCACGTCGATGCCGGTATCGAGCATGTCGACCGAGAGCGCGATGTGCGGCGCCTTGTCCTTCCGGGAGAAGTTGTCGATCAGGCTCTGCGCGTACTCCGTCTTGAAGGTGATCACGCGCGCGAAGTCGCCCTTGTAGTGCGGATAGTTGGCGTTGAAGCGGTCGGCGATGAAGTCGGCGTGGGCCTGGTTCTTCGCGAAGAGGATCGTCTTGCCCAACCGATCGCCGCCCGCGACGGTCAACCCGCGCGTCATGAGGTGCGCCAGCACCTTGTCGACCGTGTCCTTGTTGAAGAGCCACTTGTTGACGGCCTCGGCTTCCACCCGGTCCGGCACGGTGCCGTCGTCGTCCCATTCCAGCGCGTCCCACTGGTCCTTGTCCTCTTCCGAGAGGTCGTCGTACTTGATCCCTTCGCGCTGGAACTTGAGCGGCACCGACACGGCCTTCGGCGGAACGAGGAAGCCGTCGCGCACCGCCTCTTCCAGCGAGTAGGCGTCGGTGGGCACGCCGTCTTCGAGCTCGAAGAGGCTGTACGTGTTGCGATCCACCTCGTCCTTCGGCGTCGCCGTGAGACCCACCAGCAGCGAATCGAAGTAGTCGAAGATGGCGCGGTACTTCTGGAACACCGAGCGATGCGCCTCGTCGATGATGACGAGGTCGAAGTGTCCGACGCCGAACCGGCGCTGCCCATCCCGTGTCTCGTCGATCAGCCCCATCATCGTTGGATAGGTCGAGACGAAGACACGTCCCTCGGCGTCCCTCTCGGTCACCAGGTTCACCGGCGCCGCGTCGGGCAGGTGCCGCTTGAAGGCGTTCACGGCCTGCCTGACCAGCGCCACGCGGTCGGCCAGGAAAAGCACACGCTTGGCCCAGTTGCAGCGCATGAGCAGATCCACGAGGGCGATCACCGTGCGCGTCTTGCCCGCGCCGGTGGCCATCACCAGGAGCGCTTTGCGGTCGTGGTCGCGCTCGAAGGCCTCGGCGATGCGCCGGATGCCGCGCGTCTGGTAGAAGCGCTCGACGATGACGGGGTTCACCTCGGCGCCGGCGAGCGGCTTGCGGCTGGCCCGGCGCTGGATGAGCAGCTCCAGCTCGGCCTTCTTGTAGAAGCCCTGCACGGCGCGCGGCGGATAGTTCGCGTCGTCCCAGAGCCAGTGCTCGTAGCCGTTGGAGTAGAAGATCACGGGCCGCTGGCCGAACTGCCGCTCCAGGCAATCGGCGTAGAGCCTGGCCTGCTGCTGACCGACGCGCGAATCGCGCCGGGTGCGCTTGGCTTCGACCAGTCCCAGCGGCTTGCCGTCGTCGCCCCAGAGCACGTAGTCCACGAAGCCCTTGCTCCGGTTGTTGGGCATCCCCGCGATCTCGAACTCCCGATCGCGCGCCTGGTCGAGCGGCCAGCCCGCTTCCTTCAGCAGCAGGTCGATGAAGTAGTCGCGGGTCTCGGCTTCCGAGTAGTCGTGGGTGTCCGGCTGCGCGGCGGCGGCTTTCTTGGCCGCGGCCACCTCGGCGCGCAGGCGCTTCAGCTCGTCGTCCAGCGCCGAGCGGTCCGCCAGCACCGCCGCGAGCTTCTCGTCGCGCTCGCGCAGCGCCGCCTCCAGCTGCTGCAACTGCTCGACGGTTTGCGTCGGCGCGGGCGCCGGCGCTGGCAGCGTGGTCGCGTCGAAGACGAGCCCGGACGCCGGCCGCTCGCCGCGGGCGTAGGTGCGACCGAGCCAGTAGCAGACGTGGAACAGCTCGCGCACCGCCATCAGCGCGTCGTCCGGGGGGATGGCGCGGTGCCCGTGGACGGCGCGGTTGCCGAGCGTGTTGATCACGCGCGCCTTGCTGAACACCGCCGCGCCGGCCGTTTGCTTGAAGCTCGGCTCGTGGATCAGCGCGGAGAGGTTGTCCTGGTACGGCAGCTTCAGAGCCGCGTCGTGCTTGTAGACCCACGCCACCGCCAGCTCCAGCGCGCGGCGGGCGTAGAAGCAGGCCGTACGGGCGTCTGCGTGGACGGCGGCCTCCGCCGTGGCCGTGGCCTCGTACACCTCCGGCCATTCGCGCCGGAGGAAGGCGAAGTGGCCGTCAGAGCGCGCCGTCACAGCGTGTCACAGCTCGGTGTCACAGCTCGTCACAGCTTCCGCCGACGTGGCGCGCGCGACGCCCGTTCCGGTGCCGGGGCATACGAACGATTCGGATCGGTGACCGCCGCCGCTCCCACGTCGCGGATCAGCCCCTTGTCGAGCAGGGTCGAAAGCAGGCGGGATGTGCGGCCGTTGCCGTCCACGAACGGATGGATGTGGACGAGCTGGAACTGCGCGATGCCGGCCACCAGCACCGGATGGATGGCCGTGTCGGCGCGCAGCCACGCCACCAGCTCGCGCATCAAGGGCGCGACGTCTTCCGGCGGAGGCGGGGTGTAGATGACCTCGCGCGTGCGGCTGTTGGCGACGTAGTTCTGGATGGTCCGGTACCGTCCGGGCTGCGCGGCACCACCGCGTACCCCCTCGACCAGCTGCTTGTGGATGTCGCGGATCAATCCCTCGGTGATCGGCTCGCCGCTGTCCAGATAGTCCGAGACCAGAGTGAACGCCTCGCGGTAGTTCAAGAGCTCGCGCACGTCGTCGCGGTTCGCGCCGGCCACGGCTTCGCCGGCCCACAACCGCGCCGCTTCGTCCAGCGTGAGCTGCGTGCCCTCGATGTGCGTGGTGTGATGCGCCTCCAGCAGAAGCGCCTGCTGGCTCATGCGCTCGACCCACGCCTCGGACAGGGTCGCCGCCTCGAGAAACCCGCGCGCCCGCTCGATCGCGGTGAGCGCCGCCGTGATCGCGTGCGAAATGGTGAAGCGCGGCGCGAAGCCGGACAAGCCTACAGCTCGCCTCGGAACGCGCGGTGCTGGAGGGAGGCGAAGAGGGTGTCGAGTTCGGCAAGCGAAGCGCGATAGCCTGCCTTCACTCTGCCGATCGTCGCGACTCGCGAAGCGAAATCGCACTGCAAGTCGATGGGCGGAAGCGGAATCGGCATCGCTTCGATGATTCCCATGTTGAGCCCTGCCATGATGGCTCCCTTCGCAGCTGTCCGGAGGTACTTCTCTGCGAGAGGGTGCCGCAGGAAGTAGGCGTGCAAAAAAGTGGGCAGGCATTTCGTTTGATCGGTAGTGATGCAGCACAGGTGTTTCGTGTTGATCGCTGTCGGGACATCGTTCGGCACGACCGCGCACCGGCCGCACGTTCCCATGATCGTGATGAGGACGTCGCCAGGGCGAACTGTATAGCGGCGGAGGTGGCGGTACTTGGTTTCGCTGATGAACCGACGCTCCTCCCAACGAAACTCGTTCGCGACGACGTTATCGATGCCCAACACGGCTATACCTGAATCGGTGAACTCGCTATGCAGCAACTGGCTACCGAACGGGCCGGTTCGGATAGACCCGTCGCCAGGCGCAGCAATGTCGGCGATCGTCCCCATAGACCACCCCCTGGCTGCGAGGTCGCCGAACATGCCGAGGAAGATGGCTTGGGTGAGGGTGTCGAGTCGCGCGAGGGCGGCGCGGCGTTTGGCCCGCAGCGCCTCCGCCCGGTCCAGCACCTCCGCAATCCGCCGCTGCTCCGGCAGGGGTGGCAGAAGGAGCCTCTGTCTATACGCGTCGTCCCTATTGAGACCAGGCACGGCGGCTGCCCTGTTCAGTCGGTTTAGACCGAGCGAGGCAAGACGGTATGCGAGCCAGCGCAGATCTGCTTTCGTTGCAGTGCTGTCGACGTAGTACGTCGTGTCGATTGGCCAACAGGGCGTTGGTGAAAAGTTGATCTCGCCAAAGGAACCCTTCCGGCCGATCACGATGGCTGGTCCACTCGTGAGCGCCTCATCATGGCAACCAACGATGCCGTTGGATCCGAATACCGGCACCGTACCGCCCACACGAGCGGCTTCGGCCAGGCTCCTGCCGTACTTGAATTCACATACCTCGCCGAGTGAAACCTCGGACCAGCGAGTCACGCCGATGCTCACTAGAGCATCCCCTCCAGTTCCTTCATCCCCCGCTGGATCTCCCCCTCCAGCTTCGCGAGGTCCGCGAGGATCTCCTTCGGCGCGCGATGCTCGACGGCCTGGTGCACCACCTCCTTGTAGCGGTTGAGCGAGAGGTCGTAGCCCTGGGCGGCGATGTCCGCCTTCGGCACGCAGAAGCTTTGCTCGGTGCGCGGACGCTCGCGCTCGCCGCGCTCGCGCTCGGCCCAGCGCGCCAGCACGTCGGGCAGGTTGTTCTTGTCGTGCTCGTCGGCCGCCAGCGCGGTGCGCGGCACCGGGCCGAGCTTGTCCTCCGGGAGCAGCGGCGTGCGCTTGTCGTCGAGGCTCCAGCCGTCGGCCTCCACGTCGTAGAACCAGACGGAGTCGGTGCCGCCGGAGTTGGTCTTCGTGAACAGCAAGATCGCGGTCGACACGCCGGCGTAGGGCTTGAACACGCCGCCGGGGAGTGAGACCACGGCATTGAGCTTCTGGTCTTCCACCAGGAGGCGGCGCAGCTCCTTGTGCGCCTTGCTGGAGCCGAACAGCACGCCGTCGGGCACGATCACCGCCGCGCGGCCGCCGGGCTTCAGCAGGCGCAGGAACAGCGCGAGGAAGAGCAGATCGGTCTTCTTGGTCTTGACGATCTGCAGCAGGTCCTTGGCGGTGTTCTCGTAGTCCAGGCTGCCCGCGAACGGCGGATTGGCCAGCACCAGCGTGTACGCTTCCTCGTCGGCCGCATGGTCCTGCGCCAGCGAGTCGCGGTAGCGGATGTCGGGATTCTCCACGCCGTGCAGCAGCATGTTCATGCTGCCGATGCGCAGCATCGTGTTGTCGAAGTCGAAGCCGTGGAACATCCGGTGGTGGAAGTGCTCGCGCAGCTTCGCGTTGTGGAGGATGTTCGGGTGACGCTCGCGCAGGTGCTCGCCTGCGGCGACGAGGAAGCCTGCCGTGCCGCAGGCCGGATCGCAGATGATGTCGGTCGGCTGCGGCGCGGTCATCTCGACCATCAGACGGATGATGTGGCGCGGCGTGCGGAACTGCCCGTTCTGCCCGGCCGTCGCGATCTTGCCGAGCATGTACTCGTAGAGGTCGCCCTTGGTGTCGCGATCCTCCATCGGCACGTTGTCGAGCAGGTCCACCACCTTCGCGAGCAGCGCCGGCGTCGGAATGGTGAAGCGCGCGTCCTTCATGTGGTGCGCGTACGTGGAGGTGTCGCCGCCCAGGGTGCGCAGGAACGGGAAGACGTGATCGCTGACGACGGTGTGCATCTCGCCCGCGGCAAAGTTCTTGAAGCGCGACCAGCGCAGATCCTCGTACGGGCGGCCCTTCGGGTCCTTGCCCTTCGGAAAGACCCGGCGCGCCATCGGCTGCTTCAGTCGCGCGGACCTGTTCTCCTCGAGCGTATGCAGGTCGTCGAGCCGCCGCAGGAAGAGCAGGTAGGTGATCTGCTCGATGACCTCGAGCGGGTTCGAGATGCCACCGGACCAGAAGGCGTTCCAGATCTGGTCGATCTGGCTCTTGATCGCGCCGGTGATCATGCGGATTCGCCTCCCTTGTCTCTTATCTCGGTGGAAGCACCGTCGCTCCGGTCCTGCGGCCGGTTTCGACCTCCGGCAGGAGTCCGCTGCGGCTTGCCGTCACGAGACGCAGCGGCACCGGATGACGCGTGCGCCAGCGCACGGTCGCCGACGACTCGGAAGCCGCTCGGAAGTCTAGCGCTTCCGAGTCACTCGATGACCTGATCCGTTCGCAGCAGCAACGATTGCGGGATGCGGAGGTTGGCCGGCTTCGCGCCTTTGAGGAGCTGGTCCGCGATGGTGGCGAACCCGGCCTTGCTCAAGGCGACGATGAGGGCTCTCGGCCGGTGATCCGGGGCAGGCGCGTCACGCCACGGTGATCTTCTGGACGCCGATGAAATCGAGGGGCTCTACGTTTTCGCCTTGGACCTCGAGACAGAGCTCGACGGCCTCGCGTACTCTCGCCATGAGCTCGTCCAGGGACGTCGCCTGCGTATGACATCCGCGCAGAGCGGGGACGGAGGCGATGAAGTACCCATCGGCGTCTCGCTCAATAATTACGCTGAATTCGCGCGCCATTCAGTCGGCTCCCACGATGATCACATCAGCCCGTAGAACTTGCCGGCGTTCTCGCAGGTGATCTTTCGCACGGAGTCGGCCGGCAAGTGACCGAACTGCTCCTCGATGTACTTCGAGGATTCCGGCCACACGCCGTCGCCGTGCGGATAGTCCGAGCCCCACATGAGCGTCTCGACGCCCATGTCCTCGATCAGCTTGGTGCCGATGCGGTCGAACTGGAACGTGCCCTTGCACTGCCGCCGCCAGTAGTCGCTCGGCTTCATCGTGAGCCCGAGATCGCGGAAGCGGTCTTCCCACTCGAAGTCCATGCGATCGAGCGCGTACGGGATCCAGCCGATGCCGCTCTCACCGAACGCGATGCGGACGTTCGGATACTTCTCCAGCACCGCGGCGCCGATGATGGCGGCGAGGATGTTCACGAGGTTCATCTGGAAGCCCGACACGACCGTGAAGAACGCCGCGCGACGCGTGAGGCCCGTCTGCTGGTCGAGCTTGCCGGGCGGCAGCGTCGGGAACGTGTGGAAGTGCAGCGGCAGGTTCACCTCGTTGACGGCCTTCCACAGCGGCTCCCACACCGGATGCCACATCGGGTCCATGTCCCACGAGCACGACAGCTCCATGCCGCGCAGGCCCATCTTCGCCACGCGGTGGATCTCCTTCACCGCGCCGTCGATGTCGCCGTACGGCAGGCACGCGAGGCCGATGTAGCGATCGGGCGCCTGGCGGCAGAAGTCCACCAGCCAGTCGTTGTAGATGCGGAACATCTCGTTCGCAGCTTCGGGATCGTTGAGACGCGTCGCGGCGCCGAGGATGCCGTAGATCACTTCGGCGTCGACGCCGTCGCGATCCATGTCGAGCACGCGCAGCTTCGGATCGGTCGGCCGGCGGATGCCCTTCTTGCCGTCTTCGTAGAGCCCGGTCGACGCCATGACGTCGACGCGGTAGTGACTCCCGGGGACGTACTTCTGCCCGGCGGGACCGACGCCGTTCATCAGCCCGAAGTTCTGCCCGTTCCTCGACGTCCAGTACGGGCCGTCGGGTCCGTCGGTCACGAACGGCATCCGGTCTTTCAGCGCCGCGGACGCGTTCGACGTGAAGAGATCCGGCGCAATCCAGGGCAGGTCGATGTGGCAGTCGGCCGAGATCCTCGAGTAGCGCATCGCGCCTCCTTGGGAGCGGATCGGGGGCTTCACACTATCACGGCCGCCCGCCGGTCCGGATCAGCCAGACGCGGCTGCGTTCGCGATCCCGGAGGCTGCTGTTGACGATCGCCAAGGCGCCGCGGGCGTTGACCGCGAGCTTCTTCATAAGCAACCCCTGAGAGCTGCCGTTCCAGCCGCCCGCCGGGTCTGCGCTGTCCGGTACCGCGGCGGCTGGCGTGAAGGCGCGTCCGCCATCACGCGAGACGACAAACCCGAGACCGCGCGGGCGGTAAGGGTGGTCACGGAACAGCTCCCACAGCACGTACACCGAGCCTTTGGCGTCGATGCTCAACGACGGAAAGCCCGCGGCCGGCCCGGAAATTTCGCGCGGCGGCGCGAATGTCCGGGCGCCGTCGGTCGAGCGCGTGTACCAGACGCGATGGTCCTCGCCGTACACCAGGTGAAGCGCCCCGCCCGGATCGACGGCGAGCTTCGGCGCGTCCGAGTAGCCCTTCGTTCGCGCCACGATCCGTGGCTTGCCGAATGTCGCGCCGCCGTCGGTGGAGCGGGCGACCCGGACGTCGGCGGCGTCGTCCTCGCCGATCGTCCAGGCCAGGTAGACGGTGCGATCGGCGCCCAGCGCGAGCGAGGGCGCGCGCGCCGGCCTGGCATCGTCGCCGGCGATCCGCCGGGGACGCGAAAAGCGCCGGCCGCCATCCGGCGAACGGCTGAGCCACAGCGCGCCTTCGTATTCCGTCCACACCGCGTAGACCGTGTCGCCGCTGTCCGCCGCGAGATCGAGGCTGCCGTTGTGCCAGACGTCCTTCGTGATGCGCCCCTTGCCGTCGCCGGCGACCGAGCTCGAGAGGTTGAGCGGCTCCGAGAACGTCGTCCCGCCGTCGTCCGAGCGCGCGAACACGATGTCGCCGCCGTGCGAGCCGCCGGAAAAGATGATCTCCTGCCAGAGCACACGGATCTTCTTCGGGTCGCGCGGGACCAGGACGATGCGCGGCAGCCAGGAGAACGTCGCGGGACTGCGCGATACGTCGATCGGCTGGCCCCGCTTCGTGCCGTCCGCCGCAACGCGCTGAACGAGCACGTCCTTGCGTGCCTGGTCCACCCACGCGACCGCGACGTCGCCGCGGTCGTCGATCGCGACGGTCGGATCGTCGACGAAGTCGTACCGGGAGTCGTTCTGCCGCCACGGCCCGCGTTCCCCGCCGCCGACGGCGACCTCGATGCGGTCCTGCCACGCGAGCGGCGGCGCAGAAACGGCCGCGGGAACGAAGAGCAGGAGGGCGGCCAGGCCGGTCAGCACCGCTCGACGGCTGGTTCGTAGACCCATGAGCGCATCGTCCGGTTCAGCGGCGCGCGCTTCAAGGAGTGGACGGCGGCTCCGCCAGCGCGACCGCTCGTTCGGGCTCGCGGTCGATCGTGTCGGTGACGCTCGGCGCGAGGCCCGACATCACACGACCGGCGGCCGCCGTTTCGAGAATCCGGTCGCCTGCTCGAAGGCGTGCGCGATCTGCAGCACCGCCCACTCGTCCTGGTGCCGCCCGACGATCTGCAGCCCGACGGGCAGCCCGCCGTCGGCGGTGAAGCCGGCCGGCACCGAGATCGCGGGGTGGCCCGTGACCGTAATGTCGGAGCACGCGCGCATCCAGTCGATGTAGGTCGGCAGCCGCACGCCGTCGATCTCCGTGACGTACGGCTGCGTGACGTCGAAGGGCGGCACCTGCGTCACCGGCAGCACGAGGAACTCGTAGCGGTCCATGAACTCGCGCATGCGGTGATAGAGCCGCGTGCGCGCGGCTTCCGCGTCGGCGACGTCCTTCGCCGTCAGCTTCAAGCCCTGCTCGACGTTCCAGATCACGGTGTCCTTGATCTGGTGGCGGTGCTCGGCGAGCAGCGGCCCGTAGCGGGACGCGAACGACCACGCGCGCCACACCTGGAAGATCTCGCGCGCGTCGGCGAGGTCGGGCGCGGCGTCCTCGACCACGCAGCCGAGCGACTCGAACGTCTTGCGCTGCGCGTCCAGCACGGCGGTGACGCGGCGGTCGACCGGCAGCTCGCCGAGGTCGCGGGTCCACGCGATCCGGACGCCACGGAAGTCGCGATCGAGCGGAGCGCGGAACCGCTCGCCGGGCTCGCGAATCGAGATCGGGGACCGCGGATCCGGTCCCGCGATCGCCGACAGCAGCAGCGCGGCGTCGCGCACCGTGCGCGCCATCGGCCCCTGCACGCTCCAGCCCGTCCACGCGCGCTCCGATGGCCACACCGGCACGCGGCCCACCGCGGTGCGCAGCCCGACGACGTTGCAGAAGCTCGCGGGGTTGCGCAGCGACCCGCCCATGTCGCTGCCGTCCGCGATCGGGATCATGCCGCACGCGAGCGCCACGGCCGCGCCACCGCTCGAGCCGCCGCACGTCTTCGACGTGTCGTACGGGTTCAGCGTGCGCCCGAAGACTTCGTTGAACGTCTGCGAGCCCGCCCCAAATTCCGGCGTGTTCGTCTTGCCGAGCGTCACCGCGCCGGCCGCGCGGAGGCGCTCGACGATCAACGCGTCCGCATCGGGCACGTGATCGCGGTAGATCGGCGATCCGAACGTCGTGCGGATGCCACGCGTCGGCACCAGGTCCTTGTGCGCGATGGGCAGGCCGAACAGCGGGCCACGCGGCTCGCCGCGCGCGAGCGCCGCGTCCTTGTCACGCGCGTCGGCGAGCGCGCGCTCGGCGGTGAGCGTGACGATCGCGTTCACCTTCGGGTTCACACGCTCGATCTGCGCCAGATGCGCCCGCACGACTTCGGTGACGGAGACCTCGCGCCGGCCGATACGCTCGGCCAGCTCGGTCGCGGTCGTGAAGCAGAAGTCGGTCGCCATGCCCTACGCGCGCTCCGGCTGGTGGCCGACCGAGCCCTCGTACTTCGCGAGCTCGTCCGGCGGCAGGAACGCTTCCTCCCACGCGCGGATCCGATCGAAGCCGGCGAACTGGTGCACGTTGCCGATCGGGTGCTTGCCGAAGCGCTCGATGAAGCGCGCCTCGGCGGCCGGGCCCTCGTCGCGGAGCGCGACGCCGAAGTCGTACACGGCCTGCATCGTCGCGCGGTGCGCGGCGCCGGCGAAGATCGTGATCGCGATGCCGAGCCGCTCCATCTCGTCGCGCGACAGGCGCGGCGACACGCCGGTCTGGTTGTAGAAGATCGGGCCCTTCACCTCGCGGCACACGCGCTCGACCTCCGCGACCGACGTCGGGCCTTCGACGAAGGCCATGTCGGCGCCCGCGTCGAGATACGCGTTCGCGCGGCGAATGGCGTCGTCGAGCGTGCCGCCGCTCGCGCCGCGCGCATCGGTGCGCGCGATGATCACGAAATCCGGATCGACCTCGCGCCGCGCGGCGTCCGCGGCGCGGTACTTGCCGGCGGCTTCCTCGAGCGACACGACCTGCTTGCCCGCGACGTGGCCGCAGCGCTTCGGCATCACCTGGTCCTCGATGTGGATGCCGGCGACGCCGGTCTGCACGTACTCGCGCACCGTTCGGATCACGTTGATCGCGTTGCCGTAGCCGTTGTCGGCGTCGGCGACGACGGGCACGCCGACGGCGTTGGCGATGTAGCGCGCGTTCAGGTGCATCTCGCTCATCGTCGCGAGCCCGGCGTCCGGCATGCCGAGCAGCGCCAGCGACGTGCCGTAGCCGGACATGTAGACGGCCGGAAACCCGACGGCCTCGAAGATCTTCGCCGTCATCGCGTTGTAGCAGCCCGGCACGAGCACGGGCTTTCCCGAGCGGATCAGCTCACGCAGCCGCGTCGTGGCTTTCACTTGAAGCGCTCCTCGATCGCGTGCCACCAGTCGAAGCCGACACGCTTGAAGATGTCCATCGGCGCGAGCACCGGGCCATCGGGCCAGTCGCTGCCGGTTTCTTTCAGCCGCGTGAGCGCGCGCTCGATCGCGGTGACCGCGGCCGCCATGGCGACGCCGGGGAAGATCACGAGCTTGTAGCCGAGCCGCTCGAGCTCCGCGATCTTCACGGCCGGGGTCTTGCCGCCGGCGACCATGTTCGCGAGCAGCGGCGCCTTCACCTCGCGCGCGACGCGCGCCATCTCGTCCTCGCTCTGCGGCGCCTCGAAGAAGATCATGTCGGCGCCCGCTTCCGCGTAGAGATTGGCGCGCTCGATCGCGTCGTCGAGGCCGGTGACGGCGCGCGCGTCGGTGCGCGCGATGACGACGAAGTCCGGGTCGGTGCGGTACTCCGTGGCCGCGCGGATCTTGTCGGCGAACTCCTTCGCGGGGATGACCTGCTTGCCCGCGATGTGCCCGCACTTCTTCGGCGCGACCTGGTCTTCGATGTGGAAGCCCGCGACGCCGGCGCGCTCGTACTCGCGCACGGTGCGCACGACGTTCAGCGGGTTGCCGTAGCCGGTGTCCGCGTCGGCGATGACCGGCACGCCGACGCACGACGCGAGATGGCCCGCGTGCGTCGCCATCTCGGTGAGCGTGGCGAGCCCGAGATCGGGCTGGCCGAGATGCGACGCGGCGGTGCCGGCGCCGGTCATGTAGATGGCCTGGAAGCCGGCGGCCTCGATGAGCCGCGCGGAGAAGCCGTCGTACGCGCCCGGCGCGACGACGATGCCGGGCTCGTGGAGCAGGTGACGGAGTCGGGTGGTGCTGCGCATGGCTGACCTCACACGGTGACGGGAATTGCGACGAGGCCCGATTGTGCCACGATACGGGCTGCGACACGCGGAGGTGACCGGATGAACATGCAAGGAAAGATCGCGATCGTCACGGGTGCGGCGTCGGGGATCGGTCGGGCGACGGCGCTGCGGCTCGCGGCCGAAGGCGCGCGCGTCGCGTGCGTCGATCTGGCAGTCGAGCGTGCGGAAGAGACCGCGAAGGCGATCACGATCGCCGGCGGTGAAGCGTTCGCCCTCGCGATCGACGTGCGCGACATGGCGGTGTGCGAGCGCATGGTGGCCGAGGTCGTCGCGCGATGGCGCGGCCTGACGACGCTCGTGAACTCGGCCGGCGTGCGTCCCGAGGGACGCGACGCGACGCCGCCACCCGCGGAATGGCAGCGCGTGCTCGACGTGAACCTCGACGGGACCTATTACGCCTCGCGCGCCGCGCTGCCGAAGCTGAAGGAGAGCGGCGCCGGATCGATCACGAACCTCGCGTCGATCTACGGGCTGGTCGGCGGCTCGCTCTCGCCGGCGTACGCCGCATCGAAGGGCGCGGTCGCCAACCTGACGCGGCAGATGGCGCTCCAGTGGGCGCCGGCGGTGCGCGTGAACTGCGTGTGTCCCGGCGTGATCGAGACTCCGATGACCGAGGAGCCGCGACGGGATCCGACGTGGCGGAACTGGCAGCTCGAGCGTCACCCGCTCGGGCGCTTCGGCAAGCCGGAAGAGGTCGCGGCCGCGATTCTCTGGCTCGCGAGCGACGACGCGTCGTTCGTGACCGGCGTTGCGCTCCCGGTCGATGGCGGCTACACGGCGGCGTAAATCAGGACGAGCGCACGACGCGCGGGGAGGGGCGGATGCGAAAGCTCATCGGCGTGACGGCAGTGGTCGTGATGCTCGGCGCGGCGGCTTTCGCCGCGCCGGCGGCGGCGCAGTCGGAGATGGAGCTGCTCGGCCGGGCGGCCGAGGTGCTGCGCTCGCAGGCGCTCACCATCGATGCGGCGCAGCTCGACATCCTCATGAACCTGCTCGGCGAAGGACAGAAGCGCGGCGTCGACGTCTCGCAGTACCGGTCGATGGCGCCGGGACTCATCAAGGCCGGCGCGGCGAAGCTGAAGCAGATGAACCGCGAGTCGGCGGCGTCGGAGCTCGAAGCGCTCGCGAACGCGTTCCTGGGCGCGCGTTAGTCAGCTCGAGCTAGGGTGCGGGTCTGGCAGGCCGGCTGGAACGGTGGGACGATTCGCCCGTGCCGGCCAATCTCACACCGGACTACCGGGCCGCGGAGGCCGCGTTCCGGAAGGCGCGCGACCCCCGGGAACGACTGGACTGTCTGCGCGAGATGCTGCGCCTGATCCCGAAGCACAAGGGAACCGACCACCTCCAGGGCGACATCAAGCGGCGGATCAAGGAGCTGTCCGAAGAGCTCGAGCGGCCGCAGCGAGGCGGTGCGCGGGGCGGGCCGGCGCTCGTGATCCGGCCCGAGGGTGCGGCCCAGCTGGCGCTCATCGGGCCGCCGAACGCGGGGAAGTCGTCGCTGCACGCGCGAATGACCGGCTCGGCCGCCCACGCGGCGCCGTACCCGTTCACGACCCAGTATCCCGAGCCCGGCATGCTGCGCTGCGAGGACATTCGCTTCCAGCTCGTCGACCTTCCGGCCGTCTCGCCGGAGCACCCGGTGCCCTGGCTCGCGAGTACGCTGCAGACGGCCGACGCGTGTCTGCTCGTCGTCGACCTCGGTGACCCGGATTGTGTCGAGCAAGTCGACGCGGTGCACGCGCTCCTTCGCGAGAGGCGCGTGACGCTCACCGAGCGCTGGACGACGACGGGCGAGGACGATGACGACGCGTTCGCGCTGCGACTCCCCGCGTTGCTCGTCGCCAACAAGGCGGATGGACTTGCCGATGCCGAGGCGGAGCTGCGCGCCTTCCTCGAGGTGACGGGGCTGCGCTACCCGGCGCTCGCCGTGTCAGCGATCACGGGACAGGGTCTCGACGGGATCGGTCCCTGGCTGATCACGCATCTCGACATCATGCGCGTGTACACCAAGACGCCGGGCCGTCCGGCCGATCGGCACCGGCCGTTCGTCCTGCGGCGCGGCCAGACGATCGAGGACGTCGCGCGGCTCGTGCACAAGGACCTGGCGCGGTCGCTCCGGTATGCGCGCGTGTGGGGGAAAACCGGATTCGGCGGACAGCAGGTCGGACGCGAGCACGCCGTCGCCGACGGCGATGTGATCGAGCTGCACGCGTAGCCGCTGCGGCCGATCAGCGGACGACGAGCGCGCGGCGCGCGCCGGTCACGCCGAACATGACGGCATACGTCACTGCTGCGAGCCCGAGCCCGATCAGATCCGAGCGGACCTCGGGCACCGTCAGCAGCACACCGGCGATCACGAGGACGGCGCGAACCAGATAGCCGGCCGGGGTGTTCGCCACCGTGCCGATGCCCAGCACGTAGCCCTGCAGCGCGTACGCAAGAATTGCGACGCCGAGCAGCGCCGCGCCCGAGACGAGCACGATCTGCACGACGGTCGCATTCTGCGCGACGAGCGCCGGGTTGAAGACGAACAGGAACGGCAGCAGGTACTTGATGAATCCGAACCGCATGGCCTCGACGCCGGCGCGCATCGGGCTGCACCGCGCGATGGTCGCGGCCGCGTAGGCGCCGATCGCGACCGGCGGGGTGATGAACGAGAGCATCGCCCAGTACAGGATGAACAGGTGCACGGCGAGGGGATTGAGTCCCTGCTGGATCAAGGCCGGCGCGAGCACCACCGCGAGGAAGACGTAGGCCGCGGTCGCCGTCATCCCCATCCCGAGGATGAAGCACGCCAGCGCGCCGAACACGAGCAGCAGCATGAGGTTGCCGCCGGCGAGCCGGATCATGTCGCTCGAAAACGTGCCGGCGACGCCGGTGACGGCGAGGGCGCCGATGATCAGGCCGACGGCCGCGAGCACCGTCACGAGCTCGGCGAGCGTGCGGCCGGTCTCCGCGAGGAACGTGAGGAAGGTGCGGGCGGTGAAGCGCGTCTCCTTCCGGATCATCGCGAGACCGAGCAGGATCGCGGTGGCGAAGAACGGCGCATGCACTTCGCGCCGGAGGCTCACCAGCAGGAACACGAGCACCGCGAACGCGCCGAGGTAGAACCACCCCGCCCGCAGCGTCGCCCAGAAGGACGGCATCTCCTTCCACGACAGACCGTGGAGCGAGTTCCGCGCGGCGTACGCGTCGATCTGGAAGAAGAGGCTCGCGTAGAAGAGCAGCGAGGGGATTCCGGCGGCGATCGCGACCGTCAGGTACGGGATGCCGAGGATCGACGCCATGACGAACGCCACGGCGCCCATGATCGGCGGCATGAGCGTGCCGCCGGTCGACGCGGTGGCCTCGATGGCGGCCGCGACCTCCGGGCGGAAGCCGGTGCGGACCATCGTGGGAATCGTCACCACGCCGGTGGACAGCACGTTCGACACCACGCTGCCGCTCATCGATCCGAACAGTCCGCTGGCGACGACGGCGACCTTCGCCGGCCCGCCGCGGAACGCGCCCAGGATGGCCATCGAGAGGTCGATGAAGAACCGGCCGCCGCCGGTGGCCTGCAGCGCGGCGCCGAAGATGATGAAGCCGACGATGAGCGTGCCGAACACGCGCATCGGAATGCCGAGGATCGCCTCGACGCTCATCGTCTGATACCGGATCGCGTCGGGCAGCGACATGCTGAGTCCGGCGATCGGACCCGGCATCACGCCGGCGTACACCGGGTAGAGCGAGAGGACCACGAGCATCACGAAGAGCGCGGTGCCGCCGGCACGCCGTGCGCCTTCCAGGATCACGAGCCACAGCGCGGCGCCCACGACCACGGCCTCGGTCGGCGCCTTGAAGTCCCAGGCCTCCGCGATGATGCGATGGCCGTTCCAGGCGAAATAGAGCGGCGCGAGCACGGCGACGGCGAAGAAGATCAGGTCGTACCACGGCACGCCGTCGCGCCGCGCGCGTGCCGCGGCCGGGAACATCAGGAACGTCAGCGGGAAGAACAGGGCGAGCAGGACGTAGAGGTACGAGTTCTCGAGCAGGACGTACCCGCTCAGGAACCGGAGGTTGAAGACCTGGTTGATGGAGAGGAGAACGCCGGCCGTGCTGAAGACGATCAGCACGGCCAGCCATCCCCGTCCGAGCGCGCGATGGCGGGCGACGAACGTTTCCGAGACCGCCACCGCGGCGCTCGCCGCCTACTCGTCCCAGTACGTCTCGAGGCCGGCGGTCTTGAGCGCGCCTGCCCGCACCTTCATCCAGTGCTTGGGGAAGTCGGCGACCTTGATCTTCTTCTCGGACGCCTCGCCCTGGGCGCGGTCCCAGGCGCCCTGCAGCACCTCCTGCCGCTTGAGCAGCGACTGGTTGTGCTTCTCGAGCTCCGCGGTCCAGACGCCCTTCTCCTTGAAGTAGCGGATGGCGCCGTTGTGATAGGGCATGACCCACTTCAGGCGCTGCTTCTTCAGGTCGAAGCCGTCGTTGCCGGGATGCGCCGCGACGTAGTCAGGAAGCAGGTCGTAGAGCAGCTTGGTCTGCTGGTACACGATCTCGTCCGGCTGGTTCGCGTACGCCGTGACGATCGGATAGCCGTACGTCGCGCCCTTGTGCGGAGCGTCCTTCGAGATCGGCGGCGCGCCAACGGTGGCCACGTTGTACTCGAAATACGGCGCGGCCTTCTTGAGCCGCTGCCAGCAGGCGGGATCTTCCTGCGGGCTCGGGACCGCCGGGGCGATGTACTTGCGCGGCGAGGCGGCCAGCTCGTACACGACGCCGGAGTTCGTGCTCGCGATGTAGGCGTCGGCCGTGCCCTCGATCACCGCGCGGCCGGCGGCGCCCCAGCTCGGGAAATCGGTCTTCTTCACGTCGTTCCACGTGAGGTTCGCGCACGCGAGGAAGGCCGTCATGTTCTGGTTGAGCGCGGGCGCGCCGACGACCCACGCGATCCGCTTGCCCTTCAGATCGAACACGGTCTTCGCGCCGGTGTCGCCGCCGGCGGCGACGTTGCCGGTGTTGAAGTCGCCCCATGCCGCGCCGACGATGCGCACGGGCTGGGGACCCCAGTCCGTCCCCGCGAACTCGAACACGGCCTCCTGCGACAGGAACGACGCGATCCCGAGCGCGCCGAACTGCGCGCGACCGGAGGCGAGCGGCGCCTGGCGGGAGACGTCGTTGCCGGCGGGAATGACGCGCACGGTGATGCCGGCCTTCTGCGCCATCGCGTGGCCGATCGATGCGGCCTGGATGTAGCCCGCGGAGCCGACGTCATAGGCCGTCCACACGAGCGTCCTCGGCATGCGGGTCTGCGCGTCGCCGGGGAGCGCGAACGACACGAGCAACACGACCGCGGCCAGCGCGGTGAGCGCGGTGGCCGCCCTGAGCTTCGACATGGATCTCCTCCTTGGGGGGTCGATCGACGAGTGCAACCTTCTATCCGCGATTCTGCCGATGCGTCAAGGTGACAGGGATCACAACGTGTCAGGAGCCGCCGCCCGCCGCCGGCGCCGGCCGCATGACGCGGCGTCGGCCCAACCGCTCACGGACGTGCTCGAGATACACGTAGATCACCGGCGTGATGTAGAGCGTCAGGAGCTGCGAGAGCAGCAGACCGCCGACGACCGCGAGGCCCAGTGACTGCCGCACCTCGCCGCCGGCGCCGAGACCGAGAGCGATGGGCAGCGTGCCCGCGATCGCCGCGACCGTCGTCATCATGATCGGCCGGAAGCGAATGAGCGCGCCTTCGCGGATCGCCGCGTCGGGCGCGCGTCCGCCGCGCTGCGCGTCGAGCGCGAAGTCGATCATCATGATCGCGTTCTTCTTCACGATGCCGATCAGCATGATCACGCCGATGAAGCCGTAGAAGTCGAGGTCCTTCCCGAACAGCCACAGCGTGGCGAGCGCGCCGATGCCCGCCGACGGCAGTCCCGAGAGAATCGTCAGCGGGTGCACGAAGCTCTCGTAGAGGATGCCGAGCACGATGTAGATCACGAGCACCGCGGCCAGCAGCAGCAGCCCGAGACCCTGGAGCGACGCCTGGAACGCCTGCGCCGCGCCCTGGAAGCTCGACGTGATCGTCGCGGGCAGTCGCGCTTCGCGCTCGGCGCGCCGGACCATCGTGATGGCGTCACCGAGCGCCACGCCGGGCCCGGTGTTGAACGAGATCGTCACCGACGGCAGCTGGCCGACGTGGTTCACGGTGAGCGGTCCCGCGCCCTCGCGGAAGGTGGCGACGGCGGCGAGCGGCACGAGCCGGTCGCCCGAGCCCTTCAGGTAGAGCGCCGACAGCGCGTCCGCGTCGCGCTGGAACTCCGGCGCGAGCTCCATGATGACCCAGTACTGATTCGACGCCGTCATGATCGTCCCGACCTGCCGGCCGCCATACGCGTTGTAGAGCGCGGTCTCGACCTGGCCGGCGGACAGCCCGAGCGCCGAGGCCTTCTCGCGATCGATGTCGACCTGCACCTCGGCGCTCGTCAGCTGCAGATCGGTCGTGACGTCGCGCAGGCCGCCGAGGCCGCGCAGGCGTGACTCCATCGTCTCCGCCCACTGATACAGCTCACCCGCGTCGGTGCCGGACAGCGTGTACTGGTACACGCTCTTCGTGAGCTGGCCGCCGATGCGGATCGCCGGCGGGTTCTGCAGAAACACGCGGAGGCCGGGGATCTTCGCCAGCTCGGGCTGCAGCCCGCGAATGACGTCGTCGACGTGCCAGGCCGATCATGACGAGCGTCGTCATGACCGGCCGTCGGATGAACAGGGAGCTCATTGCTTCGCCGGTGGTGCGGTCGGTGGTGACGCGGCCGCGGGCGGCTCGGCCTGCGCCTGGACTTTCGCGCCCGGGAACAACCGCAGCTGGCCCTCGGTCACGACCGTCTCGCCCGGCTTCACGCCCTGCGCGATGACGATCTGACCCTCGACTTCACGTCCGGCGTCGACCGGCCGCGAGTCCACCGTGGCGCCCGGCTTCACGACGAAGACGTAGCGTCCCTGCTGACCCGTCTGCACGGCGGGCGCGGGGACGACGACCGCCGGCTCCGTCGCGAGCGTGAGCACGACGTTCATGAACTGCCCGGGCCACAGCATGATCGGATCGTTCGCGAACGTGGCTTTCAGCTGAATCGTGCCCGTGGCCGGATCCACGCGGTTGTCGATGAACGTCAGCTCGCCCCGTGCGATCCGCTCGCTGCTCTTGGGACTGACGGCGTCGACGGCGAGCCGGCCCTGGCCGGCGCGATAGCGCTGCACCGCCGGCAGATGGCGCTCCGGCAATGCGAAGCCGATCTCGACCGGCGTGAGCTCGTTGATCAGGACGAGCGCGGTGTGGTTCGGCGCGATGAGACTGCCTTCGTGCACCTGGACGGCGCCCGTGCGGCCGCGCATCGGCGCGCGAATCGTCGCGTAGCCCGTCTGAACCCGCGCGTTCTGCACGACGGCGCGGTCGCGCGCACCGTCGCTTCGAGCGACCGCGCGCGCGTCCGGATCTGTTCGTACTGCGACTGCGCGACGAAGCCCTTGCGCACGAGCTCCTCGTAGCGCTGCGCTTCGCGCTGCGCGTTTTCGAGCTCGCCGGTGCTCCGCGCGAGGTTCGCCTCCGCCTGGCGAAGCTCGGCCTGCATCGGGCGCGCGTCGATCGTGAAGAGCAGGTCGCCTTCGCGAACGTCCTGGCCTTCCTTGAAATGAATCTTCGTGAGCGTGCCGCCGACGCGCGACCGGACGGTCACGCTCTCCGTGGGCTGCACGGTGCCGATCGCGCGGAGCTGGATGGGGACGGACTTCTCCTGCGCGGTGGCGACGACGACGGGCACCGTTGCGCGGGCGCCCGCGAGCACGCGCCGGCAGCCGCGCACGCGAGCAGGAGCCAGACGACGGCGCGCAGCCGATACACGCAGCTTGTCGAGCAAGCGACGTGCCGCTGACATGCAGGTTAAGCTGTCGTGGTGGGGCGAAGCCGCAGCACGGCGTGGCATCGGGAGGTGAGGCCGGTCGACGGCCGAGCCGACACTACGATGAAGAGCCGCAGGCGGAGCGTGTGCGAGGCGAGTCTGTGAGAATCGATCCCGACCGCCTCGCGTGTCTCCGTGCGCTCGAACAGAAAGTGCTGTGGCTCTCGACGTGGATGGTGCACCACGCGAACCACGTCCGGCCGCATCACGACGGGCTGAAGGTCGGCGGCCACCAGGCGTCGTCGGCGTCGTCGCTCGACATCATGACGGCGCTCTACTTCGACGTCCTGCGGCCCGAAGATCGCGTCGCCGTGAAGCCGCACGCGAGCCCGGTGTTTCACGCGATCCAGTACCTCTACGGCAGGCAGAGCCGCGAAAGCCTCGAGCGCTTCCGCGCGCTCGGTGGCGCGCAGGCGTATCCGTCGCGAACGAAGGACACGGACGACGTCGATTTCTCGACCGGCTCGGTCGGGCTCGGCGTCGCGCTCACGCTGTGCGCCGCGCTCGTCCAGGACTACGTCGCGCTGCACGATCTGCTGCCGCCGGGCGTGCGCCCGGGCCGCATGATCGCCATCGCCGGCGACGCCGAGTTCGACGAGGGCAACGTCTTCGAGGCGATGCTCGAGGGCTGGAAGCACGACGTGCGCAGCGTCTGGTGGATCGTCGACTACAACCGCCAGAGCCTCGACACCGTCGTCAGCGATCGGCTCTTCACCCGGATCGAGGACATCTGCCGGACGACGGGCTTCGACGTCGTCGTGCTGAAGTACGGCAAGCGGCTCCAGGAGGTCGCGCGCCGTCCGGGCGGCGAGGCGCTCATCCGCTGGATCGACGAATGTCCGAACTCGGTGTACTCGGCGCTCACGTTCAAGGGCGGCGCCGCGTGGCGCGCGCAGCTCGAGCGCGACCTCAAGCAGGACGAGACGCGCGCCATCATCGACGCCCTCGACGATGCCGCGCTGCATGCGCTCATGACGAACCTCGCCGGCCACGATCTCGAATCGCTGCTCGAGGCGTTCCACGCCGCGCCGGACGACCGGGCGCGCTGCTTCCTCGCCTACACCATCAAGGGCTACCGGCTCCCGCTCGCGGGTCACAAGGACAACCACGCCGGCATGCTCACGCCGGGGCAGCTGACGGCGTTTCAGCGTGAGATGCGCGTGCCGGAGGGGCGCGAGTGGGATCCGTTCGTCGGACTCGACGTGTCCGAGGACCGGTTGCGCGCGTTTCTCGCGAGCTCGCCCCTCGCGAGCACGGAACGTCGTATCCACGCAGCGCCCGACGTCGCCGTGCCGGACACGGTCGACATCCCGCGCGACGTCGAAGTCTCGACGCAGACCGGCTTCGGCCGGATCCTGAGCGATCTCGGCTCCGGCGACACGGAGCTCGCCGCGCGGCTCGTCACGACGTCACCGGACGTGACGCTGTCGACCAACCTCGGCGGCTGGGTGAATCGCCGCGGCATCTTCCATCGCTCGGAGTACCGCGACGCGTTCCGCGACATGGACGTGCCGTCGCCGCAGAAGTGGGTGATGTCGCCGTCCGGCCAGCACTTCGAGCTCGGCATCGCGGAGCACAACCTGTTCATCATGCTGGCGGCGCTCGGACTGTCCGCGCCGCTGTTCGGCGTGCGGCTGCTGCCGGTCGGCACGCTCTACGATCCGTTCGTGCTGCGCGGTCTCGATGCCTTCGGCTATGCGTGCTACCAGGACGCGCGCTTCATGGTCGTCGGCACGCCGGCCGGCATCAGCCTCGCGCCCGAGGGCGGCGCGCATCAGTCGATCATGACGCCGCTCGTCGGCATGGCGATGGACCGGCTCGCGAGCTTCGAGCCCGCGTTCGTCGACGAGCTCGCGGAGATGATGCTGTGGGGCTTCCGTCATCTGCAGGCCGCCGACGGCGGCTCGGTGTACCTCCGGCTCACGACGCGTCCGCTGCCGCAGCCGCAGCGCGAAATGACGCCGGCGCTGCGCGCCGCGGTGATCGAAGGCGCGTACTGGATACGCGAGCCGGAGCCCGACACCGATCTCGTGCTCGTGTACTGCGGCGCCGTGGCGCCGGAAGCCATGGCCGCGCACGCCGCGATCGTCGACGACGTCGCCGGCGCCGGACTGCTGGCCATCACGTCGCCGGACCGGCTGTACGCCGACTGGCGCGCGAGCAACACCGGAACGCGGTCCCGATCACGCATCGAGCAGCTGCTCGCACAGGCGCCCGGCGCGGCGCTCGTGACCGTGCTCGACGGACACCCGGCGACGCTGTCGTGGCTGGGCTCGGTGCACGGACAGCGCATGTATCCGCTCGGCGTCGATCACTTCGGACAGTCGGGCGACATCGCGGACCTCTATCGCCTGCACGGCATCGACGAAGACGCGATCATCGACGCGGCCGCGCGCGCGTGTCTCGACCGATTGAGCTGGGGACCCCGAAATGGCCCCCAGACCCCCAACGCTCGGAGCGCCCCGGGCAACCCGTGGCGCTCCTCGAATTCCTAGCGCATCGCGAAGTTGCGGATGATGTAGCCGGCGATGGAGTGGCGCGACGGGCTGATCGGGAGCTGGTCGCGCGGAAACCAGCGCGCGTCTTCCAGCTCGTCGGTATCGACGGCGACGTCGCCGCCGGCGTACTCGGCGACGAAGCCCACCATGAGCTGGCTCGGGAACGGCCAGTTCTGGCTGCCGACGTACGTGACGTTCTTCACGTCGACGCCGACCTCTTCCTTCACCTCGCGGCGCACCGCGCCCTCGAGCGACTCGCCGTTGTCGACGAAGCCGGCGACGAGCGCGTAGCGGCCAGGTGCCCATTCGGCCTTGCGCGCGAGCAGGCAGCGGTCGCCATCGATCACGAGCGTGATCACCGCGGGGTGCAGGTGCGGATAGTGCTCGTACTTGCACTTCGGGCAGCGCTTGCCCCATTCACCACCGATGCGCTCCGTCGGTTCGCCGCACCGCGGGCAGAATCCGCTCGTCGACTCCCACCAGAGCGCCTGCATCGCCATGCCGCCCAGGGACAGGAGCGTGTCCGGCAGCTTCGTGCCGCGCATCGGGACGACGGTCTGCGGCTGCAGTCCCGACGGGCACGCGCGGTCCTTCGCGACCGGCACGACCCAGCACGGCGTGCCGTTCCACGTGCCAAGCCAGAAGGGCGCGCGGTCTTCGAGGTCGATCGGGCACGCGCCGGACGGCAGCAGGAACCGGTCGGCGTCGGGCACGACGAGCAGCGACTGCTCCTGCACGAGGAGCCAGTGCCCGTCGCCGTCTTTCGGCGCGGCGCCGTGCTTGCCCGGCGTGAATTCCGCGCCGAGGACCTCGCGGTTGAACGGCAGATAGACGCTGAGCGGCGTGTTGTCGGTCGTCATCGGAGTCCACAGACCTCCGCGATCAGTTCGTACGAGCGCAGCCGCGCCTTCGGGTCGTGCGTGATCGTGACGATCACGAGCTCGTCCGCGGCGTGCTCGGCGGCGAACGCGGTCAGCTGCTCGCGCACCTGTTCCGGCGCGCCGGCGATGCGGCGGCGCTGCGCATGCTCGACGATGGCGAGCTCGCGCGGCGTGTAGGGATACCGTTCGGCTTCCTCCACGGACGGATACGGTCCGCCGCGACCGGTGTAGAGCCGGACGATGAAGAGCTCGCGGCTCTTCGCGAGTCGCACCGCCTCGGCTTCGGTATCCGCGCACACGACGAACACGGCCGCCGCGGCGCGCGGGCTCGCCAGGCGGCTCGACGGTTGAAAGCGCGCGCGGTATTCCTGCATCGCCTCCACGCTGCCGTCGGCGGAGATGAAGTGCGCGAACGCGAACGCCACGCCGAAGTGCGCCGCGAGCATCGCGCTCTCGCCGCTCGAGCCGAGCATCCAGATCTCCGGCGTCGTCGTCGTGCGCGGCGTGGCCTTCACGCTGGCGAACGGATGCTCGCTCGGGAGCGCGTCGTCGAGCCACCCGATGAGATCCGTCACCTGGCGCGGATAGAGCTCCGCGCCGCGCGGCGCGCCGTACGCGAGCGCGCGCGCCGTGAGCTGGTCGCTGCCCGGCGCGCGGCCGAGCCCGAGGTCGATGCGGCCGGGGAAGAGCGTCTCGAGCATGCGGAACTGTTCGGCGACCTTCAGCGGGCTGTAGTGCGACAGCATCACGCCGCCGGCGCCGACACGCAGCCGCGACGTCCGCGACGCGACGTGGCCGATCAGGATCTCCGGCGCCGAGCCGGCGAGACCGGACGTCGCGTGATGCTCCGCGAGCCAGTACCGGTGATAGCCGAGACGGTCGGCGGCGGCCGCGAGCTCGAGCGTTTCCTGCACCGCGTCCGCGGGGGTGAGACCGCTGCGCACCGGCGATTGATCGAGTACGCTGAGGAGCATCGCTCCGATCATCTTATAGGAGGCCTCATGCTTCGGTTCGGCATCTTCCTCGCGCCGTTCCACGCGCTGCACGAAAATCCGACGCTCGCGATCGAGCGCGATTTCGAGCTCGTGCAGCATCTCGACCGGCTCGATTACGACGAGGCGTGGATCGGCGAGCACCACTCGGCCGGACTGGAGATCATTCCGTCGCCGGAGCTCTTCATCGCCGCCGCGGCGGAGCGCACGCGCCACATTCGGCTCGGCACCGGCGTGAGCTCGCTCCCGTATCACAACCCGATGATTCTCGCGGACCGGATGCAGCAGCTCGACCACCAGACGCGCGGCCGCGCGATGTTCGGCGTCGGTCCCGGCGCCTTGCCGTCCGATGCCGTCATGCTCGGGATCGATCCGCTCCGGCAGCGCGACATGATGGACGAGGCGCTCGACGTCATCGTGCCGCTGCTGCGCGGCGAGCCGGTGACGCACAAGGGCGACTGGTTCAATCTCGTCGACGCGCGCCTGCAGCTGCCGCCGTACACGCGCCCGCACATGGAGATGGCCGTGGCGGCGATGGTCTCGCCGTCGGGCCCGCGCTCGGCGGGCAAGCACGGCATCGGCCTGCTGTCGATCGGGACGGTGATGAAGACGGCGTACATGAGCCTCGCGCAGATGTGGCAGATCTGCGAAGACATGGCGCGCGAGCACGGCACGCGGGTGACGCGCGACACGTGGCGCGTCGTCACGCCGATGCACGTCGCCGAGACGCGCGAGAAGGCGCTCGCCGACGTCCGCTTCGGGCTGCGCGACTGGATCCGGTACTACACCGAGGTCATCGCGCTGCCGTTCGAGCTGACCGGGACGCTCGACCAGCGCGTCGAGCAGTACATCGACACCGGACACGCGATCATCGGCTCCCCGGACGACGCCGTCGCGCGCATCGAGGAGCTGCAGAAGATGTCGGGCGGCTTCGGCACGATCCTGCAGCTCGCGCACAACTGGGCCGATTTCCCCGAGACGCTGAAGAGCTACGAGCTGATGGCGCGGTACGTGATGCCACGGTTCCAGGGCTCGAACGTCGGCCGCGAAGAGAGCACGGCGTGGTCGTCGGCCCGGCGCGCCGCGCTGATGAGCGCCGGCCGGAAGGCGAAAGAGCTCGCGACGAAGAAGTTCACCGAGGAGCGGAAGCGATGACGGAGACTCGAGCGCCCTTCATCGAGCGGCGCGCGCGCTTTGCCGAAGCGCTCGGCGACGCGCTCGCCATCATCCCCGCGGCGCAGGAAGTGCCGCGCAACGCCGACACGCACTACGAGTTCCGCCAGGACTCCGACTTCTTCTTCCTGACCGGCTTCGACGAGCCGGACGCGGTCGCGGTCTTCAACCCGGCGCACGAGAAGGAGCGCTACGCGCTCTTCGTGCGGCCGCGCGACCGCGAGATGGAGATCTGGAACGGCTACCGCGCGGGGGTCGAGGGCGCCGTCGCCGACTACGGCGCCGACGCCGCGTATCCGATCGATCAGCTGGACCAGAAGCTTCGCGAGTACGTGCTCGACCGCACGGCGCTCGTCTATCGGCTCGGCAATACCGCGTTCGACGCGCGCATCACGCGGCTGATGGACTACGCGCGGACGATCCGCGCACGCGTGCGGCCGGCGCCGGTTCGTATCGACGAGCCCGGACCGATCCTGCACGAGCTGCGGCTGCGCCGGACGCCCGCGGAGCTGGCGCGGCATCGGCGCGCGTGCGAGATCACGCGCGACGGGCACATCGAAGCGATGCGGTTCGCGCAGCCCGGCATGTACGAATACGAGGTGCAGGCCGCGCTGGAGTACGTCTTCCGCGCGGGCGGCGCGCCGCGCAACGGCTATCCGTCGATCGTCGCCTCCGGGCCGAACGCCTGCATCCTGCACTACAACGAAAACCGTCGGCGCATGGCGGACGGCGACCTGCTGCTCATCGACGCCGCGTGCGAGTACGGGTACTTCAGCTCGGACATCACGCGCACGTTCCCGGTGAACGGCCGATTCACCGCGCCGCAGCGCGCGATCTACGACGTCGTGCTGCGCGCGCAGGTGGCCGCGATCGAAGCGGCGAAGCCCGGCGTGCGCTACGAGGCGCTGCACGAAACCGCCAGGCGCGTGCTGACGGAAGGGCTCGTCGACCTCGGGCTGCTGCCGCGCGGCGTCGCGGACTCGCTGGCGATGCACCACTACCGTGAGTTCTACATGCACGGCACCGGGCACTGGCTCGGCATGGACGTGCACGACGTCGGCGACTACAAGCCGGGCGGCCAGTCGCGACCGCTCGAGCCGGGCATGGTCTTCACGGTCGAGCCCGGCCTCTACATCGATCCGGCGCGCGAGACCGCGACCTTCTATCTGCTCGAGTACAGCGAAGAGGAGCGGTGGGACCGCCGCATGCGCCTCGGCGTCGCCGCGGCGAAGAAGATGGAAGAGGAGGAGCGCGCGAAGGTCGAGAAGATCGTGCACCCGATCCCGAAGGAGTTCCGCGGCATCGGCGTGCGGATCGAGGACGACGTCCTGATCACGCCGGGCGGCCACGAGGTGCTGACGGCGGGCACGCCGAAGACGATCGAGGACGTCGAGCGCACGTGCGCGGAGCCGTCGCGGCTGCCGCGGATCGGTGGAGGCCGGTGATGAAGACCTCGACGAAGCGCTACGTCGTCCGCCGCGACGAAGCCAAGCCGTACTCTCCGGCGAATCACGAAGAAACCGTCAACCGCCGGCTGGTCGGCCGCGAGAACGTCGGCGCCCGGCAGCTCGAAGTCGTGCTCGGCGTCGTGACGAAGGGCGGCGGCGCGCTCAAGCATTCGCACCCGGGCATCGAGCAGGTCTGCTACGTCCTGGAAGGCCGCGCGCGCGTCGAGGTAGGCGACGACTACGTCGACGAGGTCGGGCCGGGCGACACCGTGTTCTTCCCCGCGAACGTCCCGCACGTCTTCACGACGGTCAGCGACGAGCCCGTGCGCGTGCTGGTGATCTACGCGCCGCCGTACGCCGAGACCGGCGCGGTCCGGCACTGACCCATGTCGCGATACTTCTGCCACGACCATCCCGACGTCCTGACCGTCGAGACGCGCGTGGTCGACGCGAAGCCCGGCGGCGTGGTGCTCGAGCAGAGCCCGTTTCATCCCGGCGGCGGCGGCCAGCTTGCCGACCGCGGCCGGTTGATCACCGGCGCCGGCGAGGTGCGCGTCACCGGGTTCGAGGTCGTCGACGGCACGACGTGGCTCGTGCTCGCCGAGCCCGTCGAGCTCAGAGACGTCGTGCAGGCCGCCGTCGATCCCGACTTCCGCGCGATGCAGGCCGAGCTCCACACCGCCGCGCACGTGCTGAACGCGCTCGTCTATCGCGACTTCAACGGTGCGCTGCTGACCGGCGCGCAGCTTGGCGACGACGGCACCGCGCGCGTCGACTTCGATCTGCCGAACGTCGACAACGACCGCCTGCGCGCGCTCGACGCCGAGATCAACGACGTCATCCGCCAGGATCTGCCGGTGCGGCACGCGTGGATGGAGTTCGACAAGGCGGCCGCGGAGACGGGCCTGTTTCGCAGCCGCTCGGTCGCGCCGCCGCCATCGTCGGATGGCACCGTCCGCATCGTCGAGATCGTCGGTCTGGACCGGCAGGCGTGCGGCGGGACGCATCTCGGGTCGACGGGCCGCTCGCACCCGATCCGCATTCTCAAGATCGACAACAAGGGTCGCCACAACCGCCGCGTGAAGTACGGGCTCACCGACACGCGCTGAAGCGCGCTCATACGCTCGGCAACAGTCGTTCGAGTCGCATACGGGTGATGTCGAAGAGTTCCGCGAGCGCGGCGGCCACTTCGACCTCGCGCGTGTTGCGCAATCGTGATTCGAACGCCGCGAGGATCGACGCCTTGTCGTGGTGGCGCACGGCGATGATGAACGGGAAGCCGAACGTCTCGCGGTACGCCACGTCGAGTTGCCTGAAGCGCACGTGTTCTTCGTCGCCCAATCGGTCGAGACCGGTGGACGCCTGTTCCGCGACGGACGATTCCGTCATGATCGCTGCACGCACCGCTTGGCCGGCCAGACCGGGATGTGCGCGCAAGAGCTCCAATTGCTCGGCCGGCGACGCCGATCGCACGACGGCGACCATCGCGTCGTGCAGCGCGACGGCGTGCGCGAACGGCCGCGTGGACCACGCGCGCTCAGCCACCCACGGCGCGTGTTCGAAGATCGGACCGACCGCGCGCGTGAACGCATCGCGGTCCATCCGATTGACTGCCTGCAGCGTCAGCACGACGGTTGCCCGGTCCATCACAGACTCGCCTCGCACCCGTTCCGTTGGCGGCTCTTCATCGTAGTGTCGGCTCGGCCGTCGACCGGCCTCACCTCCCGATGCCACGCCGTGCTGCGGCTTCGCCCATCCATCGATCGGGCACTCTGGCTGATTTTTCCCCGCCGGGCAAGGACGATCCGGTAAGTTCGGAAGCGATGACGGACGTCGGCGATCTCGTCCCCGGTCCTCGCATTCTCCTCGGCCCGGGCCCGACGATGGCGGACCCTCGCGTGCTTCGCGCGATGGCGATGCCGTTGCTCGGCCAGTTCGACCCCGAGTTCACCGCGATCATGAACGAGGTCATGGAGCTGTCGCGGTTCGTCTGGCAGACGACGAACGCGCGGTGCTTCCCGGTGTCCGGCACGGGCCGCGCCGGCCTCGAGGCCGCGATCGCGTCGCTGGTCGAGCCGGGTGAGCGCGTCGTCGTCGGCGAGTGCGGGCGCTTCGGCCTCCTGCTCATCGAGATCGCCGAGCGCTGCGGCGCCGAGGTCGCCGTCGTCCGCGGCTCGTGGGGGCGTGTGATCGAGCCGGACGCGATCAGGGCCGCGGTCGCCGAGAAACCGACGAAGCTGGTCGCCATGATTCACGGCGAGACGTCGACCGGCGTGCTCCAGCCGCTCGACGACATCGCGCGCATCGCGCACGAGCACGACGCGCTGCTCATGGCCGATTGCGTGGTGACGCTCGGCGGCTCGGACGTCGCGGTCGATCGCTCGCGCCTCGACGTCGCCGTCGCCGGCACGCAGAAGTGCCTGTCGTGTCCGTCCGGGCTCGCGCCCGTCACGTACAACGAGGAAGCGGAAGCCGCGATCAAGGTGCGGCGGACGAAAATCCGGTCGAACTATCTCGATCTTGGCCAGCTCGCCGATTACTGGAGCCCGTCGCGCTTCAATCACCACACGGCGCCCACGGCGATGGTCTACGGACTGCGCGAAGCGCTGCGCGTGATCCGCGACGAGGGGCTGGAGGCGCGCTTCGCGCGGCATCGCCGGCATGGCGATGCGCTGCGCGCCGGCATCGACGCGCTCGGGCTGTCGCTCTTCGGCAAGGAGCCCGCGCAGCACCGGCTGCCGTTCATCACGCCGGTGATCGTGCCGGACGACGTGGATGAGCTGCGCGTGCGCCGCCGCCTGGTCGATGATTTCGGCATCGAGATCGGTGCGGCGTTCGGCCCGCTGCAAGGCAAGATCTGGCGCATCGGCACGATGGGCTATTCCGCACGACGACAGAACGTCCTAACGTGTCTGGCCGCGCTCGAGCACGTGCTGCGTGCGGAAGGCGTGAAGTCCGCGCCGGGCGCCGGCGTCGACGCCGCCGTGGCGCATTACGCGACGAGCGGTGAGCGCGCGACGGCCGTGGACGACAGCCTGGGCGCCCGCGGGATCGGCCGGGTATGACCTATCCCCGCGATCTCGTCGGCTACGGCTCGACTCCGCCCGATCCGAAATGGCCCGGCGGCGCGCGCATCGCGCTGTCGCTCGTCGTGAACTACGAAGAAGGCGGCGAGCGCTCGATCCTGCACGGCGACAACGAATCCGAGACGTTCCTGCAGGAAGTCGTCGGCATTCCGCCGTCGATCGCCGGCCGCAACCTGTCGGTCGAGTCGATGTACGAGTACGGCACGCGGGTGGGCTTCTGGCGGCTGATGCGGACGTTCGCGCAGCGCCGCGTCACGGTGAGCTTCTTCGCGGTGGGCATGGCGCTCGAGCGTCATCCGGATGCCGCGAAGGCGATGGCCGAGGGCGGCCACGAGATCGTGAGCCACGGCTGGCGCTGGATCGATTACCAGCACGTGCCGGAAGCGGTCGAGCGCGACCACATCAAGCGCTCGGTCGACGCGATCACGCGCCTGACCGGCTCGCGCCCGCTCGGCTGGTACACCGGGCGCACGAGCGAGAACACGCGCCGCCTCGTCGTCGAGGAGGGCGGCTTCCTCTACGACTCGGACGCCTACAACGACGACCTGCCGTACTGGATCGAAGAGAGCGGCACGCCGCATCTCGTCGTGCCGTACACGCTCGATCAGAACGACATGAAGACGGTGGCGCCGGGCGGGTTCGCGACGGGCGACGACTGGCTCTCGTACGTGCGCGACGCGTTCGACGTGCTCTACGCCGAGGGCGCGGAGCGGCCGGCGATGATGTCGGTCGGGCTCCACCTGCGGCTCATCGGACGCCCCGGACGTTTCGCGGCGCTGCTGCGCTTCCTCGATCACGTGCAGAAGCACGACCGCGTCTGGGTCACGCGCCGTATCGACATCGCGCGCCACTGGATCGCGCAGCACCCGTACCGCGCGCGGTAGCGCCGGGGTCGCTCAGCGTCCCTGGATGTACTCCTTCAGGTACCGGTTCTCGTACTCCACGGCGTCCAGGCTCGCCTTGACGAGGTCGCCGATGGAGATCATGCCCGCCACGCCGTCCCCGTCGATCACCGGGAGATGTCGCACGCGGTTCTGCGTCACGAGCCCCATCGCGTAGTCGACCTCGTCATCGGGCACGCACACGATGAGATCGCGCGTCATCGCCTCGGCGACCGGGATGCGGCCCAGCTCGGCGCTGCGGTGACGGCACTCGCGCAGCACGTCGCGCTCGCTGATGATCCCGACGATGGCGCCCTGCGCGTCCCGCACCAGGAGCGCGCCGATCCGGTGCGTGTTGAGCGCGGCGACGGCGTCGAGCACGGTGCGGTCGGCCTCGATCGAGTGCACCTGCGAACCCTTGACGTCGAGGATGTCCCGGATCTTCATGGCTCCTCCGCGACGACCGGTATCTATGCGGACCGCGCGTAGGCCCGCCCCGGCAGGGTCATGATCGCGGTGCGGACGTCGGTGACTCCCGGAACCCCGCGCAGGACGGCCTCGACCTGTCTGTGCTCGATGTCCGAGTCCACGAGACCTTCGGCGGTGAGGACGCCGTCATGGCAACCCAGGGAGAGGCGCACCGTCCGCGTCTCCGGATTCGAGGCGAGCGCCGCCTTCGCCTGCGCGACGATCGACAGATCCCGGACGCGACGGCGCGACTCCTGGGTGGGCTGATAGCGCTCGTCCCGGAGCGCCTCGACGACGATCCGCGCGCCGCCGAGGACGGTCAATCGCTCGGTGTTGAGCACGAGGTCGTACAGCTGCGCGTCGTCCCAGTCCGCGTGGTGGAGGAACTTCACGCGGGCCGCACGCTCGCGATCCGCGGCATGCACCACGTCGAGCGCCGCCTCGGCGGTGAGGCCCTGCTGCTGTTCGATGCGTCGGGCGCGGTCGCTCACCGGCGCCGTGACACGGACGCGAAGGGCGTGCGAGGTGCCGCGCATCACCATCGCGGCGCCGAGGCCCGCGAGCACGACGTTGTCCCGGGCGGCCATCTCCATGATCGTGGCCTCGATGTGGGCGACCACGTGCCGCTTCGTGTCGACGAAGCGCTCCCACAGCGTCGGCTTCTCCTCGGCGACGTGTCGGAGCTCGCTCGTGTCGGTTCCGAAGCGATCGGCCGCTCTCGCGATGATCTCCCGGTCCGCGAAGTCGTAGCCGAGGATGCGGGCGACCTCGTGGCCGATCTCGTCTCCCAGGCTACCGATGCAGGTGGAGAGGGCGACGATGCTCATGGCTGGCCTCCTCCGAAGCGGGTGGGGGATCGGGTCGGGATGCAGCGCACGCGGGATGACGACCGGGCGGAGCGCCGGGCTGCGGCGGACGGGCTGTCCACGGGCGCGAGCGTACGCATTCACTCCTCCCGACGGACGGGAACATCGAACGGCGCCAGACTGCGCCCCGCCTCGCGCACTTGTCAAGCGCGAGCCGGCGGCGGAGGTCGACGAGCCCTCAGGGGCCCGGGATGCCGTGGAGCGCGCGCCAGTGACGCGCGATCTCCGCGCGCGTGGCGATCCAGATCTGGCCGCGCTCGCGCACGTGGTCGAGGATGCGCTCGAGCGTCACGATGCGCGCCGGCCGTCCGATGATCCGGAGATGCAACCCGACCGACAGCATCTTCGGCGCCGTCGCGCCCTCGCGCAGCAGCCAGTCGATCGCGTCGATGACGTACATGCACGGATCCGGAGCGCCGACGACTTCGTCACGTACTTCGTAGACCGCCTCGTTCCGCTCGTCGCCGGCCGTCACCGAGAGATCGGCGCCTTCCTCGACGTTCACGACGAGCGAGAGCGCGAGGCGCGCGCCCCCGGGCCACTTCGGATCCGGCGGACGGCCGCCGTAGCCGCGCAGATCGCGGACGTAGCTCATTCGTACGCCTCGAAGGCTTGCGGCGGCGGCGCGTACTTTCCCGTCTTGGTCTGTCGCAGACCGAGGCGGACCAGCGCTTCGGCCATCTGCACACCACACGCGACCGGTTCCAGCACCGTCGGCGTCACGAGCGTGCGCAGCGCGGCCGCGTACGGTGACAGGCGCGCGCCCCCGAGGATGACGAGGTCCGCGCGCGTCGCGGTCCGCACGCGCTCGACTTCGGCGGCGAGCTCGGCGACGACCGCGTCATCGGACAGCGCCGCGCCGAGCGGCGGCAGCGAGACGGCCGCGACGGCGGCGCAGCGTTCGCGGAAGCCGGCGGCGGCGACGAGATCCTCGGTGTACGGGATCATGCGTGGCGTCGTCGTGACGATCGCGAACCGATGGCACAGCGGGACGGCGATCGACATCGCCGCGTCCGGCAGGCTCACGACCGGGACATCGAGCGCTTCCTTCACCGCGCCGGTCCCGTAGTTGCCGAAGCCGGCGAGCACGATCACGTCCGGCATCGGGGACAGCGCGCGCAGTCCGCGCGCGAGCGGGCGGCCGGCGAAGTAATCCGCATACCAGCTGTCCACGATCGGCGGACCCTCGCGGTTCGTCCACGCCACGACCTCGGTGCCCGGCGACGCCGCCGCGCGCGCGAGCGCGGCACAGGCGTCGGTGACGCTCGTGGTCGCGTTCGGGTTCGCGAGGACGAGCCGCACTCAGAGCTCCGCGATGCGGCGCAGGCCGACGAGCCGGTCCGCGAGCAGCAGCACGACGATCGTCATCACGATCAGGCCCGTCGAGATCGCCGCGATCGTCGGATCCGGCGTCTCCTCGAGATACGTGAGGATCTGCACCGGCAGCGTCTTCGTGCGCGCGTCCGTCAGGAAGATCGAGATCGGATAGTTGTCCATCGACGCGAGGAACGCGAACAGGCCGGATGTCAGGAACGCGGGCGCGAGCACCGGCACCATGACCTTCAGCAGCGCCTTCGGATACGAGCAGCCGAGCGTCCGCGCCGCGTCGATCAGCGTGAAGTCGAAGAGCGAGAGGCTCGCGAGCACGGTGCGGATGACGTACGGCAGCGTGATGACGATGTGACCGATCAGCAGGCTCATCCACGCGTCGCGGAATCCGACCTGCCGCAGCATCTGGAGAAGCGCCACGCCGACGACCAGCCCCGGCATCATGAGCGGCGAGACCGCGAACGTCACGAGCGCGTCGCGGCCGGGGAACCGGCCGCGCTCCACGGCGATCGCGCACAGCGTGCCGAGCACGAGCGAGATCGCGGTCGACAACGCGGCGATCTCGAGCGACGTGCGCACCGCGGGCCAGAAGTCGCGCAGCCGCCAGAGCCGCTCGTACCACCGCGCCGACCACGACGGTGGCGGCAGATTGAAGACGGGCGACGCGCTGAACGACACCGCGACCACGACGACGAGCGGCGCGATGAGAAACAGCACGACCATCGCCGTGATGGTCCACATGGCGATCGTCACTGCGCGCTCCAGCGGCGTCAACGATCGTACTGGGGGCCCCGACATGGCCCCCAGACCCCCAACGCTCCGCGGCCGCCGGCGAAGCCGGCGTCCCCGTCGACCGCCCGCTGCCGTGTGCTCATCGATCGTGCTGGGGGCCCCGACATGGCCCCCAGACCCCCCGCGCTCGGACGCGCCCCGGCGGAGCCGTGGCGCGCCTCGGGGTTGACACAGGATGTCTCATCGGACGTCCCGCGACCGGCGCGCCAGCCAGCCGCTGATCACCACCACCGCGACCGCGATGCCGAGCAGCACCACGGCGACGGCCGAGCCGAGTGACCGGTCGCGCATGAACAGATACGAGCGTGCGATCAGCGTCGACATCGTCTGGTAGCGGTCGCCCATCAGCAGCGTCGGGATCACGTACATCGAGATCGCCATGGAAAACACGAAGGCGATGCCGGCGATGACGCCCGGCATGCTGAGCGGCACGGTCACCCGCAGGAACCGGTGCAGCGGGCTCGCGCCGAGCGTGGCCGCGGCGTCGAGCAGGCGGCCGTCGATCAGCTTCACGACGGAGAAGATCGGCAGCACCATGAACGACAGGAAGATGTTCACGGCGCCGACGACGAGCCCCGCCTCCGTGAAGATGAAACGCACCGGCTCGCTCGCGATGCCGGTCGCGAGCAGCATCTGGTTCACCACGCCGTTCGAGCGGAGCAGGATCGTCCACGCGAACGCCTTGACGACGACGCCGACCGACAGCGGCAGGATGAGCGCGACGAGCAGCAGCACCTGCACGACACCCCGCGAGCGTGCCAGCGCGAACCCGACGGGGTAGCCGATGACGAGGCAGATCGCCGTCGTCCACAGCGCGGCGCGCAGCGCGTTCCACATGACGCGCCAGCCGTAGGAGTCGGAGAAGAACTTCACGTAGCCGTCGATCGTCAGCCCGGCCGGCGTCCAGACGCTCGTCACCAGCAGCAGCACGAGCGGCACCGCGAACGCGATGCCCAGATACGCGGTGGCGGGGAGCGCGAGCAGCGCGAGCGGATCGAGTCGCTCGCCTCGCGACGCCGGCGCGCGCACCGCGACGTCGAGCGTGCTCACGACGCGGGGAAGATGAGCGTGTCGCCCACGCTCCAATGGACCTGCACGAGGTCGCCGGCCGCGAGCTTGTCGCCCGTTCCCGACGCGAGCTCGGCGACGGCACGGTCGCCGTCGGCGGCGTCGAAGTGCAGGATCAGCTTCGAGCCGAGGAAGACGGGATCGCGCACGGTCAGGGTCGCGGCGTTGCGCCATTCGCCGTCGCCGCGCCCCAGCATCAGCCGCTCCGGCCGGACCGCGACCAGCACGCGCGATCCGACGGGCGGCCGCCCGCGGGCGCGGAGCACGCCGACCGCCGTGTCGACGCTCACCTCATCGCCCTCGACGGCGCGCACGGTGCCGTGGAACCGGGACGACATGCCGACGAAGTCGAGGACGAACGCGGTCGCGGGGCGGTTGTAGACGTCGGCCGGCGCGGCGAACTGCTCGATGCGGCCGGCGTTCATCACCGCGATGCGGTCGGACATGACGAGCGCCTCGTCCTGGTCGTGCGTGACGAAGATCGCGGTGAGCCCGAGCTGGCGGAGCAGATGCTTGAGCTCGATCTGCATCGTCTCGCGCAGCTTGCGGTCGAGCGCGGACAGCGGCTCGTCGAGCAGCAGCAGCGCCGGGTGGACGGCGAGCGCGCGCGCGACGGCGACGCGCTGCTGCTGTCCGCCCGACAGCACGAAGATCGGGCGTCCGGCGTATTCGGTGAGCTGGACCATCGCGAGCGCGCGGGCGACGGCCTCGCGCAGCTCGGCGGCCGGCGCTCTCCGCGCGCGGAGTCCGAACGCGACGTTCTCCGCGACGGTGAGGTGAGGGAACAGCGCGTAGCTCTGGAAGACGACGCCGACGTTGCGCTTGTGCGCCGCCAGCCGCGTGAGATCGCGGCCGTCGAGATGAATCGCCCCGCGGTCCGCGCGCAGCAGGCCCGCGATGATGCGCAGCAGCGTCGTCTTCCCGCAGCCCGACGGGCCGAGCAGCGAGACGAACTCACCGGCGCCAACCCGGAGGTCGAGCCCCTGGATGACGACGGTGTCGCGGAAGCGCTTGTCGACTCCCGCGACGTCGAGGTACGTCAGACGGCCATTTCCTTGTCCCACCGCTCGACCCACGCCTTGCGGTTCTTCGTGACGTTGGCCCAGTCGGGGGTGAACACGCGGCTCGCGTCCGGCGTGCCGGGCGCCGCGACGACGTCGACGTGCGTCGGAATCGCGAAGGCCACCTTCGAGAGCAGCTTCTGGTATTCGGCGCCGAGCATCTCGTTGATGAACGCGTGCGTGAGCGCCGGCTGGGGCCCGCCTTTCACCTTCGCGATGCCGGACGGCATCGTCATGCCGAGCTCCTTCGGCGTCGAGAGGTCGACCGGCGCGCCCTGCGTCTTGCGCTGGAGCGCGTACGACGACAGCGCGCCGCCGATCATCAGCGCCTCGCCCTGCTCGAGCAGGTTGAACGCCTGCGGCATCTGCGTGTAGATCGTCAGCAGATTCGGCTTCAGCGCTTTCAGCTTCTTGAAGGCCGCGTCCGTCTGGTACTGCGCCTCCTTGAGCGGCTTGCCGGTCTCGAGGTGCGCGGCGAGGAACAGGACGGTCAGCCCCTCGGTGTTCTGCAGCGACGGCACGATGACCTTGCCCTTGTTCTTCGGATCCCACAGCTCGGTCCACGACGCGACGCCGCCCGCCTTCTTCTGCGCGTTGAACGCCACGCCGGCCCACGGAAACTGGTAGTTCACCCACATGGCGTCCATGTGGACGGCCGCGGGGCGCAGCTTCGAGACGTTCGGGACGTCCTTCGGCGTGATGCGGTCGATGACCTTCTCGTTGACGGCGAGGATCATCACCGGGTCGTCCATCATGACGACCGACAGGTACGGCTTGTCGCGGTTCGACACCATCTTCTCGAGGTTCACGAGCGACTTGGTGCCCTCGAAGACGACCTTGCAGTCGTACTTCTTTTCGAAGAGCGGCAGGATGTTCGGCTCCATGAACGCCTTGTGGCTCGCCGCGCCGCCGACCACGATCTCCTTCTTCTGCGCGCGCACGACGCCGGGCGCGCCGAGCGTGGCGGCGGCGACTGCCGAGGCGGCGAGGAAGCGGCGGCGCGACACGGGCGATGCGATGAGCTGGGACATCGGGGCCTCCAGGCGTCGTGAGTTCGAGACCCGACTATAAGATGGAGCGGCCGCCCCTTACCACCACGGGTAATGCGGCGGCATGTCCTTCGACGGCCGGCTCGTGAATCGCGGCGGCCGCTTTTCGAGGAATGACTTCACGCCCTCGTGCGCATCGGCCGAGCGTCCGGTGTGGAACATGCCGAGCGAATCGAGGCGGTGCGCGGCCATCGGATGGTCCGCGCCGAGCAGCTTCCACGCCATCTGCCGCGCGAGCGCCACGGCGACGGGCGACGTGTAATCCGCGATTTCGCGCGCGAGCGCGTACGCGGATGGCAGCAGCTCGTCCGGCTCGACCACGCGCCGGACGAGTCCGGCCTCGCGCGCCTCCTCGGCATCGAAGATGCGGCCCGTCGTCACCCATTCCACGGCGCGACTGATGCCGACGATCCGCGGCAGGAACCACGTGCTCGCCGCCTCGGGCACGACACCGCGGCGCGCGAACACGAAGCCGATGCGCGCGCTCATCGACGCGATACGGACGTCCATCGGCAGCGTGAGCGTCGCGCCGAAGCCGACGGCGTCCCCGTTGATCGCCGCGATCACCGGCTTCTTCAGATCGAAGATGCGCAGCGTCACCAGGCCGCCGCCGTCGCGGTGTTCCTCCGGGTTCTCGGTGCGGCCCGTCGCGACGTTATCGAACGTCCGCCCGCCGCCGCCGAGATCCGCGCCCGCGCAGAACGCGCGGCCGGCGCCGGTGACGACGACCACGCGGACGCTGTCGTCGCCGTCCGCCTGATCGAACGCGGCGACGAGCTCGCGGATCATCGCGCTGTTCACCGCGTTGAGCCGCTCGGGGCGATGGAGCGTGATCGTGGCGATCGCGTGATCGACCGCGTAGCGGATCGTCTCGAACGTTTGCGGTGTCACGATCCGAGCAGGCCGACGTCGAGCGCCACGCCCGCCGGAGCGGCGGCGCGCGCGGCGGGCCGACCGGGCGCGAGCTTCCTGAGCTCCGGCATCACCGTGCGCGAGAACAGGCGCATGTTGCGCTCGGCCTCGTCGTAAGGCATCCCGGCGTAGCTGAAGACGCCGACATACGTCTCGTTCCCGACGCGCTGGCGCACGTCGAGGATTTTCTGGTAGCACTCGTCCGGCGTGCCCCACGTCTGGAGGTTCATGAAGAAGTCGATGACCTTGTCGGTGCCGTAGGTGGCGATCTTCTCCGCCATCTTCCCGTAGTACTCGTAGCCCTTCGTCTTCGCGAGGTGATCGCCCTGGAAATTGTAGTGGTCGAGCACCGTCTGGTAGTAGCCGCCGATGTAGCGGCGCGCCATCTCCTCGGCGCGATCGTGATTCTCGTCGCAGAACGTCCAGCCCGCGCAGACCGGCGGCGGCGCGTCGACGCCGTTCACCTGGCGATAGATGCCGCGATACGTCTCGAGCTCGGCGGCCACTTCCTTCCACGGCTTCTGCGGAATGACGAGGATGCCGATGCCGAGCTTCGCGACGACGGGCATCGAGTCGGGCGAGACGGCCGCGGCGTACGTCCGCCCCTTGAACGATTTGAACGGCACCGGCCGGATCGCCGCGCGCGGCTGCTTGATGAACTTGCCGTCGTATTCGCAATAGCCGGTCTCGAGGCCGTGCAGCACCATCTCGGCGCATTCGACGAAGCGGTCGCGCGACTCGTCCATCGGCAGCCGGAAGCCGTCGAACTCGATCTTGCCGGCGCCGCGGCCGAGGCCGAGGATCATCCGGCCGCCCGAGATGTTGTCGAGCATCGAGATCTCCTCGGCGGCGCGCATCGGGTCGTGCCACGGCAGGACGACGACCATCGAGCCGAGCGAGAGGCGCGGGCTGCGGCCCGCCATGTACGTGAGGAACTGCAGCACGTCGGGACACATCGTGTAGTCGGTGAAGTGGTGCTCGACGCCCCACACGGACTCGAACCCGAGCGGCTCCGCCAGATCGGCGAGGCGCAGCTCGTTCGTGTAGACGTCGAAATCCGTGCGCTCTTTGTGCGGGTTCTGAAAGACGGTGGCCAGTCCGACGTGCATGGGTGTCCCCCTTCGGGCGGTGCTTTCCGTAGGGTACACTCGTGGCGCTTTCCGAAACATCCGACGAAAGGACACCCCATGAGAGAAGCGGTCATCGTCTCCAGCTCGCGCACACCGCTGGCGAAGTCGCATCGCGGCTCGTTCAACCTCACGCGCCCGGACGATCTCGCCGCGCACGCCATCAAGGACGCGCTGGGCAAGGTGCCGCAGCTCGACGTCAGGGAGATCGCGGAGGTCGTGATGGGCTGCGGGCAGCCGCACGGCGCGCAGGGCCACAACATCGCGCGGGTCGCCGCGCTGCGCGCCGGACTGCCGGTGACGACGCCGGGCGTGACGGTCAACCGCTTCTGCAACTCGGGGCTTCAGTCGATCGTGCAGGCGGCTCACATGGTCCTGCAGGAAAACGAGGACGCGGCGATCGGCGGCGGCGTCGAGTCGATCACCATGCTCCAGCGCGACAGCTCGCCGAACCCGTGGGTGAAGGACAAGTACCCGGGCCTGTACATGGTCATGGGCGAGACCGCGGAGGTCGTCGCCAAGCGCTACAAGATCAGCCGCGACGCGCAGGACGAGTATTCGCTCGTCAGCCAGCAGCGCATCGCGCGCGCGCAGCAGGAAGGCTTCTTCAAGGAAGAGATCGCGCCGATGCAGGTCAAGCGCGGGATCATCGACAAGCAGACGGGCAAGATCTCGGGTGAAGAGGACTATTACGTCGAGAAGGACGAGTGCAATCGTCCCGACACGACGCTCGCCGGCCTGCTGAAGCTGCCGCCGGTGTTCGACACGGCGAGCGGGCAGGGCTCGGTCACCGCGGGGAACTCGTCCCAGCTCTCCGACGGCGCGTCCGCGACCGTCGTCATGTCGATGGACCGCGCGAAGGCGCTCGGCATCCGGCCCAAGCTGATCTTCCGCGGCTACGCCGTCGCGGCGTGCGAGCCGGATGAAATGGGCATCGGTCCGGTGTACGCGGTGCCGAAGCTGCTCCGAAAGCACGGGCTGCGCGTCGACGACATCGACGTGTGGGAGCTGAACGAGGCGTTCGCGTCGCAGGTCGTGTACTGCCGCGACACGCTGGGCCTTCCGATGGACAAGCTGAACCCGAACGGTGGAGCGATCTCGATCGGCCATCCGTTCGGCATGACGGGCTCGCGGCTCGTCGGCACGATCGCCAACGAGATGCAGCGCCGTCGGGCGCGCTACGGCGTGGTGACGATGTGCGTCGGCGGCGGTCAGGGCGGCGCGGCGCTGTTCGAGTCCGTGAGTTAGGAGATGGGGGGCCCCGACATGGCCCCCCATACCCCCAACGTTTCTTTTTCTCGCGGCGACCTCGTGGTTCGTGCTCTCGCGCAGCGAAGGCTGTGTCGGTCTCGACGTCCTCGCGCGCGGCGATCGACTGCCGCGCGTGCCGGCGTCACCGGAAGACTATGCGGAGCTCATGCGCGCGCAAGGGGCACCAGCCGACGCTCGGACTGCCGCCGGGATTTCCGCCGGACCTCACCGGCAAGGTCGTGATGGTGAAGGTCCGCGACGACCGCGCGCCGGTGTTCGTGCGCGACGACGTCTGTCGTCAGATGAAGACGCACTGAGCGGCCGGCGGCCGCGTCAGGCCATCGAGCCGCCGTCGACCGTGTAGAGCCCGCCGGTCACGTAGCTCGCGTCGTCGGAGAGCAGGAACGTCACGAGGGCGGCGACTTCCTCCGGCGTCCCGTACCGCCGCATCGGGATCGTCGACGCCATGCGCGCCTGGAACGCGCGGGGGTCGTTCGGGCTGAAGCCGCGCTCGAGCTCGTCGACCATGGGCGTGTCGATCGGCGCCGGACAGATCGCGTTCACGCGAATCCCGCGCCGGACGAACTCGATCGCCGCCGTGCGAGTGAGTCCGATGACGGCGTGCTTCGACGTCGTGTACGCGACCAGGTTCGGACTTCCGCGCAGGCCGGCGATCGATGCCGTGTTCACGATCGCCGCGCCGTCGCGGCCGGCCATCGCCGGCGCGACGTGCTTCAGCCCCAGCCACACGCCCCTCACGTTCACCGCGAGCACGCGGTCGAACATCTCCTCGGGATAGTCGACGAGCGGCGCGACCGGCCCGAGGATGCCCGCGTTGTTGAAGAACCGGTCGATGCCGCCGAACGCCTCGCGCGCCGCGCGCACGTAGCGTTCGACCTCGGCGCTCCGGGTGACGTCGGCCGTCACCGTGATCGCCTCGCCGCCGGCCTTGCGCACGGCGGCGAGCGTCGTCTCGAGCCCGCCGGCATCACGGTCGACGAGCGCGAGACGCGCGCCTTCGGACGCGAGGCGCGCGGCGACGGCCCGGCCGATGCCTCCGGCCGCGCCGGTGATGACCGTCACCTTGTCGGCGAAGCGTCGCCGGTGGTCGAGGGGCGGCCCGGGTTCCCCGGGGTGCCCCGAGCGCTGGGGGGTGTGGGGGGCCATTTCGGGGCCCCCACCTCAGTCAACGGCCGCCGTGCACATGATCTCGACCAGATACTTCGTGTTCGCGAGCCCGGCCTCGACCGTGGCGCGCGCCGGCGTGTTCTTCGGATCGACCCACGCGTCCCACACCGCGTTCATGTCCGCGAAGTTCCGCATGTCGGTGACGTAGATCGTCGTCGACAGGAGCTTCGACTTGTTCGTGCCGCACGCGGTGAGCAGCGAATCGATCTTCGCGAGGACTTTCGTCGTCTGCTCCTTGGTGTCGGCGCCGTCCGCGACGACGCCCGCGAGGTAGACGGTGTTGCCGTGCACGACCGCCTGACTGAGCCGCGGCCCGACCTCGTGACGCTTGATCGCCATTGGATCGTCCTTTCATGGGGGCCCCGAAATGGCCCCCAAACCCCCCGCGCTCGGGGCGGCCCGGGACACCCGGCCCGCCCCTCGATCGTCGGGAGTGGTTCGTTGCCGCTACTTCAGGTTGAGGAACTCGCGCGCGTTGTCGCGCGTGATGCGCCCGCGCACGCCGGCGGCGAGCGCCAGCGGCCGGAGCCCGGCGAGCGGATCGTCCGTGCCGAGCCGGAATGGATAGTCGCTGCCGACGACCACGCGCTCGGGGCCGAACGTCTCGAGCGCGAACGTGAGCACGCGCGGCGAGAGCGTCAGCGAGTCGACCCACACGCGACGCGCGTACTCGCTCGGCGGCTTCGGAATCGCGGCGTGGGCCTCGTCCATGAGGCTCCAGCCATGGTCGAGCCGCGGCAGGATGTACGCGAACGCGCCGCCGCCATGCGCGAAGCACCACCGCAGACGCGGCCACCGGTCGAGCACGCCGCCGAAGACGATGCGCGACATCGCCAGCGCCGTTTCCAGCGGGAAGCCGATGACCTGCGTCAGGTTCTGCTTCGCGACGCGCGGCTGGCCCGCGACCGGCGCCTGCGGATGGACGAAGACGGCGACGCCGAGCGCGGCGGCGGCGTCCCACACCGGCGCGAGCGCGGCGTCGTCGAGATCACGGCCGTCGACGTTCGCGCCGACCTCGACGGCCGGAAAGCGCAGCGACGTCGCGACGCGCTCGAGCTCCTTGATCGCGAGATCGGGCGCCTGCAGCGGCAGGCCGCCGGCGCCGAGAAAGCGATCGGGATGACGCGCGACGATCGCGGCGATCGCATCGTTCTGCATGCGGCACCACTCCGCGGCGGCCGGCCCGTCGGCCCAGTAGCAGAACGTCGGGGGCGCCGGCGACAGCAGCTGGAGCGCGATGCCGGTGCGGTCCATGTCTTCGATGCGCCGCACGGGATCGAACGAATTCGGGCCGAGGTTGCGATTGAACGTCTGACCGAGATACAGCTTGCAGGTGCCGGCCGGATCGCCGACGAGCCGCGGCCAGCGATCGCCGCCGTGACGCGCGGCGAAGTCGTCCCATCCGCTCGGGAAGATGTGGGTGTGAACGTCGATCGCGCCGGAGGTCGGCGGCGTCATACGGCCCGGTCCATCGCGACGAAGAGTACTACAGCCTCAGCGCGACGCGACGCCGACGACGTGCAGGCCGACCGCGCGGGCCGCCGTGGCCAGCGTGGCGTCGTGGGTCGCCATCACGAGATCGGCCGCTTCACGGTCGCGCCACAGGAGGGCCGTCGCGAGATGAATGGCGTCGAGCGTGCCCAGCTCGGTCGGCAGCGGCTGGGCCGCACGCGCCAGAACGGCCCGGGTTGGTTCGACGACATCCATGCTCTCGAGCAGCCGAAAGACAGCGCTGCGGCGCGCCGCGAGGGTCTCGTCGCCCAGGCCCTCACGCAGCCGGAGTCGATCGAGGGTGCGCAGGCATTCCACCTCGACCAGGCCGCTGGCGATGCCGCGCCGAACCGTGCGCCATTCGGCGAGCGCACCGGGCTGCCCGAGCACCAGGCGGAGGACGACCGACGAATCGACGTAAGCGATCACCGCTGCGTCTGGCGCTCTTCGCGCAAGAGGGCGAGGATGTCGTTCCTGAGCCGCAACGGGGGCGGAAGCTTCACCGCGTGGAGGCCGGTACCCGGAAGCGCGCGCCGCACGGCGAGCGAGGGCGCGTCGTCGCGGTACGGTACGATGCGAGCCACAGGGGTCGCGCGGTCCATGACGGTCAACTCGTCTCCCCGCCGCACACCGCGCAGGTACTCGCTGAGCCGCGCCTTGAGCTCGGCAATGCCGACGGTCTTCATGGTCACATGATAGTCATGAATGGTCAGACACTCCAAGCGTCTCGAATCCCGGGCGAATCGAATCGTCTCATCCATGATGGAGGTGCGCATGGCGCTCGATCGCATGGACCGTGAAAAAATGATCCAGCAGTACGCCGACGGCCCTGCACGGCTCCGGGCCGCGCTCGCGACCGTGCCTCCGGACGCGATGCAGTGGCGGCCGAAGCCGGGCGAGTGGTCGGCGCACGAGGTGATCTGTCACTGCGCCGATTCCGAGACGAACTCGTACGCGCGGATCCGCTTTCTCGTCGCCGAGAACGCGCCGACGATCGTGGGCTACGACCAGGAGCACTGGGCGCGCGTGTTCGACTACCACACGCTGCCGCTCGAACCCGCGCTCGCGACGGTCGACGCCGTGCGCGGGAGCACGGCGGCGTTGATCCGGCGACTGCCGGACGCTGCGTGGCAGCGGACCGGCACGCACACCGAATCGGGGCACTACTCGGCGGAAGACTGGCTGCGCATCTACGCGGACCATCTCGAGGTCCACGCACGGCAGATCGAAGCGAACGTCGCCGCGTGGCGCGCGGAAGCTCCGAGTAGGTAAGTAGAGGGGCGCCACGGGTTCCCCGGGGCGCCCCGAACGCGTGGGGTCTGGGGGCCATGTCGGGGCCCCCAGTTGATTAACCGGCCGGCTCGCCCGCGTTCACGGCGACGACCTGGCCCGCGATGTTCTTCGCGAGATCGCTGGCGAGGAACAGCGTGGCGTCCGCGATGTCCTCCGCCGTCGTCATGCGCTTGAGCGGTGAGCGGTCGACCATCGCCTTGCGCATCGCATCGACCGGGATGCCGCGCACGTCCGCCTGCCCGGCGATGACGCGATCGATGCGATCGCCTTCGACCGCGCCCGGCGCGACGCAATTGACGCGGATGCCCTGCGGCCCGAGCTCGAGCGCCATGCCGTACGTCATGCCGACCTGGCCGGCCTTCGCCGAGCAATAGCCGATGCGGTAGGGCAGGCCGCGGCGGCCGGCCATCGACGAGATGTTCACGATCGCGCCGCCCCCGGCCTTGATCATCTCGGGGGCGGCGAAGCGCGTGCACACGTACGAGCTCGTCAGGCACGAGTGGATCGTGTAGAGCCAGTCGTCCATCGTGTAGTCCTGGATCGGCTTCGTCGGTCCGCCGTCGCCGGCGTTGTTGACGAGCGTCGTGATCTTGCCGAACGCCTTCACGCCGGCCTCGACCATGCGCTTGACGTCGTCTTCCTTCGCCGCGTCGCACGTCACCGCGATCGCACGGCCACGCGCCTTCTCCACCATCGCCGCGGTTTCACGGACGAGATCCGCGGATCGCGCCGCGCAGACGATCGCCGCGCCTTCCTGCGAGAACCGGAGACTCAGCGCCCGGCCGATCCCTTTCGAGGCGCCGGTGATGATCGCGACCTTGCCGTCGAGCAGTCCCATGAGTCTTCTCCGTGAGTCAGAATTTCGTTGGCCAATTCGCGAGATGGTGTTTCCCGATCGCCGTGCGTGTGCGCATGAGCCGAAGGAACCGGATGATGACGTCGCGCGTGTCGGCCGGGTCGATGACGTCGTCGATCAGGTGCCGCCCGGCGGCGCCGTACGGCAGCGTGTCGAGCTCCCACTGGCCGATGAGCTCGCGACGGCGCTGCGCGCGCGCCTCGGGCGCGAGGCCGGCGAGCTCGGCGCCGTGCACGACGTTCACGCCGGTCTCCGGATCCATGAACGACATCTCGGCCGTCGGCCACGCGACCAGCAGGTCGGCGTAGCCGCCGCCGCCCATGTTGAAGTACGCCTGCCCGTACGTCTTCCGCACGATCACCGACACGCGCGGCACCGTGCACTGACCGAGCGCCTCCATCCAGTTGATGATCTTGGCGGCCACGCGCTTGCGCTCGGCGTCGCGGCCGATGAAGAAGCCGGGCACGTCGTGCAGGAACACGAGCGGGATGTTGAACGAATCGCACAGCACGATGAACGACAGCGCCTTGTCGCACCCGTCGGCGTCACACGCGCCGGCGCGGTGCATCGGCTGGTTGGCGACGAACCCGACGACGTCGCCGCCGACGCGTCCCAGCGCGGTGACGATCGTGCGGCCGAACCGCTCCTTCACCGGGAAGATCTCGCCGCCGTCGACGAGGCGGCGAATCACCTTCGTCATGTCGTACGCGCGGTTGCGCGCTTCCGGCACCAGGTCGGCGATGGTCGCCATCTCGCTGCCGGAACCGGCGGGCACGTCGCGGCGCGGCGCCGCCTCGCCCGCGTGCGACGGCATGTAGGAGAGGAAGCGGCGGATCAGCGCGAGACAGTCGTCCTCGGTCTCACCGACGACGTCGGCGAGTCCCGTCTCCTCCGAGTGCACCGCGACACCGCCGAGGTCTTCGGGCGTCACGTGCTCGCCCGTCGCGAGCTCCAGCACGCGCGGCCCGGACACCGCCATGGACGCGCCCCGCAGCATCACCACGAAGTCCGCGAGGCACGCGTTCCACGTCGGCAGCCCGTACGACGGTCCGAGCACCGCCGTGATCATCGGCACCTGACGCCGGCGCGTGCCGTAGTACGTCGAGTTGCCGAACGAGGCGATGCCCGACGACCCCATGATGTCCGGCATGCGCGCGCCGCCGGCCTCGGCGAGATAGACGATCGGGACGCCGCGCTCGGTCGCGAGCCGCTTGATCTCCGCTTCCTTGTACGACGCGACGCGGCTCGAGGTGGCGGCGAGCACGGTGAAGTCGTTCGAGCAGACCGCGACGGGCCGTCCATCGATCGCGGCGAACCCGGCAATCTTCGAATCGGCCGGCGTCTCGCTCGCCATGCCGGGGACATCGGAATGGTCGAAGGTGCCGAGCTCGAGCCACGACTCCGCATCGACCAACCGCTCGATGCGCTCTCGCGCGTTCAACCGCCCGGCGTCGCGGCGGCGCGCGATGCGGTCCGGTCCACCCATCGCGCGCGCGCTCTCTCGGCGCGCCTGGAAATCCTTCATGCGTTCGTCCCACGGCATGGAGCCGCATTGTAGCGTGGGTAAAACTTTGCGCATCGTTCTGCGCCGATCGCGAAGATGGCCGGCCGGCGTCGCGTCTAACCCGGCAGGAGGAGACGCAGAATGAAATCGCTGACCATCGTTGCCATCGTCGGGACCGTCCTCGCCACGACCGCCGGCGTCGCACACCCCAAAGACGGGCGGCATGGCGATCGCCGCGAAGCGTGGCGCGAGATCCATCGCGACCGCTCGGACATCCGGCAGGACGTCCGTGAGATCCAGCCGGACCGCCGCGCGATGCGCGAGGCGATGCGCTCCCGCGATCGCGCCGCGTTCGTCGACGCGCGCCGTGAGCTGATCCGCGATCGGCAGGAGCTGCGCCGCGACGTCGCCGAGCTGCGGCGCGACGAGCGACGGTTCGGCTTCGACCGTGACGACGCGCGCGACGGCCGTCGTCATGGGCCGCCGTCGTGGGCGCCCGCGTGGGGATGGCGCGCCAAGCACGAAGCGCGTGACGCCGATCGCGCGCCGGCGCGTGACGATCGGTGGTGGTGGCAGCGCAGCTGGCGCGACGACGACCCGCAGCGCTCGAGCTGGCGCGACCGCTTCTCGTTCTGGCGTGGCTGGCGCTGAGCGCGGCGCCGGAGTCGAAGCCGCCCGAGGCACGGGCTGACGAAATCCGTCGTGGGCCTCATTCGCTGGCACGAATCCCGATGCGAGACCGAGGCGGCGCGCGCCGTTCCCGGGGTGCATCCCAGCACCCTGGCGTATCGCCTCTCCGAGTTCGAGACCAGTCGCGACATCCGCTCGAGGCTCTACTGGGGCTGCGTGAACAACTGGTCTGGGGGCCATGTCGGGGCCCCCGGTCTTAACGATCCCCGGGTACGACGCCGGCCGGCAGGCTCTCGACGTGCGCGCAGATGTCGCGCGGGCGCGTGAGCCAGATGCGATCGCGATGACGCACGACGTGCTCGAGGGCGCGGCGGAGCTGCGGCAGCCGATATGGGCGCCCGACGACGAACGGATGGAGTGAGATCGGGCACACGAGCGGCTGGCGCGCCGACTGCCGCAGGAGCTCGTCGAACTGGTCGACGATCATGTCCGCGAACTCCGCGGCCGAGTGCTTGTACCAGACGATGCCGCGCGTGTCGTTCACCTCGATCGGGTACGGCATCGCCAGGATGCGGCCGCGCCGCGTGCGCATCCAGACGGGCTGGTCGTCCATCGTGAAGTCCATCGTGTAGCGATAGCCGGCTTCCTGCAGCAGGTCCGGCGTCACCGGCGAGTTCGAGAGCCACGGGCTCATCCATCCCACCGGACGCCGGCCTTCGTGTTTTTCGATCGTCGCGGTGACCCGCCCGATCATGTCGCGCTCCTGGTCCTCGCGCATGTGCTCCTGTCCTTCCGAATTCGTCACGCCGTGCCCGACGATCTCGTCGCCGCGCCGGCGGAGTCGCAGGGGAATGTCGGGCGCGGCCTCGTACACCTCGACGTTCATCTGCGCCTCGACGGGCAGCGCGAGCTCGTCGAAGAGATCGAAGAGCCGCCAGATGCCGACGCGGTTGCCGTACTCGCGCCAGCTGAAGACGCTCGCGCTCATCGCCTGATCCGGCGGCGCGATGGCGACGCCCTTGCCGATGCCGAAGCCGAACGCTTCGATGTTGACGGCCACGTACACGGCGAGCCGTGCGCCGTTCGGCCACGTGTAGTCCGGGCGGGTCGTGATGTTCGAATAGTCGTAGCGTCCGTGCGTCGGCAGCATCGAAGCCTCCGTGAATGGGGCGTGGAAACGGCGCGTTCGTCGGCCAGCGGTCCAACTGTACGGTGAGATGATGATCGAAGGAACTACGATGGCGACGCGACCTGGTCGCGGGGCGTGGTCCGCGCTGACGCTCACCACGGGCGGTCACGCCGCCGGCTCGTTCGCCATGCTCGCCGTCGCGCCGCTCGCACCGCTCCTCCTCGACGCGCTGAATCTCGGCCGGGCGCAGGTCGGGCTGCTCCTGCCGGCGGCGTATCTCGGCGGCGTGCTGATGGCGCTGCCGGCGGGGTGGTTCACCGACCGGCTCGGTGTGCGGCTCACGCTCGGTCTCGGACTCGTGCTGATCGGCGTGATGGTGAGCGCCGGCGCGGCCGCCGCGACGTTTCCGGCGCTGCTCGCATGTCTCGTGATCGGCGGCTTCGGCTTCAGCGTCCTGAATCCGGCGACCGGCAAGGCGATCGTCGACTGGTTTCCGCCACGCCGGCGGGGCGCCGCGATGGGGATCAAGCAGACGGGGCTCACGCTCGGCGGCGTTGCGGCGTCGCTCGCGCTCCCGCCGATCGCCGCCGCGTTCGACTGGCAGGACGCGCTGTTCGTCGCCGGCTTCGTCGCCGTCCTGATCGGCGTCGTCATCACGCTCGTCTACCGGCGGCCGCCGGTCGCCGCCGCGGCGACGCCGCCGTCACGCCCGCGCGTCGTCGAGGCCATGGGGTTCCTGCGACGGCCCGGCGTCGCCGTCGTCTTCGTCTGCGGATTCCTGCTCTCGATCGCGCAGTCCTCGCTGCTCGGCTTCCTGTCGCTCTATGCGCGCGAGACGTTCGCATTCACCGCCGTCGCCGCCGGACAGCTGCTCGCCTTCGCGCAGGTGGGCGGCACGGCGGGCCGGCTCGCGTGGGGGTTCGTCAGCGATCGGTGGTTCGGCGGCCGCCGCCGCCCCGGCATCGTCGTGAACGCGCTGCTCGGCGCCGTGAGCTACGCCCTGCTGTCGTTCGGGCCACGGCTGTCGGACGACTTCCTGCCGCCGCTCGCACTCGTGGCCGGCATCGGCGCGTTCGGGTGGGTCGGACTGTACTTCGCGCTCGTCGCGGAGATCGGCGGCCCGCGTCACGCCGGTGTGCTGACCGGGCTGTCGGTGATTTTCTCGTGGAGCGGCGTGCTCGTCGGCCCGCCGCTCTTCGGGGTCGTCGTGCAGATGACCGACGGCTACGTCGCGCCGTGGCTCGTGCTCGCGGGCATCGGTCTCGTGGTCGCTGCCGTGCTGCCCTGGCCGAAGCCGCTCGTCGATCGCGACTGAGCTTTCAGTAAACACCTCGACGATCTGCCCGTCCGCGTCGTGCCGCATCACGACCCGGCTCGCATCGCACGCCAGGCGCTGCGACGTTCCCGCAGGAACGCGCGGCCCATCCTCGAGGACGGACTGGCCGGGTTGATCGGGGTCGGCCAGCACCGCTGCATCGACGTGGACCACGACCTGATAGCGCTCACCCGGCGCCCCGGGATCGAGCTCGTGATGCAATAACCCCCGTTTTCAGAGCCGTCCCGGAGCCTCGTGGAGACGCGTTCTCGCCGTGAACCTCTTTTTTCGCCTCGTCGGTCTCGTCCCGGTCGCAGCGCCTCAGCGGAGCCTTCCAAATCGGTATCTGACGATGCGCTCCCGACACCCACCGTTGCGCTCGAAAAAAGCTGTCAATGGGAAAATCGGCGGTGGCCGGCGATACGTCGTTCGGCGTCCCTGACGGCGGCCCGGCTATCGATGGCGCCCTCGACGTCAGGTCAACTACACTGCGCCCATGAATCGCGACGCGCTGAAGCGGCAGCTCTGGCACGCGATCGATCGCCGCGCCGGCGAGATCGTCGCGCTCGGTGAACGCATCTGGAGTCACCCCGAGCTCGGCTTCAAGGAAGCGAAGACGGCGCGCCTCGTCGAGGAGACGTTCCGCCGGCTCGGGCTCGCGCCGCGCAGCGGGCTTGCCATGACGGGCGTGCGCGCCGAGCTCCGCGGCGGCGCGGGCGACGGCCCGACGTTCGCGCTGCTCGGCGAGCTCGACGCGCTCGTCGTCGCCGGGCATCCGGCGGCCGACGCGACGACCGGCGCGGTGCACGCCTGCGGCCACAACGCGCAGGTGGCCGGGATGCTCGGCGCGGCGATGGCGTTCGCCGACACGGACGTCATCCGCCATCTGGCCGGCCGCGTGGCGTTCTTCGCGGTCCCCGCGGAAGAAGGCGGCGATCTCGAGTGGCGGCTGGCCCAGGCGCGCGCCGGCAAGCTCGAGCTCTACGGCGGGAAGGCCGAGCTCATCCGGCTCGGCCACTTCGACGACATCGATCTCGCCATGATGATCCACACGAGCGCGCGCCGCGAAGACGGCAAGGCGTCGGTGCCGACGTCGAACAACGGTCGCGTCGCCAAGATGGCGCGGTTCGTCGGCCGCGCGGCGCACGCGGGCAGCGCGCCGTGGAACGGCGTGAACGCGCTCTATGCGGCGCAGATCGCGCTCACGGCCATCAACGCCGTGCGCGAGACGTTTCGCGACGAGGACACGATCCGCGTGCATCCCGTTCTGACGCACGGCGGCTCGCAGGTCAACGTCATTCCCGGCGAGGCGCGGCTCGAGACGTACGTGCGCGGTCGCACGGTCGAGGGCATTGCCGACGCCGAGCGCCGCGTCGATCGCGCGCTGAAGGCCGGCGCGCTCGCGCTCGGCGCGCGCGTCGAGATCGAGACGCTGCCCGGGTATCTGCCGCTCGCGTGCGATCCGACCATGACGCGCTTCTTCCGCGAGAGTGCCGCCGCGCTCGTCGGCGCCGAGCATTACCGCGACGCCGGCCACCGCACCGGATCGACCGACATGGGCGATCTCTCGCAGATCATGCCGGTGCTGCATCCGTACATGGGCGGCGCGCGCGGGACGAACCACGCGGCCGACTGGCGCATCGCGGATCCGGAGCTCGCGTACGTCATGCCGGCGAAGGCGCTGGCGGCCATGGTGGTCGACATGCTCGCCGGCGGCGCCGCCGGCGCGCGCGAGGTGCTGACGCGCGGCAGGCCGAACATGACGCGCGAGCAATATCTCGCGTTCCAGCGCGCTGCCGCGCGTCACGACGTGTTCGAAGGATGACGCGGCAGGCAACCTCGAGCCGACCTGCGAGGACTGAACGCGAATGACGACCGACACCCCGCGCGACGTGACTGCCGGCAACTATCGCTTCCTGCCCGGCATCGCACCGTTTTCGTCCGGCGCCGTCGCCATGCCGGGCTTCGAAGTCGTGCACGCCACGCTCCGCGCGCCGATGCCGTGGCGCGGCGGCTTCGCACTGATCGATCGCCACCTCCGCGAGCTGGGGCGGCCGCGCGCCGCGCTGTGCGCGATCGAGCTGCGCAGTCCGGCGCCCTTCACGTTCGGCGGCTTCGACGAGTTCAACGCCGGGTATCGCGCGCTGCTGACGGAGTGGAAGCTGCTCGTCGATGGCGAGAACCCGATCGCCCGGACGAACGTGGCGCCCGTCGTCGGCGCGCCGCGCGAGCCGTCGCTCTACGGCTTCGGCTACACCGTGCCGGGACGGACGGCGCGCCAGAGCTTCATCGTCGCCGGCGCCGGTGAGCTGCGGGACCGCGCGAACGGTCCGGACGGCATCGTGCGTCGCGGCGAGACGTCGCCCGACGCCATGCGCGAGAAGGCGACGTTCGTCATGGACACGATGGAGCGCCGCCTCCGCGGCCTGGGCGCCGAGTGGGCGGACGTCACGATGATCGAGATCTACACGCCGCATCCGATCGAGCCGTTCGTCCGCGACGTCGTGCTCGGACGCGCGGGCGCGGCCGCGGTGCACGGCGTGCGCTGGTTTCCGAGCCAGCCGCCGATCGTCGGTCTCGAGTACGAGATGGATCTGCGCGGCGTCTATCGCGAGCTCACGATCTGAGCCGCGGCCGTGCTGCTGCCCGCGGTCGTCCTCGCCCTCATCGCGCTCGGCATCCTCGTCCGCCGCATCGGCGGAACGCGTCCGGCGACGGGCATCGAGCGCCTCTACGTCGCGCTCGCGCCGGCGCCGTTCGTGCTCGCGCTGGTCATCCCCGCCGTCATCGGGCTCGCGCTCGGTTTCGGTGCCGGCGCGCACGCGTGGATCCGCGCGCTCACCTGGAGCGCGATCGGTCTGAGCCTCCTGCTCGGCGCCGCCGGCGTCGCCCTGGTCGTCCGCGCTGCGGTGCGTGGCGAGCGCTGGGGCTGGCCGCTCGGGGCGATGACGGTGCTCGCGAGCGTGCCGCTCGCGCTCGTTGCGCTCACGTACGTTCTCTTCTGGCTCGCCGCGCGCCTCTGACGGCATCCGACGGGTCCGGCGCGTTCGTGGTACGGGCAGCGACGAACGCGAAAGGAGCCCGCGCCGCAGCACCGCGACGAGGCCATCGGCCGGTTCCGGAAGACGGGCGGGCAGCCGCCGGCCGGCACGACGCTGCTCGGACGCTGGACCGCCGGCCGACGTCAGCGGCGGCTTCGATCTGCTCGAGAGCGACGACGCGCGCGCGTTGACCGACTTCGCGCTGACGTGGAGCGATCTGCTCGAGCTGCGGATCGTTCCCGTCGTCGACGACGCCGATCTCGGCGAAGCACTGCGTCGCGCCGGCAAGTAAGCCCGCGCCCTGGCCCGGGTGCTAGTCTCGGGCGATGGCCGGGCGAAGCCGCAGCACGGCGTGGCATCGGGAGGTGAGGCCGGTCGACGGCCGAGCCGACACCACGATGAAGAGCCGCAGGCGGAGCGGGTGCGAGGCGAGTCTGTGATGGCCGGGCGAAGCCGCAGCACGGCGCGGAGCCGCAGGCGGAGCGGGTGCGAGGCGAGTCTGTGATGGACCTCGACGCCGAGCTGCGGCGCATCACCGAAGCGCTCGACGGCGGCGGTGTGCGGTATGCGCTGGCCGGCGGGCTCGCCGTCGCGATCTACGCGACGCCGCGCGCGACCGAAGACGTCGATCTGCTCGTCGCCGGCGCTGATCTCGACGCGGCCATCGCGGCGATCACGGGGCTTGGGTTTCGTGCGGCCGGGCCGCCGATGGACGTTGCGCGCGGCCGGCTGCGCATTCACCGTCTGCTGAAGTTCGAGCAGCAGGACCTGCTGCTCGTGGATCTGCTCGTTCCCCAGGATCAGGATCTCGGCCGACTGTTGGACGAGCGCAGTTTCGTCGACTGGCAGGGTCAGCGGATCGCCGTGGTGAGCATCGACGGTCTGAGTGCGCTGAAGCGGTTGCTCGGGACGGCGCAGGATCGCGCCGACGTCGATTCGCTCGCGCCGGTCCGAGGCATGCCTGATCGGGATGTCGGTGCGGCGCTCCGGGCTGCATCAGTATTGCGCCGACTCTGTCTCAGCCTGCCGCATCTCGCGACGCCGTCGGAAGCGAGGCTGCTGGCGCGCTTCCATCAGCTGACGACCGCACCCGAGGGCGTCACGACCGGCGACATCGACGCGCTCGCCGCCGGCTGGCGGACGTGGTGGCGTGCCGGTCGCGTGGCGGAGCTCAGCGCCATGGCCGAGCGTGTGACGCGCGCGGTGATCGACAGTGACCGGCGTCTTGCCACGTACGCCGTCGCTGCGCAGGCGGCCCGAACGGACGCCGCGACGCGCGGGGGTGCCGCGTGACCGGCGTCGTCCGCATCGGCGTCATCGTGCCGCCCGGCAATCCGACCGTCGAGCCGGAGTTCTACCGGATGGCGCCGCCCGGCGTGACGATTCACTTCACGCGACTCGCGGTGAGCGACGCGCCCGGCGCCGCCGGCGCGGCCGCCGGCATGGAAGATCGCGCGCGCGCGTACGCGGAAGCGGCGCCCGCCGCCGCGCGCTCGATCGGCGAGGTGTCTCCCGCGGTCGTCGTGCTCGGGCATACCGCGTCGAGCTATGTCGTCGGCTTCGAGCAGGACCCCGCGCTCGCCGAGCAGCTTGCGTCCAACGCCGGCGCGAAGGCGACCACGGCCGCGGGCGCGGTGTTCGCGGCGCTTCGGCACCTCGGCGTCCGCAGGCTCGCGCTCGCGACACCGTACCCCGAGTCGATCAGCGCGATCGGCCGGCGGTACTGGGAGACGGCAGGCTTCGAGATCGTCAGCCATCGGAGGCTCGACGACGTGCGGAACATCTACGAAGAGACGGAGGAGCGGGCACGCGGGCTCGCGCGCAGCGCTGACGTCGCGACGGCCGACGCCGTGCTCATCAGCGGGACGGGGCTGCCGACCGTCGGCGTGCTCGACGCGCTCGAGCAGGAGCTCGGCAAGCCGGTGCTGTCGAGCAACCAGGCGTCACTCTGGCGCGCGCTCCGGCTCGCCGACGTCCGCGCGGCGGTCCCCGGCTTCGGCCGGCTCCTGCACGACGGCGGGTAGCGATGCCGGCGCCGATCGCGTTCTTCGACCTCGACGGGACGCTCACGGATTCCCGGCTCGGGATCACGCGGTGCATCCGCTACGCGCTCGAACGCCTGCCGCATCCGTGTCCGCCCGACGACGCGCTCGGGACGTTCATCAGTCCCTCGCTCCGCACCGGGTTTGCCACGCTGCTCGGCACGTCGGATTCGCAGCGCATCGAGCGGGCGCTCGCGCTCTACCGCGAGCGCTACGTCGCCAGCGGCCTGTTCGAGAACGAGGTGTACGCCGGCGTGCCGCGGATGCTCGAGGATCTCCGCCGCCCGGTCGCGCGAGCGTTCGTCGTGACGTCGAAGCCGGGCCTCTACGCCCAGCGCGTGGTGCGGCATTTCGGGCTCGAGCGCCATTTCGCGCGCGTCTACGGTCCCGACCTCGGCGGGCGATTCGACGACAAGGCCGAGCTGGTCGCGCACGTGCTCGAGACCGAAGCGCTCGATCCCGCCACGGCCGTCATGATCGGCGACCGGGCGGCGGACATCGTCGCCGCGAAGCGCAACCGAGTCCGCGCCATCGGCGTGCTGTGGGGCTTCGGGTCTGAGCGCGAGCTGCGCGACGCCGGCGCCGACGCCGTCTGCGGCGAGCCGCGCGCGCTGCCCGACTGTCTTGCCGCACTTCGCTGAGCCCGCACACGCCCTCGATCCTGCTGCGCTAAGATCGGTCGTCCCCGAGCCGACGGGACGCAGATTTGCCCACGGAGGTTGCTCGATGCCGAAGCGCGTGCTGCCGATCTCGAAAACCGACACACCGTACCGGACGGAGCTGACGCCCGTCAGCTTTCTCCGTCGCAGCGCGTACGTGTGGCCCGACAAGACCGCGGTCGTGCACGGCGACCGGCGCTACACGTACCGGCAGCTCGAGGAGCGCGCGAACCGTCTCGCCTCCGGGCTGCGCGCGCTCGGGCTGACCCATCTCGATCGCGTGGCGATCATCGCGCCGAACACGCCGGCCATGCTCGAAGCGCACTTCGGCGTGCCCATGGCGGGCCTCGTCCTCGTGCCGATCAACATCCGGCTGAACGGCGACGAGATCGCGTACATCCTCGGCCACTCCGGCGCGAAGGTGCTGTTCGTCGATCACGAGTTCGAGAGCCTGGTGAAGCCGGCGGGGACGGGCGCGTTGAAGGTCATCCGCATCGACGACACCGGCGCCGCGGGCGATCCGTACGAGGACTTCCTGGCCGCGGGCTCGCCCGAGCCGTGCGAGCCGTGGCTGGCCGACGAGATGGAGACCCTGTCCATCAACTACACGTCCGGCACGACGGGCCGCCCGAAGGGCGTGATGATCCATCACCGCGGCGGGTATCTGAACGCGATGGGCGAGGTGATCGAGACCGGCATGACGTTCGATGCGAAGTACCTCTGGACGCTGCCGATGTTCCACTGCAACGGCTGGTGCTTCACGTGGGGCGTCACGGCCATGGGCGGCACGCACGTCTGCCTGCGCCGCGTCGAGCCGGCGCGGATCTGGGAGCTGATCGACGGCGAAGGCGTCACGCACTACTGCGGCGCGCCGACCGTGCAGATCGGCATCGTGAACCATCCGAAGGCGCACAAGCTCGCGCAACCCGTGACCGCGACCGTCGCCGGCGCGCCCCCGTCGCCGACGCTGCTCGGCCGGATGCAGGAGCTCGGCTTCCGTCCCGTGCACGTCTACGGCCTGACCGAGACGTACGGTCCGCACACGGTGTGCGCCTGGCATCGCGAATGGGATGCGCTGCCGGCCGACGAGCGCGCGCGGGCCGCCGCCCGCCAGGGCCAGGGCTACGTGATGTTCGACCTGGTCCGGGTCGTCGACGACCGGATGAACGACGTGCCGATGGACGCCGAAACGCTCGGCGAGGTCGTCATGCGCGGCAACAACGTGATGAAGGGCTACTTCGAGCAGCCGGACGCCACGGCCGAGGCGTTTCGCGGCGGCTGGTTCCATTCCGGCGATCTCGCCGTCTGGCACCCGGACGGCTACATCGAGCTGCGCGACCGGAAGAAGGACATCATCATCTCGGGCGGCGAGAACATCTCGACGATCGAGGTCGAGCAGGCCGTCGCCACGCATCCGTCCGTTCTCGAGTGCGCCGTCGTCGCCGTGCCGGACGAGAAGTGGGGCGAGCGGCCGAAGGCGTTCGTGACGCTCAAGCCCGGCATGAAGGCGACCGAGGCCGAGATCCTCGAGTTCTGCCGCCAGCACATCGCGCACTTCAAGTGCCCGGCGTCGATCGAGTTCGGCGATCTGCCGAAGACGTCGACCGGCAAGGTGCAGAAGTTCGTGCTGCGCGACAAGGAGTGGGGCGGCAAGACGAAACGGATCAATTGATCGAGATGGGGGCCCCGACATGGCCCCAAACCCCCACCGCTCGGAGCGCCCCGGCGAAGCCGTGGCGCTCCTCGATTACCCTCGGTAGATCCACCAGACGAACAGCGCCACCATCGCGAGCGCGACCGCGAAGTGCATGACGGCGCCCGCGATGGTGCCGACCGCCGCGCCGATGCCGCTGCGGAGGCTCTCGCGCAGCTGACCCGTCCGCAGCCATTCCGCGAGCACCGCGCCGACGAGCGGGCCGATCAGCAGGCCGAGCGGCGCGAAGACGATGCCGACGAGCGCGCCGACGATGGCGCCCATGACGGCCGCGCGACTGCCGCCGGCGCCACGCGTGCCGAGCGCGGTGCCGAGATAGGCGACGACGCCGGCGACGATCGCGAGCAGCGCCAGGATGCCGAGGCGGCCCCAGCCGACGGGCGTGAAATCCGTGGCGAAGGCGTAGATCGCCGCGCCGGCCAGGATCAGCGGCGTACCCGGCAGCACGGGAATCACCGCGCCCGCGAGCCCGGCCAGCATGAGCGCCCCGACGACGACGTACAGCATTTCCTGCATGCGTTCCAGTGTGCGGCATGAACAATAGCCGGGCACGCGATCGTTCGGTTCGCACGGAGGGAGGCCTCGATGATCGCCGCTCACGCGCTCGCACCGCCGTGCGCGCCGCCACGCTGCTGATCGCGGTGCTCGGACTCTTCGGCTGCTCGCGCAGCCCGCTCCTCGACAAGCCGCTGGTACCGCCGGCGATCCAGGCGTCGCTCGCCGCCAACGGGACCGCCGACGGCCGTGCGCGATTCCGCGAAATCTTCTGCGCCGTCGAAGCGGCGCGCCGCGGCTCGGCGCCCGCCGAATGCGATCGGCTCGTGCTGCGGCTGCCCGGCGAGACCTCGCCGGCCGGTGGCCCGGTCGATCTCTCGGCGCCGCGCCGTCCGACGCGGGTCATCGTCGTGCCGGGCCTCTACAACGAGTGCGTCAAGAACCTCGTCACGCCGTTCTCGGACGCGCTGCCGGAGCTCGAGCGGCAGGGATACCGCACGCAGGTGCTGTGGGTGAACGGCACGTCGAGCACCGCGCACAACGCGCGGCAGATCCGGGACGCCGTGCGCGCGGTACCGCCCGAGGACACGATCATCCTCGTCGGTCATTCGAAAGGCGTCCCGGATTCGCTCGAAGCCCTGGCGACATATCCGGAAGTCGGCGAGCGCGTCGGCGCGCTGGTGAGCGTCGCCGGCTCCGTCGGCGGGTCACCGCTGGGCGACGATCCCGGCGCCTTGTATGGCGCGCTGCTGCGGCTGGTCGAGTGGCGCTGCAAAGGCGGCGACGGCGGCGGGCGCGACAGCCTCAAGCGCCGCGAGCGCGCCGGGTTCGTCTCCGATGCGCTCGCGCGCGGCGCGCTCCCCGCGCGCGTGGCGTACGTGTCAGTCGTCGCGCTCGCGGATCCCGAGCGGATGGCGGCGCTGCTGAAACCGGGTTACCGGCGGCTCGCGAAGATCGATCCGTCGAACGATGGACAGGTGCTGGCGTCCGATGCGATCGTGCCGCTCGGCACGCTTGCGGGATACGTGCGCGCCGACCACTGGGCCATCGCGCTGCCGTTTTCGAGCACGTCGCCGGTGCTCGCGGCGACGCTCATCCGGCACAACGCGTTTCCGCGCGCGATCTTGCTCGAAGCGCTCGTGCGCATGGCCACGGAGGAGATGTCGAGGCGCGTCACGGCTTCGCCGGGACGCGTCCGAGCGTAGGGGGGGTGGGGGGCCATTTCGGGGCCCCCACGTGATCACATCCAGTTCGTGTGCCAGAGCTCGTAGTACTCCTCGGCGTTCCGCTTGATGTCGTCGAGCTCGTCCTGGCTCATCTTCCGCACGGGCTTCGCGGGAATCCCCATCACGAGCCAGCCCGACGGCACGACCTTGCCGGCGGGCACGAGGCTGCCGGCCGCGACCTGCGCCCATTCCTCGACGATCGCGCCGTTCAGCACGATCGCGCCGATGCCGACGCGCGAGTTGCTCATGATCGTGCAGCCGTGCACGACGACGCGGTGCCCGAGCGTGACGTTGTCGCCGATGAGGAGCGGATGGTGCGGGTCGACGTGGCAGACCGACAGGTCCTGCACGTTCGTGTTCGTCCCGATGCGGACCCAGTTCTGATCGCCGCGCACGAGCGCCAGCGGCCACACGCTCGACCCGGCGCCGATGGACACCTCGCCGATGACCTGCGCGGACGGATCCACGTAGGCGTCCTGGTGGACGAGCGGCTTCCGGCGTCCGTTTTCGATGTCGCGAATCATAGGGTCGGCCTCCCCGACGGGATTAGACGCACGCTCGTGATAACACACCCGCCGTCCTGATCGCCTATCATGCCGGCGTGCCGCGCCGGTGGGCGATGCTCGCAGTCGTCTTCGTCACGCGCATGTCGATGGGCGTGCAGTTCCAGTCGATCGCCGCCGTCGCGCCGCTGCTCGTCGCCGACCTGGGGCTCGGGTACGCGCAGCTCGGCACGCTGATCGGCGTGTACATGCTGCCCGGCGCCGTGTTCGCGTTGCCCGGCGGTCTGCTCGGTGCTCGCTTCGGCGAGCGGCGCGTCGTCGTCGTGAGCCTGGGGCTGATGGCGGTCGGCGCGGTCGTGACGGCGACGAGCGACGGCTTCGTGCAGGCGGCCGCGGGACGCCTCGGCGCGGGGATCGGCGCGGTGCTGATGAACATCCTGCTCGCGAAGATGGTCGCGGACTGGTTCATCGGCCGCGAGATGTCGACGGCGATGGCCGTCATGCTCAGCTCGTGGCCCGTGGCGCTGGCCCTCGCGGCGGCGACGCTCGGCATCGTGGGCGCGGCGTCGTCGTGGCGCACCGCGGTGCAGCTGACGGCCGTCTTCGCCGTCATCGGTCTGCTCTTCATGCTGCTCCTGTACCGGGATGCGCCCCGCGCGGTGGCGCCGGCGGCCGCCGGCGCGACCGCGCGGCTCTCTCGCCGCGACCTCGCGCTCGGTGTGAGCAGCGGATTCGCGTGGGGCTGCTTCAACGCGAGCCTCGTCGTCGTCATCGCGTTCGGGCCCGGCCTGCTCCTGGCGCGCGGGGCGTCGATCGGCGCGGCCGGCGCGACGGTGAGCGCGCTGCTGTGGATCACGCTGGTGTCGGTGCCGCTCGGTGGCGTCATCGCGGACCGATGGAAGCGTCCGACGCTGCTCATCGTCGCCGGCACCGTCATCACCGGCGTCATCGCGATGCTGTTTCCGCTGTCGCCGTGGCCGCTGGCGACGCTGCTCGCGATGGGATTCATCGGCGGGCTGCCGCCCGGGGCGATCATGGCGCTGCTGCCGCGCGCGGTGCGCGCCGAGACGCTCGCCACGGCGTTCGGCGTGTACTACACGGTGTTCTATCTCGTGATGGCGCTCGCCCAGCCGGCGGCCGGCGCCGTGCGTGATCTCACCGGAAGCGCCGCGGCGCCGGTGGTGTTCGCCGGCGCGTTGATGGCGACGACCGTCGTCGGGCTCGGCCTGTTTCGCCTGATCGAGCGCCGGGACGAGTGACGCGCCTCATCCCGGCTCCGTTTCGCTTTCGAGCATCTGCACGATCAGCGGCCCCAGTTCCTCGATGCCGTGGAATCGGCCCTTCTCGCCGGTGCGTACACGCTCGACGACGCCGCTCAGCCGGCCGGCGTCGACCGAGAGCCGGAGAATGAAGGGCTCGAGATCGCGACCGCGGTCGACGTTCCGTTCGCGATCGCGTCCAATGAACGCGTGCTGGGTCTCGTCGAGAACGGCAACGCAAACTTCGAGGCCGCCAGGCGACACCTGACGGCCTCCCTCGAACGGTTCGCGTCGATCGGAGCGGTGTTCGAAGCGCAGCGCACGCGGCTCGCTATCGAAGGGACGCCGATCAGGGTGTCGTGAAATTGAAGAACGACTTCTGCACCAGCGGGCCGCTCACTTCCCAGAGGATCACGCTTCCCTGCCGGATGAAGTAACTTTCGCCGGCGTGATAGGTCTTCGTCTGGCCCGTCTCGTCGGTCAACGTGACCTTACCGGTAATGATTGTCGCGTGCTCGTTGAACGGGAAGTAGATCAGGACCCGGCCGCGCGTGGATTGGAACACGCCCGCCAGCATCCCGCCCTGGGCGAAGTCGACCCGGGCGGCGATCTTGACGTCGCCCTCCAGGACTTGTCCTCCCAGGTTGGCCGGATCGCCGAGGTCTGTCAGCTGGCATTGCGCAACGGGAGTCCCGATTTCGTACACCAGCATCGCGCTCGCGGCTGCCGCCGCCGGGGGACATTCCGAATCGGGCGGATTCGCCCAGACCACCGAACTCATGCCGAGGACGGCGACCATCGACCACGCTGCGCTTCTGAGGCTCACTCGCATCTGCGACCTCCTGCCGTTCGTACTGCGTTTCGGTTTCGATCGTCGGCACGATCAGCGCACTCGGCTCCCGTCGGACGAGCCGCACAGCGCATCAGCGCACCCGCGGTCCGCCGGCGACGGTCGAGTCGTAGCGGATGCCGTCGTCGATGACCGCACCCTTTCCCTGGTCGTGCGGAACGCCGACGAGCCGCCGTGGCCGTCGGTCGCCGTGAAGTGGATCTCGTACACGCGGCCGTTGCCGGGGACCCATGGTGATCGTGACTCCGTCGCGCCGACCCGTTGGGCAGGTCTTCGGCGCTCGTATTCAATCACCTGGTCCGCGTGCAGCAGCACCGCTCGGGCAACGAGGCAAGGGCCTGCGTCCATGCGGAGCCGGCCGTTTCTTCAAGAGGTCCTCAAAAGGCGGACACTCATGCAGTGACCGGAGTAGCGGATCTCGTCGAGCGAGGTCCGGGAACCACCAACCAACCGCGATGGCCTCCGTGAGCCACCGGCACGCCTCATCGCGGTTTCCGTACAACGCATAAACCGCGGCCAGATCGTACCGGGGCAGATAGCCCTCGTCGCCGTTTAAGAGACGGCTGCGGTTAACCGATTCACTCACCGTGAGCGCAGCCGCCGCTGCGCGGTAGTCTCGATCGATAAGCGCCCCCGCCAAAATGGTGGTCGCGCTCGTCCCGCGTGGCCAGTAGCGGGCCGGCCAAGCCCTCGCGTCCTCCGGGGAAACGCGACGCGCCCGCTCGGCGGCTGTGGTTGCTTCGCCAGAAAACAGATCGAGGTCCGCCATTTTCACTTCGTAGCGATCGCCGTCGAGTGTCGTCGCACGCATGCGATCGCACTGTGCCCGCGCTTCGCCGACGCGGCCGGCCGCGAACAGCGTCCAAGCCAACCCCGCGTGCGCCGAACTGAAATCAGGATGGGCTTCAATAGCGGCGCGGTAGGCGCGCTCCGCCTCGACGTAGCGCCCGAGGATCAGATGGGCGTTCCCCATGTAGAAGCGACCCCATTTACCACTCGGCCGAAGCGTCAGGTTACGCTCGAGCCACGGCAGCGACTCCTCGGCTCGTCCGGTGAACCAGAGGATCCACCCGATCCGCTCGTGCGCGTCCGCATCCATTGGATCCACGCCGATCCGCTGCAGCCACAGGTCCAGCTCGGCCTCCAGCCAGGCGTTGCGGTAATAGAGGCGGCCGAGCGCGCCATACGCCTCACGGAGTGAGGGATCGAGATCAATCGCTTCCCGAAGCAACCGGACTGCGCTCGGGTCGTCCTGCCCAGCCGCGCGCGCCATACGATCACGTGCATCCACTAGTCTGTCGCGTTCGCTCATAGGCCGCTGCTCCGTTTCTCCCATCGATGCCTCCGGTCGGGGTCGGCGTGAAGCTGACGAGTCCTTCCCACTACCCACACGGCACTACTCTGCCCAACTGTGCGATGAGCGGACTCAGGTGCCGTAAGCCGATGTCGCATCAGCGCACCCGCGGTCCGCCGGCGACGGTCGAGTCGTAGCGGATGCCGTCGTCGATGACCGCACCCTTTCCCTGGTCGTGCGGAACGCCGACGAGTGAAGTGGATCTCGTACACGCGGCCGTTGCCGGGCACCCGCGGTGTACCGCTACGCTCGGCGCGCACCGAGGCGCGCGACGTGCCGACGCCGAACCCGTCGATCGCGGTCGCGCCGTCGCCGAGCGTGTTGGTCGGTTCGTCCTGCAGGATGTGCGTGATCGTGATGCCGACCGGATCGCCGTCCGGGTCGCTGACGCCGAGGACGTCGATCGCGACGACGGCCTTGTGATTCGGCGGCCAGATCTGGCTTGCGCTCGACCGCGCGGTCGAGCAAACCGGCGCCCGGTTTCGCGCCACGGGCGCGGTCACGGTGATGGTCATCGGCCGCGAGCTCGCGAGCCCGCCGGCGTCCGTCGCACTGAATGTCACGGCGTACGTACCGACCTGCGTGGCGCTCGGCAGCCAGGACATCACGCCCGTCGTGCCATCGAGCAGGGCGCCGGCCGGCAGACCCGCCGCGCCGAAGCTGATCGCATCGCCGTCCGGATCCGTCGCCGCCAGCGTGAACGTCAGCGTCGATCCCGAGACGACCGTCTGGTCGCCGACGGCGGACAGCGTCGGCGCGCGGTTCACGTTCGTCACCGTCCACGTGAAGCCGGCGCTGGCGCTGCCGCCCTTGCCGTCGGTGACTTCGATCGTCACCTCGTATGTCCCGGCGGCCGCGTAGCCGAGCGTGCCCGTGACTGCGCCCGTCGCCGGGTCGATGCTCACGCCGGGCGGCAGACCGCTCGCGGCGTATGTCAGCGCATCACCGTCGTCGTCGGCCGCGCTCACCGCGAGCGAGACGCTTCCGCCCTCGTCGCTCGTCTGAGCGGCAACCGGCGATAGCGCGGGTGCGCGGTTCACATCCGTCACCGTCCACGTGAAGCTCGTGGTCCCGGTGCCGCCTTTGCCGTCGATGACCGTCACGGTCACTGCGTATGTCCCGGCGACCTCGTAGCCGAGCGTCCCCGTGATCGCGCCCGTCGTCCCGACGATCGCGAGGCCCGCCGGCAAGCCGGTCGCGGTGTACGAGAGTCCGTCGGCGTCCGGATCGGTCGCGGTGATCTGCAGCGACGCGCTGGCTCCTTCGGCGCTCGTCTGATCGCCGGGATTCGTCACGCGCGGGCCGGAGTTCACTCGCGTGGCGACGACGAACCGGCTGAACTCCGACGTGTTGCCGCGCTCGTCCGTCGTGGTCGCGGTGATCACCGGCGATCCCGCCAGCGTGATCGGCAGCGTGGCGCTGAACGTCACGGCGCCGGCGTATACGGGCGGCGTGGTGAAGGCATGCGACCCGAGGTAGACCTCGCCCTCGCCGTGTCCGGTCGGGTCGGCGAAGGCGCTCGCGTAGAAGTCGAGAATCACGCCGAGGCCCGGCCGCGTGTCGAGCCTGCCCGCGATCAAGGTGCCTCCGCCGCCCGTCGTCGCGGACGTCAGCACCGGATAGTTCAGTCGCTCGTTCGTTCCGCCGTCGGCGTCGCCGGCGTCGTTCGTGAGCGGGAAGGTGCTGCCGTCGATCGAAATGCCGAGCGAGGCATTGCCGTAGATGGAATTGCCGCGGATGGTGCCGCCGGGCGAGCCGAAATAGAGGAAGACGCCCCAGCGGCCGTTGTGGGCGATGACGTTGCCTTCGCCCTCGTCGACGCCGCCGATGATCGGGAGTCGACCTCGCTCGTGGCCGGCCACGATGCCATCGCGGCCGTTCCCCATGGCGCTCACGCCATCGGCGGCCACGCCGATCAGGTTCCCGAGAATGCGATGCTGCTGCGCGCCGGAGTCAGCGCTGCCGAGGCTCAGTCCGGCGAGCACGTTGCCGGAGATCACGTTGCCTTCGCCCGGACCGCCGCCGCCGATGAGCGCGCCTCCGCCGTTGACGGCCGAGACGACGATGCCCTCGCGGTTCGGCAACGCGGCCATGCCGTCGGCGGTCGTGCCGAAGACGTTCCCCTGGATCGTCGTGCGCCACGGGGTCGTGACGCTGCCCTGGACGAAGAGCCCCTTCGTGTTACCGGAGACGATGTTGCCGGCGTCCGGGTGCGGCCCTCCGAAGACGAATTCCGGAGCGCCGGTGGTGCCCTGCTGCTCGAACCACACGCCGATCCCGCTGGGGACGGCGACGGTTCCCGTCACGTCGGTGCCGAACGAATTGCCCTGAACGATCGTGCGGTGCCGCGCATCGTTGCGGAGCGTGACGAAGAGCGACGTCCCCGCCCCACCGACGTAGCCACCGAACGCGTTGCGGCTGGCCGGCGACGCGTTGCCGATCCGTGCGTCGACCACCTGCCCGGCGGTGCCGTGTACCGCCACCTCTCCACTCGGATCCGCAGAGGACAGGATGGTTCGCGACCCGGTCCGGTCGAGTCCGAAGTAATTCCCCGCGACGAGGACGTTGGCGAGCAGGCCGGCCGTGGCGGGACCGACGCGCAGGACGCCGCACCCGCTGCCGAAGAGATTGCGCTCCGCCGAGGTGGCGCCTCCGATCCGGATGTTTCTCCCGTTGCCCAGGACGAGCCGGTAACACGTCGTACCGCCGCTCGAATAGCCGACGTGCTGCCACGTTCCGCGGGCGGATCCGCTCCCGTCGGGCCGAACGTTGTAGTAGTTCCCCGACAGGACGATGTCGTCGCCGCCCCACACGGACATCTCCTGTGCGAGGCCGCGGACCACGATGCGGGACGGGTACGGCGCAGGATCGCGACCAATCTCGAGAATCACGCCCGGAATGGAGATCGCCGGTCCGTTCGCATTCACCACCGGCACGCCCGCGGCGAGCGCGTTCACTCGCTGCGAGAATCCGTCGACCGTTGTGCCCTGCGCGCGGGCGGTCGCGAGACCGGCGTGCCGGATCACGGGAATCGAGCCGATGCCCGTGTGCGGAAGCTGCCAGTATCCGCCGGCGGCGTTGTACGAAGGATCGCTTGCCGGAATGTCGAACGTCACGCGGGTCCCGGGATTCGCGTTCGCGTACGCCAGCGCGAAGCCGAGTGACCCCGCCGGATAGTTCCCGGCGGCGTCCTTCACCTTGCTGTTCCTCACGACCGCCGGGCTGTCGGCGACGGGATCGAACGGCTTGAGCACCATCAGCCGCACCTCGCTCGGCAGGCTCGTCGTCGCGCCGTTGCTCACGGTGAGCTGGAACGCGAGCACCTGGTTTTCGGCAGGAATGCCGCCGGCGCCCGGAGTCACGGCCGTGAAGGTGGGCCGCGAAGGATCGGTGAAGTCGAGCGCTACGGCGACGCCCTCGGTCTGTGTCCACGCATAGGTCAACGCGTTACCGTCCGCGTCCCATGAGAGTCGGCCGTCCAGAGTGACGAGGACTCCACCTTCGACGGTGGCGTCGTCGCCGGCGTGGGCGATCGGCGCACGATGCGTGTGCGCGTCGATGACCGTCGGTGTCGCCACGAACATCACGATGGCCGCGATCCGAAGGCACCAGCGCACGGCTCGTTCAGCTCTGGACATGGTCGGTCTCCTCTCGCGACTGCGTTTCGCCGCGCATCATCTGAGCAATCAGTGGGCTCAACTCCTCGATTCCGTAGAAGCGGCCCTTCTCGCCGTTCCGCACGCGTTCCACCACGCCGGATGTGCGTCCCGCGCCGTCGACCGAGAGCCGGAGGATGAAGGTCATGCGCCCGTTGTACGGGGACAGGCGTGGCGGACTCGTGAGGGCAGGCGTTGAAAAAGCGTTGAAGCGCTGCGCGACGCCCGAGATCGGCGGCGCACGGCCGCCGCCCGAGGCGCTATAGTCACCGGACTCCCGGCAGTGTGGGGACGATGACGCGGCTCGACATCCGGCTATTCGGCGGCTTTCAGGCCTGCCTCGGTGGGGCGGCGCCGCTTGTCCTGGCCGCCAAGGCCCAGGCCGCGCTCGCTTATCTCGCGCTACGACCGGGAACCGCCCACCCGCGCGACAAGATCGCCGCGTTGTTGTGGGGCGCCACGAGCGACGCGCAGGCCCGCGCCAACCTGCGCCATACCGTCTTCACGCTCCGCAAAGCGCTCGGCGAATCCGTGCTCCAGACCGAAGGCCACACGCTCGCGATCGACGCGAACGCCGTGGACGTCGACGCGAGCACGTTCGAACGCCTGATCGATGATGGAACACCGTCTGCGCTCGAGCGTGCCGGCGAGATCTACGGTGGGGATCTACTCGACGGCCTCGTCGTCGACGAGCCGGCCTTCGAGGAGTGGCTCCTCGCCCAGCGCGAGCGGCTCCGCGAGCGCGCGGTGGAGGCGCTCGCGAAACTGCTCGCGCACCAGATGCGCGAGCCGGCGACCGAGCGCGCGATCCAGACGGCGATGCGGTTGCTGACGCTCGAGCCGCTGCAGGAGGCCGTGCATCGGACGCTGATGCGGCTCTATGCGCGGCAGGGCCGCCGCGCCGCGGCGCTCAAGCAGTACCAGCTCTGCATCAGCGTGTTGCAGCGCGAGCTCGGCGCAGAGCCCGAAGCAGAAACCAAGCAGTTGTATCAGACGATGCTGAAGGAGCGCGGCGCCGAAACGAAGACGCCGCCGGAATCTTCCGTTGACCGGTCCAGGACCGACCGTCCGATCGACCGGCCGGCCAGCGTCCCGGCCGCGGTGATCGAGACGCCGATGGTCGGCCGCGAGCGACAGCGCGACCGCCTGCGACGCACGTTCGATGAAATCGAGGGCAACGCCGGCCGCGTTGTCGTGCTCCTCGGAGAGGCCGGGATCGGGAAGACGACACTCGTCGGGTCCCTCGCCGAGGATGCGCGGGCGCGCGGCGCGCACGTCATGGTCGGGCGCTGCCACGAGAGCGAACGCATTCTGCCGTTCGGCCCCTGGGTCGATGCGTTTCGCGCCGGACACGTCGTGTCCGACCACGAGGTCCTGAATGACCTGCCTCCGGTCTGGCGGGCCGAGCTCGCGCGATTGCTTCCGGACGTCGGCACACCGGAGCTTCCGGCACCGACCGACGACCCGTTGCGACTCTTCGAGAGCATCGGCCGCGTGCTCGAACTCGTCGCCGCGCGACGATCGCTCGTCGTGATCATCGAGGACCTTCACTGGGCGGACGAGATGAGCCAGCGATTGCTCGCATTCCTGGCTCGTCGGCTGGAGGTGCACGCCGTCATGCTCGTCGCCACGGCGCGCGACGAAGAAGTCGCTGGCGCTCCGGTGCTGCGCCAGATCATCGAGGAACTGGACCGCGAGCCGCGCTGCGTACAGCTCATGCTGCCGCCGCTGTCGCGCGCCGAGACGACGGCTCTCGTCCACGCGCTCGCTCGGGCCGGAACGGCCGTGATGCCGGAACGCGATGAGCGGGTGTGGGCGGTGAGCGGCGGCAATCCATTCATGGTCGTCGAGACCGTGCGAGCGCTCGATGAAGGCAGTGTCGCGCCGAGCGGCGCGGGTATTCTCCTGCCCGAACGCGTGCGCCGGATGGTCGCCCCGCGGCTCGAACGACTCAGCATCCCGGGCCGCACGGTCGTGGACGTGGCCGCCGCGCTCGGCCGCGGGTTTGATTTCGCGCTCGTGGAACGCGCGAGCGGCCTCGATGAGTCGGCCGCCTCGGAAGGGCTCGAAGAGCTGGTGCGGCACCGGGTGCTGCATGGCGTCGACGATGGGTTCGACTTCACGCACGACCGCATCCGCGAAGTCGCCTACGGCCGGCTTCTTCCTCCGCGCCGGAAGCTCCTGCATGCCGCGATCGTCGACGCGATCGAGCAGCTCCACGCGCGCCCTTCGCGCGACCAGGTCGATGCGCTCGCGCATCATGCGTTGCTGAGTGAGGCGTGGCCGAAGGCCGTGGATTACCTCGAGCGCGCCGCGACGCAGGCATCGAACGTGTCGGCGTACCGCCAGGCGGTGACGCAGCTGGAGCGGGCGCTCGTCGCGCTGACGAAGCTGGGCGACAGCCGCGCGATCGTCGAACGGACGTGCGATCTGCGGCTGAGGGCTCGCGGTGTCGCGTTCCCGCTCGGTGACTTTCCGACGATGCTCGCGCACGGGCGTGAAGCGGAGCGGCTGGCGGAGGCGCTCGGCGACGAGCCTCGACGCGCGCAGGCCGCGCTTCAGATGGCGAACTACTACTTCTTCATCGGCGATCTCGGCACGTGCATCGAATCGGGAGAGCGGGCATTGACGAGCGCCGTGGCCTTGGCGAACGGGTCACTCCAGGTCACCGCGAGGTATTACCTCGGCGTCGCGCATCACGCCCAAGGGGACTACCGGCGGGCCGCCGACCGGTTCGGGACGAACATCAGTGCGCTTGGTGACGACGTCGCCACCACGCCCGCCGGTCACCCTGCGAGCTACAACCGGGTTCACCTCGGGCGCTGCCTCGCCGAGCTCGGCGACTTTTCGGAGGCGATCGCCAGCGGCGACGACGCGGTGCGAATCGCGGTGCAGCACGGCCATCCACTCAGTCAGGCCATCGCGCACTCGCTCTGCGGATTTCCCTACCTTCGAAAAGGTGATCTCGCGAACGCCATCGTCCTGCTGGAACGCGCCGCGGCGCTCTGCGAGGACGGCAAGAACCCGATCGTGTTCCCGATGGCGGCCTCGCACCTGGGCTACGCGTATCTCCTGTCCGGGCGCGTCGCCGAGGCGCTCCCGTGGCTCGACGAAGCCGTCGAACGTTCAGCCGCGATGGGGCGCATGGACAGCCAGTCGCTCCGAATCGCGATGCAGGCCGAAGGCCGGCTGTTCGCCGGCCGGCGAGACGACGCCGTGCGTCTTGCGGACGACGCGCTCGCCCTCTCGCGTCGGCACCAGGAACGCGGTCATGAGGCGTGGGCGCTTCGACTCCACGCCGAAGTCGCCGTGGGTTCCGAGCGTCCCGATGTCAGCACCGCCGAGGCGCGCTACCGTGGCGCGCTCGAGATCGCGGCCGAGCTCGGCATGCGACCGCTCATCGCGCACTGCCATCTCGGTCTCGGTGAGCTGTACACCACGATTGGGAAGCACCTCGAAGCGCGTGCGGAGCTGACGGCGGCGACGGACTTCTATCGCGCGATGGACATGACGTTCTGGCTACCGCGCGCTGAAGCTGCGCTCGCGCGCTGACGCCCATGTCGCGCTGCGGGAGCGGTGTCGTTACGTCGCCGCGACGACGCGCAGGACCGTCTCGATCGCGCGCTGCATGAGCGGCGCGTCCATGCTCGGCAGCTCCACGCCCGCGGCCGCGACCATCCCCGCCGACAGCGGCAGGTGCACGAAGCCCACGCGCGTCGTGCGTCCGGCGCAGCTCACGAGATGGAGCGTCGCGTAGAGCGTCTGGTTGCAGAGGTACGTGCCCGCGGTGCTCGAGATGTATGCCGGCACACCGTCAGCGGTGAGCGCGGCCAGCACGTCTCTCAGCGGCAGCGTCGCGAAATACGCCGGCGGTCCCCCGGCGACACACGCTTCGTCGAGCGCGCGGTAACCGGCGTTGTCCGCGATCGCATAGTCCATGACGTTCAGCGCGACGCGTTCGAGGGCGATCCGCGCCCGCCCTTCCGCGAGCCCGACGTGCAGGATCGCCGCGGGATCGATCGCCTGCAGCAGCGCCGCCATCTGCGCGGCGGCCTCGCGATGATGCACCGGCAGCACCACGCCGCGGACGACGTGTTCGCCGAAGCGACGGCCGTCGAGCGCCCGCGCGATCTCTTCCGACGGGTTCACCTTGTGCGTGCCGAACGGCTCGAAGCCCGTCAGGAGGATCATCGGCGGTCCACCGACGGCCGCGACAGCTCGGTGCGGAAGCGGCGCACGAGCGACCGGGCCGTCGCGCCGTCCGAGGCGATGTGCAGTTTCGACGTGTCGCCGTCCACGGTGCTCACGGTGAGCCGGACGACGTCGTCGTGGTGGCGCGCTTCGAGGGCGGCGAGCTCCGTGTCGTATCGCGTGATCCGCGCGCCGAGCCGCCGCAACGCCGCGGCGCTCGCGAGCAGCGCCGCCTCGGGCTCCGCGCTTACGGTCAGCGTCGCGGGCGCGCGCCGCTCGCCGGCGACGGCGCGCCAGACGCGGCGCGATCCGTGACTGAGCGCAGCGGCGACGCGCGCGATCGACATGGCGTCAGCCTAACATGCGGGTTGGGCGCAGCCGCAGCACGGCGCGGAGCCGCAGGCGGAGCGTGTGCGAGGCGAGTGCGGCTTCACGTTCGCGATGATCTCGGATCACTTTCATCCGTGGATCGATCCACCAGGTCGGGCCGGAGCAGGAAGGCTTCCTGCGGTTCTACGAAAAAGACGTGCTGCCGAAACTGGGCGAGCTGCGCGCCGCCGCGTAGCTCACGCGAGGTCTTCGAGCGAGCGCACGATCCGCCACGGCTGGACGGTGCTCGCCGGCGGCAGGCCGCGGCCCTCGCGATCGATCCACACGCCCCGAAGACCGAGCCGCTGCGGCGCATCCACGTCGAACTCGAGGTGGTCGCCCACCATCCACGCCTCCCTCGGCGCCACGCCGAGCTTCTCGAGCGCATGGCGGTACACGGCCTCGTCGGGCTTGCCGGTCCCGAACTCGCCTTCGATGACCATCACGTCGAAGAAGCGCGCCAGGTCCCAGCGCTCGATCTTGTAACGCTGCTGGCGCGCGTCGCCGTTCGTCACGAGGGCCAGACCGAGACCGCGGCCGCGTAATCGTTCGAGGCAGGCGAGCGCTTCGGGGAAGAGGCACATCCGCTCGCGGCGTCGCGCGGCGAAATCGCGCGCGATCGCTTCGGCCAGCGCCTCGTTCGGGTGACCGAGACGCTCGAGGGCGTACGCGACGATCTTTCGCCACGCGCCCGGCATGTCGGTGCGCTCGGTCTTGTGCCGGACCGGATCGTCCCAGAACCAGCGCCGCGTCGGGCCCAGCGTCTCGATGAGCCGCGCAGGGTCCACGTGGTCCGGCGTGCAGCACGTGCGGCACGCGCCCGCCCAGGACTCGTCCACGCCGCCCGAGTAGTCGAGCAGCGTGTCGTCGAGGTCGAGCAGCATCGCTTTCACTCGTTCAGTTTACCAATCGTCGCTGGCACCGGCGTTGCTCCTCGATGCGAGCACCACTTCGCGCCGCAAGGAGCACGACATGCACTCACTCGGAAGGCTCGCTCTCGTCACATCGTTCGCGCTCGGCGCACTCGTCGGCGACGCCGGTGCGCAGCAGCCGGCCCCCGACACCACGCAGGCTCCGCAGAGCGGTGCACAGCCGCCGGCGGGCGTGCAGGTGACGCCGCCGCCGGGTCTGGCGACGCCGCCCGCGGCGCCACCGCCGGCCGCGCAGCCGCAGGCATCACCGCCACCGTCGCCGCCACCGCAGGCGTCGCCGCAGACCGCGCCTCAGCCGCAGCCGCCGATAGATCGGCGGGCCGCGCTCGAGGTCGACGTGAGCGCGCTGCTCGGCAGCGCCGTGCGCAACGCGGAGGGGCGGGACATCGGCAAGGTCAGCCGGCTGATGATCGACCCGCGCGACGGTCGGGTGACGACGCTGGTCATGGGCATCGGCGGCACGCTCGGCATCGGCGAAAAGCACATGGCGGTGCCGTTCCACGCCGTGAAGATCGGTCAGGATCGGCAGCGGCTGGTGGTCACCATCGATCAGCGGCTGCTCGATCAGGTGCCGCGCGCCGAATCGCAACCGCAGAGTCCGGCCGCCGGTCCGGCGACGAAGAAGTAAGCGACGGCGTAGGGGGCCGCCGCGGCCCCCTACCGGTTACTCGTGCCAGTCCTCTTCGTCCGACTTCTTGTCGAGATCGGGCTCTCCGCCCTCGGGCGGGCGCGCGTGCTCGAGCTTGCCGAGCCCGGGCGGCGTGACGCGCCGCTGCTCGCGGCGGGACGCTTCTTCGCGGTCGCGGTCGTGCTCCATGACGGTCCTCCGTTCCTTGCCGGTCCGAGCCCCCTGTGAGGTGCAAGGTGGGCGCCATCAGCGCAAGTCGCCGGCACAGCGATTGCCACTCGAAACGCGGATGTCTCCACTGGTCCTGGCGATTCTCGCCGTCTCGTTGATCACGCTCGCGGCGCTGGCGGTCGCGGTGTTGCGCTGGGAGCGTCATCGGAGCAGCACGGCGGCCGCCATCCGCGAGGCGATCGTGGCGGAGCTGGAGCGAGACCCGGCGTTGACGGGTCTCACGTTCGGCCTGCACACGCGAACGGAGTGGAGCGGCGAAACGATCGTGGAAGTGAACGGCGTGGTGACCTCGCCGTGGTACCGCTACGCGATCGCACGAGCCATCGAGCGGATCCTGTCGCGAAGCTTCCAGCGGGCGCACATGGTGGACCGAATCGTGGTAGCAAGGCAGCTCTCGCAAAGACGAGCGTCGTAAACGATGCGGGGAGCGAGACGCGAAGCGGCGAGCGAAGGTGAAGCTCGCGCGAACGGTTCGAGGGCGCGAGAGATCAACCGCAACGGGAAGGGCGCCGGGCGAGTCGGGTCGGGCCGGGGGTGGGGGTCGGTTCACCCGTTCCCGCAAACGTGAGTTACGACGCAGCGGCCAAGGAGTGGGAACGAGCAAAAGTAGAGCCGGGCCGAGCGGGCCGTGGTGGGAGACCCCCACCCCCGGCCCGACCCGACTCGCCCGGCGCCCGTGACGCGAACGCGCGGTGAACGCTAAGAGACCTCGAACAGACCCGCCGCGCCCATGCCGCCCCCGATGCACATCGTGGACACGACATAGCGAGCGCCACGCCGCTTTCCTTCGATGAGCGCATGCCCGACCAGCCGTGCGCCGCTCATGCCGTACGGGTGGCCGATCGAGATCGCGCCGCCGTCGACGTTGAGCTTCTCCATCGGGATGCCGAGCTTGTCGCGGCAGTAGACGACCTGGACGGCAAACGCCTCGTTGAGCTCCCAGAGACCGATGTCGTCCATCCTGAGGCCGAAGCGCTCGAGCAGCCGGGGCACGGCGAAGACGGGACCGATGCCCATCTCGTCCGGCTCGCAGCCCGCGACGGCGAGGCCGCGGAAGATGCCGAGCGGCTGGAGACCCTTCCGCTCCGCCAGCTTCGAATCCATGACGACGCACGCCGAGGCGCCGTCGGACAGCTGCGACGCGTTACCGGCCGTGATGCAGCCCTTCTCGCCCGCGACCGGCTTCAGTGACGCGAGGCCTTCGGCCGTCGTGTCGGCACGGTTGCCTTCGTCCTGCCCGAGCGTCACGTCTTCGAGCCGCGTCTCGCCGGTCTTCTTGTCCTGCACGATCTTCGTCGTCTCGAGCGGCACGATCTCCGCGGCGAACCGGCCGGCCTGCTGCGCCGCGGCCGTGCGCTGCTGGCTCGCCAGCGCGTATTCGTCCTGCTGCTCGCGCGTGACGTAGTAGCGCTTCGCGACGATTTCCGCCGTCTCGATCATCGACATGTAGATCCCGGGCTTGTGCTCCTCGATCCACTCCTCGCGGAACCGGTGCAGGTTCATGTTCTCGTTCTGCACGAGGCTGATCGATTCGAGACCGCCGGCGACGACGACGGGTACGCGATCGACGATCACCCGCTGCGCCGCCATCGCGATCGTCTGCATGCCCGACGAGCAGAACCGATTCACCGTCGTACCGGCCGTCGTGACCGGCAGCCCGGCGCGGAGCGCCGACTGGCGCGCGATGTTGTGCCCCGTCGCGCCCTCGGGCATCGCGCAGCCGAAGATGACGTCTTCGACCTCGCCGGGCTCGATCTTCGCGCGCTCGACGGCGTGCTTGATGACGTGTCCGCCGAGCACGGCGCCGTGGGTGTTGTTGAACGCGCCGCGGTAGGCCTTGCCGATCGGCGTGCGGGCGGTGGAGACGATGACGGCGTCGGGCATGATGGATCTCCTTGTGGAGCGTCGGTGCTCCATCGAGCATACAGGAAGTAAGATGTTCGGATGATCGGGGTCCGCCACAAGCTGTTGCTGGTCGGCGCGCTGGTCATCCTCTTCGTCTCGGTCGGCTTCACCTGGCTCAACCTCGCCCTCGCCCAGCGGGCCATCCAGGAGGACCTCAAGGCGCGCGCCATCGTGTACGCGCGCGAGGTGGCCGCGACGTTCGGCGATCGCCGGGAGCTCGAGGGCAGCGAGGCGCTCCAGCGGCTGATCGGGCGCCTCCGGGACATTCGCCGGAGCGTGCTCCAGCTCGACGTCCTCGGCTTCGGCCCCGCCGGCACGACCGTGCTGGCGACCAGCGCCCCGGCCGCCCGGCTGCCGTTCGACCGGCGGGACGCCGAGGTCGTGCGCCGGGGCCGCGTGGTGGCCCGCGCCGTCACGGCCGGGACCGAGCGCTACTGGGAGGTCATGGCGCCGATCGCGTTCGACGGCACGGTCGCCGGCGCGGTGGCGCTGAAGTTCTCGACGATGCGCGCCGACGAGCTCGCGTCGCGCATCCGGTTCTGGGCCATCACGCTCACGGGGGGCTCGGTGCTGCTGATGGGCCTACTCGTGAGCGCGGCCGTGCACGTGATCGTCGACCGCCCGATGCGGCGGTTCATGGACGCGATCGGCGCCGCCGCCACCGGCGGCGTGCCGGCGGCGGTGGACGTGCGGACGTCGGACGAGTTCGGCCGGCTGGCCGAGCGGTTCAACGAGATGGTGGCGCGGATCACCCGGTTCAACGAGGAACTGCGGACGCGCATCGCGGAGGCGACCGGCGAGCTCGATCGCCGCTACCAGCAGGTCGAGCAGCTGAACGCGCTGCTCTTCGAGATGCAGCGGCGGCTGAACCACGCCGAGCGCCTCGCGCTCGCCGGACGCGTCATGGCCGAGGTCGCGCACGAGGTCGGCACGCCGCTGCATTCCGTCGCCGGTCATCTCGAGCTCTTGCGCAAGGACCTGCCGGGCGCGGCGGTGACCGGCGACGTGGCCCGCCGGCTCGGCATCATCGAGAGCCAGGTGACGCGCGTCATCGAGATCATCAACCGGCTGCTCGACGTGACGCGCCGGGCGCCCGCGAAGCCCGGCCCCGTCGACCTCGAAGGCCTGGTCCGCGACACGGCCGAGCTGGTGCGACCGGGCCTCGCCAACGCCGGCGTCGCGCTCGACGTCCGCGCCGAGTCGGGGTTGCCGGCGATTCGCGGCCAGCAGGACCAGCTCCAGCAGGTGGTCCTGAATCTGCTGACCAACGCCATCGATGCGACGCCGGCCGGCGGGCGCATCGAGGTCACGACGCTCGCGCTCCTGGGCCGGGAGGAAGTGCAGATCGTCGTGGCCGACAGCGGTCCCGGGATCCCGGAGGCCGATCGGAAGAAGATCTTCGACCCGTTCTTCTCGACCAAGGACGGCGGCCGGGGCGCCGGGCTGGGCCTCTTCATCACGGCGGAGATCGTGCGGGAGCACAAGGGCCGGATCGATGTCGGCGCCCGCGACGGCGGCGGCAGCGTCTTCCGCGTCACCCTGCCGGTCGGGACGGGCGCAGCGTGACGAAGACGCCGCTGATCGCCGTCGTCGACGACGATCAGGTCGCGCGCGAGTTGCTCGCGGAGGCGCTCGGGCGTGAGGGCTACCGCGTCCGCGTCGCGGCGAGCGGCGAGGAATGCGTGCGGCTCGCCGAGGCCGAGCCGCTGGACCTCGCGCTCGTCGATCTCCGGATGCCCGATGTCGACGGGCTCTCCGTCCTCAAGCGGCTGGCGGTCGTCCAGCCCGACCTGCCCGTCGTCATCCTCACGGCCTTCGCGAGCATCGAGACGGCGATCGAGGCGGTGAACGCGGGCGCCTACGACTATCTCTCGAAGCCGTTCCGGATCGAGGAGATCAAGCTCGTCGTGCGGCGCACGCTCGAGGCGCGGCGGCTGGCGCGGGAGAACGTGCAGTACCGGCAGGAGCTGCAGGCGCGGTACGGTCTCCAGGCGCTCATCGGCCAGTCGCACCAGATGGTCGAGATCTACAAGCTCGTCGCGCGCGTGGCGCAGCTCGACACCACCGTGCTGATCCAGGGCGAGACGGGCACCGGCAAGGAGCTGGTCGCCCGCGCCATCCACGCCGCCAGCCCGCGCGCGAGCTGCCCGTTCGTCGTCGTCGACTGCGCCGCGCTGCCCGAGGCGCTCTTCGAATCGGAGCTGTTCGGGCACGAGCGCGGCGCGTTCACCGGCGCCGTGACGGCTCGCCGCGGCCTCTTCGAGACGTCCGCGGGCGGCACGTGCTTTCTGGACGAGATCGGCGAGCTCACGCCGCCGCTCCAGTCGAAGCTCCTGCGGACGCTGCAGGAGCACACGATCCGCCGGGTCGGCGGCAACGAGGCGATCCCCGTGAACGTCCGGGTCATCGCGGCCACGAACCGCGAGCTCCACCGGCTCGCCGCCGCCGGCGCGTTCCGCGACGACCTCTACTACCGGCTCAACGTCGTCACCATCGCGATGCCGCCGCTGCGCGAGCACCCCGCCGACATCCCGCTGCTGGCGCAGCACTTCCTCGAGAAGTTCGCCCGCGCCGGCGGGCGCGCGGTCAAGCGTCTGGCGCCCGAGGCCCTGGCGGTCCTCACGCGCCATCGCTGGCCGGGCAATGTGCGCGAGCTCGAGCACAGCATCGAGCGTGCGGTCGCGCTGTCGTCCTCCGACACGCTGCTGCCCGACGACTTCCCGCCGCACGTCCGCAGCGAGCCGGACCGCGCGCCACGGCTGCCGGCGGCGGCGATGACGCTCGAAGACGTCAAGCGCTGGTACGTCAACAAGGTGCTCGAGGAGGCCGGGAGCAACAAGGTGCGCGCGGCCGAGGTGCTCGGCATCGACCGGCGCACGCTCTACCGGATCCTCGAGCGTCAGGACACCGGGGAGGAGCCATGAGGCGCGCGCTCTTCCTCGCCGTCGTCCTGGTTGCCGCGGCGGCGTGCGCCTCGGTCCGGCCCGTGGAGGGCCGGAGCGAGCTGATTCGCCAGATCCTGAGATCCACGGTCCAGCTCCGCTCCGAGCGGGAAGGCGGCGCGCGGCGGGCGGCCTCGGGGGTCGTGCTCGCGACCCACCCCGAGACCGAGCGGGTCTGGATCCTCACCGCGCGTCACTTCGTGGATCCGCCGCAGCGGCAGCGGGTGCACGTGCGACTGCCCGGTCGCGACGCCACCGTGCCGGGCGCCATCGCGTTCCTGAGCCCGGAGCTGGACGTGGCGATCATCGAGACGGAGCGGCTGGACGTGGCGCCCGTCCGGCTCAGGACCACGGCCCATCTGGGTGACGAGGTGCTCGTCGTCGCGTTCCCGTGGGGCCGACGATTCACCGTCGTCGGCGGGATCGTGAGCCAGGTCGTGGCGCCGCGCGGCGATCCGCAGGTCATGGGGCCCGTCCGGATGATCGACGCGTCGGTGAGCTACGGCTCGAGCGGCGGCGGCGTGTTCGACGCCCGGACCGGCGAACTGCTCGGCATCGTCGAGGGCTATCGGACGGCGAAGGTGGCGATCCCCGAGATGA
>JACPCW010000002.1 GCA_016184365.1 Candidatus Rokuibacteriota bacterium
CTCGCGCGCGCCGCTGACGCGGCCCTTTCGCGCCCGCGCCGCGCCTCTCTCACTTGACACGTGACACGTGACGCGACTCTAATGGCCTCGCGTTGCCCGGAAAGCGATGTCGATTTTGAGACAGCGCGTCATCTCCCTGATGCAGTCACGGCCGGGCGAACGGCTCTGCGCATCGTGCGTCGCCGAACAGCTCGGCGTCCGCCACAAGAACGCCCACGAAGCGATGTTGAAGCTCGAAGCCCATCTCGGATTCCGCCGAGGCTACGGACGGTGCTCCGCGTGCGACAAGACCCGCATGGTGAGCGGCGTCGCGCCCGACCGCGCGCCCGCTCCCACCGCGAACGAGGTCGATGGCCGGTGAAAGTCGCCTGGGACGAGCAGCAGAAGCTCGAAAACGCGACGCGCGTCGGCAAGGAGGTCATGGCCAACGCCCGCGACTCGTGGACGCCGGTCGTCTGGGGCGTCGTCGAAGACGAAGTGAGCCTCGTCGTCGACGGCGCCAAGCACGTCATCCAGCGCGTACGCCTCGCGAAGGGCGTGAGCTGGGACGGCTCGGAATACGGGTACAAGACGGGCGCCTTCCTGATCGATCCGCGGACGGGCGCCGTGAAGTGGGCGCAGTATTCGCAGGTCCTGTCCGAGAGCGAGTACACGCAGCTGCTGGCCCGCGCCCGCGCGAAGGGCTGGCCGATCTGCTGACATGACGCGCTTCCCGGGGATCGGTGGCCGCCGCATCGTGAGCGCGAAGGGCGGCGTGGCCGTCAACCAGACGCTCCGCGAAGCGATGCCGCCGGAGGCGTCGGCGGCGCTTCACCGCGCGCTGTCGACCGCGATGAAGTCCCGCGCGCCCATGACCACCGAGTACCACGTCGGCGCGGCCGACGGCCCGCGGCGGACCTACGAGGCGCGCGTCGTGCCGCTGGCCGCGGCCGCGCGCTCGCCGAAGCTCTTCATCGGATCCGCGACGTGACGGAGCACCGCGCGCGCGAGACCGACTACCGCGAAATGGTCGACGGCTCCGCGAACCGGCTCTGCATCCACCGCCATTACGTGCTGCAGTTCGCGAATCGCACGATGGCGCGGATGTTCGGCTACGACCGGCCGGCGGACCTCGTCGGCGTCGACATCCGCACCCTGATCCCCGGCCATCGGGCGCCGACGCCCGCCGCCAACAGCGGTGCCGCCCGCCCGGGCACGCGCCGGCAACAGGTCGAGGGCGTGAAGCGCGATGGTCAGCGCGTCCGCGTCACGGCGCTCGTCGCGGCGGTGACGTGGCGCGCACGGGCCGCGACGATCGTCACCCTCGTCCCGGTCGAGCACCCCGTCAGCGGCTGAGCGTCGGGTCTCCCCGACCCGTCGATCAACACGATCCTCATCAACGTCACGGGGTTCTTCCGCGACCCCGACGCCTGGAAAGCCCTCGCGCAGGACGTGATACCGGCGCTCGTCGCCGAAGCCGGCGAGTCGCGGAGCCTTCGCATCTGGTCCGCCGGGTGCTCGTCGGGCGAAGAGCCGTATTCGATCGCGATGCTGATCGCCGAGCACCTCGGCGACCCGCCGGCCGATTTCAACGTCCGCATCTACGCCACCGACGTGGACGAAGAGGCGCTGCAGGCCGGCCGCCACGGCCTGTATCGGGCGGAAGATCTCAAGGACGTCCCGACACCGCTGCTCGAGAAGTACTTCGCACGCGAGGGCCAGACGTTCCGGTTCCGGCGCGACATCCGGCGCTGGTGCATCTTCGGGAAGCACAACATCGTGCAGGACCCGCCGCTGTCGCACATCGACATGGTCGTCTGCCGCAATGTCCTCATCTACTTCACGAGCGATCTGCAGGCCGGACACCGGCGCCTGTCGTCGCGCACGGGCACGACGTCGAATCCGTTGCGCCTCAGGTAATCGACGGCCGTCCAGCTCCGGTCGCTGCGGCGTCGGCTGGCGCCGATCACCGCGATCGTGCGCGCACCATCGAGCAGCCGCCGCACTTTCACGTCCGAGCGTCGCAAGTTCCGCATGATGGGCTCCTCAGGCCACGCGCGCGTTGCGCTCGCGCTCTTCCTGGCACGTCAGACACGTCTCGGCCTCAGGCATCGCGGTCAGCCGTTCCTGCTCGATCGCGTTCCCGCACATCACGCACCGGCCATACGCGCCGGAGTCGAGGCGCTGGAGCGCCGTCGTCAGGCGGTTGATGCGGTCCGCGAGACGCTCGCGCGTCATGAAGGTCATGTCCTGCCGCTCGCTGGCCTGCGCCTGGTCGCCCTCGTCGAGCACCGAGCCCGCTCCGGCGCGCGGCGCGTTCTCGGCGCGGTCCGGCGCAAGGCCCAGATCGCGCATGCGGGCGATCGCCTGATCGCGGTCCCTCGTGAGCCGCTCACGAATCCCGTCGATGCCCGACGCCCGTTCGCGGCGCTCCGGCTCGGCCTTCGGCCGGTTCTCCGTCGCGGCGACCGGAGCGGTGCGCGGCGCCTTCTTGTCGACCTTGCCCGCGGCGGATGCGGGCATCCGCTGGGCGTCCGTCTTCTGCCGTTGTGCCGGGCGCTTGGCCATCGCTCGCTCCTTTCACACGCGACGTCTCGAGACGTATCGATGAGCAATCGGAATGCCGGTCGCTGCTGGTACGCCGATTGCGCTACGACGCGGCGTCCCGCCGCGTGTCGATGTCGTGGCCGCGCCAGTGACCCGTGCTCCGCCGGATCGCGGCGAAACCGGACCCGCCGGCGGCGTTCGTCACGCCGCCGAGCGCCCGCTCTCGTCCGTCAGGCCGACGCGCCACGAACGGCGCGCCGCGTCCACCGATTCAGCGCCCGCGCGATCGAGCATCTCCCGCGCCGCCCGCGCCTGCTCGTCCGACTCCACGAGCGCGATCACGACCGATCGACCGCGGCGCAGCGCTTCCTCGTACACGACCAGCTCGTCCTTCGGCATGCCCGTCGGCAGATGCGTTTCGAGCGCCTTGCCGATCGCTCCGCCGACGGTCGCGCCGACGAGCAGGCCGGCCAGCATTCCGGTGACGATGACCGGGCCGACGAGCGGGAAGACGGTGACGGCCGCCGCCAGCGCGACGTGCATGCCGCCCGTTGCGCCGGCCGCCGCACCGACGACCGTGCCGATCGTGCGCCCGAGGCCGGCGGGCTGCTCGCCCTCGGCCGTCGGTGTCTGTGCGGCCGCTTCGGCCGCCGTCGTGCCCGGCGCGAGCGTGGTCACGTGGTGACCGGCGATCTCCGGTGCGCGCAGCGCGGTCGCGGCGCGCTCGGCCGATTCACGATCCGTGAAGATTCCAGCGACGCTCAGCATCGTCCCACCTCCTCAGTTCCGCGGCCCGGGCCCTGGCGGCGCCGGCGCGCGATCGACACGGGGGTTGGTGCGCGGGCTCGCCGAGGCCGGGTCCTGCCGCACGCGCCGCTGGGCGGGGTCTTCCCACCGCTGCGCCGCGTCGAGCGCGCGCTGATCCATGGTCGCCACGATGCGCCGGGCGTGGCTCGGATCCACGCCGACGGCGATCGCCGACCACGGCACGACGAGCTTCTTCTCGCCGACACCGGCCACTCCGCCGACGCCGACGACCACGTGCGAGACGCGTCCCGATTTCGCGTCGATCACGAGCCGCTCGATCTCGCCGAGGTCCTTGCCCTCGCGGTTCTGAACGCGGGCGCCGACCATCGTGTTCGAGAACACGGTGTTGTCGGGCGCCGTCCACGCCGCGCGCCTGTCGTCGCGGTCGTTCCTCTCGGCGGCCAGCGGCGCACCGGGCGCGCCGAGGAGCAGTGCGAGCAGAAGCCAGACCTTCATCGAATGCCCTCCCCGTGTGCGAAGTTCGTCTCAGGGGGTGGTGCAAGGCGGGGGCCGTCGATGCGGGGCTGAAACGCATCAGGGCCCCGCGGAATGCTCCGCGGGGCCCTGGTCGTTGGAGCGGGCGATGGGATTCGAACCCACGACCCTCGGCTTGGGAAGCCGATGTTCTACCACTGAACTACGCCCGCCCGAGTCCCTCCATTGTACGCGGCCGGAGAGCTACTTGCCCTCCTTGAGGGCCATGTCGTAAGCCTTGATGAGCTCGTCGCTGCGCGCCTTCCAGTTGAGCCGGCGCGACACGCCGTAGAGGTCGATCTGCTGGTAGAGCGGCACCGCGGGCGTCTCGTCGACCCACAGCTTGTTGATCCGCATGTACTGCTCGCGGCGCTTCTTCTCGTCCATGATCGTCTGCGCCTCGTCGACCATCCGGTTGAACTCGTCGTTGTGCCAGTTCACGAAGATGTTGCCGGACCGGAAGAGCGGGACGTACACCGTCTCGGCGTCCACGGTCGGCGTGCCCCAGCCGATCAGCCAGACCGGGCCGGCCTTGTGCACGTAGACCATGTTGTTCAGGTAGTTCACGAACTCGAACGTCCGGAGCGTCGTGCGGATGCCGGCCTTCTTCCACTGCCCGGACACCGCCTCCGCCACTTCCTTGTCGCGAACGTAGCGGCCCTGCGGCGCGTTGAGCGTGATGTCGAGCCCGTTCGGGTAGCCCGCGTCGGCCAGCAGCTTCTTCGCGGCCGCGACGTCGTACTTCACCGGCTTCAGCGCCGGATCGAAGCCGAAGTGGAGCGAGGTGAGCATCGTCGAGACGCGGACGGCCTTGCCGTCGAGCACGCCCTTGATGATCTCGTCGACGTCCGTCGCGTAGCCGAGCGCCTGCCGCACCCGCTTGTCGGCCGTCGGCCCGGCGTACGGACCCGTGACCTTGTGCTGCGCGTCCATCTG
>JACPCW010000040.1 GCA_016184365.1 Candidatus Rokuibacteriota bacterium
CAGGAACGACCGGAGGACGGACGCGAACGTGCGTCCGACCGTCTCGTTGACCTGGACCTGGTTGACGCCTTTCAGGTTGTACTCGACCGGATCCTCGGCGGTCATGATGTTGATCTCGGGCGAGTTGATCGTGTGGATCGCCGAGTAGAGCGTCGTCGTCTTGCCGGAGCCCGTCGGTCCCGTGATCAGCACCATCCCGTACGGCTGGTGGATCGCCGCGTTGAACCGGTCCATCTCGCCGGCGTCGAAGCCGAGCTGCGTCAGGTCGAGCTTGAGCGCGTCCTTGTCGAGGATGCGGAGGACGGCCTTCTCGCCGAACATCGTCGGCAGCGTGGACACGCGGAAGTCGATCTCGCGCGTGTTCCACTTGAGCTTGATGCGGCCGTCCTGCGGCAGCCGGCGCTCGGAGATGTCGAGGTTCGACATGATCTTGATGCGCGAGATGATCGCGGACTCGAGCCGCTTCGGCGGCGCGAGCATCTCGTGCAGCACGCCGTCGACGCGGAACCGGATGCGGAAGACCTTCTCGTACGGCTCCCAGTGGATGTCGGACGCGCCCTTCTGGATGGCGTCGGCCAGCACCATGTTGACGAGCTTGACGACCGGCGCCTCTTCCGCCGATTGCGTCAGGTCGAACACGTCGACCTTGCTGCCCTTCTCCTCCTCGCCGCCCTCGACGACTTCCATGTTCGGCGCGCTCGTCAGATCGGCGAGCACCTCTTCGGGCGGTTTCTCCGTCGTGTAGTGCCGCTCGACGGCCCTGCGGATCGCCGCCTGCGACGCGACGACCGGCAGGATCTGGAGGTTGGTCATGAAGGCGACGTCGTCGAGCGCGAAGACGTTCGTCGGATCGGACATCGCGAGCGTCAGCGAGCCGCCGAGCCGCCGGACCGGGAGCACTTCGTACTTCTGCGCGATGTGGGCCGGAACGAGCCGGAGCGTCTCCGGATCGATCTCGAGCTGCGAGAGCGTGATCGACGGGATGCGGTACTGCCGCGACAGGAAGCCGATCAACTGCTCCTCGGTGATGACGCTCATCCGGACGAGGATCGACCCGAGCTTCTCGCTGCTTCCGCGCTGCTCGCGGAGCGCCTGCTGAAGCTGGTCGGCGGTGATCAGGCCTTCGGCGACGAGGAGGTCACCGAGTCGACGCTTCTGCCCAAGCGTGACCTGCTGCGCCATGACGAGGTTAGCGGCCGCCACCGTGCCGCTTGAGCGCTTCGGAAAACGCCTTGACCGTCGCGTCCTCGTACAGCACGAACACGATCTTCCGCAAGGTCGACGCGCCCGCCTTCACGTGCGCGACGACGGTGTTGATCATCGCGTCCGCCGAGACGTTCGGCGGAACGTGGCCGACGCCCGTCCCGAGCGCCGGCAGGGCGAGGGACGTGAGGCGATGCTTGTCGGCCAGCGAAAGCACGGCGCGCGTCGTTCGCGTGATGGTGTCGGCGTCGGTCTTGAGATCCGGTCCCATCACCGCTGCGTGCACGACGTGCGTGGCGGCGAGATTGCCGCCGGTCGTGAGCACGACCTCGCCGACCTCGACGGGGCCCTGCCGCATCGCCTCTTCCTCGATGATGACGCCGCCCTTGCGCTTGATCGCCGACGCGACGCCGGTGCTCATCGCGAGCGTGGCGTTCGCCGCGTTGACGATGGCGTCGACCTCGGCATCGGTGATGTCCCCGCGCTCGATCGCGACGCTGGAGGGGCCGATGCGCACCTTCATGATCGCGGCGCGCCCGCTGCGCGCTCCTGCGCCTTCGTCGCTTCCCAGGCGCGCTCGAGCTCTTCGGTCGACGCGGTCGCGACCGACGCGCCGCGCGCGCCCAGGTCGGACTCCATGGCGCGGAAGCGGCGGCGGAACTTCTCGTTGGCGGACTGAAGCACGTCCTCGGCGTCGAGGGACGACAGCCGTGCGACGTTCACGAGGGAGAACAGCACGTCGCCGAGCTCTTCACCGAATCGGTCGTTGTCGCCCGACGCGAGCGCCTCGGTCGCTTCACGCACTTCTTCCTCGACCTTGTCCCACGCCGCGCGCGCGCTCGGCCAGTCGAAGTTGACGCGCGCCGCTTTCGAGCTCAGCCGCTGCGCGCGGAGCAGGGCGGGGAGCGCGCGTGGCACGCCATCGACGACGGAGCGCGGACGGCCGGACGCCGCCGCCTCACGCCCCTTGATCGCTTCCCACTGCGCGAGCGCTTCGCGCGGCGTTTCGACGGCCGCCGTGCCGAACACGTGGGGATGCCGGTTGATCATCTTGTCAATCAAGCGCTGAAGCAGAGCGGCCATGTCGAACTCGTCACGCTCCCGCGCGATCTGCGCATGGAACACCACCTGGAACAGCAGGTCGCCGAGCTCTTCTTCGAGCGGCTCCGGCCGACCGGCCTCGATGGCTTCGAGAACTTCGTATGCCTCTTCAATGAGATAGGCCTTCAACGAGGCTCGCGTCTGCGCACGATCCCATGGGCAGCCGCCGGGTCCCCGGAGACGGCTCATGATGCCGAGAAGCTGTTCGAAGAGCGCGCCGGGCGAGTCGGTCATGTGTTGTTCCAGAGGGCTGCCCGAGATTATACAGTCACCGTTTTCCTTTATGCTAGGCTTACTTGTATGCCCCCAGACGAAATGGACGAGAGCTTCCGCGTCACCGACCGACGCCGCCGGCCCGACGCGGACGAGCCGGCTGCGCCCACGCCGCCGCGTGCCGAAGCGGCACGATCCGAGCCACCGCGGCCGGCAGCGCCTCCCCCGGCTCCTGACCCCCACGGGTCGCCCCCTGCCGCAGGAGAGCGGAGCCTGGCGGGCTTGTTCGTGATGTTGGCCGGCTCCGCCGCCATGGCGATGGGTGACGCCGCCGATCCGCTCACCGGCCAGGTCCAGGCGGACCTCCCGCAGGCGGCCGAAATCGTCGATCTCCTCCTCCTTCTCCGTGAGAAGACCGAGGGGAATCGCTCGCCCGAGGAAACGCAGATCCTCGACGAGATCCTCTACGATCTCCAGCTGCGCTACGTGGCAGCTACGAAGCGATCCGGATCACGGCGCGGCCCGGCTCGACCGTAACGCTTTCGACGTGCTCCGGCAGACCGAAGCGCAGGACGCGCGCGGTCGCGGGATCCAGGACGAGTCGCACCAGCAGCGCCGGTAGCGTCTGACGCCCGACGCGGAAGCTCCGGACGTCGAGACGCAGGAATCGTCGGCCGTTGGCCGTCTCCACCCGCGGCGTCGTGTCGAGCTCCAGCCACACCGGTCGACCGAGCCATCCGCTCGGCAGGACGTCACGGATCGCCGACAGCGGCGGTTCCGTGAGCACCGCGCCGAGCGTCGTCCGTCCGGTCAGCCGCGCCGCGCCGTCGGTCACGAGAGCGACGCGCAGATCCGCGACCGCGAGATCGCCGAGGTTTCGTGCGAGGAACGCGTTGATCTCGGCTTCGGTCAGCGTGACCGGCGACCCGGGCGGCGCCTTTCGCGTCACGATCGAATAGATCTTTTCCTGCGCACGTTGCGAGTCCGCGACCGTGACGGTGGCGGGCCGAAGATCCGGCGTCTGGAGGATGTTGAAGCTCGCCCAGCCGAGGCCGGCGACTGCGGCCACGACGAGGACGACTCCGACCAGACATCCGCATCCGACTCGCATCGGGAAAGCCTAGCACCCCGGCCCGTCCAACCCCGTAGACCTCCATGCGGCTCATTCCGGTCGATAGATTTGACAGGTAGAGACTCAGCTGATATATGAGAAATATGCTCAAGATTACGGGCCATCGAAGCCCGGTGTGTTCATAGAGGGGATACGGCAATCGACAGATGGCGTCCCTTCGGTTCGAGCGGATGTGGCTCCCGCTCTGTGACCTCTGGGAGACGAAGGACGACGTGATGGTCTCCTTCGAGCTTCCGGGCGTGAACGAAAAGGACGTGAACGTGTCGATCACCGGCGATCTCCTCACCGTGCGCGGTGAGCGCCGCTGGCACGACGGCGCGAAGGACGACAGCTATCACCGTGTCGAGCGCGTGTACGGCAAGTTCGAGCGCACGGTGCAGCTGCCGATGCCCGTCCAGGCCGACAAGGTGAAGGCGGCGTATCGCGACGGCGTGCTGACGGTGACGCTTCCGAAGGTGGAAGCGATCAAGCCGAGAGAAATCAAGATCGACATTCTCTAAGGGGAGGTTTGGAGGGGGACGTCTCGTCCCCCTCCAAAACCCAAAAGATCTGCAGCCGCCGCAAACCAGCTGACGAGCGCAGCGCATAAAGGAACGTTGAAAATGGCGAAGGTAATCGGCATCGACCTCGGGACGACGAACTCGGTGGTGGCCGTTGTCGAGGGTGGTACCCCGACGGTCATCGCGAACCAGGAAGGCAGCCGGCTGACGCCGTCGGTCGTCGGCTTCACGAAGGACGGCGAGATCCCCGTGGGTCAGGTCGCCAAGCGACAGGCGATCACGAACCCCGAGAACACCGTCTTCTCGATCAAGCGCTTCATGGGGCGCCGTTACGACGAGGTGCTCCAGGAAATGAAGCTCGTCCCGTACAAGGTCGTGAAGGCCCAGAACGGCGATGCGCGCGTCGAGGTGCGCGGCAAGCAGTACTCGCCGCCCGAGGTCTCCGCGATGATCCTCCGCAAGCTCAAGGAGGCGGCGGAAGGCTATCTCGGCGAGACCATCACCCAGGCCGTGATCACCGTGCCGGCGTACTTCAACGACAGCCAGCGGCAGGCCACGAAGGACGCGGGCAAGATCGCCGGTCTCGAAGTGCTCCGGATCATCAACGAGCCGACGGCGGCGGCGCTCGCCTACGGTCTCGACAAGAAGAAGGACCAGACGATCGCGGTCTACGACCTTGGCGGCGGGACCTTCGACGTCTCGATCCTCGAGATCGGCGAAGGCGTGTTCGAGGTCAAGGCGACGAACGGCGACACGCACCTCGGCGGTGACGACTTCGACCAGCGCGTCATCGACTGGATCGCCGACGAGTTCCGCAAGGAGCACGGCATCGACCTCCGCCGTGACCGCATGGCCCTGCAGCGCCTGAAGGAAGCGGCCGAGCGCGCGAAGATCGAGCTGTCGACGACGCTCCAGACCGAAATCAACCTGCCGTTCGTCACCGCGGACGCGTCGGGCCCGAAGCATCTCGTGCTGACGCTGACGCGCGCGAAGCTCGAGGCGCTCGTCGCCGACCTGGTCGAGCGCACGATCGCGCCCTGCCGCCAGGCGATGCAGGACGCCGGCGTGAGCCCGAAGCAGATCGACGAGGTCGTGCTCGTCGGCGGCCAGACGCGCATGCCGAAGGTTCACGAGGCGGTGAAGCAGCTGTTCGAGAAGGAGCCGCACAAGGGCGTGAACCCGGACGAAGTCGTCGCGGTCGGCGCGGCGCTCCAGGGCGCGGTCCTCAGCGGCGAGGTGAAGGACCTCCTCCTCCTCGACGTCACGCCGCTGTCGCTCGGCATCGAGACGCTCGGCGGCGTCATGACGCCGCTGATCCAGCGCAACACGACGATCCCGACGAAGAAGAGCGAGATCTTCACGACGGCCGCGGACAGCCAGACGTCGGTCGAGGTCCACGTGCTGCAGGGCGAGCGGCCGATGGCCCGCGACAACCGCACGCTCGGGAAGTTCCACTTGATCGGCATTCCGCCGGCGCCGCGCGGCGTACCGCAGGTCGAGGTGACGTTCGACATCGACGCGAACGGCATCCTGAACGTGTCGGCGAAGGACACGGCGACCGGCAAGCAGCAGAACATCACGATCACCGCGTCGTCCGGCCTGACGAAGGACGAGATCGACCGGATGGTGAAGGATGCCGAGGCGCACTCGGCGGACGACACGCGCCGGAAGCAGGAGATCGAGGTGCGCAACCAGACGGACTCGCTCGTGTACTCCACCGAGCGGACGCTGGCCGACCACGGCTCGAAGCTCGCGGAGGCAGATCGCAAGGCGGTCGAGGACGCGCTCGGCGAGGCGCGCGAGGCGCTCAAGGGCGAGGATCTCGATCGCATGAAGAAGGCGCAGGAGACGCTGACGCAGGCGTCGCACAAGCTCGCGGAGATCATGTACCGCGAGGCGCAGGCGCAGGCGCAGCCCGGCGCGCAGGGCGCCCAGGGACGCGGACCGGCGGCCGGTGGGCCGAAAGAGGGCGAGGTCGTCGACGCCGAATTCGAGGACCTGGGTGACAAGAAGTAGGACGCATGCGGCGGGACTACTACGCGGTTCTGGGAATCACCGCGACGGCGGCGCCGCGCGAGATCCGTCAGGCCTACCGGCGGCTCGCGCGGCAGTATTCGCCGGACGTCAATTTCTGGGACCGTGACGCGCGGGCGCTCTTCACGGAGATCGAGGAGGCGTATCGCGTCCTGTCCGATCCCGCGGCGCGCGCCATGTACGACCGCTTCGGCGCGCTCGGCGCCGTTGGGGGCGCGCTGCCGCGCGGTCGGCGCGGCGACGACGTTCACGCGGTCGTTCAGCTGACGTTCGCGGACGCGGCCGCCGGCGTCACCGTGCCGCTCGACGTCGCGCGGTTCTCGCCGTGCAACGCGTGCCTGGCGGCCGGCGTGTCGGACGGCGGTCCGTGCCGTCACTGCCAGGGCCGCGGCGTGCGCCGCGCCCGCGAAGTGGTCGAGGTCACCATCCCGGCTGGCGTCGATTCGGGCACGCAGGTGCGCGCCGTCGAGGAGGGCGATGCGGGACCGTTCGGCGGCCCGCGCGGTGATCTGCTCGTCTCGACGCGCGTCGCCGAGCACCCGTTCTTCGAGCGCAAGGGCGACGCCGTCCATTGCGAAGTCTCGATCAGCGTGTGGGAGGCGTTGCGCGGCGCGCGCATCCGGATTCCGTCGCCGGCGGGCGAGGCCGTCGTCGTCGTTCCGCCCGGCCTCGGCGATGACCGGGTGCTGCGGCTGCGCGGCCACGGCATGCCGAAGCTCGCCGACGGCGAGCGCGGCGATCTCTTCGTGACGCTTCGGATCGCCGTCCCGCAGGGCATCGACGCGCGCACGGCCGAGCTCGTGCGCGAGCTCGAGCGGTATCTGCCGCTCGAGCCGCGCGGCGGGCTCGAGCGCTATCGCGGAGGGGACGTATGACGGAGCGCCAGCAGCACCGCGGCGGCGATGAGCGCGCGGGCAAGACCTCGAAGCCGCTCTACATGATCGGCGTCGTCGCCGACATGTTGAACGTGCATCCGCAGACCCTGCGCTTCTACGAGAAGAAGGGGCTGCTGACGCCGAGCCGCACGGTGGGCCGGACGCGCATGTATTCCGACGAGGACGTCGAAGAGCTGGCGCGGCTCATCCGTCTGACCCGTGATCTCGGTGTGAATCTTGCCGGCGTGGAGATCATCCTAAAGATGAGGCGCCGGATGATGGACATGCAGAAGCAGATCGAGGATCTCGTCGGATACCTGTCCGAGCAGGACCGGGGCGCACCGGTCGTCGCGCGGGATGGACGTGAGCCGCGCGAGGCGCTGGTGCGCGCCGCCTCCGGACAGCTCCGGCCCCTCGATCTCTTTTGAGCGCAACGGAAAGGAAGCCACTGTGACAGTTCACGATCGGGACTTCGAGCGTCCCATGCCCGACGTCATCGCGCTGCTGCCGCTGCGCGGCACGGTGCTGTTCCCGCACGCGGTGGTGCCGCTCGCCGCCGGTCGCGCGTCGTCCGTCCGTCTCATCGACGAGGCGGCGCAGGGCAGTCGTCTGATCGGCGCGGTCACCCAGCGTGATCCCGGGGGCGATGCACCGACGGCCGACGGGCTCCATGCCGTCGGCACGTTCGCGGTCATCCACAAGGTGCTCAGGCAGTCGGACGGCACGCTGCGCGTCGTCGTGCAGGGGCTCGGGCGCTTTCGGATCGAGGAGCTCGTCGAGACGCAGCCGTATCTCCGCGCGCGGGTCACGGAGATCGTCGAGCCCGCGGAGGTGTCGGACGTCGAGCTCGAGGCGCTCGCGCGCAGCGTGACCGCGCTGTTCGAGAAGGTCGTCACGCTGTCGCCGAACCTGCCGGACGAGCTGGCCAGCGTCGTGGCCGGCGCCGACACGCCGGACGCGCTGGCCGATCTCGTCGCCGCGTCGATGCCGGGTCTGTCGATCGCCGTCCGCCAGGAGCTGCTCGAGACGCACGGAGTCCGGGAGCGGCTGACCAAGCTCGCGGCCGCGCTCGGCAAGGAAGCCGAGGTCCTCGAGCTCGGCTCGAAGATCCAGTCGGAAGTGCAGTCCGAAGTGTCGAAGAACCAGCGGGAATACCTGCTGCGCGAGCAGCTCAAGGCGATCCAGAAAGAGCTGGGGGACACGGACGAGCGCACGCAGGAGATCGACGAGCTGCGCAAGAAGATCGAAGCGGCCGGCATGCCGGACGAGGCGAAGCGCGAGGCGCTCCGCGAGCTCGACCGCCTCGCGAAGATGCCGCCCGCCGCCGCGGAGTACACGGTCGCGCGGACGTACATCGACTGGCTCGTGTCGATGCCATGGTCCGTGCAGACGACGGACAGCATGGACCTCGACGCGGCCCGCGCCGTGCTCGACGACGACCACGAAGGCCTCGAGAAGATCAAGGAGCGGATCCTCGAGTACCTCGCCGTGCGGAAGATCAAGCCGGACGGCAAGGATCCGATCCTGTGCTTCGTCGGGCCGCCCGGCGTCGGCAAGACGTCGCTCGGCCGCTCGATCGCGCGCGCGCTCGGACGCAAGTTCCACCGCATCTCGCTCGGCGGCATCCGCGACGAGGCGGAGATCCGCGGGCACCGGCGCACGTACGTCGGCGCGCTGCCGGGCCAGGTCGTCCAGGGTCTTCGTCGCGCGGGCTCGAAGAACCCCGTGTTCATGCTCGACGAGGTCGACAAGCTCGGCATGGACTTTCGCGGCGATCCGGCGTCGGCGCTGCTCGAGGTGCTGGACCCGGAGCAGAACGGCACGTTCCGCGACCACTATCTGGACGTGCCGTTCGACCTGTCGCGCATCCTGTTCGTCACGACGGCGAACGTGATCGACGCGGTGCCGGCGCCGCTGCGCGACCGGATGGAGGTCATCCATCTCGCCGGGTACACGGAAGAGGAAAAGCTCCGCATCGCCGAGCGGCATCTCGTGCCGAAGCAGGCGCGCGAGCACGGCCTCGATCCGGCGCGCGACGTCATCTTCACGCCGGCCGCCATTCGCCTGCTCGCGCGCCGGTACACGCGCGAGGCCGGCGTGCGCAACCTCGAGCGTGAGATCGCGAGCGTCTGCCGCAAGGTGACGCGCCGGTATGCGGAAGGCGATCGCGCACCGGTCACCGTCACGCCCGATCTCGTGATGTCGTTCCTCGGCGTTCCGCGCTTCGAGCTGGAAGAGCTCGAAGAGCGCACGAGCGTGCCCGGCGTGGCCGTCGGACTCGCGTGGACGCCGGCCGGCGGCGAGGTGCTCTACGTCGAAGCGACCCGAATGCCCGGCAAGGGCACGCTGACGCTGACGGGTCAGCTCGGCGACGTCATGAAGGAGTCCGTCCAGACGGCGCTGTCCTGGGTGCGCTCGCATGCGAAGGAGCTCGGCATTCCCGGCGACTTCTGGGAGCGGAGCGACGTCCACGTCCATGTGCCGGCCGGCGCCATCCCGAAGGATGGGCCGTCCGCGGGCGTGACCATGCTGACGGCCCTGGTGTCGCTGCTGACCGGGGTGCCGGTCCGAAGCGATCTCGCGATGACGGGGGAGCTCAGTCTGTCCGGTCGGGTCCTGCCCGTCGGCGGCATCAAGGAGAAGGTGCTTGCGGCTCATCGGGCCGGGGTGCGGCGACTCATCCTGCCGCGCCGGAACGAAAAGAACCTCATCGAGGATGTGCCGGCCGCCATCCGGGAGGCCGTCACGTTCCACCTGGTCAGTTCGGCCGACGAGGTCGTCCATCTGGCGTTCGAGGGCGAGGGCGCGGACGTGACCGGGCCGGAGGTCGCCGTCGCCCGGTAACTGATTGGATTTTCGAGTGTTTAGAGTCCGTTGACACGACCGGCGCGGGACCCGCTAAGATAACCGGGTGAGCCCGCGCCGGTTTTTCGTCGTCCTCCCGGTCCTTTTGCTCGTCCTGGCCGCCCCCGTTACCGCCGTCGCGGACACCTTCCGACTCGTCGCCCCGGACGGAACCGTCCACTACACGAATGCTCCGACCGATCCGGCCTACCGGCGGATGGGTTTCAGCGTCCGCCCGATCGAGCCGGCCGCCGGCGCATCGTACCGGCCAGCCATGACCGAGCGCGTGAGCCGGCACATCCGCGAGGCGTCGAACCGCTACGGTGTGCCGGAGAAGCTCGTGACCGCGGTGATCCGCGCCGAGTCCGGGTTCAACCCGCGGGCGGTGTCACCGAAGGGTGCGCGGGGCCTCATGCAGCTCATGCCGCGGACGGCGTCCATGCTCGGCGTGCGGAACTCGTTCGACCCGGCCGAGAACATCGACGGCGGCGTGCGGCACCTGCGCGGCCTCATGGAGCAGTTCCAGCACCTGCCGCTCGCGCTCGCCGCGTACAACGCCGGCGCGCAGGCCGTGACGCTCTACCGCGGAATTCCGCCGTACCCCGAAACGCAGGGGTACGTCCAGAAGGTGATGACGTTCTTCAACGGCGGTGGTGATTCGACGGTGGCGCTGGCGCCGGTCAGCTATCCGATCCGCCGCCACCTCGCCGACGACGGCACGATCGTCTACTCGAATCTGCCGCCCGCTGCCCTCGCCCGGCTGCTCCGCCGCTAGCGCCTAGATCTTCCGCCAGACGAGCTCGAGGAATTTCTCCAGCCATCCCTCGTTCACGAACGCCTCGACGGCCGCGCGTGTCGCGCCCTGATCCATGCCCCACACCGCGGCGCGCTTGCCGTCCGACTCCATCTGGATGAACACCTGCTGGTCGCGCGTGAACGCGACCGGCAGATCTTCGTAGATCTGCGCGGTGAACGCGTTGACGCCGGGGCCGCCGACGGCGATGGCGGGAAAGAACTCGCTCAGCTCGTGGTTCATGAGCCAGACGTCGGTGACGACCACGCCGGCGTGCCCCTCGGACCCTCCGCTGCGCGCGTTGACCGCGCGCTTCAGGTCGTACGCGATCGGACGATCCTCTTCTTCCGGCAGGATGCCGTGTCCCACGACGATGAGGACGGTGGTGCGCAGGTCGAAGTAGCGACTCATCGTGCGCCGGCGCCGCCGAACGGCAGCGCGCCGGGCATGAACACCCCCTCGCGGCGAAATCGTTCTCATTCTCTCACGGCAGGTGGAACGGGGGCGGGAGGCCCCTCTGAACGGCCGGCCTGCGGAATCCTTGGTCGTTGTTCCGGGTGACGCTGGTCGAGGAGCGCGTCACGGGATCGGTGGAATCGGGTCACGCCCGCCAGCGGCGGTCGAAGCCCCGGTACTGCAGCGCCTCGGCGCAATGGTCGACCCCGAGCGTGTCGGCGCCCTCGAGATCCGCGATCGTGCGCGCGACCTTCAGGACGCGATCGTGCCCGCGCGCCGACAGCCCGAGCCGGCTCATCGCCGCGGCGAGGAGGCGCTCGGCGTCGGCCGGCGCGGGGCAGAGGCGGCGCACCTGTCGCGTCGTCATCTCGGCGTTGACGCGCAACGCCGTCCCGCGGAACCGCGCGCGCTGCCGTTCACGCGCCGTGAGCACGCGCGTGAGAATCGCCGCCGACGGCTCGCCGGCGCCGCGTGCCTGGAGATCGCCCGCGGGCACCGCGGGCATCTCGACGTGCAGGTCGATGCGATCGAGCAGCGGCCGCGACAGCCGGCCGAGATACCGGTCGCGCTCGGCCGGCGTGCAGAGACACGTGTCGAGCGTGGGACACCCGCGACGACACGGATTCGCGGCGCCGACGAGCTGGAAGCGCGCGGGAAACCGGCCGGTGCCGGACGCGCGGGTGATCGACACGCGCCCGTCCTCGAGCGGCTGGCGCAGCGATTCGAGCACGTGCTGCTGGAATTCGGGCAGCTCGTCGAGGAACAGCACGCCACGGTGCGCGAGCGTCACCTCGCCCGGCCGCGGCGGGCTGCCGCCGCCGATCAGACCCGAGACGGAGATCGTGTGGTGCGGCGCGCGGAACGGGCGCGTGCCGACGAGCGCGCCGCGTGCCGTGAGCAGGCCGGCGACGCTCCAGATGCACGAGACCTCGACGACTTCGTTGCCGCCGAGCGGCGGAAGAATCGACGGCAGCCGTCGCGCCAGCATCGTCTTTCCGCCGCCCGGCGGGCCCACGAGAATCACGTTGTGGCCGCCGGCGGCGGCGATCTCCAGCGCGCGCTTGGCGTACGCCTGACCGCGCACGTCGCCGAAGTCGACGTCGTCGGATGCGTCGCGGACGACGACGGGTGGTGCCTCCGGCAGCGCGGCGGGCTCGGCTTCTCCGTTGAGTAACGCGACCGCCTCACGCAGCGTGCGCGCCGTCAGCACGTGCAGGCCGTCCACCGCGCGCGCCTCGGCGCGATTGTCGACGGGCACGAGCAGCGTGCGGACACGGTGTCGCACGCACGCGAGGCCGACGGCGAGCGCGCCGCGCACGCCGTGAATCGCGCCATCGAGCGCGAGCTCGCCGACGACTGCGAGCGCGCCGTCCTGGTCGCCTTTCACGGCGCCGGTCGCGGCGAGGATGCCGAGCGCGATGGGCAGGTCGAAGGCCGGGCCCTCCTTGCGGAAATCCGCCGGCGCGAGATTGATCGTCACGCGGTCGTTCGGAAACGAGAAGCCGGCGTTCCGGATGGCGCTCTTGACGCGCTCGCGGCTCTCGCGCACGGCGGAGTCCGGCAGGCCGACCGTCGTGAACGCCGGCAGGCCGCTCGCGACGTCGACTTCGACGCGTACGAGCTCCGCTTCTACGCCGACGAGCGCTGCCGACAGCATGCGGGCGAGCATGGAGCGATCGTGCGTGCGGTGCGCGGGGCGGTCAATGTGCCCGATTCGTGACGCATCGAAGCGGATACGGGGCGCACAAATGCGACAAACGAATCTGGTAGAGTGCTCAGGTTATGGCGCGGGAGCCTCGACTCCTCGGGCACTCCGCCGATAGTCCGCGTGGGACCCGGCCGGTCATCCTCGTCGTCGACGATGACGCCGGTCTGCGCGAATCATTCCGGCTGATTCTCGAAGACGAATACGAGCTGCTCGACGCGGCGGATGGGCCGCGCGCGCTCGAGATCGTCCGGCACACGCCCGTCGACCTCGTCCTGCTCGACATCCGGCTCCCCGACATGGACGGCATCGAGGTGCTCGAGCGCGTCAAGGCCATCGACGAGCAGATCGAAGTCATCCTCGTCACCGCCGTCAAGACCGTGCGCACCGCCGTCGGCGCGATGAAGCTGGGCGCGTTCGACTATCTGACGAAGCCGTTCGAAGAGGACGAGTTGCTCGCCGTCATCCGCCGCGCGCTCGAGCGGCGGTCGCTCGAGCGCGAGGTCGTGTTCCTCCGCTCGGAGCTCGAGCGCCGGCACGACACCGAAGCGATCGTCGGCGCCGACGCCGAGATGCAGCGCCTCGCGCGTCTGATCGCGCAGACGGCGCGCACGACGAGCAGCGTGCTCGTCACCGGGGAGAGCGGCACCGGCAAGGAGCTGATCGCGCGCGCGATCCACCGGCAGAGCCCGCGCCACGACAAGCCGTTCGTCGCGGTGAACCCCGCGGCGATCGCCGAGACGCTCGTGGAGTCCGAGCTCTTCGGGCACGAAAAAGGCGCGTTCACCGGCGCGATGCAGCGCAAGCTCGGCCGCTTCGAGCTCGCGCACGGCGGCACGCTGTTCCTCGACGAGATCGCCATGCTCAAGCCCGAGCTGCAGGTGAAGCTCCTGCGCGTGCTGCAGGAGCGCGAGATCGAGCGCGTCGGCGGCACCCGCACGGTGAAGATCGACGTCCGCATCGTGGTCGCGACGAACGCCGACCTCAAGCAGGCGGTGGCGCAGGGGACGTTCCGCGAGGATCTCTATTACCGGCTGGCGGTCGTGCCGATTCACGTGCCGCCGCTGCGCGACCGCCGCGACGACATCCCGCTGCTGGTCGAGCATTTCGTCCGGCGCTACAGCCGGCAGTTCCTCAAGACCATCGACGGCGTCGCGCCCGACGCGCTCGCGGCGATGGTCGAGTACTCGTGGCCGGGCAACGTGCGCGAGCTGCAGAACATCATCGAGCGCCTCGTGGGGCTCGTCGACGGGGCCGTCATCGGCCTCGGCGACCTGCCGCTCGACCTGCTGCTGCCGGATCACCGCGCCAAGGCGGTGGAGACCGAGGCGCTGCCGCTCAAGACGGCGTCCGACGAATTCGAGCGGCAGATCGTGCTGCGCGTCCTCGAGCGCGTTCGCTGGAATCAGAGCGAAGCGGCGCGCATCCTCGGCCTCCATCGGAACTCGCTCAAGATCAAGCTGGAGCGGTGGAAGATCAAGGCGCCGCGCGACGTCTCGTAGCGCGAGCGGTCCCGTCGCCCTGTCGTTGTGCAGAGTGCACCGATCGTGGGCGATGCGTCAGTTCCCGTCATATCTCAAGGCGTTGTCTCGCATTCGTACCGGCGAACTGGGTCGCGTGCACGTGATGTGACGGTGGCGTCGGGGGGACCGCTCCGACCTGGTGAGCACGCGAGGTGGATTGGCGCGGACTTGCACGAGGTCGCCGCGACGACCGGACTGGCCGGCGAATTGCTGATAGCGCACGCCAGTCGGCGGCGACGGGGCGATCGCCGGACGCGGAGGAGCAGCGCGGGCAACGTCAGTCTCTTCTTCGTTCCGGGCGTCCTGCGCCGCCGATCTTTTTTACGCACGCGACGCCCTGTGGCAGGGCAACATCGCCCTGCGGCTGTGCGATGCGCGTTTTGCCCGGTCGGCCGCGCATTTGGACGCGCGATCCCGGCGATGGCGAGAGGACCTGCACAGAAAATGGCGAACGCTCTCTCCGAGTCCGTGCGCGAGCACTTTCGAAATCACTGGAACGGCAATCACTTCTGTCGCTTCTCCTGCGAACTCGGCGTGGCCGGCGAATTGCTCACGGTGACCTCCATCGCGAGTTTCCATGGTGGGAACTCGGAAACCTCGAGGGGAGGGCACGTTCATGGTGAAGCTTCTCGCTGCGCTGCTCGTCGTCGGCTCGTTTCTCTTCGTTGCGCCGATCATCGAGTCCTCATCCGGCTCGACGGAGTTCTTCCAGGCGATCGGAACCGCTGATGCAGGTGGCGGCGGCTAACAGACGAACACGTTCGGTCTTCGCAGTCGGGGTCGTCCTGGGTCTCATCGCCGCTGCGGCGGCCCCAAGTCCTGCGCAGAGCCGCACGGAGAGCCGGGAGGTCCCGTCCGACGGCGGGACCTACCGGCGGCCGCTCGGCAACGATCCGGGCACGCTCGATCCGGCGCGGATCGGTGACATCTACGGCCGGTCGGTCGCGCAGCAGATCTTCGACGGTCTCGTCCAGTTCGATCACACGCTGGCGATCGTGCCGGCGCTCGCAAAGTTCTGGAAGGCGTCACGAGACGGACTCACGTGGACCTTCACGCTGAAGCCGGGATTGAAGTTCCACCACGGCCGCGAGGTCACGGCGGACGACGTCGTGTACTCGCTGACGCGGCTGCTGGACCCGCGCGTCAAGTCGAGCGCGGCCGACGTCTTTTCGGTGGTCCGCGGCGCGGCGGAATTCCGGGCGGGCCGCGCCCGCCAGGTGTCCGGGTTCACGGCGCTCGATCGGCACACCGTCCAGATCGTGCTCTCCGAGAGTCTGGGACCGTTCGTTCCCGTGCTCGCGATCGGTCACGCCAAGATTGTGCCGCGTGATGTCGCCGAAGCGGCCGGCGATGCGTTCGGGACGCGTCCGGTCGGCACCGGACCCTTCCGTTTCGTACGCTGGGACCGCGGCAAGGAGATCGTTCTGGCGGCCAACCCCGACTACTTCGACGGGCCGCCGCGGCTCGGGCGGATCGTCTACCGGATCTTTCCCGGCGAGCAGCTCGACGCGATGTACGAGGAGTTTCAGCGCGGCCGCCTCGACGACACGCCGCTGCCGAACCGCGACTACCGCCGGATCATCGCCGACCCCAGGCACGTCCATCTGAAACGCCCGACGATCAGTTTGCGATTCTACGGGTTCAACACACGACGGAAGCCGTTCGATGATCCGCGCGTCCGTCAGGCCGTGAACCACGCCATCGACCGTTCCGCGATCATCGACGATGCGTTCCTCGGACGGTATGCGCTGGCCCGCGGGATCCTGCCACCCGGGACGCTCGGGTTCAACCCCAGGGTGAACGGCTATGCCTATGACCCGCAACGGTCGCGTGACCTCCTCGCGCGCGCCGGATACCCCGGCGGACGCGGGCTGCCGTCGATCGCGATCTGGTCGAGCGTGAAGCACGAGGGCATCGTGCGCGAACACGAGCTCATGGCGCGCCAGCTGGAAGCCGTCGGTATCGAGGCCGAATTCCATTACCTCACCGAGTGGCCGGCGTTCTTCAAGAGGCTGCTGGATGGCGAGTTCCCGATGTTCGTGCTCGCGTGGTTCGCCGACGTCCCCGATCCTGACAACTTTCTCTCGAAGCTCTTCCACTCCGAGAGCCCGCGCAACTTCACGCGTTACACGAACCCTGCGGTCGACCGGCTCCTGAACGGCGCCCGCAGCGACCGGCAGGTCGAAAAGCGCGTCGAACTCTACCGCCGCGCCGAGCAGATGATCCTCGACGACGCAGCGATCCTGCCCGTCTGGCACTACACGTACGAGCGGCTCTTCCAGCCGTACGTGCGGAGCGTCGAGGTCAGTGGCCTCGGCGACCCGTACATCCCGCTGCGGAAGGTGTGGCTCGCGCCGGCCCGGTGACCCGATGAGTCACTGGCGCGCCGGCCTCGGTCTCGGTTCGCTCCAGGGGAAATTCCTGTGGGGAACCGTGCTCGTCGTCGTGCTCGTCATGACCGCGGTCCTGCTCGTCGTCGAACACCGCCAGCGCGTGGCGATCATCGAAGAAGTCCAGCGTCGCGGCGAGGTCCTCGGGCGGAATCTCGCGGCGCTCTCCACCGGTCCGATGCTCCTCTACAACTTCACGGCGCTCGAACAGATCGTGGCCCGCGTGGCTGCGGAAGCCGACGTGGTCTACGCCATCGTCCTCGACAGCGACGGCAACGTCGCCGCGCACAGCGAGGCGCCCGATCGAGTCGGCTCGGCGCTCGAGGGGGCCGTTCACGAGCGCGCCGCCGGCACCGGCACGCCGATCGTCCAGGAGGCGACGGCCGGCAACGAGGCGCTGTACGACGTCTCGGTGCCGATCGTGGTCAACGCCGAGAAGTGGGGCACGGCGCGGGTCGGTGTGTCGCGACGGCGGATGGAAGCCGAGATCCGGAAGACGCGCCTGGAGCTCGGCATGTTGACGGCGATCACACTGCTCCTGTCGGGCATTGCCGCCCTGCTCGTGGCGCGCCGCATCGCCAGCCCCGTGCGACAGCTCGCGGAGGGCGTGTCGGCGATCTCGCGCGGCGAGTTCAACCAGCGCATCGACCGACAGGCTGCCGACGAGATCGGCCAGCTCGCCGCGGCGTTCAACCACATGGCCGCCCAGCTGCTCCAGCAGCGGTCGGCGCTCGAGGCGGCGCACACCGAGCTGTCCCGCCGGTTCGAAGAGCTGTCCGATCTCAAGAGCTACACCGACAACATCCTCCGATCGCTCACGAGCGGCATCGTCACCATCGACCTCGAGGGCCGCGTCGTCACGCTGAACCCGGCGGCCGAGCTGCTCACCGGGTTCTTCGCCGGCGAAGCGGTCGGTCGCTACTGTACCGAGCTGTTCAGCCAGACGGCGGAGATCGGCGAGCTGCTGATGGAGACGCTCGCGAAGCGTTCGCCGATGGCCGGCGTTGCGATCACCTTCAAGCGGCGCAACGGCACCGGGATTCCGGTGGAGTTCAGCACGGCGCCGCTGCGCGCGGGCGAGGGCAAGGACCTCGGTGTGGTCGGCATGTTCCGCGACGTCAGCGTCGTGCGCGACCTCGAGAGCCAGCTGCGGCGCTCGGACCGGCTCGCCGCCGTCGGCACGTTCGCCGCCGGCCTCGCGCACGAGATCAAGAACCCGCTCACCTCGCTGCTCACGTTCAGCCGGCACCTCCAGCGGCGGTTCGACGACGAGGTGTTCCGCGAGAAGTTCCAGCGCGTCGTGCCGCGCGAGCTCGAGCGCATCAACGGCATCGTCGACCGGCTCCTCGAGCTGACGCGCCCGGCGCGGCTCGACTTCAAGCTGGTCGGCATCCCGGCGCTGCTCGAGCGCGTGCTGGATCTGTACGCGAACGAGGTGGAGTCCAAGCAGATCCGCGTCGTGCGTGACGTCGCGCGCGACCTGCCGCGCATCGAGGCCGATCCCGACGCGCTCTACCGCGCCTTCGTCAATCTCGTCGGCAACGCGCTCGACGCGATGAGCACGGGCGGGCGGCTGACGCTGCGCGCCGGATGGGCGAACGGTGATCGCTCCGCGGCGCGGCGTGCCCGGCACGTCGCCATCGAGGTGCAGGACGACGGTGTCGGCATCCCCGAGGCCGACACCGATCGCGTCTTCAACCCGTTCTTCACGACGAAGGACACCGGCACGGGCCTCGGGCTGGCGCTGACGCACAAGATCATCGACGACCACGGCGGCACGATCGACGTGGCCAGCGGCGCCGGCCGCGGCGCGACGTTCCGCATCACGCTGCCGGTGGTCGCGGTGCGGACGCGGCATCGCGACGACGACGCGTCATGATGAACGGCTCGAGTCTCGCGGCGGGCGCGCTGCACGACGTCCGGAACATCCTCACGGTCATCTCCGGCCACAGCGAGCTGCTCCTCGCGCGGCTGTCCGCGGACGATCCGCTCTGGCGCAGCGCGAACGCGATCCGGAAGGCCGCCGAGTCCGGCGCCGTGCTGACGTCGCAGATGCTGGCCGCGGGGCGCGCGCAGGAGGCGCGCGGCGAGGAGACGCGCTTCGCGGCCGACGCCGGGTGCGTGCGGGTGAACCGGACGCAGTTCGAGCAGGTGATCATGAACCTCGCGGTCAACGCGCGCGACGCGATGCCCGAGGGCGGCCGGCTGACCATCGAGACCACGCGGACCGAGGTGCGGCCGGGCGAGGCGCGCCGCCTGTCCGATCTTCCGCCGGGGACGTGGGCGACGGTGCTGGTGAGCGACACCGGCATCGGCATGGAGCCGTGGGTGGCCGCGCGGCTCTTCGAGCCGTACTTCACGACGAAGAACGGGACGGGGACCGGCCTCGGCCTCGCGACGGCGCACGACATCGTGCAGCGGTACGGCGGCGCGATCCTCGTGACGACCGCGCGCGGCGCCGGCTCGACGTTCCGCGTCTACCTGCGAGCCGAGGCCGGCGCGCCGGCCGCGACGCCCGACGAGGCTCGGCGCGCGCCGACGGGCACGGAGACGCTGCTGCTCATCGAGGACGACGCCGAGCTGCGCGATCTCGTGCGCGAGATCCTCGAGCTGCAGGGCTATGCGGTGCTCCAGGCGCCGGGCGCCGACGAGGCGCTGGGCGTGGCGGCGAGCTACGCCGGGCCGATCGATCTGGTCATCGCGGACGTCTTCACACCCGGCCTGGCTCCGCGCGAGGTCGTGGCGCGGCTGCGGCAGGCGCGCCCGACCATCAAGGTGCTCTACGTGTCAGGGCACGCCGACGAGGAGGTGCTGCGGCGCACGGGGCCGCTCGACGGCACGCTGCTGCGGAAGCCGTTCGCGGTGGGCGCGCTCGGCGTGAAAGTGCGCGCCGTTCTCGACGAGTAACGCTAGCGATTGAGCGCGCGGCGGGCGAAGCCGAGCAGACCCTGCGGGACGAAGATGACCATCAGCGTGAAGATGAGTCCCACGGGGATCAGGTAGTACTCGTAGAAGATCCGCGAGAAGACCTCCTTCATCAGCAGGAAGAACGCGGCGCCGGCGACCGGGCCGACCAGCGTCCCCATCCCGCCCATCACGGTGAAGATGACCGTTTCTCCGGAGATCAGGAACAGCACGAAATCCGGCGCGGCGAACTTGTTCTGGAGCGCGTAGAGCACGCCGGCCAGCCCCGCGAAGAGCCCGGAGAGCATGACGGCGACGATCTTGTAGCGCTCGACGTGGTACCCGATGGCGCGCGTGCGCGGCTCGTTCTCCCGGATCGACTGAAGGACCATCCCGAACGGTGACTGCGTGACGCGCCGCAGGAGCAGGTAGGACGTCACCACCACGGCCAGCACGAACCAGTGGATCCCGTCGCCCGAGAATCGCACCGCCAGGAGCCCCGGGATCTCGAACGGCGGTTGCCGGAACGTGAGTCCGTTCTCGCCGCCCGTGACGTCCGTCCACGTGAAGATGATCACGTAGAAGATCTGCGAGAAGACGAGCGTGCTGATCGCGAAATAGATGTCGCGGAGGCGCGTGGAGAAGAAGGCGACGAACACCGCGACGAGCGCCGCCGCGACGAGGCCGGCGGCCATGGCCGCCCAGAGCTTCGGGGTGACGCCCCAGACGCTCGCCAGCCAGCCGGGTCCCGGCGCCCAGAGGAGGGCGGCGGCGGCACCGTACAGGCCGAGACCGAAGAACGCCGAGTGGCCGAACGACACCATGCCCGTGTAGCCGATCAGGATGTCGGCCGACATCGCGAGCAACCCCCAGATCAGGATCTCGGTGACGAAGCGCTGCCAGAAGGGCGGGAGGACCAGCGGCGCGACGGCGAGAGCGGCGACCACGACCACGAAGCCGGCCCAGTACGCACGGCTCGGTCGCTCGGCCGTCGCGCGGCTGTCGAGCGCGCGCATGCTCGTCATGGGCGGAGGGGCGACCGTGCTCATTTCGGCGTCGGCACGAACAGGCCCGTGGGCCGGACGAGCAGCGTGACGATCAGCGCGACGAACGACACGATGATCGCCTGCGCGGGGCTGACCCAGATCGTGGCGAGCGACTCGAGCAGGCTGATGAAGATCGACGCCAGGATCGAGCCGCCGAGATTTCCCATCCCGCCCACGACGACGACGACGAACGCCTTCAGCGTGAAGTCGAAGCCCATCGCATGGTTGACGCCGACGGTCGGACCGAACAGCACGCCGCTCGCCGCGGCCATGCTGGCGCCGATGGCGAAGACGACGGTGTGCACCCACGGGACCGGGATGCCCATCGCCGCCGCCATCACGCGGTCCTGCGTCGTCGCGCGGATCCAGATGCCGTGCTTGCCGAACTTCATGAAGAGGTAGAGGCCGCCGATGATCGCGGCCGAGAGCACCGCGACCAGGATCCGGTACCACGGGTAGTCGACGTAGAAGAGCTGGAAGTGCCCGGACACGGGCTCGACGATCCGGCGCGGCACGGGGCCGTACTGCCAGAGCGCGTAGTTCTGGAGGATGAGCGAGATGCCGAACGTGGCGAGGATGGTGGTCAGCGGATCGCGGCCGATCAGCGGACGGAGCGCCGTCGTCTGCAGCACCGCGCCGAGCAGGGCCATCGCGAGCACCGAGCCCACGAGCGCCGCCCAGAAGTTCCCGGTGGTGAAGAAGACCGTCGTGCCGATGTACGCGCCGAGCATGAACAGGTCGCCGTGCGCGAAGTTGACGATGTCCATGATCCCGAAGATCAGCGTGAGTCCCGAGGCGACCAGCGCCAGGATCATGCCGTTCACGAGCCCGTTGACGATCTGCACGACGAGCTGGTCGAAAGGCAGCATCAGACCCCCAGGTATTGGTGGATGACGGCGTGGTCGGCGCGCAGCTCGGCCGACGGCGCGTGGTGCCGCACCACGCCCTTCTCCATGATGTAGACGCGGTCGGAGACCGCGAGCGTGAGCGGCACGTTCTGCTCCACGAGCAGGATGGCGACGCCTTCGCGATGCAGGATCTCGATGATTTCCCTGATCTGGCCGACCATGCGCGGCATCAGTCCCTCCGTCGGTTCGTCGAGCAGGATGATGCGCGGCTCGAGCATCATCGCGCGCGCGATGGCGAGCATCTGCTGCTCGCCGCCCGACAGCGTGCCGCCGGCCTGGTTGCGGCGCTCGCGGAGGATCGGAAAGCTCGTGTAGACCTTGTCGAGCAGCGCTTCGCGGCGCTCGGCCGAGACTTCCGGGCGGTCGAGGCCCGTCCTCAGATTTTCGAGCACGGACAGGAGACGGAAGATGCGGCGGTCCTCGGGCACGTAGGCGATCCCGAGGCGCGCGAGCCGGTAGGGCGCGACGCCGGCGATCTTCGCTCCGTCGAAGGTGATCGTGCCTTCGGCCGGCCGCACCAGCCCCATGATCGTCTTCAGCGTCGTCGATTTGCCGACGCCGTTCCGGCCGAGCAGGCCGACGACTTCGCCCGGCCGCACTTCGAGCGACACCCCGTGCAGGATGTGCGACTTGTCGTAGAAGGTATGGACGTTGTCGAGCGTCAGCATCAGGTCTTGAGGTAGACCTCCTGCACGCGCGCGTTCGCCTGGATGTCGCCGGGCGAGCCTTCGGCCAGCACTTCGCCGTAATGCAGCACCGTGATCGTCCGGGCCAGGCCCATGACGACTTCCATGTCGTGCTCGACGATGAGGATCGTCAGGTTCGCGCCGATCCGGCGGATCAGCTCCACCGTCGCGTGCGTCTCGGGGACGCTCATGCCGGCCGTCGGCTCGTCGAGGCAGAGCAGCTTCGGCTCCGTCGCGAGCGCGATGCCGATCTCGAGGTTGCGCTGCTCACCGTGCGACAGGTTCGCGGCGAGCTCGGTCGCCTTGTCGGCGAGGCCGACGGAGCCGAGCACGCTGCGCGCGCGATCGATGACGTCGCGATACGCGCGGTGATGGCGCAGGAGGCTCCACGAGTGGTGGCGTGACTGCACGGCGATGCGCACGTTCTCCAGCACGGTCGCCCGGGGCAGGATGTTCGTGATCTGGTACGAGCGGGCGATCGCCTTCTGCGAGATCCGGTGCGGCGGGAGCCCGGTGATGTCGTCGCCGTCGAACAGGATCCGGCCGCCGGTGGGGCTCAGCACCCCCGTGATGCAGTTGAAGAACGTCGACTTGCCGGCGCCGTTGGGGCCGATCACCGCGCGGATCTCTCCGCGCGGGATCGCGATGGACACGTTGTTGAGCGCGGAGAGGCCCCCGAACCGCATCGTGAGCCCCTCCGTCTTCAGAATAGGGCCGGCCTGGCCCCGACCGTCACCGGTCGGGGCCGCGGCCGTCCCCGTAGTTCGGGCTTCCGTCACGCCTTCGGGAACGTGCAGGCCGGCGGGACGACCGTCTTCTCGCGAGGCACGACGTCGAGGAGGCGGTGCTTGCCGTTGTGGATGTCGAAGATGAACTGGCGGAGGAAGGCCTGGTGGTCCTCCTTGCGCAGGAGCTTGTCGCCCTGCGGGAAGTCGTCGCCCTCCTTGACCTCCATGCCCTCGAGCGCCTGGATCAGCTTCATCGAGTCTTCGCGTCCCTTGAAGCCGGACTTCTGGATGCCGAGCTTCAGGAAGTTCATGGCCTCGAAGTTCGACTGGACGTACCGGTCGGGGTCCGGGCCGGTCGGGTCCATCTGCTTCAGGAGGACTTTCGCTTCCTCGAAGAACTTCCGGTGGTGCGGTGTGTCGAGCGGCTTGGTCATGACCGGGATGTACCGGTTGACGCCGGTGAAGCCCTCGACCTTCTGGCCGAGCGCCGTCAGGTGCGTGGACTCGGCCACGGCGCCGTCACCCGCGTACTTCACCTTTCGCAGCAGGCCGAGGTCGTACGCCTGGTTCGTGAACGTGACGGCGTTGGCGCCGAACATGATCGCGTACAGGGCGTCGAAGGTGCCGGTGATCTTCGAGATGAACGCCGTCATGTCCGCGGTGCCGAGCGGGATGCCGGTGGTGCCGGCGATCTCGCCGCCGTTCTTCTTGATCTGCTCGACGAACGCGTCGCGGGTCGTCTGGCCCCACGCGTAGTCGAGGAAGACGATGTGCCACTTCTTGCCGATCTTGTTGACCATGTGCGGCGCGAAGGCCACGGCCTGCGACGGCGCGTAGTCGAACGGACGGAAGATGTACCGGCTGCACTTCGACGTCGTGATCGTCGTGTCGAGGCACACGCCGATCATGTAGACGGTGCGGTGCTCCTCGAAGACGGGCATGCAGGCGAGGCAGACGTTCGAGAGGTACCCGCCCTCGCCGACGTCCACTTTGTCCTCGACCACGAGCTTCTCGGCCTTGCGGCGACCGACGTCCGGCTTGGACTCGTAGTCGGCGATCACCAACTCGACCGGGCGGCCGTTGATGCCACCGGACTTGTTGATCCGGTTCGCGGCCAGCTGCGTGCCGACGAGCGCGGTCTTGCCGCCCGCGGCCGCGGCGCCGGTCAGCGGCTGCAGCACCCCGATCTTGAAGGGCTTGGCCTGGCCGAACGCTTCGCGCCAGGGAGCCGGGACGAACGTCGTCGCGCCGAGCGCGCCGGCGGCCGCGGCCGTGAGGCCGATGAAGCGCCGCCGCGTCGTCTTGCCGCTGTACCAGAACTCTTCGTTACGGGCCCACGGTTCGTCATGCCAGCGTTCGGTCAAGCGATTCGCCATGTGAAAGACCTCCTCATAAGAGTGCGCTTCCGCGAGTCCACGGGCCGACCTCGGAGACCGGCCGGAAGGAAAATGTGCCCCTATCTACACGAGAAGCATGGGGTTATGCAAGCAACTCAGGACGATTCGCGCGGGTTCCCTCAGGCGAGGAGTCCCGCCGCGACGAGCGCGCGGCGAATGGCGGCCCGCTCGGCGTCGCTCACGGGCGTGAGCGGAGGCCGGACGTACGCGGCGGGAATGCGCCCGAGGAGGACGAGCGCTTCCTTCATCCGGTTGTGCATGTCGACGAACGGCGGCGCGTAGAACACGCGGACGAGCGGATCGAGCCGGTCGTTGATCGCGCGCGCGCCATCGAGGTCACCCTTGGCGCAAGCGGCGAAGAGCTCGGCCTGGAGGTCGGCCGTCACGCTGCCCATCCCGGAGATCGCACCGTCCGCGCCGAGGAGGAAGGTGGCCATCAGGGACATGGTGAACGCGGAGAGCATCGCGACCGGACGTCCCGTGGACCTGAGCAATCTCAGATTTCGCTCGAACGCGACGATCTCGTTCGACCAGTCCTTCACGGCGACGACCCGCGGAATCTCCGCGAGCCGCGCGAGCGTCTCCGGCGTGTAGCCGATCCCCGAGGCGGGCGGGTACTCGAACACGACGATCGGCAGATCGGCCTTGTCGGCGATCTCGGAGAAATGCCGCACCGCCATGTCGGGCTTCACCTGGGCGCCCCACATGAAGAGCGTCGGCGGGAACACGAGCACGCCGGCCGCCCCCGCGGCCTTCGCGTCACGCGCGAGATCGACCGCTTCGGCCGTGCCGTCGGAGTACACGCCGGCCACGACAGGGACCTTGCCCGCGATCTCGTCGAGCGCGATCGCCAGCGACCGCCTGCGCTCGTCGCGCGCGAGCGACGACACCTCGGACGCATGCCCGTTCGCCACGATGCCCGTGACGCCCGACGTGTCGGTGAGCCAGCGGAGGTGCGCGCGGTACGCGCGCTCGTCGATCGCCAGATCCGCCGTGAACGGCAGGATGTTCGCGGGCATCACGCCGGAGAAGGTCAGGGGCTCACGCATTCCTCGGTTCCTCCGAAGGCATTGTACGGCCGAGCCATTCGACGACGTCCCCGGCCGGCACGACGCGCCCGAAGGCCCGGCCGATGATGTCGAGCGTCGCGCGCTGGATCTCCGGCCACAGCGTGGCGACGCAGTCCTCGACGACGGTGACGCGGTACTCGTGATTGAACGCGCCGACCACGGTCGCCAGCACGCAGATGTCGGTCATGGTGCCCGTGACGACGAGCGACGTGATGCCGCGCGCCCGGAGCGCGCCGTCGAGCGCGGTGCCCGCGAAGGCGTCGTACCAGTGCTTGCGCACGACGAGCTCGTCCGGGCCCGGGGCGAGCGCGGCGACGGTGACGGCGCTCGGATCGCCCTCCAGGCACGACGACGACGGCAGGCCGACGCCGCGCGGCGCGCTGGGCGGCGCGGGCCGGTGCTCCGGATGCAGCCGGCCGACGAGGAGCGGCACGCGCTCCGAGTAGAGGAACTCGGTGAAGACGACCGGCTGACGCTTCGCGCGGAACGCGTCGATCAGCGCGCGCACCCGCGGCACCATCTCGCGCGCCGGCGGCACTTCCATCGCCTCGCCGGGATCGACGAACCCGCGCTGCATGTCGACGACGAGGAGCGCGGTGCGCCCGGGTTCCGGCGCCAGGACCCGCTCGAACGATCTTTGAGCTGGGGGCCCCGAAATGGCCCCCAGACCCCCAGCGCTCGGAGCGCCCCGGGAAACCCGTGGCGCTCCTCGACCTCGCCTCATGCCGTCACCGCAGGCGCGGCAGGATCTCCCGGGCGATGGTCTCGACCTGCGCCGGGTCGTACCGGTACGGGATGAGGATGATCCGGTCGACGCCGGTCGCGACGTGGGCGCGCAGCTGCTCGACGCACTCGTCGACGCTGCCCCGGATCGCGTGCTCGATCGTCGACTCGCTCCACGCGGCCACGTCCCATTCGGTCTGGAGCCACTGCCGCATCGGCTCTTCGGTCTCCGCGCGCGAGCGGCCGACGAGGATGGCGAGCTGGTTCGTCCCGCCGAGCGTCGTCGGATCCCGGCCGGCCTCGCGCGCGAAGCCGAGGATCTTGTCCCACGAGCGCGTGTAGCTCTCGGGCGTGTAGAAGTATGTCAGCCACCCGTCGCCCTTCGTCGCGACCCGCTTCAGCACGGCGTCGACGTAGCCGCCGATGAGGATCGGCGGCCGCGGCCGCTGCACGGGCTTCGGGCGCATCACGGCCTCGCGCAGGTTGAACTCGTCGGCCTGGAGCGTCACGCGATCCTCCGACCACAGACGCGTGAGGATCTCGAAGTTCCGCTCGAAGAGACGACCGCGCTGCCTGAACGGCACGCCGACCGCGTCGAACTCCCGCGCGTACCATCCCGCCGCGACGCCGAGCACGAGCCGGCCCTTCGAGATCACGTCGAGCGTGCCGATCGCCTTGGCGGCCACCGTCGGGTTGCGGAGCGGGAGCACCAGGACGCCGGTGCCGAGCTTGATCGTCGACGTCCGCGCCGCGATCGCGGTGAGCGTGCCGATCGCGTCGAGGATCGGGAAGGCCGGCTCCACGCCGAGGATCACGTGGTCCCACGCCCACAGCGACTCGAACCCGAGCTCCTCGGCGCGCGCGGCGTACCGGTAGAGCGCGTCGATGTCGGGCGTTTCCGTGGGACCGACGAAGTTCTTGATCGCGAGGCCGAACGTCGTCATGCGGATCTGGTCCTGTCAGGCGAGGAAGCGTCGTTCGGGGTCGGTCGCGCGCAGGATCTCGAGCTCGTCGGCCACCGGCGGCGCCGTCGTCTCCACGCGGTCGGCGACGAGCATCGGAAAGCCGGTCTGCTCCCGGACCTGGTCGAGCGTCACGCCCGGATGAAGCGCCTCCACGCGCATGCGGCGGTTCTCGGGATGGAAGCCGAAGACGCCGAGCGTCGTGACCACCTTCGACACGCCGCCGAAGTAGAGACCGGCGCGCGCGCGGCTGTCGTCGCCCTGGAGCCAGGCGGGGCTCGTCACGAAGTCGACGCGCGGGACGAAGCGCCGCTTCTCGTGGAAGGTGAGGATGATGACCTCGCGGCAGAGCGACGCGATGTCGTTGGCGCCGCCGGTGCCGGGCAGCCGCACCTTCGGCCGGGCGTAGTCGGGTCCGACGACCGTGGTGTTCACGTTGCCGTACTGGTCGATCTGCGCGCCGCCCATGAAGCCGTAATCGAGGAAGCCGCGCTGCGCGAACAGGAACGTGTCCGTGATGCCCGGGAGCATCGTCGCGCGATGGCCGGCGCGCATCTCGTTCGTGGAGATCGGGAGCTTCCCCGGCTTGATGCGCGGTCCGATGATGCCGCCTTCGATGACCATCGTGAGATTCGGCGCGTGCCGCTGCTGCGCGAGCGCCGCGGCCAGCAGCGGAACGCCGACGCCGGCGAAGACGGTCGTGTCGTCGCGCAGCTGGCGCGACCCCATGACGGCGAGCAGCTCGGCCGGCGTGAATGTCATTCGAAGTGGGGGGCCCCGACATGGCCCCCCCCACCCCCCCGCCTTCGGAGCGCCCCGGGGAACCCGTGGCGCTCCTCTATCTCGCCGCGCTGCCGCGTCATCGGGTCAGCGCCCGCGCCGAGCGCTGCTGCCGCGCGAGGCGCTCGCCGCCGAAGAGCTCGAGGTACTCGCCGAACGTCGCCGGTCCATAGACGTAGCGCTCGAGGTACTCCGCGACGGACGCCGACCCGCGGGCGTTGATCCCGTCCGTGTACTCCTGGAAGTGATCGTAGTCGGCCTCGTAGAGGCCGTAGCATTCGTGCGGGAACGAGCCGAACGGCACGACGACGAGCGCGTCCACGAGAAAGCCCGGAATCACGGTCCGGTCGGGGTACGTCCGGACTGCGTCTTCCCCGATGATCTCTTCCGTCGTCACCAGCACCGTGCCCGCGGCGCGCGCGATGTCCGCATCCATGTGCGGATAGCCGTCGATCTGGCAGTTGCCGAAGCGGTCGGCGCGGTGCACGTGAAGGATCGCCACGTCCGGGTACAGGGCGGGGATCGCCGCGAGCGACATGCCGGTGTACGGGTCCTGCACCGTCTTGAGCTCGGTGACGCGCGCCAGATCCGAGCCGACCATCGTCAGCGCCGGGAGGAACGGGAGTCCCATCGCGGCCGCGCGATACCGCAGACCGAGCCCGAGGTGGCTCCACTCCTCGAAGGCCACCTTTCCGGACTCGACGTACTCGCGCATGATCTTCGACACGCCCCACGGCAGGCCGATCGACATCCACGCGGTCATGACGCGCTCGACGGCGCCGGCGACCATCATGAACTCGCCCTCGGTGCACATGAGGTTGCGGACGAGCGTCATGCCGCTGCGCCGCTGACGCAGGATTTCGCGCACGAGCGCCATCGGCGTCCGCGAGAACAGGCAGCCGCCGACGGCGACGATCGCGCCGTCCGTCACGCGGGACGCCGCGTCCTCGACGCTCGTCAGCTTCTCGCCGGCCGACTTCGGCTTCGCTTCGAGCCGCCGGCGCGCGGCGACGAAGTCGAACTCGCGCTCCCGGTTCACGTGAGGATCTCCCAGCGCGACTGATGCCGATCGAGCTCCGCGCGCGTCCGCGGGTCCATCGGGTGCTCGCGCTCGGGGACGTCGACGTGCTTGTCTTCGCCGCACAGCGCCGTCGTGAAGTACCGCTGGCCGGTGTCGTTCGCCATCGTGACGATCGAGACGAGCTCGGGACGATGGCGCGCAAGCTTGAGCGCCGCCGCGACGTTGCACCCCGTCGAGATGCCGCAGAAGATGCCTTCCTCCGCGGCGAGCCGTCGCGCCATCGCGATGGATTCCGCCGTCGTCGTCGTGATCACGCCGGAGAGCTGCGCGACGTCGAGGTTCTCGGGGATGAAGCCGTCGCCGATGCCCTCGATGCCGTGCGGGCCCCACTGCCGGCGCGCGAGCAGCGCGCATTCCTCGGGCTCGACGGCATACAGACGCACGCGGTCGTCGTGCTCGCGGAGGAAGCGCCCGACGCCGGTCAGCGTGCCGCCGCTGCCCTGCGCGTCGATGAACGCGCCGACGCGGCCGCCGCACTGCTCCCAGATCTCCGGGCCCGTCGTGCGGTAGTGCGCGGCGATGTTGTCGCGGTTCGTGAACTGCCCGGGCACCCAGTAGCCGGCGGGATCGCCCGCGCGAATCTCGTCGAGCTTCGCGAGCGACAGATCGACGTCGCTTTCACCGCCGGGCGTGAAGACGAGGTCGGCGCCGTACGCGCGCATGATCTTCTTCCGCTCGTCGCTCATGCCGACGGGCATCACGATCGTGCAGGGGTACCCCTTCACCGCCGATACGAACGCGCAGGCGATGCCGGCGTTGCCGGTCGAGCATTCGAGGACGCGCATGCCAGGCTTGAGCTCGCTGCGCGCCTCGGCCTGCTCGAACATGTGCAGGTAGATCCGGTCCTTCAGGCTGCCGCTCGGTCCATACCACTCGATCTTGAGATACACGGGCGGCGTGACGCCCGCCGTGACGCGCGCGAGCTTCACGAGGGGCGTGCGGCCGACGGC
>JACPCW010000041.1 GCA_016184365.1 Candidatus Rokuibacteriota bacterium
TGCGCCCCGACGCCTCGGTGACGGCGGACGAGCTCATCGCGTTCGCGCGCGAGCACCTGCCCCATTTCGCGGTGCCGCGCACGGTCGTCTTCGGTCCGCCGCCGCCGACGGCGACCGGCAAGATCCAGAAGTTCGAGCTGCGCCGGCGCGCCCGCAATCTGTGACGCCGCCGCCGTTTCCCGGTATCGTGCCGGGCCTGCGGAGCGAGCGTCGCGCGCTGGTGACGCCGGACAAGGCGACCACGCACGCGGGCGAGTCGGGCGTGCTCATGGCGATCTGGATGATCCTCGAGATGGAGCTGGCGGCGCAGGAGTCGACCCCACCGTGGGCTTCGAGATCTGTGTGAAGCATCACGGGCCGACGCCGGTCGGGGAGTGGTTCACCGTCGCGACGGATCTGCTGGAGGTCGTACGCCGGATGATCGTCCGGTTCGGTCGACTGGACTGAGCGTCTCGAACATCGAACACGGCGTCGAATCCTCCGGCAGCAGTTCGAAATCCACGCGGCGCTCGTCGAGCTGATGTTTGCCCGCGTCAGGCAGCAGCGTCGCGGACGACTCGCCACGCCTCGAGGCAGACGGGGTGAAACCGAAGCGTGTCGGGTCGGCGCGACGAGTCCATGAAGAGCAGCTCGATTTCGTGCTGCCGCCGGGAGATGACGGCGTCGCACACCGCGCAGGCTGCGCCGACCCCGCGGCTTGTCAACGACCGGAATGGCCGGCTGCGCGGCAGCCGGCCGTCCGAGATCTTGCGTCGCGCCGCATCGTGCAGGATTGCGCGGTCCATGTCGGAAATTCAGGCAACCCGCGTACCACGCCTCGCTGGGCACCATGCGTCGATACTGGCTGTCTTTCTGGACGGAGCCGGCGTCCCCCGTGGCGTCACGATGTCGCGTTCGCGACACGATGTCGAGTCCGCACGGAGCACTCGATGTGCGACCGGTCCGCGTTGCCGGTAAGACGGCGTCCGGGCGCGCATGAACCGCCTCGTCGACGACCTGAACCGTGAGCACGAGGCGGAAGAGCGGCTCTGACCGCGAGTCTCAGCCCAGGCGGCTGAGCTGCAGCAAGCCCCGCTCGGCGGGAAGCCGCCCGCTCGGCGCCTCGAAGCTGCCGCTCAACTGACCGTTCGGTTCCGAGCCAGCCGCGCTCCCCCTGTGCGTGGCGGCGTTGCGTCGGTCCCAAGTCAGCGAGGTACGCGTACGCGACGGCCTGGCGTGCGCGTAGTTCGATGCTGTCGTGCTCGACAAGGAGATGCCGGGCGGTCGAGGAAGCGGCGCGCCGCGGCGGCGCCGGGCCCGTGACCATCGGTCAGCGGTGATCGTCGAGCGCCGGCGCGGACTTCAGCATCACCTCCAGCGGCGCGCTCGCCGCGCCGATGTGGAGCGAGCGATGCGGGAACGGGATCTCGATGCCGTGCGCGTCGAAGGCTTTTTTCAGCCGGCGACGGTACTCGCGTCCGACGTTCCACTGCTGGATCGGGACGGTCTTCAGCCGCGCCTTGATGGTCACCTCGGACGCCTTGAAATCGTCGACGCCGAAGATCTCGATCGGTTCGAGGATCCATTCGCCGAACGGCGGATCCTTCCGTAGCTCCTCGGCGACGTTCGTCATGACCTCCACGACCCGGTCCGTATCTTCCTTGTAAGCCACGCCGACGTCGATGACGTAGCCGGACCATCCCATCGTCATGTTCGCCAGCGTGGCGATCGCACCGTTCGGCACGACGTGGACGACGCCGGCGAGGTCGCGCAGCACGATGGTGCGGAACGTGATCGCTTCGACGAGGCCCCCCGTGCCGTTCACGACGGCGACGTCACCGACGCGCACCTGATTCTCGAGCACGATGAAGAAGCCGCTGATGACGTCGCGGACGAGGTTTTGAGCGCCGAACCCGACGGCCAGGCCGACGATGCCGGCGCCGGCGATGATCGGCGTGACATCGAGGCCGAGCTGATCGAGGCAGATGATCGCGACGATCACGCCGATCACCACGCGACTGAGCGTCAGCAGCAACCCCGTCAGCGTCGCGACGCGCTTCCGCGTCGCACCACGAACGGGCTCGGTTTTCTCGCCGGCGCGGACGAGGAGTTCCTCGAGCCGTCGAACGCCGACGCGGAGGCAGCGCACCGCGACGAAACCGCCGGTGAGCACGAGCAGGATGCGAAGCCCGGACTCCGCGATGGACGTGCCCATCGTCAGCGCGAGTGCAGCGAGGTCTTCCCTGAACAGGTCGGCCATAGGGACGCGCCAGAACGGCGGCAATGACCGTGCCACGGCCAATCCTGCGAAGCCGTGAGGCGCAGGTCGCGATGGCGCCGGAGCACGCGGCCTCGAGGGTGATTCGCCGTTCCGCGCCGACCGACATGATGTCGTCGTGACGACGACATGTCGTCCGCGCCCTGGCGGCGTGACGACTAACATCGCGTGCATGCGCGCCCCGGCGCGTTCGGGGACGTCTGGCACTTCCGTTGCTGGTCTCGCAGCGTGCTGGTGCCCGGAACCGAGTGACTTGCAGAGAGCCGGTCGAGCGGGAGGAACCGTGGCATACCTTGCGGCGCGCATCTCGAACCCGATCGAACCGACCCCGGCCGCAGCAACGACGGAGAACAGGATGACCGTACTGATCATCGAGGACGATGCCGCGATGCGGGCGCTGCTGCGCGACGTGCTCGAGCGCGCCGGGCATCGCGTCATCGAGCGCCCGGACGGGACGGGACTGCCGGCGCTCGTCGAGCAGGAATCGTTCGATGCCGTGGTGCTCGACAAGGAGATGCCCGGACCCAACGGGCTCGACCTGCTCCCGATGCTGCGCCAGCGCCTTCCGGCGGTGCCGGTGATCTTCGTCACGGCCTTTGGCGGCCGTCCGGTCGCCGAGGAAGCGGCACGGCGCGGTGCCTTCAGCTATCTGGAGAAACCGTTCCGCGTCGACACGATTCTCGACACGCTCGCTGCGGTGCACATGTACAACATCGACGTCGAGCGGCGCCGATAGGTCGACCGCGCGATGACGCGAGACGGGAGCCACGGATGTTCGGCTTTGGGAAAAGATCGTGTCAGATCTGTGGTCGCGAGGCGCGAAAGGGCGCGTTCCGGGTGCCCGGTCATGGCGGTACGTTCATATGCGGGCTCTGTTACGGGGCGTGGGAACAGAGCGGCCGAACGTGCGCGAAATGCGGGACGGTCGTTCACGGCCCGCAGGAGGTCGGCGCGTTCCTGGAGCAACGGACGCTCGGCCACGCCGACTGCGGCGGCCTGAAGATGTCTGCCGCCTGATGGACCGCATGCGCGCCGCGACACGCCGGTGCGCCTGACCGTCCGGGTCGTCGCGGCGCCAGGCGCGGCCGAACGCCGGGCGCGCATGGTCCGCATGCGGCAGCGAGTGCGCGAGCACAACGTCTACCGCTGGGCGGGGCTCCTGCTCGGCGAGCTGGCGCGCATCCCGGCGCCGGCGGCGGTCGTCGCCGGGCGCGCGTGACGGAGGTGGCGCGGAGGCGGCGGGCCGTGGGATTGCGCGTTCGGCTGATCCTCGTCATCACCATCCCGCTCGTGCTGGTCGTCGGCGTGTACGGCGTGATCCGGCTGCGCACCGAGCAGGCCGATCTGCTCGCCGACAACCGGCGCCTGATGGGGCTCACGGCGAAGGCGATCCAGATCACGGTCGAGAACGCGATCCGCGATCGGCAAATCTCCGACGTCCGGAGGCTGCTCGCCGAGATCGTCGAGGGCCAGGACGAGATCGATCGGATCCGCATCTTCGACCGCGAACTGCGGACGACGCTCGTGTCGAATTCGCTCTCGATCGGCGAGCAGATTCCCGAAGAGTCGGTTCGCCGCGTGCTGCACACCGGGTGGCCGGAGTGGTTCTATCTGCGCCGCGGCACCCAGCCGGTGCTGTACTACGTCGTGCCCGTGCGCGCCGACGCTGGCGAGATCGAGGGCGCGCTCGAGATCGTGCAGCTCGCGTCGGCCGTCGAGGGACGCGTGCGCGCGGCCGCCTGGGACGTCGTGATCCGACTGAGCACCCTGCTCGTGTCCGTCGCGCTCCTGACCGGTCTCATGCTGCAGCGGCAGGTGCTGCGTCCGCTCACGCGGCTCATGGAGGGCATTCGCCGCCTCGGGCAGGGCGAGACCGGACCGCCGCTGGCCATCGAGCGTGCGGACGAGCTCGGCCGCGTGGCCGCCGCATTCAACACGATGGCCGAGCAGCTCGACGCGGCGCACTCGAGGCTCGTGGAAGAGTCGGAGCGCGCGATCGAGCTCGAACGGCAGGTGCGGCACGCCCAGACGCTGGCCGTCGCCGGTCGTCTGGCCACCGCGCTCGCCCACGAGGTCGGCACGCCGCTCAACATCATCTCGGGCCGAGCCGAAGTCCTGCTCCACAGCCTGCCCGCTGACGATGGACGACGGCAGGAGCTCAGCGTGATCGTCGGGCAGATCGACCGTATCGCAGGCATCATCCGGTCGCTGCTCGACACCGTGCGCCCCGACGTTCCGAAGGTCGAGCGTGTCGACGTCGCCGCGGTGCTCGACCGCCTGCTGCCGCTTCTGCGGCACGCCGCGCGCCGCCGGCATGTGACGCTCGGCGCGGCGCTGCCGACGACGCTACCCCCGGTCCTCGCCGATCCGAACCAGCTGCAGCAGTTGCTCATCAATCTGGTGGTGAACGCGGTCGAGGCCACGTCGGACGACGGGGTCGTGGAGGTCACGGCGGCGGTCGCATCCGACGGCGATCGTGCGGGCGTATGCCTCGTCGTACGCGATACCGGCTCGGGAATTCCCGAAGACGTGCGCGCGCGCGTCTTCGAGCCGTTCTTCACCACGAAGCCGCCGGGCCACGGCACCGGTCTGGGGCTGACGATCTGCCGCGACATCGTCAAGGAGCACCACGGACGGATCGAGGTCGGCGAAGCCGACGGCTGGGGCGCGGTGGTCAGCGTATGGCTGCCGGCGGACGCCGCGTGACCGTCGCGTGGGCTGACACGATGTCGTCCTCACGACAGGCGGTCGCGCCCCATCCCTTGCGTCGCGGGGTCGCCGCGCGCGTAATCGCCCGCCGAGCCGCGATTTCGTCGCGCCGACGAGTCTGGCATCGCCGTTGCCCTCTGTGATGGCATCCAACGCTGTGGGGCGTCACGGATCGTGCAGCGGCTTCGCCGGCGTGTCGTGGGTCTGTTGCTGACGCAGCGTGGCTTGCCTCCACCTCGGGGCGCGCCGGTACGGGGCCGCTGCACGTAGCGAGCGCTGACTGTTCGCACAGGAGACGTGAGACGAAGATTCCGGATCCGTACGAGGGACCGGTCGTGGCACTGATGCTCGGTGCAGGCGGCTTCGCGGTCCTCGGATTCATGGAGCTCGTCGCGTGGCTCACATGAGCGCTTCGCGGCGCGTCGCCTGGACGACCCCGCCTCGCTCGGTCCAGGCGGCCTGAGACCGGTCAACGTCCGCCGCGGAGGCCCGAGTCACGCGGTGTCGCGGACTCGCGGTGCCGTGTCGCGTCGGCGCACGTCACCAGGACGTGCACCATGCCACGCGTACCGCGCAGGCCGATGATCATCGGCGCGCACGTCTTCGGCAGGCCGAAGCGCTCCCGCCGCTGATGATCGGTGAGTCGCTGAACGGCGACGAAGTCTCCCACCGACATCTCAGCCGACAGCGCCAGCACCAGCGTGCAGAGCAGACGACCCACGCGGACGCTCACGGCAGCGCGCAACCGGGAAGCGATGCGAGGAGCCGGCCGCGGGGCGCATCGTCGTACGCCCGGAAGACGAGCACATGGAAGTGCGGCTGTCTGAACTCCTCGGTCGCCGACAGCAGGCGCCGTGCGACGAGGCGCTGCAGAGCCGCACGGATCCAGCGGAGCTCCTGATCGCGGAGCGGCCGCTTGGAAATGTCGACGGAGGCGCCGGTGAGGTGCGTCGAGCGTATGTGCCCGTCCGCAGGCGCCGCGTTGCCGTTCGCACGACGCAGTGCCCGTTGCGCGACGGCGGTGCGGGTGAGGCTGGTGATCTTCAGCCGCGTGCGGAACCGGTCGTGGAACGCGCGGCTGAACTCCTCGATGAACCGCTTCGTCCACGGCCGCGTCACCCGGAGCTGCGGCGCGACGCCGGCGACGTGATACGTCTTCGTCTCGGGTGCGAGCCGAATGAGGATCCGCCACTTCGTGAAGCGCTGCACGCGCACGAGGTCGCGCAGCCATGACAGACCCTCCCGACGTGCAGCGACGTTGTCGCGCCGGAGGTGACCGGCTTTCGCCCGCAGGACGTTCGGGTTGTCGGGCAGCCGCAGGCAGGCCTTGCCGCGCGGACTGCCTACGGTGCCTGCGGCCGCGGTGCCGGGAAGGCTGATACCGAGCAGCGCGACGGCTGCGATCGCGAGGTGCGCCCACGGCATGCCGCGCTCGCGTGACCAGGCGCTCACGATGCGCGCGAAGCTCGACGGCGCCCCGGGCGCGATGATGTCGCCACACCGGTTCCCTCGACACTGCGGGCGAGTCGTGGCGGCGATCCGCTGTCGCGCCACGTGACACCCGCGAGCTCCGAGACTGCGAGCATCGACGGACAGGACTGGAGCACGGCCCCCGGGAAGCTCGTGTGCGCGATCCGCGCAGACGCCCGGCGACGCGCGGCCGCCTCCTCCGGCGTGCCCACGAGGCCGGCCGCCTGCACGAGCTGGCGGTGTCGTGCGGGCGCGGATGACCGCCCGGCGCGGATCAAGATCGACGCGTTTCCGACGACGGCGAGCGTCCGCGGCGTCATGCGCTATCGACCCTGCGCCACGAGCGACGCCGCGACGGTCGCCTCCTCGGTGCGGTACGGCGCCGGGATAATCGTGATGATGCCGACGAGGATGGAGAGCGCGAGTCGTCGTGTGCGCATGCGTCGCTCCTCCGACACATTCATCCGGCAAGGCGAATGCCAGACCAGCCGCGGCGTTGCGGATTCGGCACTTGCGCGCGGGCGCGGGAGGGCGTGCATCGCGCGTCGACGACACGATGGCGGGCAGCGCGACACGTTGACGGAGGCCGTGTTGCTGCCGGTCAGATCGTCGTCCGGCGACAGGGGCTCGTGAGCATCGCGATGGCTCGCGGCGCGTCGGCTGGTTGTAGCCCGTGCGCCGGATGTGTCTGAACGAGATGGCTGCGGAGCTCGCCCATGTCGGCGTGATCGTCGATGATCACGTAGCCGCCGACGGCATGCTCCGCGAGCCAGGCGGCGATCTCCTCTCCCCGGCCGGCGCCCGGCATGCCGGTCGGGGTCGTGTCCAGAACGCACCCCGCGAACCCCTCGGCTTCCAGCATCTTCTGCAGCTCGGCGACCGTCTTGCCGTACCGCCAGGTGGACGAAACGACGACATCGGCTCCGCCGCGCGCCACGATCTCGTTCAGGACCTGCATGCACGCGGGGTCCAGGTCCCCGTACCGATCCCACCGGCGGATCGGGGCCAGCACGCCGTCGATGTCGAGAAAGATCACCCGTCGCGTCACGTCGCTACACCGACAGATAGCGGCCCTTCAGCTCCTGCTCGTGCCGGTGGAACTCCGCCGTCGGCCCCGCGAAGACGATCGCGCCCTTGCTCAGCACGAGCACCTGATCGCTGACCGCCAGCGCCATGCGCGCGTTCTGCTCGACCAGCAGGATCGTCACGCCCTCGCCGCGGAGCCGCGCCATGATCGTCTGCACCTCGCGCACGAGCATCGGCGCCAGGCCCTGCGACGGCTCGTCGAGCATCAGCAGATCCGGGTTGCCCGCGAGCGCGCGGGCGATCGCCAGCATCTGCTGCTCGCCGCCCGACAGACTGCGCCCGCGCTGCTCCCAGCGCTCGCGCAGGACCGGGAAGTACTCGAAGATCCGCTCGCGCGTCCAGCCGCCGTCGCCGGTCGCGCGCTCACCCAGACGCAGGTTTTCACCGACGTCCAGATGCGGAAAGATCTGCCGGCCCTCCGGCACGTAGCCGACGCCGCGATGGAACACGCGATGCGGCGCCTGGCCCGTGATGTCGTCGCCCTTGAAGCGCACGGTGCCGGCGCGCGGCGGCGTCAGCCCCATGATCGAGCGCAGCGTCGTCGTCTTGCCCGCGCCGTTGCGGCCCAGGAGCACCGTCGTCTCGCCGCGCCGCACCGTGAACGACACGCCGCGCAGGACGTGACTCTTGCCGTAGAACGTCTCGAGCCCGTCGACCGCGAGCAATTCAGTCGTCACGCGACCGTTCCCAGATACGCCTGCTGAACTTCGGCGTTCGCGCGGATGTCCGACGGCGCTCCCTCCGCGATCACCCGGCCGAAGTGCAGCACGGTGATCCGGTCGGCCAGGTCGAACACCACGTCCATGTCGTGCTCGACGAGCAGGATCGTGAGGTGGCGGGCCTTCGCGATCTGGCGGATCACGCCGACCGTCGCCGTGGTGTCCTCCGGTGACAGTCCCTGCGTCGGCTCGTCGAGCAGGAGCAGCTCCGGCTCCTGCGCGACCGCCATCGCGATTTCGAGCAGCCGCTGATCGCCGTGGGGCAGGGTGGACGCGAGCTCGTCCGCACGCCCCTCGAGACCGAGGAACGCCAGGCTCTCGCGCGCCCGGCGCTCGCTCGCGTCGAGCTGCGCGCGGCCGCCGAGCAGGCGGAAGTTGCCGCCCGCCTTCAGCTGCACCGCGATGCGGACGTTCTCGAGCACCGACAGCTCGGGAAAGATGCTCGTGATCTGGAACGTGCGCGACAGCCCGCGCCGGCAGCGCGCGGGCGCGCCGAGCGCGGTGACGTCTTCTCCGCGGAAGACGACGCGCCCAGCGGACGGCGGGAGCAATCCCGAGATCAGATGGAACAGCGTCGTCTTGCCCGCGCCGTTCGGACCGATGATGGCGCGGAGCTCGCCCGGCTCCACGGCGAGCGTCACGTCCGTCACGGCCTGGAGCGCGCCGAACGCGCGACCGAGCTCTCGCGTCTCGAGCAGCGCCGTCATTGATCATGCTGGGGGCCCCGACATGGCCCCCAGACCCCCGACGTTCGGCGGTCGTCGGCGGAGCCGCCGCCCGCCTCGATGAGCCGCGTGATCATCACGCCCGCGTGGCGAGACGCCGGGCCGTGCCCACGAGCCCGCCCGGCAGGAAGATGACCATCAGCACGAAGATCGCGCCCGTGAAGATCATCCAGTGCTCGGTGTAGCTCGACAGGATCTCCTGGATGAGGATGAACACCATCGCGCCGATGATCGGACCGACGAGCGTGCCGATGCCGCCCGTGATCACCATCATCAGGCCCTGGCCCGACAGCACCCAGAACATCACCTCCGGCGACGCGAAGCCGCGGAACGGAGCGAACAGCGCCCCCGCGAGTCCGGCGAACGTCGCGGCGATGACGAAGACGGTGAGCTTGAACACCCGCGGGTCGCGGCCCAGGGAGATGAACCGGCGCTCGTTCTCGCGGATCGCCTGAAGCGCGCGACCGAACGGCGACGCGACGAGCGCGCGGCAGACGATGAGCGAGAGCACCACGCTGACGGCGACGACGGCGTAGAACGCGTGCGGCCCGGCCACGCTGGGACCGCCCCAGTAGAGCGTGGTCTTGGGGACGCCGGCGATGCCGTCCGAGCCGCCGGTCAGATCGCGCCACTTGTAGGCGACGGTGTAGAGCAGCTGCGCGAACGCGAGCGTCAGCATCGCGAAGTAGATCTCCCGCGCGCGCGTGGAGAACCATCCGACGGGCACCGCGATGACGCCGGCGAGCAGCGCGCCCGCGAGCAGCGCGACCGGAATCGGCTGCTCGAAGTGAATGAGCACGAGCGCGCTGCCGTACGCGCCGAGTCCGAAATACGCGGCGTGGCCGAACGACACCATGCCCGTGTAGCCCATGATCAGGTCCAGCGACAGCGCGAAGAGTCCGAAGATCAGGAGATCGGTGAGGAGCGACAGCTGATGCCGCGCGAGCGCCCACGGCGCGACGGCGAGCGCGACGAGCGCCAGGGCTCCGAGCCAGCGCCCCCTCACTCCTCCTCTCCGAAGAGACCCCACGGCCGGAAGATCAGGATCGCGCCCATGACCGCATACATGATCACCATCGCTGTCTCCGGCAGGTAGAACGCGCCCCAGGTCTGCGCGGCGCCCACGATGAGGCTGCCCGCCATGGACCCGGGAATGCTGCCGAGCCCGCCGATGACGACGACGACGAAGGCGTCGACGATGACGGAGATGCCCATGCCGAGGTACGCCGTCGTCATCGGCGCGGCCGCGACGCCGCCGAGGCCCGCGAGCGCGCAGGCCGCACCGAACACGAGCGTGCGGACGCGCGTCACGTCGGCGCCGAGACAGTCGGCCATCTCGCTGTTCTGTGCGACGGCACGGATGACGAGGCCCGTCCGCGTCTTCGTGAGCAGGAGCCACACGACGGCGCCGACGGCGAGACCGAGGACGACCAGGAACAGCCGGTAGCGCGGATAGAACGTGCCGGCGATCTCGACCGCGCCCTGGAGCAGCGCCGGTGGCTCGACGCCCAGCGCCGTCGGCCCGTAGACGACGCGGACGCTCTCCTCGAGGATGAGCGCGAGCCCGAACGTCAGCAGGAGCTGGTAGATCGGCGGGCGGCGGTAGATGAAGCGGAGCGTGGACGCTTCGAGCATCGCGCCCACGACGCCGACCACCGGCGGCACGAGCAGCAGCGACGGCCAGAACCAGCCGGTGACGGCGACGGAGGTGACGCCGAAATAGGCGCCGAGCATGTAGAACACGCCGTGCGCGAAGTTCACGACGCGCAGGATGCCGAACACGAGCGACAGCCCGGCGGAGACCAGGAACAGGAGCCCGGCCAGGGCGAGCGCGTTCAGCAGCTGCTCGACGACGTTGGCGACGGACACGAGTCCGCTACGCGAACTCCTCCGTCCGGCACTTGGGCGTGACCTTGTCGCCGGGATACGTCGCGAGGATCTTCGGGATGAGGTGCGGGTACTTCGGGTCCTTCACGGCCTGGACCGCGAAGCCCGGCTGCACCGCCTGGTGATCGCACTTCCGCATGAAGAACGGCCCCTCGAGCCCGTCGTACTTCGAGTCCTCCCACGCTTCGATGACTTTCTCGACGTCGTCGCTGCCCGCCTTCGTGATGACCTGCGCGAGCCACTCGAGGCCCTCGTACGTCTCGCCGTCGAACATGTCGGGGTAGACGTTGTGCATCTCGTGGAAGCGCTTCACGAAGGCCTTGTTCTTCGGCGTGTCGACGGTGAACGGATAGCGGCTGCTGCCGATCGTGCCTTCCATGGCGTCGCCGACCGCCTTCATGTTCTCGAGCTCGACGATCTCCATGATCGGCTTGATCTCGCGGGTGACGCCGAACTGGTGGGCCTGCTTGAGGAAGATCGTGGCGTCCTGGCCGGGCAGCACGAGGTACACGCCGTCGGCCTTCGACTGCTTGATCTTGCCGATGTAGCTCGCGAAGTCCTTGGTGCCGACGGGCGGGTAGTCCTTGGCGACGACTTCCTTCTTTGCCGCCGTGATCTGGGCGGTGAACGACTGCACGCTGTCACGGCCCCACGCGTAGTCGCTGCCGAGCGCGAAGAAGCGCTTCATCGACGACTCCGCGAGATAGAGGCTCACCGCGCGCGCGCCCATGGGCCCGCTCGTGTTGATGCGGAAGAAGTAGCGGTTGTACGACTTCGCGGTCAGGGCGCCGGCGCCGTTGATCGTCGACATCAGGAGCACCTTCCATTCGGGACACTTCGCGGAGACGGCAAGCGCCTCCGACGACAGCACCGTGCCCGTCAGGAACTTCACGCCGTCCTTCTCGACGAGCTTCTGCGCCTTGCGCACCGCCGTCGCGGGATCGGCGGCCGTGTCCTCGTAGATGAACTCCACGGGCCGGCCGAGGATGCCCTTGCCCTTGTTGTCCTTCGCGAAGAGCTCGCACGCCCGCTTGGCCTGGATGCCGTACTGCGCGTTGCCGCCGGAGAGCACCGTCGGCAAGCCGATCTTGATCGGGTTCTGCGCGTATGCGCGGCGCAGGAAGACCGGCCCACCGAGTGTCACGGCCGTGCCACCAACCACCGTCGCTGTCAGGAAGTGCCGTCGCTTCATGGGTTCGCTCCTTTGTCAGAAGATCGTGCGCGTCATGCCGCCGTCGATGGCGATGGTCGTGCCGGTGATGTACGTGGACAGATCGGAGGCGAGGAAGACGACGAGGTTCGCGACTTCCTCCGGCGTGCCGGGGCGCTTGAGCGGAACGCCCTTCATGATCTCCCGCTCCGCCTCCTGCGGCGCGACGCCCTTCGTCGCGCCCCACTTCGCGAGCATGCCGTCCCAGCGCTCGGTGCGAATGCCGCCGGGGTTCACGCCGGTGACGAGGATGCCGTGCGGCGCGCCTTCGTCGGCGAGCGCCTTCGTGAAGTTCAGCAGCGCGGCATTCGCCGCGCCGCCGATCATGTAGTTCTCCATCGGCTGCACGCCGGCGATGCCGATGACGTTCACGATGCGCCCGCCGCCGCGCCGCACCAGATGCGGAAACACCTCGCGCGCGACGCGGATGTAGCCGAAGAGCTTCAGATGCCAGCTGTCGAGCCAGGCCTGATCGGGCAGGTCGAGGAACGGGCCGCCCTGCGCCGCGCCGGCGTTGTTGACGAGGACGTCGACGCCGCCGAAACGGTCGATGGTGGCGCGCGTCCAGTTCTGAATGTCCTCGGCGCGGCTCAGATCCGCGGTGACCGGCAGACACGCGACGCCGTGCTTGTCTTCGATCGCGCGCGCGACGCCGGCGAGCAGCTCCGCGCCGCGCGCGCAGAGGGAGAGGCTCGCGCCCTCGGCGGCGAGCTTCTCCGCCACGGCGCGGCCGATGCCCTTGCTCGCGCCGGAGACCATCGCGACTTTGCCGCGGAGTCCGGTGTCCATCGTTCCCTCGCTCGGTGCGCCGGATTATAGCCCGCCGTCGCGCCTTGACGCGGCGTCACCCTCGCCGCAGTATCGCAGCCGACGCGACTGGGTCAGCCCACGGAGGATGCCCGATGAAGAAAGACGTCTCGAGCCTGCGCTCGACTCTCGAGTACCTCGACGCGATCGGCGAGCTCGTCACCACCGACGTCGAGGTCGATCCCCATCTCGAGGTCGCGGCGATCCAGAAGCACTTCGACGGCGGCGCCGCGCTGCTCTTCAACGAGGTGAAGGGCTATCCGAACGCGCGCATCTGCAACAACATCTTCGCGAGCGGCGAGCGTGTGTCGCGCCTGTTCGGCGTCGAGGATCCGAAGAAGTTCAAGTTCCGCGCGGCCGAGGCGCTCCGCAATCCGATCCCCCCCGTCGAGGTGAAGGACGGGGTCTGCCAGGAAGTGGTGCTGACGAAGAACTTCGACGTGTGGGACGTCGTGCCGATGATCTCGCACGCCGAGACCGATCCCGGCCGCACGCTCGGCGCCGGCACCACCGTCGTGCGCGGCCCGTACTTCTGGGGCGGCTCGCACATCGGCTACAACCGCATGAACTTCCGCGGGCCCGATTTCTCCAGCTTCCAGATCTCGCCGGGCTCGCACATGGACCAGGTCGCGACGCACTGGTTCCGCAAGGGCCCGATCCCCGTGACGATCAACATCGGCATCCCGCCCGCCTGCACGGCGATGGCCGGCGCGGGCTTCACGTACGTGATCCTGCCGCGCGGCTGCGACGAGCTCGGCGTGGCCGGCGCGCTCCAGGGCTATCCGGTCGAAGTCGTGAAGGCGCGCACGCAGGACGCCTGGTCGATCGCGAACGCCGAGTACGTGATCGAGGGCTACCTCGACACGACGCAGAAGGTGTGGGAGAGCCCGATCGCGGAGAAGGAAGACGAGCAGGGCGTGCATCCCTTCCACCCGGAGTGGTCGGGCTACATGGGCAAGGCGTACCGCACGTACAAGTTCCAGGCGACGGCGATCACGCACCGGGCGGACCGGCCGCTCTACTACGGGCTCATCGTCCACGGCATGGACGAGCACTTCATCGACGGGCTCATGCGCGAGGCCTGCTTCCTCGAGCTGGCCGAGCGCATCGTGCCCGGCCTGTGCATCGACACGCACATCCCCATGGGCATGACCGACTGGGGCGGCGTCATCTTCCAGGTGCGCAAGCGGCGCGCGCGCGACGAGGGCCTGCACCGCAACATCCTGACCGCGGCGCTGTCGATCTCGCTCGGCGCCCGGCTCGGCATCGTCGTCGACGAGGACGTCGACATCTACAACATCGAAGACATCCTGTGGGCGATGACGACGCGCGTGAACCCGAAGGAAGACATCATGACGATCGCCGAGGGCGGTTTCGGCCAGACGTTCCAGCCGGCCGAGCGCGCGTCGGCCGGCGAGCGCCAGTGGACGCAGGCCAACATCCGGTTCGCCGGCGCGATGGGCATCGACGCCACGCGGCCCTTCATCTACAAGGACGCGTTCGAGCGCGCGCGCTACAACGTCGAGGTCGTCGACCTCGCGAAGTTCTACTCGCCCGACCAGATCCGCCGAGCGAAGGAAGGACAGCGCGACTACGCGAAGTTCCTGGCCGACCGGGGCATCTGAGTGGCCTCGAGTGCGTATACCGATCCGAACACGCTCCTGGAGGAGCACGCGCGCCGCCGGCCGGACAAGGTCTTCATCGAGAGTCCCGACCAGGGCGCGCGGATCACGTTCGGCGAGTTCGAGGCGCTGAGCCGGCGGTTCGCCCACTTCCTGGCCGCCGAGGGCGTGCGGGCCGGCGACCGGATCTCCGTGCTGGCGGACAACGGCATCGAGCCGCTCGTCGTCTTCTGGGGCGCGCTGCGGAGCGGCGTGATCGCCAATCCGATCAACGTCGAGATCCGGGAACGGCACGTCGGCCAGATCCTGCGCGAGGTGGAGCCGAAGCTCGTCTTCCGCGGCGACGATCTCCCCGAGCTCTTCGCGCGGCTCCGCCACGCCCCGGATGCCCCGCTCGGCACGCGGCCCGCGCGGACCGACTGGTCGCTGATCAACTACACGTCCGGAACCACCGATGCGCCGAAGGGCGCCATCTGGACGCACGAGGCGTATTACGCGATGAGCGAGTCGCCGACCGATCGTCTCGAGATCACCGAGGCCGACACGGTGCTCGACTACCGGCACTTCAGCTGGTCGTCTCCGCAGATCCTGTCCATCGGCCCGACGATGCTGACCGGCGCCACGCTCGTCCTCGCGCGGAAGTTCTCCCAGGCGCGGCTCTTCGACTGGCTGCGTGACTACGGCGTCACCGTCTCGGTCGGCATCCCGACCGTCATCAACATGCTGCTGGCCCGGCCCGTCGCGATCACGAAGGCCGATCTGCCGAAGCTCCGCTTCATGACGTCGAGCACGGCGCCGCTGTCCGTGGAGAAGCACCTGGAGTTCGAGAAGACCTACGGCATCCCGATCGTCCAGCTCGCCGGCGGCACCGAGACCGGCTTCATGTGCGGCAACTCCCCGCGCGAGCGGAAGCTCGGCTCGATCGGGCGGCCGACGCTCAACATGCGCGTGCGCATCCTCGACGACGCCGGCCACGAGTTACCGGCCGGCGAGGAAGGCGAGATGGTCGTCACCGGGCGGCAGCTCGCGTCGGCCTACTGGCAGGGGCCGAACACGCTCGTGCCGATACCTCAGGACGGGTTCCGCAACGGCGATCTCGCAAAGCGCGACGAAGACGGTTACGTCTACATCACCGGGCGCAAGAAGGACATCATCATCAAGGGCGGCGTCAACATCGCGTCGCTCGAGATCACGAACTGCCTGCTCGAGCATGCCGACGTCGCCGAGGCCGCCACGCTCGGCGTGAAGGACGGGATCTACGGCGAGGTGCCCGTCGGCTTCGTCGCCCTCCGGCCCGGGCGAAGCGCCGAGGAGGCGACGCTCCTCGAGCATTGCCGGACCAGGCTCGTGGCCTTCAAGGTGCCGGCCGCGATCGTCGTCGCGGCGGCGATTCCGAAGAACGCCAACGGCAAGGTGGATCGTGAGGCCCTGGCCACGCTCTGGGACCGCCGGACCGCGACCGGATGACGCCGCCGCGTCCGGTGGCGGTCATCCTGTGGGTGATCCGCGCGGTGCTCGGCAGCCTGATCCTCGCCGGCGTCGGGATCAACTTCGCCAACGTGATCGGACGCTACGTCTTCTGGAAGCCGATCATCTGGGCGGAAGAGATCCTGGTCTTCATCATGATCTGGTGCGTCATGCTCGGCGCGGCGCTGGTCACGTGGGAGAACGCGCATCTCCGCATGGACGCCCTCTACCAGCTGAGCTCGCCGCGCGTGCGCCGCTGGCTGAACCTGATCTCGACGCTCGCGTTCCTCGCCGCCGGCCTCTTCGTGCTCGTCCAGTCGGCGCGGGTCGTCGCCCTCGTCGCGTCGACCGGTCAGACGAGCGTCGTCGCCGAGGTCCCGATGGTGATTCCCTACGGCGCCCTCCCGGTCAGCTTCGCGCTGATCGTGGCGCTGCTGATCTGGCGGTTCCGCGCGTTCGTGCGCTCCACGACCGAGGACGGCGGCTAGCTCGTGGGGTGGGCTCTGGCGCTCATCCCGTTCACGCTGCTCGCCCTGGGCCTGCCGGTCTTCCTGATCCTGCTCGTCACCGTCATCGTGGTGCTGGCCTTCTTCGTCAACGTGCCGTTCACCGTCGTGCCCCAGACCATGTTCGGCAGCATCGACAAGTTCGCGCTGCTCGCCGTGCCGTTCTTCATCTTCGCGGGCGAGGTGATGGGACAGGGCGGGATCTCGGACCGGCTCATCCGCTGGATCCAGTCGATGTTCGGCGGCGTCCGCGGCAGCCTCGCGCTGACGACCGTCGGCACGTGCGAGTTCTTCGGCGCCATCTCCGGATCGAGTCCCGCGACGGTGGCCGCCGTCGGACGGATCATGTACCCGGCGCTGCGGGCCGGCGGCTACGAGGAGAAGTTCGCGCTCGGGCTCGTCACCTCGTCGGGCGCCGTCGCCAGCATCATCCCGCCGAGCATCCTCATGATCCTCTACGGCGCGGCGGCCGAGCAGTCCGTCGCCGCGCTGTTCATCGGCGGCGTCTTCCCGGGATTGCTGATCGGTCTCATGACCGCGACGTACATCGTCGTCTACGCGCACCGCACCGGCCTGGCGCGCGGCGAGGGGTTTCGCTGGGAGGGGTTCTGGCGGGCCACGCGCGACGGCGTGTGGGCCCTCGGCGCGCCGGTGGTGATCCTCGGCAGCATCTACACGGGCGTCTGCACGCCGACCGAGGCCGCAGGGATCGCCGGCGTCTACGGCGTCCTCGTGACCCGGTACGTCTACCGTGACATCACGTGGGCGCGACTGTGGGACATCGCCGTCAGCTCCGTGTTCCTGACCGCGCAGATCATGATCATCGTGGCCGCCGCCGGCGTGTTCTCGTGGCTGCTCACGATCAGTGGCGTGCCGCAGACCGTCGTCGGGGTCATCCAGGCGCTCGACGCGCCGCCGTGGCTCATGCTCGTCGCGATCAACGTCTGCCTCCTGGTCGTCGGCTGCCTCATCGATCCGACGTCGGCCACGCTCGTGCTGACGCCGCTGCTCGTCCCGATCGCGAGCGCGATCGGCATGGACCTGATCCACTTCGGCATCATCCTGACCGTGAACCTGTCGATCGGCATGTTCACGCCGCCGTTCGGTCTGAACGTGTTCGTGAGCCAGGCGCTCTTCAAGGCGCCCATGGCGCGGATCGCGCGCGGCCTGGCGCCGTTCATCGCGATCCAGGTGGCGGCGCTGATGCTCGTGACCTACGTGCCGTGGCTGTCGCTGTACCTCACGCGCTTCGTGCGCTGATGCGAACTCGAACCGCAACACGGAGGAACCGATGACGCTCACACGGCGGACCTGGCGGAATGGCGCGATGGCAGTCCTGGCGATCGTGGCGGTGGCCGGGGCGACGGGACCGACGACGGCGCAGACGGCGCCGTCCTTCACGCTGAAGATCGGCAATGCCACGATCAACGACGTCCAGCACGAGTGGCAGAAGCGCTGGGGCGCCCGCGTCGAGAAGCGCGCCGGCGGGCGGATCAAGGTCGAGATCTACCCGGCGAGCCAGATCGGGTCGATCCCGCGCATGATCGAGGGCCTGCAGCTCGGCACCCTCGAGGCGTGGATCGGCCCGCCGGAGTTCGTCGTGGGCCACGATGCGCGCTTCCAGGTCCTGGCCGCGCCCGGGATCTTCGCCGACATGGAGCACGCCTACCGCGCCATCGGCGAGAAGAAGTTCCGGGACACCGTGATGGCGCTCGGCGAGGCGAAGGGGATGAAGGGCGTGTCCCTCATCGTCTACGGGCCCACGTCGTACGCGACGCGCAAGCCGATCCGGAAGCTCGACGACTTCAAGGGCCTGAAGATCCGCGTGTTCGCCTCGCCGATGCAGACCGTGCCGCTCGCGCGGCTCGGCGCCACGGCGGCGCCGATGCCGCTGAACGAGGTGTTCCCGGCGCTCCAGCGCGGCGCCATCGACGGCAACCGCACGGGCATCACGATCTTCACCACGTTCAAGTACTACGACATCCTGAAATCCGTCACCGAGACGCACGACGCCATCGTGACCTCGATCGCGATGGTGTCGAAGGCCTGGTACGAGAAGCTGCCCGCCGATCTGCAGAAGATCCTGGTGGAGGAAGGCGAGGCGGTCCAGAAGGAGCTCTTCGACTGGACGGTCGACTTCAACGAGAAGGGCCGGAAGCTCTGGGTCGAGAAGGGGGGCGAGCTGATCAAGCTGCCGCCGGCGGACCAGGCGGAGCTGATCAAGCGGCTGTCGACGGTGGGCGACGAGGTGGTGGCGTCGCAGCCGCAGGTGAAGGAGGTCTACGACCTCATGGTGCAGACGGCGAAGGCGAAGCGATAGTGGTGGAGGAGACGGAATATACGGCGAGCCGTCGCGGTATATCACGACTAGCCTGAACGTTCGGCGTCGAGGTATACCGGTGCCGGTTGAAGCCATCAGGAGCAAGACACCAAAGCAAGTCCGAGCGGCCGTAAACGGCTTCGCGGGCCGGTATGTCGACACACGGTGTCGCCTTCAGCGAAGCGCAAACCATCTTCGCGGATCCTCTCGAGGTCACGATCCCGGATCCCGATCATTCGGACGGCGAGTTCCGATTCCTGAGTCTCGGTCGATCAGAGGCGGACCGGCTACTGGTCGTGTCCTACACCGAACGTGGTTCCCGAATCCGGATCATCAGCGCACGGGAGGCGACTCCCAAGGAACGACGAGATTATGAGTCAGAATCCAAGACGTGATCAGGACGATCTCCGCGCCGAGTATGACTTCTCTCGTGGCGTCCGCGGCAGGCATCATGGGGCGTATCGCAGGGGCACCAACGTTGTCCTCCTCGACCCTGATGTCGCGGAGGTCTTCAAGGATTCCGAGACGGTGAACACAGCCCTACGCCTGCTGCTGAGCCTCGCCCGAGACCAAGTCTCCAAGAAATGACGCGTCGAACTTCCGGATGCAGCCGACCGCGGCTCGCTTCGCTCGCTGCGGCATCCGGGGCGTTCGGCTGTTCTGGAGACCAGTAGCAGGAGGCTGGGTCAACGGATCGGATCGTTACTTGATCAGGTAGCGGCCGGTCTGGTCGCGGCCGAGCACGTCGGCGGCGCGCACTTCGCCCCACGCGCGCAGGAGGTCGCGCCACGGGGTATCCATGTGCGCCTCGACCAGCTCGCCGAAGTGATGCGGGCGCTCACGAAGCGCCGCGACGAGCCGCTGCGCGAGCGGGCTCACCGGTAGTCCTCGAGGCGCACCGCGTCCTTCGCGAAGTACCGCAGCCGCTCGTAATGCGAGCGCGGCACGCCTTCGGGAATGGTGGCGTCGATCCCGAGCTTCGCCGTGGTCGGCAGGCCGCCCTTGCCGAGCGCCGCGGCGCGCACGCTCGGATCGATGTGCTTGCCGCGCGCGCCGGACACGACGAGGACGTCCTGGTCGGCCTGGACGCGGAACGTCATCGCCCAGTCGAGATCGTCGGGATCGTAGATGTCGATGTCGTCGTCGGTCACGATGGCGAGCTTCACCTCGGCGACCGACAGGAGCGCCAGCAGCGCGTTCTTGCCCTCGCCGGGACGCTTCTTGATCGACGCCACGAGCGTCCAGTAGCAGCAGCCGCCGACCGGCGCGCGGATGGCGACGGGCTCCACGCTGGCGATGCGCAGCGCCTGCAGCCCGGCGGCCTCGATCACGGGCGCCGCGAGCCAGTCGTTCTCCCACGGCATCTGCAGCACGTAGAAGATCGGATCGCGCCGGTGCGTGATCGCGCGCACGCGGAAGATCGGGTTCCACTTCACCTCACCGGTGATGTGGCTGAATTCGCCGAACGGTCCCTCGTCCGCCGTCCAGCCCATCGGCAGCAGCTCGCCTTCCAGCACGAGCTCGGCATTCGCCGGCACCTCGAGGTCCACGGTGCGGCACCGGACGAGGTCCACCGGCGCGCCGTGCAGGCCGCCGGCAATCGCGAACTCGTCGACGGCGATCGGCGCCTTGTACGAGGCCGCGAGCAGCTCGTACGGGTGCGTGCCGATGGCGACGGCGATCTCGAGCGGCCGCCCGGCGTCGAGCGCGCGCTGGTAGTACACGCGCATGTCGGAGGACGAGACGAGATCGATGCCCGTCTCGCGCGGCGTGCGGTACATCAGGCGGTAGGAGCCGACGTTCCGGCCGTATTCGGGATCCTTCGCGACGACGACCGTGGCCGAGATGTACGGCCCGCCGTCCTTGACGTGCATCATCGGGATCGGGATGCGCGTGAGATCGACGTCGTCGCCCGTCCAGACCACTTCCTGGCACGGTGCGCGCTCGACGAGCCGCGGCTCGATCGGCCGCTGGACGCCGCGCTCGAACGTCGTGGCGATCGCCGCTTCCGGACATCCCATCGCGAGCGCGAGTCGCTTCCGCGTGGAGACGAGCGCCCCGGCCATTCTCCAGTCGGGATAGCCGTCGATCTGCTCGAAGAAGGTCGCCTGCGGCGCCTGCGCCATCAGCGCCGACACGTGCCGCGCGTCGACCGTCTTCGGAAGTCGCAGCAGCTCGCCGGCGTCGTCGAGCTGTTTCAGCACCTCACGGAATCCGGCGCTCATCGGGCCGGAGTCTACCATCGGCGGCGTGATATCTTCCCGGCCACGTGCCCGAAAGGAGGCCGTTCATGGCTGTACCGACGACGATGAAGGCGACGGTCCTCGTCGCGCCGCACCGGTTCGAGGTGCTCGAGCGGCCCGTGCCGGTGCCCGGCGATGAGGACGTTCTCGTTCGTGTTCGCGCCTGCGGCATCTGAGGGACGGATCTGAAAATCGTCCACCAGGGCATGCCGAAGATGCCGCCGTACGGCGAGTTCATCTTCGGGCATGAATACGCCGGCGACGTCGTCGCCGTCGGACGCACCGTGGACGAGTTTCAGGTCGGCGACCGGGTGGTCGTCGAAGCGCACATGGGCTGCCG
>JACPCW010000003.1 GCA_016184365.1 Candidatus Rokuibacteriota bacterium
GCTGCTGTCCAAGTACGTGGGGGAGTCGGAGCGCGCCGTTCGCGAGACCTTCAAGAAGGCCCGCCAGGCGGCGCCATGCATCGTGTTCTTCGACGAGGTGGATGCGCTGATTCCCGTCCGAGGGGCGGGCGGGTCGGATGCGCACGTCGCGGAGCGCGTGCTCGCCCAGTTCCTCGCCGAGCTCGACGGCGTGGAGGAACTGAAGGGTGTTCTGGTGCTCGGGGCCACCAACCGCCCCGACATGCTCGATCCCGCCGTTCTCCGTCCTGGCCGGTTCGACACGGTCATCGACATGCCTCCACCCGATCGGCAGGCGCGGTCGGAGATCTTCGCGGTCCACCTCCGGAACAAGCCCTTGGACGCCGGGGTCGACATCGAAGTCTTGGCCGATCGGAGCGAGGGCATGACGGGTGCTGACATCGCCGGGGCCTGCCAGCGGGCTGCTCTGGCCGCGGTCCGCCGGGTGATCACGGCGGCTGGCGCCGCCGCACCGGACGAGGCGTCGCTCCGCATCACGGCCGACGATCTCCTGGCCGCGGTCGAGGAGGGACCCACGCAGGGCGCCGAGTTCGCCGGGTCGTACCCGGGAGGCACGGCCCGGTGATCCGAGGCATTCCCCCGCGCACGATGGCGGCGGTGTCGCGTGAGGCGCGAAGTCGCGACGGGCGGCGGCCCGGCCAGGCTCCTGCCGCGCCGCCCGTGAAGCGGCTCCGCCAGTGGCGATACCAGACGCTGCCGTCCTTCAAGCGCGTACGGGGCCCCCTGGTCGACGTCTTCAACGAGGCGGAGGAGGTCGTCGTGGACCTGGGAGGATTCACCCGCGGAGAGATCTCGCTGAGCATGACTCCGGTCCACTACATGCTCGAGGCCAGACGGGGCGACCAGTGGTTCAGAGAGGTCATCAACCTACCGCCGAACGTGGATCTCGAGCGCGCCCGTGAGCGCCTCGTCAACGGCGTGCTCGAGATCCTCCTTCCGCGGCAGCGACGTGTGTCCCAGCCGTCGTGCGACACGCGTCGCAGCAGGAGGGAATCGCCGTGACTGTACCGAGCTGCCCGCGGCCTGCGATCCTGGTCGTCGACGACGAGCCGGAGATGTGCGCGCTCTTCGAAGAGATCTTGTCGGTCGAGAAGGCCGAGATCCTCTCGGCTCGCACCGGCGTCGAGGCTCTCGCCATCGCGCGCCGGACGCGTCTGGACCTGGTGCTTCTCGACCTGAGGCTGCCGGACGTGGGCGGCACCGAGGTCCTCCGGCGACTCCGGAGGCTCGACGATGACCTCCCGGTCGTCATGGTCACGGCGCACGGGTCGGCCGAGACCGTCCGCACCTCCATGCGGCTCGGCGCCTTCGACTACGTGACCAAGCCGTTCGACATCCGGGAGATCCAGCGGGTCATCCGCGGCGCGCTGGCAAGCGCCAGAACGACGGCTGGCTCGCCGATCGCCTCCCATGGCGACGTGTGACGGGCCCGACGGATCAGAGGCCCGGCAGGCGCTGTACCTGTATTGTGTCGCCCGCGCCGGCGGTCTGCGGGCTATCGACGCTCCAGGGATCGACGAGGAGTCCCGCGTGGAGTTGGCTCCGTTCGCAGACCTGGTGGCCGTGGTCAGCCTGGTGAGGGTCGACCATTTTTGTGGCCCGTCCTCGGAGGCCCGCATGGGGGATCTCGCCTGGGTCGGGGCCAGGGTCTGCCGCCATCAAGCCGTGGTCGAGGCGGTCATGGCCCACGGCGCCGTCGTGCCGGCCTCCTTCGCCGTCCTCTTCTCCTCGATCGAGCGTCTGACGGCATGGCTCGAGACGCATCACGACGCCATCTCGCGAGCGCTGGATCGGTTCGCGCGTCACGAGGAGTGGGCCGTCAGGGTGACGCTCGACCGGCGGGCGGCCGAGGCGCAGGTGCCCGACGTGACCGGGGTGGCTTCCGATCCGTCGCGTTCCACCCCTGCCGGGATCCGCTATTTGCAGGAACGGAGCGCTCGCCTGGGCGCCGGCCCGAAGCTCGATGCGTGGCTGCGCGACACGTGCACAGTCATCGTCGGTGACCTGCTCCACCATGCGGCGGAGTTCCGCGAGCGCGACGTTGTCCGCGGGCCGTCGGAAGCCGACGGACGCCCCGTGGCGAACTGGGCGTTCCTGGTCCCGCGAAGTGAGCGCGACGTCTTTGCGGCCCGGGTCGAGTCGATCCACGCCGGCCACGTCGCGCAGGGACTGAGCCTCGGTCTCTCCGGACCCTGGCCGCCGTACAGCTTCCGCCCGCGCTTCGAGTCCGAACCCTCCTGATGCCGCAGCTCGTGTACGGGATCGTCTTCGCGGCCCGCGACCGGGGTGACATCGACGAGGGGCTGGTCCTCCCTGCCGGCGTCGCAGGCGCGCCGGTGCGCCTGATCGAGGAAGGCACCTTGGCCGCTGCGGTCTCCACGATCGCGCCGGGTGATCTCGCGCCGAGCGTGGCGCGCGCGCTGTCCTTCTCACGCGTCGTGGAGGCACTCCACTCGGCGCGGACGGTCCTGCCGATGCGCTACGGGAACGTGTGCCGGGACGACGCGGAGGTCGTCGATCTCCTCCGCGCGCGCGCCGGGGAATACGGCGCGATCCTCCGCAGACTCGATGGGTGCGCAGAGATGGGAGTCCGGGTCCTTCTCCCCCTCGAGCGCACGCCCGCGAGTTCCCCGCGCTTCGTGGAGGTCGCGGGCGCTTCGGGGCGGGGCTACCTGACGCGCCGGGCGGCCGGGTACGCGCACGCGGAGGCGGCACGATGCGCGCTGGCGGTGTCGACGGATCGCGTGCGCCAGGCGCTCGGCGGGCTCGCGGTGCGCACCGCGATCGATCACGACCGTGACGACGCCGGCCTCTCGACGGTCCATTTCCTGATCCGGCGGGACTCGGTGGAGCGCTTCCGCGCGGAGTTCCGGCGGATCGAGCGGATGGAGCCCGCTCGGCTCCTGCTGAGCGGCCCCTGGCCGCCTTCGAGCTTTGCGGTTCTGGAGCGGGATCGGAGCCGACATGGCTGAGCCTCCCGGGTCTCGCGTTCCCGTGAGCGGTGCCGCGCCAGGCAGCGGTCGATACCACAAGCTCTACGCGATGCTGCTGGATGCCATTCCTTCCTCCGTGCTCCTCATCGATCCACAGTTCCGCGTCGTCTCCGCCAACCGCAACTTTCTCGAGAAGGCGCGCCGATCGGAGGGGGAGACCGTCGGCCAGCGCATCGACGACGTGTTCCCGTCGGTGATCCGCGACCAGATGGATCTCGCGCGAAAGCTCCGGACCGCGTTCGACCTGGCCGAGCCCACGAGGGGCGAGCGGATGATCTATCGCGCGCCCGGGCTGGCCACACGGGTCTACTACTACAGCCTCATCCCGTTCACCTGGCAGGGTGCGGTCGAGCACGTGATGCTCCTGCTCGAGGACGTGACCGAGCAGGTGCGTCTCGGTGAAGAGGCCCGGCGCGCCGAGCGACACCTGGCCAGCGTGGTGGAAAGCGCGAGCGATGTCGTCGTCTCCACCGATACCGACGGGCGCATCCTGACGTGGAACGCGGCCGCCGAGAAGGTGTCCGGGTACACGCGCGACGAGGTGCGGGGCCGCTTCTTCGCCGATCTGTGCTCGGCGGTCCAGCGGGCGGCCGTGGTCAGGGAGTTCGCGGGCGCCAGGCGCGGGGGAGGGTTCGCGGTGGCTGAATGGGATCTCGTCACCGAGGCCGGCCGCCTCGTGCCCGTCGCCTGGGTCGGCTCAACCATGAAGGACGACACGGGCTGCGTCGTGGGGATCGTGGTCGTCGGCAGGGATCTGACGGAGCGGCGCAAGTTCGAGGCGCAGCTCCTGCAGTCCCAGAAGCTCGCGGCGCTCGGGGTTCTTGCCGGAGGGATCGCCCACGAGATCCGGAATCCTCTGACGATCAGCTCGTCTGCGGCGCAGTTCCTCCTGGACGGCGCCGATGACGCCGACGTCCGGCAGGAGTGCGCGGAGAAGGTCCTGGCGGGAATCCGCCGAGCGTCGATCATCATCGAGAACCTCCTGCGATTCGCCCGTCCAGGAGCGCACGCCGACATGCAGCCCGTCGATCTCGTCTCCGGCGTCGGTGACACCGTGGCCCTGGTCGCCAACCAGGCGAAGCTCCAGCAGGTCAAGATGATCGTGGAATTGCCGGACCTGCCCGTGCGCGTGAGTGGCGTCCCGAGCCTGCTGCAGCAGGTGTTCATGAACCTGCACCTGAACGCCTTCGACGCGATGCCGGCCGGGGGCCTCCTGCGCGTCAGCGTGGAGCGGACGGGCTCGGAGGGAATCGTCCGGATCGGCGATACCGGTGCCGGGATTCCCGCCGGCGACATCGGGAAGATCTTCGACCCGTTCTACACGACGAGGCCGGTAGGCCGGGGAACGGGGCTCGGCCTGTCCATCTGCTACTCGATCGTCCGGCAGCACTTCGGAGCCATCGACGTCGAGAGCGGCGAGGGCAAAGGAAGCACGTTCTCGGTGAGGCTCCCGTTGCTGGACGCGGGTCGGCGGCCGTGACAGAGAGCGGCGCGGCGGTGCTCGTCGTCGACGACGAACCCGACGTCTGCTGGGCCCTCAAGCGCATCCTCGACGCGAGCGGCATCCTCTCACTCGTGACCGCCAGCGCCCACGACGCGCTCAGGCTCGTGGGTCGCGAGCGCTTCGTGCTTGCCTTCGTCGACGCGAAGCTTCCCGACGGGGACGGGCTCGAGCTGGCCCGGCGCATCCAGGAGGTCGTGCCCGGGCTCAAGATCGTCCTGATCTCGGGCTATTACTATCCCGACGACGCCGACGTGGCCGAGGCGCTCGCGGCCGGCGTCATCGACGGTTTCGTCAGCAAGCCGTTCGTGCACGACGAGATCCGGAACCTCGCCCGGCACGCGATCGACCGGCAATAGCGTCCTCCGCATCGCCGCCCGATCCGCGATCGGGATCGGGTTCCCTAACTTCGAGGCACGCCTCCTGAGCGCAGCCGCCCGCCATCGCATCCGACCGTGACCCCGCGAATCGGAACGCGCGGCGCAATGCCGCGCCAGCATGACGGTATTCACACACCGGGATTCTTCGAGCGGTCCGGCATCGGGTTTGCGGTTGTGCGACGGCGGCACAGGTGCGGTGAAGCCACTGCGGCTCGCCGACAGTCGGGGCCAAATCATTCGAAGCGGGGGAGGAGAGCGATGGCGAAGGTGCAGAAGTCGACGGACTCGTCCAGCCTGGCGGAGGTGGTCGACCGCATCCTGGACAAGGGCATCGTGATCGATGCCTGGGCGAAGGTCTCCCTGGTCGGGATCGAGCTGCTCTCGGTCGAGGCCCGGGTCGTGATCGCG
>JACPCW010000078.1 GCA_016184365.1 Candidatus Rokuibacteriota bacterium
TGCTGACGATCACGAACGTCGTCGGCTCGGCGCTGGCGCGCGAAGCGACCGGCGTGCTGTACATGCACGCGGGACCGGAGATCGGCGTGGCGTCGACCACGGCGTTCGTGACGATGATCGTGTCCACGTACCTGCTGGCGCTCTGGCTCGGGCGGCAGCGTGGCGCCATCACGGCCGAGGACGTGAAGAAGCACATCCACGACCTCGTCGAGATTCCGCGGCTCGTCGAGACGGTGCTCGAGCAGGACGGCCGCATCGCGGCGCTCGCGCGTGAGCTCGCCGGCGGCGAGATGAAGCACGGGCCGATCGCGCTCATCGCGGACCGGCTGCCGGTCGTCGCGCTCATGCCGCGCGACGGCTCCTACGACCGCATGCTCGGGAACATCGAGGAGGTGCGCGCGCGCGACGGCCTGGTGATCGCGATCGCTCACCCGGGGGACCGGACGGTCGCCTCGAAGGCGGATCACGTCATCGACGTGCCGCTGGCGGCGGAGCTGCTGCTGCCGATCCTCACGACGATCCCGCTGCAGCTGCTCGCGTACCACATCGCGGTGCGCCTGGCGAAGTCGGTCACGGTCGAGTAAACGCAACGCGACGGCCGCCGACGCGGGTGATCGAGACCGGCCCCGGGTGTCCCGGGGCCGGTCGAGCGTTCGGGGGTTCGGGGGCCATTTCGGGGCCCCCATCTCAAACGGTTTACAATCCGTCGATGCCCTTCGATGTCGTACGCCTCCTCGACGAGCTGAATCCCGCGCAGCGCGACGCAGTGACCGCCGGCGATGGTCCGCTCCTCGTCCTCGCCGGCGCCGGCAGCGGCAAGACGCGCGTGATCGCCCATCGCATCGCGCACCTGGTCGGCGTGCGCGACATCCATTCGCGTAACATCCTCGCCGTCACGTTCACGAACAAGGCGGCGGGCGAGATGGCGCGACGCGTGGATGCGCTCGTGGCGCCGCTCGGGATCCGCGCCCCGCTGATCGCGACGTTCCACTCGGCGTGCGTGCGCATCCTGCGTCAGCACGGGCGCGCGATCGGGCTGCAGCCGAACTTCACGATCTACGACGAGGACGATCGCCAGGCGCTCGTGAAGGAATGCATGAAGGAAGGTGAGCTGGTCGAGCGCGCCTTCACGCCGTCGATCGTGGCCCACCGCATCTCGTATCTGAAGAACCAGATGCTGAGCGTCGCGGACACGCTCCGCGATGCGCGCGGGCCCTGGGAGCAGAAGCTCGCGCTCGTGTATTCGCGCTACGAGAAGCGGCTGCGGGAGACGGGCGGCGTCGACTTCGACGACCTGCTACTGCAGACCGTGCGGCTCTACACCGAGTCGCCGGAGACGCTCGCGTGGTACCGTGGTCTCTGGCGCCACGTGCTCGTGGACGAGTACCAGGACACGAACCGCGCGCAGTACCAGATCATCCGGATGCTCACGTCGGAGCATCGCAACGTCACGGTCGTCGGCGACCCGGACCAGAGCGTGTACAAGTGGCGCGGCGCCGACATCCGCAACATCCTCGACTGGGAAGCCGACTATCCCGACACCAAGGTCGTCAAGCTCGAGCAGAACTACCGATCGACGCAGCGCATCCTGTCGCTCGCCGCGGCCGTCATCGCCAACAACCGCGCGCGCAAGGACAAGACGCTCTGGACGGAGAACCCCGAAGGCGACACCGCGCGCGTGTATCGGGCGTGGGACGAGCACGAGGAAGCGAACTTCGTCGCGCGGACGACGCTGACCATCCGAAGCGAAGGCGTGCCGTGGGACGGGGTCGCGATCTTCTATCGCACCAACGCCCAGTCCCGCGTCGTGGAAGACGCGCTGCGCCGCGCGCGCATCCCGTACACGATCGTCGGCGGCGTGCGATTCTACGAGCGCAAAGAGATCAAGGACACGCTGGCCTACCTGCGCCTGATCCTGAATCCGAACGACGACGTGGCGTTCCGCCGGGCGATCGGCGCGCCGCCGCGCGGCATCGGCGCGACGACCCTCGCGCGGCTCGATGAAGTCGCGATGGACGACGCGACACCGCTGCTGCGAGTCGCGGAAAAGCCGCCGCCGGACGTCCGCGGCAAAGCGCGTCGCGGGCTCGAAGACTTCTTCGCGCTGATCACGCGGCTGTCGGCCGATCGTCCGTCGATGCCGGCGCCCGCGTTCATCGATCTCGTGCTCAACGCGTCCGGTTACCGGAAATCGCTCGTCGACGAGCGCTCGCCCGAGTCGGAGGCGCGGCTCGAGAACCTGGAAGAGCTCGTCGCCGCCGCGGAAGATTACGTCCACGCGACGCCGGACGGAACGCTCGAAGGCTTCCTCGACAGCGTCGCGCTCATGAGCGACATCGATGAGCTCAAGGACGCGGAGTCGCGCGTCACGCTCATGACACTGCATTCGGCCAAGGGGCTCGAGTTCCCGGTGGTGTTCCTGACCGGGCTCGAGGAAGGCGTCTTCCCGCACGCGCGGTCGATGGACGACCCGGAGGAGATCGAGGAAGAGCGCCGGCTGTGCTACGTCGGCATCACCCGCGCGCGCGAGCGACTGTACCTGTCGTTCGCGCTCCACCGGCGGATTCACGGCTACGGCGTCGGCGAGCCGTCGCGCTTCCTGCGCGAGATGCCCGAGGCCGAGCTGCAGTTCGTCAACGTCCGCCGGGCGCCGGACTTCGAAGCGGCGGCGCCGGTCGAGCGCTTCGAGGACGAGTCGTGGCCGATCAAGGTGGGCGCCCGCGTCCGTCACGCGCGGTTCGGCGAAGGGCTGGTCGTCGGCGTCGAGCGCGACGGCGCGGACACGATCGTCACGGTCGGCTTCGCGAGCGTCGGCCGCAAGCGTCTGTCGATGCAGTACGCGCAGCTGGAGCAGATCTGACCATGATCACGAGACAGGACGTCGAGCACGTCGCGCGCCTTGCCCGCCTGCACCTGTCCGACGACGAAAAGGAGCGCATGCGCGTCCAGCTCGACGCGATCCTCGCGTACATCGACAAGCTGACGGCGCTCGACATCGAGGGCGTCGAGCCGACCTCGCACGCGGTGCCGCTCCTGAATGTCATGCGCGACGACGAGCCGGCGCCGTCGATGCCGCAGGGCGACGCGCTCGCGAATGCGCCGGACCGCGCCGGCGAATTCTTCCGCGTGCCGCGCATCATCGAGGACTGATGCCGACCGCGCTCACCGCGCTGACGATCCACGAGCTGACGGAGCGCTACCGCCGCGGCGACGTGAAGCCGTCCGACGTCGCCGACGCGTATCTGTCGCGCATCGAGCGTCTCGACGGCGACGTCGGCGCCTATCTCGCCGTGACGCACGATCGCGCGCGTGCCGCCGCGCGCGCCGCCGACGAGCGCTATCGCGCCGGACGCCCGCTCGGTCCGCTCGATGGCGCGCCGGTCTCGATCAAGGACGTCTTCTGCACCCGTGGCGTGCCGACGACGTGCGGCTCGAAGATCCTCGAGGGTTTCGTGCCGCCGTACGACGCGACGGTCGTGGCGCGCCTCGAGGCGGCCGGCGCCGTGATGCTCGGCAAGACGAACATGGACGAGTTCGCGATGGGCTCGTCCACCGAGCACTCGGCGTACAAGCTGACGCGCAATCCGTGGGACCTCTCGCGCGTGCCCGGCGGCTCGTCGGGCGGTTCGGCCGCCGCGGTCGCCGGAGAGCTCGGCCTGGCCGCGCTCGGCACGGACACCGGCGGATCGATCCGCCAGCCCGGCGCGTTCTGCGGCGTCGTCGGTCTCAAGCCGACGTACGGCCGCGTGTCGCGCTACGGCGTCATCGCGTTCGCGTCCTCGCTCGATCATCCCGGCCCGCTCACGCGCGACGTTCGCGATTGCGCGCTGGTGCTCCGGGCGATCGCGGGCGTCGACCCGCACGACGCGACGTCCGTCGACGAACCCGTGCCGGACTATGCGGCGCTCCTCGACCAGGGCGTCCGCGGGCTCCGGCTCGGCGTGCCGCGCGAGTACTTCGCCGAAGGCCTCGATCCGGAAATCGAGCGGGCGGTGCGCGCCGCGATCGAGCGCCTGCGCGATCTGGGCGCGACGCTCGAAGACGTGTCGCTGCCGACGACGGATTACGGACTCGCCGTGTACTACATCGTCGCGCCCGCCGAAGCGTCGTCGAACCTCGCGCGCTACGACGGGGTGAAGTACGGGCTCCGCGCGCCGGGCGGCAAGGACCTCATCGACATGGAGAGCCGCACGCGTGCGGCCGGCTTCGGCGCCGAGGTGAAGCGACGGATCATGCTCGGCACCTACGCGCTGTCGGCCGGCTATTACGACGCCTACTACGGGCGCGCCCAGAAGGTGCGCACGCTCGTGAAGCGCGACTTCGAAGCCGCGTTCGCGCGCGTCGACCTGCTCCTCGCGCCGACGACGCCGAGCGTGGCGTTCAAGCACGGCGAGAAGGAAGATCCGCTCGCGATGTACCTGAACGACGTGTACACGGTCGGCGGCGATCTCGCCGGGCTGCCCGCGATCTCGGTGCGCTGCGGCTTCAGCAGCAACGGGTTGCCGATCGGACTGCAGATCATCGGCCGGCCCTTCGACGAGGCGCGCGTGCTGCGGACGGCGTACAGCTACGAGCAGGCAACCGACTGGCTCGCGCGCCGGCCGGAGCTCGCATGACTGCCGGACAGCGTGAGTTCGAGGCGCGCCACGGCTTCGCCGAGGCGCGTCCGAGCGTTGGGGGGGTGGGGGGCCATGTCGGGGCCCCCCACGTTGTCCAATGACCATCTTTCAGACGGTCATTGGACTAGAGGTCCATGCCCAGCTCCTGACGCGCTCGAAGATGTTCTGCGGCTGCGCGACGACGTTCGGCGCGGCGCCGAACACGCAGACCTGCCCCGTCTGCCAGGGCATGCCGGGCGTGCTGCCGGTCGTGAACCGGCGCGCGATCGAGTTCGCCGTCCGTACGGCGCTTGCCTTCGACTGCCGCATCAATGCGGCGTGCCGGTTCGCGCGCAAGCACTACTACTACCCGGACATGCCGAAGAACTTCCAGATCAGCCAGTATGAGGAGCCGCTGGCCGAGGAAGGCCATCTCGACATCGAGCTCGCCGACGGCACGCCGCGCACGATCGGCATCCAGCGGCTGCATCTGGAAGAAGACGTCGGCAAGCTCGTGCACGAGGGCACGCTCGAGACCGCGCAGGCGAGCCTGGTCGACTTCAACCGCGCCGGCATGCCGCTCATGGAAACGGTGTCGAAGCCGGATATCCGGTCGCCGGAAGAGGCGTCGGCCTACCTGCGGGCCTTCCGCGCGGTGCTCGTCTATCTCGGCGTCTGCGACGGCAACATGGAGGAAGGGTCGCTGCGCTGCGACGCCAACGTGTCCATCCGACCGCGGGGCACGGCCGAGCTCGGAACGAAGGTCGAGATCAAGAACCTCAACTCGTTCCGTAACGTGCAGCGCGCGCTCGAGTACGAGGTGAAGCGGCAGGCGGACGCGCTCTCGCGCGGCGAGCGGATCGTGCAGGAGACGCGGCTGTGGGACGCCGACCGCGGCCACACGCGATCGATGCGCTCGAAAGAATACGCGCACGACTATCGCTACTTCCCCGAGCCCGACCTGACGCCACTCGCGCTCGACGCGCGGTGGATCGACGAGATTCGCGCGTCACTCCCGGAGCTGCCACGCGCACGGCGCCGGCGGTTCGTCTCGCAATACCAGCTGCCCGCCTACGACGCCGACCAGCTGACGCAGAGCCGCGCGCTCGCCGAGTACTTCGAGGCCGCGGTGACGGCGGGCGCATCGCCGAAGGCGACCGCGAACTGGACGATGTCCGAGCTGCTGCGTGAGATCGCGGCCGATGACGAGGATGCGATCCGCCGCTCGCCCGTCTCGCCCGCGAACCTCGCCGGTCTGCTCCGCCTGATGGACGAGGGCACGATCAGCGGCAAGATCGCCAAGGACGTCTTCGGAAAGATGGTCCAGACGGGCGACACCGCCCAGGCGATCGTCGAGCGCGAAGGTCTCACCCAGGTCGCCGACGCCGGGGCGATCCGCGCGATCGTCGACGACGTGATCGCCAGGAACCCCAAGGCCGTCGCGGACTTCAAGAACGGCAACGCCAAGGCCGCCGGCGCGCTCGTCGGGCAGGTGATGAAGGCGACGCAGGGCAAAGCGAACCCCGCGCTGGCCAACCAGCTGGTCCAGGAGAAGCTGACGAAAATGTGACCGGGTGACCTATAATCGAAGTGCCCGTTATGATTGAGCTTCAGGGCGTCTGGAAGACCTTCTCTGTTGGGCCCGTGAAGGTCCCCGCCTTGAGCGACGTGTCGTTCAGGGTGACCCGCGGCGAGTTCGTCGTGCTCACGGGTCCCAGCGGCGCCGGCAAGACCACCCTCCTCCGTCTGCTCTACCGCGAAGACGTGCCGAGCGAAGGCGAGATCTCCGTGCTTGGTCAGGAGTTGAATTCCGCCCGGCGCAGAGAAGTCGCGGCGCTTCGCCGTTCCATCGGCATCGTCTTCCAGGACTCGAAGCTGCTGCCGGGCCGCACGGTGTACGAGAACATCGCGTTCGTGCTGCGTGTGACCGGCACGCAGAGGAGCGAGATCACCGCGCGCGTCTTCGACGCGCTGCGCGCCGTCGGTCTGTCGGCGCGCGCGCAGGCGTATCCCGCGCAGCTGTCGCAGGGCGAAGCGCAGCGTGCCGCGCTCGCGCGCGCGATCGTGCGCCGGCCGACGCTGCTGCTCGCCGACGAGCCGACGGGCAACATCGACGACGCCATGGCGGCGGAGATCCACGACGTCATCAAGGACATCTGGGTCAGCGGCACGACGGTGCTGTTCGCGACGCACCAGGCGCGCCTGGCCACGCTGCTCAAACGCCGCACGCTCGTCCTCGAAGGCGGGCGCCTCGTGAAAGACCAGGGCTAGCCGGTGCTCGGCTTCCTCATCGCGGAGGCGCTGCGGGACCTCCGGCGCGCAGGTCGCGTCGCGCTGTCGGCGATGCTGCTGATCACGCTCGCGCTCGCCGCGCTCGGCGCCTTCTGGACGCTGACGTCGAACCTCGGCGACGCCGTCGCGAAGTGGCGCGACCGCGTCCGCGTCATCGTGTATCTCAAGTCGGAGCCGGATCCGGCGAGCGTGCCGGCGCTGCTCGCGCGCGTGCAGGCGGTGCCCGGCGTCGCGAGCGCGACGTACGTCGGCCGCACGCAGGCGCTCGCCTCGCTCAAGCGCGTGCTCGGCAAGGACGCCACGGTCGTCGACCACCTCGGCGCGAATCCGCTGTCCGCGTCGATCGAGATCGCGCCGGCGGCGTCGGCCTCGGCGTCGCCGGAAGCGGCGCGCGCGATGCTCGCGCGTCTCGCGGAGTTTCCCGAGGCCGAAGAGGTCGCCGGCAGCGCCGACTGGGTGGAGCGGCTGTCCGAGTGGCAGCGTCTGCTCGCGTTCGTCGGTCTCGGCATCGGCGGCGTGCTGGCACTTGCCGCGATCCTGACCGTGACGACGGCGACGACGCTCGTGCTGCACGCGCGACGCCAGGAGACGGAGATCATGCGGCTCGTCGGCGCGCCGGAGTTCGTGATCCGTCTGCCGCTCCTGCTCCAGGGCATGCTGCAGGGCCTCGTCGGCGCGGTCGTCGCGGTCGGGCTGCTCGTCGGCGCCTGGCGTCTCGGCGCGCCGCACTTCGAGCCCCTGATCGAGCTCACGCTCGGTCTGCCGCAGCTCACGTTCATGCCGCCGGTCCAGCTGGCGGCCCTGGTCGTCACGGGCACGCTGCTCGGCGGTCTCGGCGGCTGGCTGGCGCGGGCCGGCCGGTGATCGGCGAAACGGGCGTGATCGAGAAGCGCCACGGGTTCCCCGGGGCGCTGCGAACGCTGGGGGGCGTGGGGGGCCATTTCGGGGCCCCACACCTGATGACGTTCCGGCGCGTCGCGATCCTCGCCGCCCTCGCCGTCATCGCCGGCATGACACCGGCGACGGCGCAGGCGCCGAAGAAGGACGATCGGCTGCAGCAGGAGCAGAAGCGACTCCAGGAAACGCAGCGCCAGCTGAAGGACGAGCGCGAGAAGGCCGCGGAAGCACGCCGCCGTGAGACGTCGGTGCTCGCGGAGCTCGAGGAGATCGACCGGCGGCTCGCCGAGAAGCAGCGCGAGGTGAAGCAGCTCGACGGGAAGATCCGGCGCGCTCAGGCCGACGTCCAGGGGCTGCGTGGAGAGATCCGGCGGCTCGAGGGCGACCGTACGAGTCAGCAGGAGGCGCTCGCACAGCGGCTGCGAACGATCTACAAGGTGCACGCGCAGGGCGGTGCGCTGCCGCTGATCCTGTCGTCCGACGATCCGGTCGCGCGCGCAGCGACGGTTCGGCAGCTCGCGCGAGTCGCCGTTCTGGACGCCCGGATCATTCGAGAGTATCGTGTAACTTCGGACCGACTCGGAGAGAAACGGTCACGGGAGGAAGCGCGCGAGGCCGAGCTCGCGGGCCTCCGGGTGGACGCCCGGCGCGAACAGCAGGAAGTCGATCGCGAAGCGGGGAAACGTCGCGTGCTGCTCGCGAAAGTTCGTGACGAACGCGTCTACCACGAGCGGATGGTCGGCGAGCTCACCGAGGCGTCACGCCGCCTTGAAGCGTTCATCCGCGATCTTCAGGCCAAGCAGCGCCGCCTGGCCAAGATTCCCCCGCCGAAGGGTGGCGTCGAGCCACCGGGCACCGGGTTCGGCACGCTGCGGGGACGGATGCCGTGGCCGACGGCCGGTCGGATCGTGACCGCCTTCGGCGCGCAGGTGCATCCCCGGTTCGGAACGCGGACGTTCCGGAACGGCGTCGACATCGAGGCCAGCGAAGGCACCGACGTTCTCGCGGTGTATCCGGGGAACGTCGTGTACACGGGATGGTTCAAAGGTTACGGTAACCTGATCATCCTGGACCACGGGCACGAGTACTACACGCTGTACGCGCACGTCGCGGAGATCCTGGTCCGCGAGGGAGACGACGTGAAGCAGGGCCAACGGATCGGAACCGTCGGCGATACCGGATCGCTCGCGGGCGCCCGGCTGTACTTCGAAGTGCGGTATCAGGGCAAGCCGCTCGATCCAGAACACTGGCTCCGGCAACGGGGCTGATGCGGTGAAGGGGCATCAGGGGGAATCCATGAAGAAGGCGTTGGTCATCGGTTCGCTGCTCGTGGTGTTGACGCTGTCGCTCGGCGGGTCCGCTGCGAGCAAGAGCACGAACGGGAGCGCGACCTACGAACAGCTCCGCCTGTTCACCGAGGTGCTCTCGATCGTGCAGAACCAGTACGTGGACGAGGTGCCGCCCAAGGAGCTCATCTACAGCGCGATCAAGGGCACCCTCCGCGGCCTCGACCCCCACAGCTCCTTCCTGGATCCCGAGAGCTATCGCGAGATGCAGGTCGAGACGTCCGGCAGCTTCGGCGGCCTCGGCATCGAGATCACGCTGAAAGACGACATCCTCACCGTGGTCGCCCCGATCGAAGGCACGCCCGCGTACCGCGCCGGCCTGCACACGGGCGATCGCATCGTGAAGATCGACGGCCTCGTGACGAAGGACATGTCGCTGCCCGACGCGGTGAAGCGGATGCGCGGCAAGCCGGGCTCGAAGGTGACGATCAGCGTCATGCGCGAGGGCCTGACGGAGCCGAGGGACTACGAGATCACGCGCGAGCAGATCCGCGTGCAGTCCGTGCGCAGCCACGACATGGGCGGCGGCATCTTCTACATCCGGCTCCGCCAGTTCCAGGAGCAGACGCCGAGCGATCTCGACCAGACGCTCGACCGCTTCGCGAAGGCGGGGATGAGGTCGCTGATCCTGGACCTCCGGAACAACCCGGGCGGTCTGCTGACCGCGGCCGTCGAGGTCTCGGAGAAGTTCGTCGACGACGGCAAGCTCGTCGTCTACACCGAGGGCCGCGTGCGAAACCAGAACATGCGGTTCTCGGCGCACGCGAAGAAGGGCTACAACGCGCTGCCGATGGTCGTCCTCGTGAACCAGGGCAGCGCCAGCGCGTCGGAGATCGTGGCGGGCGCGCTCCAGGACTGGGGCCGCGCGATGGTGGTCGGCACGCAGACGTTCGGCAAGGGCTCCGTGCAGACGATCATCCCGCTGTCCGACGGCTCCGGCCTGCGACTCACCACGGCGAAGTACTTCACGCCGAAGGGCCGCTCGATCCACGGCAAGGGCATCACGCCGGACATCGTCGTCGAGCTGCCGAAGCTGGACCCGACGAAGGACCGCCCGCTGCCCGGGCCGGATCCGATCGAAGAGCTGAAGAAGGACATCCAGGTGCAGCGCGCGCTCGACGTCATCAAGACCATGCGCGTGATGGAGCAGCAGCGCGCAGTCCAGAGCCAGCCGACGGCGACGAGCCGATAGGCGAATGTCGAGGAGCGCCCCGGGGAACCCGGGGCGCTCCGAGGGTTGGGGGGTATGGGGGGCCATCTCGGGGCCCCCCATTCTTATCAATTGAGGATCCTCGGGATCGAGAGCTCGTGCGACGAGACGGCCGCCGCCGTGGTCGAAGACGGCCGTCGCATCGTGTCGAGCGTGGTGGCCTCGCAGGACGCGATCCATGCGCCCTACGGCGGCATCGTGCCGGAGCTCGCATCGCGCCGGCATCTCGAGATGATCGTTCCCGTCGTCGAACAGGCGCTCGCGGATGCCGGCATGCGCGTCTCTGACGTCGACGCCGTCGCCGTCACGCAGGGCCCGGGCCTCGTCGGCTCGCTGCTGGTCGGCTGCTCGATGGCGAAGGCGCTGGCGTACGCGCATCGACGGCCGCTCGTGCCCGTCAATCACCTGGAGGGTCACGTCTACGCGTCGTTCCTGGCCGACGACGCGCCGACGCACCCGTTCGTCGCGCTCGTCGTGTCCGGCGGCCACACCGCGCTCTATCACACGGACGCGCCCCTCTCGTACACGCTCGTGAGCGAAACGCGCGACGACGCGGCGGGTGAAGCGTTCGACAAGGTCGCCAAGCTGCTCGGCCTCGGATTTCCGGGCGGGCCGGTGATCCAGCGCATGGCCGAGACCGGCGACCCCGCGGCGATTTCGTTTCCGCTCGCGCACATGACGGATCAGGCGCCGGACTTCTCGTTCAGCGGCATCAAGACGTCGGTGTCGCTCTTCGTGAAGCGCGCCGGCACGCTGTCCGACGAGCGGGTGGCCGACGTCGCGGCGTCGTTCCAGGCGGCGGTCGTGAAGATGCTGGTGGGGAAGACGGTGAAGGCCGTGCTCCGCACCAGCGCGAGGCGCGTCGTGCTGACGGGCGGCGTGGCCGCGAACGGCCCGCTGCGCGCGGCGCTCGCCGCGGCGGCGACCGAGCACGGCTTCGTGCTCCACGTCCCGCCGCGAATCCTCTGCACCGACAACGCCGCGATGATCGCGGCCGCGGGCACCGCGCGTTTCCTGGCGGGCGCGCGCGCGACACTGGAAATGAACGCGATCCCGGACCTGAGCCTGGCGGCATGAACTTCGAATCCGTTCTCGCGGGCCTCCCGGACGCCGTGATCGCCATCGACGGGTCCGGCCGCGTCGTGTTCTGGAACGCGGCGGCCGAGGAGCTCACCGGCCGGTCGGCCCGGCGCGCGACGGGGCGGTTCCTGAAAGAGATCGTCGCGCCGGCCGCATCGCTCGTCCGGCGGCTCGACGAAACGCTCGCGACCGGCGAGCACCGCTCCGAGCCGGAGGCCGCCATCGACACCGTCGAAGGCCAGCACATCCCCGTGAGCGTCGTGACCGCGCCGCTCTTCGCGCGCGACGGCCGCGTGGAGGCCGCGGTCGCGGTGCTCCGCGACGTCTCGCGCATCCGCCAGCTCGAAGCGGAGGTGCGCCGCGGTGAAACGCTCGCGGCGGCCGGCCGCATGGCCGTCGGCCTCGCGCACGAGATCCGGAACCCGCTCGGGTCCATGCGCGGCGCGGTGCAGCTGCTCGCGCGCGAGCTCGGGGCCGAGTCTCCGCTGCTCGAGTACACGGACGTCCTCACGAAGGAAGTCGACCGCGTCAACCGGATCATCGAGATGCTGCTCGACCTCGCGCGCCCGGTACAGCTCCGGCTCGTGCCGCTGAACCTGCACCAGCTCCTCGAGCGCGTCGCCGTGCTGTCGGAGGAGATGGCGCGCGAACGTCGGGTGACCATCGTCCGGCGTTACGATCCGAGCCTGCCGCCGATCGCGGGGGACGAGGACCTCATGCTGCAGGTCTTCCACAACCTCGTGCGCAACGCGATCGACGCGATGCCGAACGGCGGGCATCTCACGCTCATGACGCGCGTGAGCCGCCATCCGCTCTTCGGGAAGATCGATCTCGGCACCGGACAGCGCACGTTCGTCGAGGCGCAGGTCGGCGACGAGGGCGCGGGGATTCCGGCCGACGTGCGCTCGCGGATCTTCGACCCGTTCTTCACGACGAAGGACCGCGGGCTCGGGCTCGGCCTGGCCGTCTGCCACCGCATCGTCGAAGAGCATCGCGGCACCATCCAGGTCGAGTCCACGGAAGGGCGCGGCACGGTCGTGACGTGCTTCCTGCAGGTCGCGAAATGAGCGCGCGGATTCTCATCGCCGACGACGAGGACAACCTGCGCTGGGTGCTCGCGCGCAGCCTCCGTCAGGCCGGGTACGACGTGACCGCGGTCGAGGACGGCCCGTCCGCGCTGCAGGCGTTCGCGGACAACCCCTTCGATCTCGTGTTCCTCGACGTGAAGATGCCGGGCATGAGCGGCCTCGACGCCCTCGCGCGGCTCCGCGAGCTCCATCCCGACGCGCAGGTCGTCGTGATGACCGCGCACGGCACGATGGACACCGCGATCCAGGCGATGCAGCGGGGCGCCTACGACTATCTCGGCAAGCCGTTCGACCTCGACGAGGTCGTGCTGCTCGCCGAGCGCGCGCTGACGGCGCGACGGCTGACGCAGGAGGTCGCGCAGCTGAAAACCGGCCTCTCCGAGGTCTGGGAGTTCGGCGCGCTCATCGGCCGCCATCCCCGGATGCAGGACGTCTACAAGACGATCGGGCGCATCGCGGCGAGCGACGTGACGGTCCTCTTGCGCGGCGAATCCGGCACGGGCAAGGAGCTCGTCGCGCGCGCGGTCCATCACTACAGCCGCCGCGCCGGCCGGCCGTTCGTCGCCGTGTCGTGCGCCGCCATCCCCGGCACGCTGCTCGAGAGCGAGCTGTTCGGCCACGAGCGCGGCGCGTTCACCGACGCGAAGGAGCGGAAGCTCGGCAAGCTCGAGCTGGCCCACGGCGGGACGTTCTATCTCGACGAGGTCGGCGACATGCCGCTCGAGCTGCAGGCGAAGATGCTCCGCGCGCTCCAGGAGCGGACGATCGAGCGCATCGGCGGCCGCGAGCCGATCCGCATCGACGTCCGCGTGCTCGCCGCGACCAACCGCGACCTCGAAGCGCTCATGAAGGACGGCCGGTTCCGCGAGGACCTCTATTACCGGCTGAACGTCGTCACGGTGAACCTGCCGCCGCTTCGCGAGCGCCGCCGCGACATCCCGCTCCTGGTCGAGCACCTGCTCGCCAAGCACGGCCCGGAGCTCGGCGAACGGGGCATCGCGCCGGACGCGCTCGATCGGCTGGTCGGCTACGAGTGGCCCGGCAACGTGCGCGAGCTCGAGAACGTGATCCAGCGCGCCATGGTCATGGCGACCGGCGGCGTCATCCTGCCGGAGCACCTGCCGATCGGTCCCGTCTCGGCGGCGGCCTCGGTCGCGGTCGACGCGACGCTCGAGGAGATCATCGAGCGCAAGCTGCTCGAGTGCGTCCGCGGGTTACGCTCGAACGCGAATCTCTACGACCTGATGATCGGCCTCGTCGAGAAGCCGCTGCTCCGCGCCGTCCTCCGCGAGACCGCCGGCAACCAGGTCCGCGCCGCGCAGATCCTCGGCATCAACCGGAACACCCTGCGCAAGAAGCTGACCGAGCACGGCATCGACCCGGGCGAGCTCGGCGGCCAGCCCGAATAGCGGCTCACTGCTTCGTCTATTTCTTCTTGCGGGCGCCGGCCTTCTTCTTCTTGGTCTCGCCCTTCTTCCGCCGCGAGCGCTTCCTGCTCTTCACACCTCGAGGTGGCATGGAAACCTCCGGGGCGGCGCGTGGTCCGCCCCGGAACGACGTGACAACGCATGGGCCAACGGGCAACGGGAAGGAGCGCGACATGACGGTCAGAGTCGAGACGCGGGACGCGATCGCGACGGTGATTCTCGAGCGTCCGGAGGCACGCAACGCGGTCGACGGCCCGACGGCGCGTGCGCTCGCGGATGCGTTCCGGGCGTTCGAGCGCGATGACGCGCTGAGAGTCGCGGTGCTGTGGGGCGCCGGCGGGACGTTCTGCGCCGGCGCCGATCTGAAATCCTTCGGCACCGAGCGCGGCCTGCGCGTCGAGGCCGACGGCGACGGCCCGATGGGCCCGTCGCGGATTCCGTTCTCGAAGCCGGTGATCGCGGCCGTGGAGGGTTACGCGGTCGCGGGCGGGCTCGAGCTGTCGCTCATGTGCGATCTGCGCGTGGCGTCCGAGACGGCCGTGTTCGGGGTCTTCTGCCGCCGCTGGGGCGTGCCGCTCATCGACGGCGGCACCGTGCGCCTGCCGCGCCTGATCGGGCTGTCGCGCGCGCTCGACATGATCCTCACCGGCCGCCCGGTCGCTGCCGCCGAAGCGTTCACGATGGGGCTCGCGAATCGCGTCGTGCCGGCGGGCGCGGCGCGCGTGGAAGCGGAAGCGCTGGCGCGGACGATCGCCGCGTTCCCGTTCCGGTGCGTCGTGAGCGACCGGCGGTCGGCGCACGAGTCGCTCGGGCTCGGCGTCGAAGAGGCGATGGCGAACGAGTTCGCGCTCGGCAGGGTGACACGCGATTCGGGAGAGAGCGCGGACGGCGCGCGGCGGTTCGCGTCAGGCGCAGGACGGCACGGCCAGTTCTAGCCGTCCGCGCTCACATCACATCGAACCAGACGAGACGTCCTTCGATCGTCGCTTCGAGGCGATGATCGATCGCGGGATGGAGACGGTGCAGGTGATCGAGCGCCGCCTGGAGATCGCCCGTCGAGGCGTGCAGGTCCGGATGACCGAGCATCTGATCGAGCTCGATGCTCGCGTCGCGCGCCTTGGCGTTGACGAAGGCGGCGTAGAACCCGATCTGGCGAAGCGTCGCGGCCCGCAGCCGTTCGTGGAACGGGATCAGCCGCGCCGGCACGGCGAGGCGCTCGAGCTTCAGCAGGAAGCCGAGCTGGCCGGCACGGAACTCGTCGAGGTGCTGGCGATATTCCGCCACGGGCCGCCGGCCGCGGAGCGCGCGCTCGAGGGTCCCGCGGTTCACGATCGCTTCGTCGAGGAGCTCGGTGACGCCGGCGAGATAGACCGGCTCGTCCTGCCGCTCCCCGCCGCGTTCTCTGAACGACGCCGTGCCGATGGCCGACGCGACCGACGAGCCGAGCTCCACGTACGGCTCGGCGCTGAGCATCAGCACCGGCGCCGCGAGCGCGGCAGCGACAACCCCCCGGACCACACGCCTGATCGGAAACGGCATCGACGGCCTCCTCGATTCCTTCATCGGCGGCGGAGAATAGCAGGCGTCGTGCCGAGCGTCGAGTGCTAATACTTTCGGGTACTTACCCGCGGCCGTGGCGAGGGATCGCTCAGGCGAGTCGGGCAGAAACGAGCCAGGTGATCAGGAAGAACGCCCTGACGCTAGGCCCACGCCCTTGGCGCCGAACGGGCCGTGCTCGGACGGGACCTCGACCAGCACGGATTCGACGCCCGGCATCTCCGCCACGTGCGGCAGCGCGTAGTCCATCAGCGTCGCCGACTGCAGCCGGCCGCTCTCGTCGTACGCCATGCGCTCGAGCAGCGCCCAGCCGACGCCCTGCGCGACCGCTCCCGCGATCTGGCCGTCGATCTCCGCCGGGTTCAGCGCGCGTCCGACGTCCTGCACCACGACCTGGTCCACCACCGTCACGCGTCCCGTATCGGGGTCGACCTCGACGTCGGCGAGATGCACCGCGAAGCCGGGCGCGCGCACGACCGTCGCCACCGAGCCGCGGCCGTACACCGGCTCGTGCTTCGCGCCGAACGACATCGAGAGCGCCGCGATCTTCGCGATCGGCAGCGTGCGGTTCGGAACGCCGCGCACGCGGACGGCGCGATCGGCGCTCTCGAGGTCCTCGACGGCGGCCTCGAGCTCGCTCGCCGCGATGCGCAAGACTTGCTGGCGGGCGTCCTCGGCCGCGCGCTTGACCGCGGCGCCGACGGTGTAGGTGATCTTGCTGCCGCCGGACGCGCCCGCGTACGGCGCCGACGCGGAGTCCGCGTTCACGACCTGCACGGCGTCCAGCGGGAGTCCGAACGCTTCGGCGGCGATCTGCGTGAAGCCCGTGTTCGTGCCGGAGAGATCGACGGACCCGACGATGATGGCGACCGACCCGTCGTTGTTGAGCCGGCACACCGCGCTCGACGGCTCCACGCCGCCCACCCAGCCGCCGATCGCGATGCCGCGCCCGCGCCGTACGCCGTCGCGCGGGTGGTCCCGCGTACGGCGCTGGCGCTCACGAAGCTTCTCGAGACACGCCCGGAGGCCGATGCGCGGCCACGGGCGGTCGTTCGGCATCGGATCGCCCTCCTGCACGGCGTTGCGCATGCGCAGGTCCAGCGACCATCGACGCGGGGAATCGACCGGCCGATGACGGACGCGTGCGCGGGAGTCATGGATTCAGTGTACGGACCGCGTCACGCGCGGCCGGACGAGCTCGACGCGCTTCGGCGCCTCGCGCGCTCCTACGCGGGGTTGCTCTTCGCCACGTAGATCTCGCCGCCGCCCTTGCGGAACTCCTCGGCCTTCTCGCGGAGGCCCGCCACGACGGCCGCCGTCTCCTCCGGGATCCCGTGCGTCGCCGCGTAGTCGCGCACGTCCTGCGTGATCTTCATCGAGCAGAACTTCGGGCCGCACATCGAGCAGAAGTGCGCGACCTTGGCGCCGTCGGCGGGCAGCGTCTCGTCGTGGAACTCGCGCGCCGTCTCCGGGTCCATCGAGAGGTTGAACTGGTCCTCCCAGCGGAACTCGAACCGCGCCTTCGACAGCGCGTCGTCCCACTCGCGCGCGCGCGGATGGCCCTTCGCGAGGTCCGCGGCGTGCGCGGCGATCTTGTACGCGATGACGCCGTCCTTGACGTCCTTGCGGTTCGGCAGACCGAGGTGCTCCTTCGGCGTGACGTAGCAGAGCATCGCGGTGCCGTACCAGCCGATCATCGCCGCGCCGATCGCGGACGTGATGTGGTCGTAGCCGGGCGCGACGTCGGTCGTGAGCGGACCGAGCGTGTAGAACGGCGCCTCGTGGCAGACGCGCAGCTGCCGGTCCATGTTCTCCTTGATCAGGTGCATCGGCACGTGACCGGGGCCCTCGATCATGACCTGCGCGTCGTACTCCCACGCGACGCTCGTCAGCTCGCCGAGCGTCTCGAGCTCCGCGAACTGCGCGTCGTCGTTGGCGTCGGCCTGGCAGCCGGGCCGCAGGCCGTCGCCGAGCGAAAACGCGACGTCGTACGCCGCCGTGATGTCGCAGATCTCGCGGAAGTGCGTGTAGAGGAACGACTCCTGATGGTGCGCGAGGCACCACTTCGCCATGATCGAACCGCCGCGCGACACGATGCCGGTCAGCCGCTTCGCGGTGAGCGGCACGTACCGCAGCAGGACGCCGGCGTGGATCGTGAAGTAGTCGACGCCCTGCTCGGCCTGCTCGATCAGCGTGTCGCGGTAGATCTCCCACGTCAGCTCTTCGGCCTGGCCGCCGACCTTCTCGAGCGCCTGGTAGATCGGCACGGTGCCGATCGGCACGGGGCTGTTGCGCAGGATCCACTCGCGCGTCTCGTGGATGTTCTTCCCCGTCGACAGGTCCATGACGGTGTCCGCGCCCCAGCGCGTCGACCACGTCATCTTCTCGACCTCTTCCTCGATCGACGACGCGACGGCCGAGTTGCCGATGTTGGCGTTGATCTTCACGAGGAAGTTGCGGCCGATGATCATCGGCTCGCTCTCGGGATGGTTCACGTTGGACGGAATGATCGCGCGCCCGCGCGCCACTTCGTCGCGGACGAATTCCGCGTTCACGCCTTCACGGAGCGCGACGAACTCCATCTCCGGCGTGATCTCGCCGCGCCGCGCGTAGTGCATCTGCGTGACGCGCCGGCCGGCCTTGGCGCGCAGCGGCCTGCGCACGCTCGCGAACCGGACGCCGCCGAGCGCCGGATCTTCTTCGCGCTGCCGCCGGTACACGGACGACGGCCCGCTCAGCTCTTCGACGTCCGCGCGCTCGCGGATCCAGGGCAGGCGCATCGGCGGCAGCCCGCGCTTGAGATCGAGGAGCGCGTCGGGATCGGTGTACGGCCCGCTGGTGTCGTAGAGCCGCAGGGGCGCGTTGCCGCCGGAGAGCAGCACTTCGCGGGCGGGCACGCGAAGGTCCGCGCGCGAGCCGGCGACGTAGATCTTTCGCGACGAGGGTAGGGAACGAGACATTCGAGTCTCCCTTCGCTGGCATTAACCAGGGCAGGTTCTGCGGTCGGCGGCGTCAGCCGCCCTCTCAGCCCGGTCTGCCCGAGCTCCCGCGTTGGTGCAGGCAGGCTACGCCCAAAGGCGTCATCGATCAAGGGAGCGCACGTCAGCAGTTCAACGGCATGAACGCGGTCTGCCAGCGTGCCCGGCGAACCGAGAGCGCCGGCATGTCGACCGGCCGTCCGTTGATGACGAGGCGCGGATAGCGAACCGACAGGGTCGTGCCCGGCGCGTCCGGCACGTCGAGCGGCGTGTCCACGTCGACGTACACGCCGCGATGGTAGGTCTTCGATGGCGCGTGCCGCATCGGCAGCGTGGCGCCCGCGATCCGTTCCGTCGGCGGCAGGTCGATGATCTCGTCACGGCCGTCGCGCGTGCGGTAGACGCGCACCCTCGGAATCCGGCGCGTCTGCTCGGATGCGCCGGGACGACTCACGAGCACCGTGGTGCTCTCGAGCGCAACGTCGACGCCGGACGGCACGCGCAGCGACAGCGACGGCCTCATCTTCGAGTCCACATCGACGGCCTGGAACGACACGGTCACGCCGCTCACGTCGAACGTGACGACGTCGTGCGGCCCGACGCACTTCGACCGCTCGACGCGCGCACCGGCGACGAGGCGTGGCCGGGTTGGCATGTCGTTGCCCGGTGATATCATCGCGCGCACCTGGAGGCCGTCATGAAAATCTGCATGTTCCATCTCATGCCGTATCGCTTCCTGCCGCCGGACTTCGAGAACCGCTACCGCTCGGTCTGGGTCGACGTGCCGCACGAGCTGTACGACGCGCAGAAGACGCACGGGCTCTACAACGAGTTCCTCGACGAGCTCGAGTTCGCGGAGCGCCAGGGCTTCGACGGGCTCTGCGTCAACGAGCACCACAACAACGCGTACGGTCTGATGCCGTCGCCGAACCTCATGGCCGCGGCGCTCACGCGGCGCACGTCGAAGGCGGCGATCGTCGTCCTCGGCAACAGCCTCGCCGCGTACAACCCGCCGATCCGCGTCGCCGAGGAATTCGCGATGCTCGACGTGCTGTCCGGCGGCCGGCTCGTCGCGGGATTTCCCGTCGGGACGCCGATGGACATGAACTTCGCGTACGGCATCGACCCGTCGACGGTGCGCGACCGGTACAACGAGGCGCACGACCTCGTCATCCAGGCGTGGACGCGACCGGACGTCTTCGCGTTCAACGGCAGGTACACGCAAGCGCGCTACGTGAACATCTGGCCGCAGCCGCTGCAGAAGCCGCATCCGCCGGTGTGGATTCCCGGCGGCGGCAGCCTCGAGACGTTCGAGTGGACGGCGAAGCGCGACTACGTCTACTGCTACCTCTCGTATTACGGCTACAAGCGCGGCAAGGGCATCATGGACAGCTTCTGGCAGACGATCGAGGGACTCGGCGTCGAGGACAATCCGTACCGCGCGGGATTCCTGCAGCTCGTGTGCGTCGCCGACACGGACGCCGAAGCCGAGAAGCTCTACTTCCCGCACGTGCACTACTTCTATCAGAAGTGTCTGAACGTCTGGGAGGGCTTCGCGGAGCCGCCGGGCTACCGGACGCCCGCGACGATCAGGGCGGGCGTGCGCGCGCAGTTCGGCGCGAAGGCGAAGAAGATCCGCGCCGAGCTGAACTGGGCGAAGTACATGGAGAACGGCTACGTGATCGCCGGGAGCCCGGCGACGGTCCGGGATCAGCTCCTGGACTGCGTGAAGAGCCTCCGCATCGGCCATCTCATGGTGCTGATGCAGATCGGCTCGATGCCGAAGGACCTGACGCTCCGGAACATCGAGCTCTTCGCGCGCGAGGTCATGCCGCACGTCCGCGACGTGTGGCCGGCGTACTCGGACCGCTGGTGGCCGGCGGGAGCGACGGCGTGAGCCGGCGCGAGATCGACGAGCGACACGGCTCCGCCGGGTCGCTCGGAGCGGTGGGGGGTCTGGGGGGCCATGTCGGGGCCCCCCAGGAGCACTTCGTCCCGTTGCGCGACGGCGTCGTCACGCTCCGCGTGCTGTCGGCAGGACGCGGCGCGCCGCTCGTGTACTTCCATTCGTTTCACGAGGTCGAGCCGTGGTCGCCGTTCCTCGACCGGCTCGCCGAGCGCTTCACGGTGTACGCGCCGGTGCATCCGGGCGCACCAGGATCGTCCGGCGTCGAGACGCTCGATGGCGTGTACGACCTGACGCTCGCGTACGACGAGCTCTTCGATGCGCTCGGTCTCGCGAATCCGCATCTCGTCGGCCACGGGTTCGGCGGCATGGCGGCGGCGGAGACGGCCGCGGTGTTTCGGCGCCGTCCGGCTCGGCTCGTGCTCGTCTCGCCGCTCGGGCTCTGGCTCGACCAGACGCCGAGCGCGGATCTGCTGATCCTGCCGGTCGAAGAGCTGCTCGCGGCGCTCTGGGCCGATCCGAGCTCGCCGGCGGCACGGGCGTGGGCGAGCGCGCCGGACGCCGATCCGGACAACGTCCCCGCGCTCGCGGCGTCGCTGCAGCGGCGATCGGCCATGGCGAAGTTCGTGTGGCCGATTCCGGACAGGGGGCTCGCCAGGCGTCTGCATCGCATCGTCGCGCCGACGCTGCTGCTGTGGGGCGAGAGCGATCGCGCCAACCCGCTCGTGTACGCCGAAGAGTGGCAGCGACGCGTCAAGGGCGCGGCGCTCCGCCTGCTGCCCGGTGGACACATGGTCATCCACGAACAACCCGACGCGGCCGCCGCCGCCGTCACGGAGTTTCTCACATGAGCTCGCTCGATCCTGGAACGCTCGTCGAAGGGTGCGTCATCGTCACGGGCGGCGGGTCCGGCATCGGCCGCGCCATCGCCGAGCGGCTCGCGCGCTGCGGCGCTCCCGTCGCCGTCATGGACGTGCTGTCCGACGGCGGCAAGGAAACGGTCGACGTGATCGCGCGCGCCGGTGGCCGGGCGATCTTCCTCGAAGGCGACGTGAGTCGCTGGGCCGACGTCGATGCGACCGTGGGCGCCGCCGTCCAGCAGCTCGGGCCGCTCGGCACGATGGTGAACGCCGCCGGCATTCTCGACGGCTACGCGACGGCCGACGAGATGTCGCCGGCGGTGTGGGAACGCGTCATCGCGATCGATCTCTCCGGCACGTTCTACGGCGCGAAGCGCGCGCTCGGCGAGATGCTCCCGCGCGGTCGCGGCCGGATCATCAACATCGCGTCCGTCGCCGGGCTCGTCGGTGACGGCGGCGGCGCCGCGTACGTGTCCGCGAAGCACGGCGTGGTCGGCCTCACGAAGCGCATGGCGACCACGTACGCGCCGCTCGGGATCACCGTCAACGCGATCTGCCCCGGGCCGATCGCGACGGGCCTCAGACCGAATTCGGCGCGGCTGCTCGGCTCCGACGCGCCCCCGATGCGCGGCATCGGAGGCGACGACGCCGCGATTCGCGCGATCGTGCCCGCCGGGCGCCGCGGCACGGTGGAGGAGGTCGCCGCGGCGGCGCAGTTCCTCGCGAGCGAGGCCGCCGGGTACGTCACGGGAACCACGATGGTCGTGGATGGTGGATGGGTCGCCCGATGATCACGAAATTCTCCGCGCTCTTCGTCGGTCAGATCGAGCTCGACAACATCGGTCTCGGCGGCACGCCGGCCGACGAGCGGCGCTATTCGAACGAACGGTGCGCCGAGGTGTACTGGACGGCGCGCGACGTCGCCCAGGCGATGGACGAGCTCGGGTACTACTGCCTCTGGACCGCCGAGCATCATTTCCAGCGTGAGGGGTACGAAGTCCTGCCGAACCTCGTCCAGCTCGGCTTGTGGCTCGCGACGCAGACGCGGCATCTCAAGTTCGGCTGCGCGTTCAACGTGCTTCCGATGTGGCACCCCATCCGGATCGCCGAAGACTACGCCATGGCGGACATCGTCACCGGCGGCCGCGTGATCATGGGCATCGGGCGCGGCTACCACACGCGCGAGGTGGAGACGTTCGGTGCGCCGCTGCTCGACCAGGCGGCGAATCGCGAGCTGTTCGAAGAACAGTACGACGTCATGATGAAGTGCTTCAACGAGGAGTCGTTCTCGCACCGCGGGAAGTACTACACGATTCCCGCGGACGTCGACTACCGCGGCTATCGCCTGCGGGACCTCACGTGCGTGCCGCGTCCGATCCACCGCCCCGTCGAAATCTGGATGCCGATCGCGTCGGGCAAGTCGATCGACTGGATGGCGCAGAAAAATCTCAAAGCGATGGTCACGCTGAACGGCGAGACGATCACCGAGCAGATGCTCACGCAGTACCGCGACGCGTGCGCACGCCACGGCCGACAGAAGCAGCTCGGCGAAGACGTCTGCTGGGGCGTCGGTCTCTATCTCGCCGACAGCCAGGCCGAGGGCGTCCGCCGGCTCGAGCCGTCGCACGACGAGCGCTACAAGTGGTTCGCGCCGTTCGGTTTCGTCCGCTACGCGGACGAGCAGGGACGCGTGTGGGGCACGCCCGGCGCGCCGGCGCGCATTCCGACGCTCGCGGAAGGCGTCAGGCAGAAGGCGTGGCTGGTCGGCCGCCCGGAAGACGTCATCGAAGAGATCCGCGCCGTCGAAGCGAAGTACCCGGGCCTCGACCAGATGATGATCCACTGGGCCGAGGGCCTGTCGCCGAAGGAGTTCAAGGAACAGCTCACCTGGTTCGCGCGCGAGGTGATGCCCGCGTTCACGCGACGCTAGCGCAGTACCCCCAGGGGGTACCTTCTACTCGGCGGCCGTCGTGTCGGAGGCCGCCGAGACCCCCAGCGGTTGGGTTTTCTCTTGACTCCCCCTCGTACGTATGGTGGTAATACCCCCCAGGGTCCGGGCGGCACTACACATCACCGAGGAGGCGGAAAGACATGGCGAAAGCAGCGGCGAAGGGCGGACGGAAGCCGTTCGGAGGCTTCTCGATCAGCTTCAAGGGCGCGACTGATTCCCTCGAGTCGGTGTTCGGCTCGACGCCGATCGGTCCCGCAGAGATGACGAAGAAGCTCTGGGTGTACGTGAAGCGGAAGAAGCTCTCCGGCAAGCGATAACCACTTGGGGGGCCCCGAAATGGCCCCCCCAACCCCCCACACCCTCGGAGCGCCCCGGCGAAGCCGTGGCGCTCCTCGATTTCCGGCTCCCGTTCGTGCTGGAGTCTACCCGGCGGTGACGACGAGGTAGGCGCGCGCGACCCAGGCCGCGTAGTACTGCATGTACGGCACCCACGCGGTGTTGAACGCGTAGATCCCGACCGCGAGCCCGACCGCGAGCACGACGACGACGGCGCGGTGGGGAATGGTGTCGGGGAGCGGCAGCATGTGCGCCACCGCCGACAGCACGAAGAGCACGAGGATCATCGCCATGATGATCGCGATCGGCGTGATGAAGATGAACAGCGACAGCACGACCAGCGCGTCGACCCACGCCGTCTCCGTGTCGATGAAACGTTCCTCGATCTTCGGATTCTTGCTGACGCGGTCGAGCTTGGCGCGGACGCCGGCCTGGCCCTTTTCGAGTTTCTGACTGATCTTCTGTTCGACGACCTCGACCTTGTCCTCGAGCGTGTCGACCACGTTGCCGAGCGCGCCGAAGTACGCCGCCACCACCACGGCCGCCAGGATCAGCAGCAGCCACTGGCTGAACCCCCACGTGGACTGGCTCATGCGAGGCCCTCCCGAGGCAGCTCTGCAAGGCTCCTGATGACGAGGTCCGCGGACACGCCGAGCTCTTCGGCGGCCGCGTTCATCCGGTTGCACCACGCGACGCGGTAGCCGAACGCCTTCGCGCCGGCCACGTCCCAGCCGTTCGACGAGATGAACAGCAGCTCGCCGGCCGGGATGCCGAGCGTGTCCGGGCCGATCGCGTAGGCGCGCGGCGACGGCTTGAAGATCTTGGCGCGGTCGACGGAGAGGACCGCATCGAAACAGTCGCCGAGGCCGCTCGAGGCGACCGCGGCGGCGAGCATCTTCGGCGATCCGTTCGACAGGATGCCGAGGCGCTGGCCGCGGAGCCGATCGAGCGCCTCGCGGGCGTCGGGGAAGCAGGCCAGCGACAGATACGCGTCCATCAGCCGGGTCACGTCGGCGTCGCTCGCGGTGAGGCCGAGCCGCCGGATGGCGTGACGGAGCGCCGCTTCGGTGACGGCCCAGAAGTCCTCGTAGCGTCCCATGAGCGAGCGCAGCCACGTGTACTCGAGCTGCTTCTGGCGCCAGAGCATCGAGAGCGCGACCGGGTCGCCGGTGATCGTGCGGCCCGCTTCGACGACGGAGTGCACGTCGAAGAGCGTGCCGTAGGCGTCGAAGAGGTAGCCGCGGATTCGGGGCGCGTCGCTCACTGACGTTCGACCGCGCGACGCGCGCGCGTCCGCCGCTTCGGCGCCTCGCGCTTCACGGTCGGCGGCTCCTGGACCTCGAGGCCCGTCTCCGTGAAGGCGAACCGCAGCAGCTTCTTCGCGTCGGCGAACGACAGCGCCCGCGAGCGCGCGCCGAGCACGACCATCAGGAACTGCTGACCGTCGCGCCAGGCGGCGACGGACAGGTTGTACCCCGCCTCGTTCGTGAACCCGGTCTTGAGCGCCTGCACGCCACCCGGATCCTGGAACAGCGGGATGTGCCGGGCGTAGAGCCGTCGGTTGTAGAGGAACGTCTGGCCGCCGAGCATCGTGCGCGAGCCCGGGTGATCCAGGAGGAGGCGCGACGTCAGCTCGGCGATGTCTCGGGCGCACGTGCGCTGGCGGGGATCGGGCAGCCCGTGCGGGTTCGCGAACCGCGTCGACGTGAGGCCGAACTCCTGCGCCTTGGCGTTCATGCGCTCGACGAACGCGGCTTCGTCGGCCGCGAGATATTCCGCGAGCGCCGTCGCCGCGTCGTTCGCCGAGGCGATCGCGACACCTTCCATGAGCGTCCGCACGGCGACCTGCTCGCCCGTCCGAAGCCCCATGCGGTAGCGCGGCGTCGTCGCGGCGTTCCGGCTCACCGTCGCGAGATCGTCGAGCGCCACACGTCCGTCTTCGAGGTCCGCGTACGCGAGGTAGAGCGTCATCAGCTTCACGAGGCTCGCGGGCGCGTGATCGTCGTCGGAGTTCTTCGCGTAGAGGACCCGGCCATCGGGATCGAGGAGCAGGACCGCTTCGGCGCTGAGCGCCAGGGCGCGCCCGTTCTGCGCGGCGCTGTGGCCGAGCGATCGACCGTTCTGCGCGACGGCGGGGCCGGGAACAAATATCGCGGCGCCAATGAGCGCCGCGAGGACAAACCGAGGGAAATACACCACTCGTATTCTAGCCGGACGTGCGTCCGGGAAACAACGAAAAGCCGGTCAGCGGACGGCCTGCTTGAGCTCCTTCGACGGTTTGAACCGGGGCGTGCGTCCCGCGACGGTCACGGCTTTGCCCGTGCGGGGGTTCGCGATCGTCCGGGGGCGCCGCCGGGCGGCGGTGAAGGTCCCGAAGCCGACCAGCGTCACCGAATCGCCGCGCTTCAGCGAGGTGAGGATGCCGCCGAGCATCGCGCGCATCGCGCGTTCGCCGGCCGCTTTCGACCAGCCCGCGGCGTTGGCCATCCGGACCGCGAGATCGGCGCGGTTCACTACATCCCCATCACGCCGCGGGCCTCGTCCATCACCGGTTCGGTGATCGTCGGGTAGCCCTTGCTCTCGGCGTAACGTTCGATCGCCCGCCGCGCCATCGGCCGGATGAACGCCGGGATGCGCTCGACACGCGCTTCGGCTTCCGGCGCCCACGGCACCGTCGCCGGCGTGCTGGCGGCGCCGTCGGCAAGCATGCCGGCGAACGGACAGCCGCTCGTCGTGCTCTCGGTCGCGGCGTCGGCGGTGACCGCATCCGGCGAGCCGTCGAACGCGTCCGTACGCTGGCTCGCGAGGCTCGACCGGAGATGCTCGAACGGCGCCGGCGGCGTCGTGCGGCCGCCGACCTTCACGCCGAGGCTCTGCACCATCTGCGTCTCGAGCGGATTGGTCAGCATCGCGACGCGGAATCCGCACTCGGGGCACCGGAACGTGACCGCGAGCGAGCCTTCCTGCGGTCCTTCGGTGCTGAAGAGCTTCATCGGCTCGTCGCAGTCGAGGCAGAGGAACTTCATGGCCGCGACATTCTATCACCGCGGATGCGCGGCCAGCGGGCGGTCGCGGGCGGCGTCTGCAGTCCGGCGATCACGGCGATCGCATACAGGACGACCCACCACGGGCCGCCGACGAGCGCGCGCAAGACGACGACGCTCAGGAGCACGTACGCCGAGAATCGCGCGCGCGGATGCCGGCGCCAGAGGAGCCAGGCGACGAACGGCGCGGCGGCGCCCGACAGCCACCAGCCGTGCGCGAGGGCGATGGCCGCGTAGGCGGCGATCGAGGCGGGAATGGCAAGAATGACAAGGCGCGCAACCCGCACGCGCGCCACGGTATTCGGCGCGCGTCGCGCGTGTCAAACCGCGGAGCCTGTGTTAGGTTGGATCGTCGGGCGCCGGTGTAGCTCAGTGGCAGAGCAGCGGTTTCGTAAACCGCAGGTCGTGGGTTCAAGTCCCACCGCCGGCTCCAGCACCCTCCCACTCCCGCTCACAAGACGTAGCGCTTCCTCGTGCACGCACGCGCTAACCGTGGTGTCGCCGATTTTCTGCGAGCCGCGCGTGACGCCGTCGCTAGCATGCTCCTCGTGCGATGCGTGCCCTGTGCCGTGAACGTGACCGTGAGGAGCGGAGACGACGATGCGTGAGCTGACGATCCTGACGCTCGTGTTGGCTGCTGCACTCCTGGCTGCCGGTTGCGCCGCCTTGTCCGGCACGCCGTCACCGTCGACCGCGGCGCCCGCGCCGGTCGTGGCTGCCGGGATGATGGCGCCCGAGGAAGTCGTTCCCGCCGTGACCGAGGCCGTGAAGTCGAGCCCGGCGTCGGCGGCGGCGATCGCCGGCGCGTCGAGCGTCGCGGTACCGGATCAGGCCGCCGGCATCCGGAGCGCCGTCATCCGTCTCGCGCCGGACGACGCCGCGTCGATCGTGGCCGCCACGGACGTGAAGCCCCGTCCGCCCGCCGTGACGCGCGTCGAGATTCCGAATCCGGATCGGGTGGCGACGATCGTGGCGTCCGCGGACAAGGCGCGCATCGAGCCGGCGGGCGTGTCGGGATACGTGCCGCAGGGACTGTCGCGGTTCGGCTCCGACATCACGCGCGTCCTCGCGACCGCGGCGCGGAGCGTGCGTCAGTTCGTCGACGACCTGCGTTAGTCGAGCAGCGCCACGGCTACGCCGGGGTGCTTGCGAGCGTGGGGGTATGGGGGCCATTCGGGGCCCCCATCAAGAAAAATCCACCGGCAGCGCCGTCACGCCGCGGAACACCAGCGAGTCCAGCCACGGCAGCCGATCGCTCGCGAGCGCCAGGCCGGGGAGCCGCGCGAGCGCCGGCACCGCGATCTGAGCCTCCAGCCGCGCGAGCGGCGCGCCGACGCAGAAGTGGATGCCCGCCCCGAACGCGATGTGTCGATTCGGATCGCGCGTCACGTCGAAGCGATCCGGCTCCTCGAACTGCCGCGGATCGCGGTTCGCTGCGTTGATCATGAGGAACAGGCGCTCGCCCGGGGCGATCGTCGCGCCGTCGATGGCGTCCTCCGCGGCGGCCACGCGGACCATCGCGCCCGACGGCCCGTCGTAGCGGAGCATCTCCTCGACGGCCGAGCCGGCGAGCGCGGGATTGGCGCGCAGCCGCGCGAGCTGATCCGGATGTCGGAGCAGCGCCAGCATCCCGTTACCGATCAGGTTCGTCGTCGTCTCGTGGCCCGCGAAGAGCAGCAGGATCGCCGTGGCCACGAGCTCGTCGTCGGCATACGTCGGATCCTGCGCCTGGGCGGAGGCGAGCGCGCTCGTGAGATCGTCTTTGGGTGCACGCCGCCGGGCGTCGAGCAGGCCGCGGAAGTAGTCCTGCATCTGCACGAGCCCCTTCGCCGCCCGCTCGTACTTGTCCGGCGTGGCGACCGCGCTGCCGACGAAGGTGGCGAGCTCGTCGGACCATTCCTTGAGCGTCGGCCGGTCGGCCGCCGGCACGCCGAGCATGTCGCCGATGACCGCGATGGGCAGCGGATACGCGAAGTCACGGATGAGGTCCATCTGCCCCTGGTCGCGGACGCGGGCGAGGAGCTCGTCCACGATCGCCTCGATGCGCGGACGCAGCCGTTCGACGGCGCGCGTCGTGAACGTGCGGTTCATGAGCGCGCGCAGCCGCGTGTGCTTCGGCGGGTCGGTGAAGACGGCCCAGAGACCGAGCGTGCGGCCGAGCGTCTCGATGAGCGGCGCGTCGTGGCGGCCGGCCCGGTGCCGGACGAACGGCGTGATGCGATCGGACGACAGTCGTTCGTCCGTCAGGCACGCGCGGACGTCGGCGAACCGCGTGACGACCCGGCCGCCGAGGATCGCGCTCGTGTGCACGGGATCGGCGTCCTGGAGCCGGCGGAACGTCGGGTACGGATCGGCGATGACGGCGGGAAGCCGCGGGTCGTACACGATGCGCCGATCGTACCTCGCGGCGGCGCCTGGTTGCGCTTCTGCGGCTGTTTCAGCGCGTCGAGGTCCCGCGCGGCGACGCGCTCGGACGGTCGTCAGCTTTGCCGGATCGCAGGCGCGCGAGCGTCGGCGCATCGAGACGTCCGGTGACCTCGAGCGCTTCGTCCTTCTGGAATTTCTGAACGGCGGCACGGGTCTTCGGACCCATCCGGCCGTCGTCGTCACCCGCATCGTAGCCGCGCGCATTCAACGCGCGCTGCGCGGCCTTCACCGGGTTCGCCTCGCGGTCGACGCGCGTCGTCTTGTCGGACAGGCGCTCGAGCTTTTCGGACATGGTTTCGCGAGGCTTCTCGTCGCGCCGTTCGGCCGCGGCGACGCCGGACACGAGCGTCGCCGTGAACGCGATACCAAGAGCGGCTGCCAGGAGCGTTCGCATGCTGCGACCTCCGCGACACACTCCGCATGCAAGCGCGCGGCCTCCGAGAACGTGCAGCGCGCTGCACACCGCGCCGGCGCGCGCGCCGGCCAGGGCTCGCGGTTTACCGGTGGCGATGATTCGTGCCGGCGCCGGGCAGCATCGGCTCGAGCAGCGCGACCATCTCCGGGCTGTTCCATTCCCGTGGGCCGACCGCAAAGCCCACCACGTCGCCGCCGGGCTTGACGATGAACGTCGCCGGCAGCGCCGTGACCCGCCACTTGCCGGCCGTCTCGAGGTCCGGATCGAGCACGATCGGAAACGTCAGCCGGAGATTGTCGAGGTAGGGCTCGAGGATGGCGCGCGGCGCCCCGCGATCGACGGAGATGCCGACCACGACGAGACCGCGGTCGCGGAATCGCGTCCACAGCGCCTCGAGGGCGGGCATTTCGAGCGTACACGGCTGGCACCACGTCGCCCAGAAATTCAGGATGACGAGCTTGTCGCGCCACTGGTCGAGCGTGGCGGTGCCGCCGTCGAACTTCGCCAGCCGGAACGCCGGACCGCGCTGGCCGTCCTTCAGCTCGACGACGCCGGCGCGCTCGAAGGCGTCGAGCTCCTGCTCAGGCGCGTGATGGCGCCCGCCGCTCTCCCCCGGCCGCCGCACGGGTAGCGCCCACACGAGCGCAACGACGAGCACGAGGCCGAGGACGGCCCGGATGATGGTCTGGCGGCGGACGGGGCCGCGTAACGTCGTGGACCAGGCGCGCACTACACTCCGAGTTTCTCGCGCGTGACCGGGCTTTCGCGCAGCTCCTTCGACGGTCCTTCGAAAACGATCACGCCCTTCTCCATGATGTACCCGCGATCGCAGATGGCGAGCGCGACGCGCGCGTTCTGCTCGACGAGCAGCACGGTGACGCCGTGGCGCTTGAGCTCGCCGATGATGTCGCGGATCACGCGCACCATCGCGGGCGCCAGGCCCTGCGTCGGCTCGTCCATCAGGATCAGCCGCGCGCCGGCCATCATCACGCGCCCGATCGCGAGCATCTGCTGCTCGCCGCCGGACAGCGTCTTGCCGGCCTGATCGATGCGCTCGCGCAGTCGCGGGAAGTAGCCGAAGACCTGCTCGTAGCGCTCGCGCCGGAGCTTCGCGGAGCGATCCGCGACCGCGGAGAGGCCGAGCTCGAGATTCTCGCGGACGGTGAGACCGGGGAAGATGCGCCGGTTCTCCGGCACGAGCCCCACGCCGAGCCGCGCGATCTCGTGCGGCGTCAGGCCGCTGACGGGCTGGCCTTCGAACTCGAGCGCGCCGCGCCACGGGCGCAGGAAGCCCATGACCGTTTTCATCAGCGTCGTCTTGCCCATGCCGTTCCGGCCGAGCAGGGCGACGGCCTCGCCCTGGCGCACGTCGAGCGACACGCCGAAGAGGATCGGCGTCGCTCCGTACCCGGCATGGACGTCACGGATCGACAGCATGGGTCAGTCCTCGGCGCCGCCGAGGTACGCCTCGATGACGTTCGGGTCGGCGCGCACGACGTCCGGCGGCCCCTCGGCGATCTTCTCGCCGAAGTGCAGGACGGCCACGCGATCGGAGATGCCCATCACGACGCTCATGTCGTGCTCGATCAGCAGCAGCGTGAGCCCGCGCGCCTTCACGATCTGCCGGATGAGCGTCGTGGCTTCCTTCGTCTCGCCGGGCGTCATCCCGGCGGTCGGCTCGTCCAGCATGAGCAGCCGCGGCTCCGTCGCGAGCGCCAGGCAGATCTCGAGATACCGCTGCTCCCCGTGCGACAGGTTCTCGGCCAGCTCCTCGCGCCGCCCGAGCAGCCCGAACGGCTCGAGCAGGTCGTGGACCTTGGCGTCGACCGGCGACCGGCGCCACAGCGAGGCGAGCCGGCCCGATTCCGGCTGCCGCGACTGCACGGCCACCGCGACGTTCTCCCACACGGAGATCTCGGGAAAGATGTTCGTGATCTGGAACGTCTTCGCGAGCCCGCGGCGATTGATCCGCTCGGGCGCGAGCCCCGTGATGTCAGTCCCGTGGAACACGACGCGGCCGCGGGTCGGGACGTGCAGCCCGGCGATCACGTTGAACAGCGTCGACTTGCCGGCGCCGTTCGGGCCGATCACGGAGAAGATCTCGCCGGACGCGACGCCGATCGTCACGTCGGTCAGCGCGGCGAGCGCGCCGAAGTCCTTGCCGACGCGGTCGATTTCCAGGATGGGGGGCCCCGACATGGCCCCCCATCCCCCCCCGCGCTCGGGGCGCCCCGGGGAACCCGTGGCGCCCCTCGACTCCCCCCCGCCGCTCATGCCTCGACGGTGCGCCGGAACAGGCGGCGGATGCCGAGCAGGCCCTTCGGCATGACGAGCACGATGAAGATGAGCACGAGGCCGATGACAATGAAGTACCAGTCGACGTACGACGAGACCTTGTCGCGCAGGATCGTGAAGAAGGCGCCGCCGATGATCGGCCCGACCAGCGTGCCGATGCCGCCGATCATCACCGAGATGATGAACTCGCCGGACTCGGTCCACACCATCAGGTCGGGCGTCGCGAACGCCGAGCGCATCGGATAGATCGCGCCGGCCAGCCCCGTCAGCAGCGCGGAGATCACGCACACGACCATCTTGTAGCGCTGCACGTCGTACCCGAGGAAGCGCGCGCGCTCCTCGTTCTCGCGGATCGCGACGAGCACGCGGCCGAAGTGCGACGCGACGAGCACGCGGCACACGACGTACGCGAACACGAGGTACCCGAGCACGAGGTAGTACTTCTGCATCGCGGTCTCGATCGGCACGCCGGGCCAGAAATGCGCGTCGGGCAGCCCCTGGATGCCGTCCGAGCCGCCGAAGGTCTGCGTGTAGCGGAAGATCGTGTAGATGACCTCCGCGAAGATCAGCGTCAGCAGCGCGAAGTAGATGCCGCGGCGGGCCGTGGCGAAGTAGGCGACGACCGCCGCGTACAGGCCGACGACCACGATCGAGAAGGCGAGGCACAGCGGCAGCGACGTGTAGCCGCGCTCGAGCAGCACCGCGGTCGCATAGGCGCCGAGGCCGTAGAACGCCGCGTGGCCGAACGACACGAGGCCGGTGTACCCCATCAGCAGATCGAGGCTCATCGCGATCGTGCCGAAGAGCAGGGCGTCGAACGCGAGCAGCAGGTAGTACCGCGACATCCCCGGGACGAACGGCAGCGCCGCCAGCGCCGCGAAGACCACGAGCGCGCGGTACTCGCCGGGCCTCATTCGAGCACGCCCTCCCGCCCGAAGAAGCCGCGCGGCCGCACGATCAGGACGAGGATCATGATGCCGAAGATCGCGATCGCGACACGCTGCGGGTTCATCCACAGCGTCAGCAGGCTCTGCGTGATGCCGATGACGAAGGCGGCGACGACCGAGCCGCCCATCGATCCCATGCCGCCGAGGATCACCACGATGAACGCGAGCAGGATCATCTCGACGCCCATCTGCGGGTACACGGTGAAGATCGGCGCGAGGAGGAGGCCGGCGAGCGCCGCCAGCGCGGCCGAGCCCGCGAAGCTGAACGTGAACACGCGCGGCACGTTCACGCCGAGCCCGTCCAGCATCTCGGCGTCCTGCACGGCGGCGCGCACGAGGATGCCGGCGCGCGTCTTGGTGAAGAAGAGCCAGATCGCGAGCAGCAGCATCGACGAGATGGCGAGCAGGAAGAGCCGGTAGTTCGGGTACGTCATGCCGAGCATGTCCGTCGAGCCGGTGACGGGAGGCATGACGCGCCGTATCTCGCCGCCCCAGATCTGGCGCGCGCCTTCGCGGAAGACGAGGGCCAGCCCGAACGTCAGGATGAGGCCGTAGAGCGGCTCCCGGTGGTAGAGCGGCCGGAGCGTGGTGACCTCGGTGACGACGCCGAGCGCGCCGACCAGGAGCGGCGCGGCGATCAAGGCCACCCAGAACGACTGGGTGAGCCCGATCGTCGCGATGCCCGCGTACGCCCCGAGCATGTAGAGCTCGCCGTGCGCGAAGTTCATCACGCCGAGGAGCCCGAAGATGACGGTGAGGCCCAGCGCCAGCAGCCCCAGCGCGGCCCCGAAGACGAGGCCGTGCAGGAGCTGCGGCAGCAGGATGGCGACCAGGTAGTCCAACTACTTCTTCTTCTTGATCTCCCAGGAGAACCCCTCGACCGGGTCCTTGCCGACCATCGGCTCGCCGATCGAGTCGGAGCCCGCGATCTTCGCGATCGGGACGTTCTTGCCCTTCTCGATCCGGTAGAGGTGCATGTCCATCACGACCTGGTGGTCTGCCTTGCGGATGCACTGCCGGCCGACGTGCGTCCCGTCGAGGCACATGCCCTCGAGCGCCGCGGACACCTTGTCGGCGTCGAAGCTCTTGACCTTCTCGACCGCCGCCGCCCAGAACTTCACGCCGTCGTAGGAGCCGGAGGTGATGTTGGCGTCCGTGCCGAACCTGTTCTTGTACTTCGCGTTGAACGCCTGCATGTCCTTGTCGGGGTTGTACGGCGAGAAGTGGTTGAGCTGGACGAAGCCCTCCATCGGCTCGGCGATGGCCGGCAGGTCGGCCTGGAGCAGGAAGCAGTCGATGCCGGCCATCTTGTACTTCTTCGTCATGCCGAACGAGTGGAGCTGCGTCATCAGCCGGAGCGAGTCCGTGCCGGCGAACGCGACGAACAGCACGTCGGGATTCGTCTTGTTGATGTCGCCGAACCAGGGGCTGAAGTCCTTGGTGTCGAGCGGGGCGCCGGCGACGCCGACGATCTCGCCGCCGAGCTTCTCGATCGCGGTCTTGAACTGCCGGCCGTCCGACTGGCCCATCGCGTAGTCGGTGTAGAAGATGTAGACGCGCTTGCCCATCTTGTCGAGGATGTACTTCGCCAGGCCGTTCGCCTGCATGCGCGAGTCGGGCTGGTTCGAGAAGTAGTACTTGTGGAACTTGGTCGTCCGCATGAACTCCGCGCACGAGACCGCGTTCCAGTGGATGACCTTGTGCTTCTTGGTGACGTCCATGACCGCGAGGGTGGCGCCACTGGAGACCGCGCCGACGAGCAGCTTGACGTCGTCCTGGAGGATGAGCTTCTCCGCCTTGCGCACGGAGGGCCCGGGCTTCGTGTCGTCGTCCTCGGTGATGATCTCGATCTTGTGGCCGAGCACGCCGCCCTTGGCGTTCAACTCTTCCACGGCGAGCTGGATGGCCATCGTCGCCTGCTTGCCGTAGCCCTCGAACACGCCCACCTTCGAGCCGAGGTCGCCGATCTTGACGACCTTCGACTGCGCGAAGGTGCCGCCGCCGACGAGCGCGAGCGAGGCGACGACGAGCACGGTGACGACCATCGCGAGCCAGAGTGTTCGCTTCATGGGGCCCTCCTTGTCGAACGTGACAGCGTCTCCACGACCGTTGCGAGATGTTCGCCGATCCGGGTGAACGGCGCGGCCAGCGTGGCCGGGTCGGCCGACCCGCGCCGCCCTGCCGGGCGGGGCCCGGAGCAGGGGTTCGCGGCGGCCGGTGCGTTGGTGGTCTTCGCGAGGCCCTCGGCCTCGTCGAACGCGAGGCGGATCGCGACCGCCGTCTTCGGGTCGCGCTGCGAGACGGCGAAGTCGATCAGGTTCCAGTACCGCCAGATCGCTTCGAGGAAGCGCCCGGCCGTCGCGCGCCGCGCGTCCGCGGACGTGGCGGCGTCCCGGGCCTTCGCCGCCGCTTCGACGGCCATGTCGCGCGCGAGCGCGGCCATGAGCGCCACGATGAGCGCTTCGGCGCCCGCCACGTCGCCGGCGCGCAGCGCCGCGCGCGTCCCGGTCTCGATCCCCGCGGGCAGTCGGGCGGCGTCCGTCCGCATGGTCCGGCGCACGGCGCCGTCCTCGAAGAGCCGGAGCGCGACGTCGGTCTTCCGGGCCCGGAGCGCCGCCTTGAGCTGCTTGAAGTTCTGCGAGAGCTCGTTGTCGCGCGCGGTGTACGTGCCGACGTGATGCGCGGGCGCCGGCGCCGCGGTGAACGCGGTGGCGAGCGCGAGCGCGCCGGCGGCCACTACGCGCGCCCCATGCGCGCGGCGACGAGCGCCACCAGCCACCACATCGCGACGATCGTGGCGCCTCCGAACGGGATCCAGAACAGCCATTCCGCGATCGCCTTTCCCCTCTCGAGCCCGGTGTACGGGACGAGCGCGCTCCACGCGAGATAGCCGAGAGGATAGCCGGCGCCGCCGACCGTGAGAAGCCACACGATGGCGCGTCGCGCCACGGGCGAGACGACGAGCGTCGTCGCGGCCGTGGTCGTGACCAGGATGACGAGCCCCATCCCTTCCGCGTGCATGTGGAACAGCCGGAGGCCGCCATCGATCTTCACGAGCGCTTCGTCCAGGATCTGCTCGTCCACGTCGCGGACGCCGACGAGGCCGTGCGTCGCCGGCCGCTCGAGCATCGCGGCGCGGGCCCATCGCGTGACGTCGAGGTTGAACCGCACCATCGAGGCGCCGCCGACCTCGGCGACAGCGATCAGCGCGACGGCGACGAGGATGACGACGATCGGCGGGCGTTGCCAGAGCCCGGGCGCGGTCACCGTCACGACGCACGCCGCCCGACGGAGATCGCGAGCACGACGACGACGCCGACGAGGGCCGCGATCATCGCGCTGCCGAGCGGCGTCAGCACCCAGCGTTCCGCGAGCTCGACACCGGCCTCCCGCCCGCGTTCGACGACGGCGATCGCGTAGACCAGATAGCCGAGGGGGAAGAGCCCGCCGAGCGCGACGAGCGCCTGGAGCCCGGCGCGCGCGCGCGTCCACGGGACGACCGTCGCGATCACGGTCCCGACGACGAACACGATGACGCCGACGCCCTCGGCGTGCGTGTGGAAGAACGACAGCCCGGCTTCGGCCGCGAAGACGGTGCGCCCGGTGACCTCCTCGTCGTACTCGGCGGACCCGGCGAAGCCGTGGACCGTCGGGTTGGCGGCGATGCGCGCGCGCGCCCAGTCGGCGAACGGGGCGCGCGCCTGCGACATCACGGCGCCACTCGTCTCCCCGAGCGCAATCATCACGAGCGCGACGACGACGACCAGCCACGGCGGGCGTTTCACGCGGTGTCGGCCTCCAGTAGGGCGCGGCCGCAGCACGGCGCGCCGGCGCCGCCGGCGCGTGTGCGAGGCGCGTCTGTGAAAGTGGCGCGACCTTACCACGTGCAGCAACTGTCACCAACCGGCGGCGACGCTTGTCGCCGCGCGGCGCATGTGGCACGTTTGGCCGCACATGCGGAGCGGCGACGACTACATCCGCCGTCTGCGGGACGGCCGCGCGATCTACCTCGACGGCGAGCGGGTCAAGGACGTGACGCGACATCCCGCGTTCGCCGAGCCCGTGCGTCGCGTCGCCGACATCTACGACCGCGCGCGCGCCGCCGCCGACGATCCGGCCGTCACGTTCGTCGGTCCGGACGGACGCCGGCGGAGCAACATGTGGCTCGTGCCGCGGTCCGCCGACGATCTCGCCGCGCGCCGGCGCGTGCATCGCTTCTGGGCCGAGCCGACGTACGGGTTGATGGGACGCACGCCGGATCACGTCGCGTGCGTGCTCACGGCGTTCGCCTCGTGGCGGCAGCTCTTCGACCGCGCCGGCCGGGAGTTCGGCGATCGCGTCGTGCGGTTCTACGAGCGCGCGCGTGACGACGACCTCTACGTCGCCTACGCGATCGTGCCGCCGCAGATCGACCGTAGCGCGCCGGCGCACCGGCATCCCGAACCGTTCCTCCATCCCGGCGTGGTGCGCGAGACGGACGCCGGGATCGTCGTGCGCGGGTCGCACGCGATCGCCACGTCGGTCACGATGGCGGACTGGTTGTTCGTCTCCTACATCACACCGCTCGTGCCGGGCGACGAGGCGTACGCGGTCTCGTTCGTGCTGCCGGTCGACGCGGAGGGGCTGCGGCTCTATCCACGGCGGCCTTACGCCACCATGGCGACGAGCGTCTACGACTACCCGCTCTCGTCGCGCTTCGACGAGGTCGACACGACCGTCGTGTTCGACGACGTGTTCGTCCCGTGGGAGCAGGTGTTCATCGACCGCAACGTCGAGCTCGTGAACGCGCAGTTCCACGAGACCCCGTCGCACGCCACCGCGAACTTCCAGTCGCTGGTGCGATTCGGCGTGAAGCTCGAATTTCTCGCCGGCCTCGCCATGAAGCTGGCGGAAGTGCAGGGCGGCGACGCCGAGGCGGGCACGCAGGCCACGCTCGGGGGGGACATCGCGACGTTCTGCGCGACGTTCGACGCGCTGAACCACGCGGCGGAGCGCTTCCCGCTGGTCACGGACGGTGTCGCGCGGCCGCACCCGCAGTACATCTACGCCGGCATGAGCCTTCAGCGTCGCGTCATCGTCGATCTGCTGCGCACGCTCCGTGAGCTCGCGGGCGGCGCGTTCCAGAACGTGCCGTCGTCGGAAGCGAACTTCCTCGCCGACGAGACGCGCGAGCACACGACCCGCTACTTCCAGTCGCGCGCCGCCGGCGCGCGCGACCGCATCAAGCTCGTGAAGCTCATCTGGGACTTCGTCGGGACGGAGTTCGGCGGGCGGCACCTGCAGTACGAGATGTTCTATTCCGCGTCACAGACCGTCGTGAACCGGCGCATGTTCCGCTCGTACGACTGGAACCGCGCCAAGGCCATGGTCGACCGCTGCCTCGGCGAGTATTGAATTGATCTTGATGGGGGCCCCGACATGGCCCCCAAGCCCCCAACGCTCGGCGCGCCGCGGGGAACCCGCGACGCGCCTCGATCACCGGAGGACGTACTGAGGTGGCCACGCTGGGACTCGTCAACGTCGGCGCCGTCGCGACCGGTGTTCTGGCGACACCGACGGTCGAAGCCGACGCGATTCTCGTCGAGGACGGCCGCATCGTGGCGATCGGCCGCGAGGCGCTCCCCGCGGCCCGCGAGGCCGCGGTCGTCGTCGACTGCCTCGGCACCACCGTCATGCCGGGACTCATCGACTCGCACTGCCATGTCGTGCTCGGCGATTACACCCCGCGACAGAAGACGGTCGACTTCCTCGATTCGTACGTGCACGGCGGCGTCACGAGCGTCGTGTCGGCCGGTGAAGGGGTGCACGCGCCCGGCCGCACGCACGCGTCGGCGGCCGCGAAGGCGCTCGCGATCGCCGCGGCGGCCTGCTACGCCGGCTTCCATCCGAACGGCATGAAGGTCAACGCCGGGTCGGTGATCCTCGAGCCGGGACTGACGGACGACGACTTCGCCGAGATGGCGCGGCATGGCGTGCGCCACGCGAAGTACGGGTTCGGCGGCTACGACAACCCGCGCGACGGCGAGCCCGAGGTGCGGCGCGCCCAGAAGCACGGGCTCTGCGTCATGTCGCACAGCGGCGGCACGTCGATCCCGGGCTCGAGCCCGATCGACCACGAGACGCTGCTGCATCTGAAACCGGACGTCGCCGGCCACGTCAACGGCGGCACGACCGCGCTCGACGACGACGGCGTGCGACGGCTCGTGGTCGAGAGCGACATGGCGCTGCAGGTCGTCCAGGCGGGCAATCTCCGTTCGTCCCTGCTGATCGTGCGCCTCGCGCGCGAGGCCAACGCACTCCACCGGGTCTGCATCGCCAGCGACACGCCGACGGGCACGGGCGTCATGCCGATGGGCTGCGTCAAGACGGTCGCGGAGCTGTCATCGCTCGGCGGGCTCGCGCCGGCCGAGACGATCGCGCTCGCGACGGGCAACAACGCGCGCGCGTTTCGCCTCGCGACCGGCACGCTCGCGGTCGGTCAGCCCGCGGACCTGGTCGTGTGCGACGCGCCGGTCGGCTCCTCGGCGCGCGACGCGTTCGGCGCCATCGCGCGCGGCGACATCCCGGGCATCTCCTGCATCGTGATCGACGGGGTCGTGCGCGTCGGTCGGAGCCGCAACACGCCGCTCGCGCAGCGCCTGGCGACGATCACGGGTGCGTCAGTGGCCGGCGCGGGTCACTGACAACGGCGAACCGTATCGGATTCTCGACGTTGACGGCCGTGCCCGGTGGTGGCCACAATCAGCGCATGGACGCGGTGCTGAGGGTCGTGACCGAGCACACCTTTCAGTCGGCGGTGCTGCTCGTGAGCATCATCCTGACGACGTTCGTCGGCTACCTGGTCTACCGCGTTCACCGCAGCTCGCAGCAGCTCGAAGGCCTGATCGCCGCGACGTACCTCGAGGCCCGCCGGGCGCTCGAGGCCGCCGCGAAGCGATAGTCAGTTACCGAAAGTCGTCCTCCGTCACGCGGACGACGGTCTCCGCCTCCGCGACCTGGAGCGACTTCTGAAAGCTTCCCGTGGCCAGCACCACGAAGCCCAGCTGCGTCGTCGACTCCACGCGTAGCCGGAGCGGGCCGAGCGGCATGGTGCGGCTCGTCGTCCCCTGCGGTCCCAGCGGGAGACATGGCGTCTCATCGTTCACGCAGACGTTCAGGTTGCGGCGCGTGTCGTTGACGAACTTCACGTTGGCGGTCGTGATCTTCGGCGGCGCGGCGATGGCTTTCGTCGTCGTCGCAGGCGGCGGTGTGGCGGTCGGCGCCCCCGGTGCGGCTGGTGTCGCCGGCGTTGCCGGCGCCGCCGGCGCCGGTTGACGGCCCGGGGCGGACGACACCGCGGTGCCGGGCCGGACGTGCTGAATCTCCGTCACGCGCTCGGCGGGAACGGACAGCGTGCCGAACGCGGAGGCGAGCGTCACCTGCCCGGCGCCGATGGTGCCGTGCACCACGGAGCCGTCGTCGAGCGTGAGCGTCGTGCCGACGAGCGACTGGATGCGGCGCGGGTCGATCCGGATCTCGCCGCCGAACGTCGTCTTCACGATCACGGTGCCGCCGGTGATCGCGCCATGCAGCACGCTGCCTTCGTTCACGTGGAGACGGGTGACCGAGGTCGCCGCCGTCCCGCGGGATGGCTGGGCCACGGCGGTCGCCACGAAGATCAGGACCAGGCCGAGCGTCGTGAGCGCCTTCGTCATGGCCGCTCCTCCTCGATGTCGGACGTGCCGGCCACTGTAGGAACCGCGCGCACCGGAGTCAAGGACGGCCGCGTCGCTTGACAACGTTGGGGCCGCTTCGTACGTTGCGCCGGTGACCTCCGAAGGCTGGATCGGCAAACCCGTCACGCGCGTCGAAGACGCGCGGCTGCTCACGGGCCGCGGCACCTACATCGACGACCTCCCGATGCCGCACGCGCATCACGCGGCGATAGTGCGATCGCCCTACGCGCACGCGCGCATCCTCGGGTACGACGTGCGCGCGGCGCTCGCCATGCCGGGCGTCGTCGGTGTCGTGACCGGCGCCGACGTCGCCGCGAAGACGAAGCCGTTCGCGGTCGGCGTGACGTCGCCCGTCCACTACTACTGCACGGCGACGGACAAGGCGCGCTTCGTCGGCGAGCCCGTCGCCGTGGTCGTCGCGCGCGATCGCTACACCGCCGAGGACGCCGCGGAGCTCGTGCAGGTCGACTACGAGCCGCTGCCCGCCGTGGTCGATCCCGAGCGCGCGCTCGACGCCGACGCGCCGGTGCTGCACGAGAAGGTCGGCACGAACCTCGCGAACCACCGGCGGCTCGTGTACGGCGATCCGGACCGCGCGTTCGCCGAGGCCGAGGTCGTCATCCGCGAGCGGTTCCGCTTCCCGAAGATCGGCTCCACGCCGATCGAGACCTATGGGATCGTCGCGCGGTGGGACCCGATCGACGAAGTGCTGACGATCTGGGCGAACTTCATGGGCCCGTTCATCATGCATCCGCTCACGGCGCGCGTGCTCGGCCTGCCGGAAAACCGGATGCGGCTCATCGTGCCGCAGGACATCGGCGGCAGCTTCGGCATCAAGACGAGCATGTTCCCGTACATCGCGCTCATCGGGCTCACCGCGATGACGACGGGCGTGACGGTGAAGTGGATCGAGGACCGCCGGGAACACCTGCTCGCGTCGTCGAGCGGCACCGACCGCGTCGCGTACCGCGAGCTCGCCGCGAAGAAGGACGGTACGATCCTCGGCATGCGGTTCCGCTGGTACGACAACGTCGGCGGCTACATCCGCAGCCCCGAGCCCGGCTGCAGCTATCGCCCGCTCGGCAACTACGTCGGGCCGTACCGCTTCCAGCACCTCGAGGTCGAAGCCTCGACGGTGATGACGAACAAGAGCCTCACGGGTCCGAACCGCGGCTACGCGTGCGGCCACCTCTACTTCGAGAGCGAGCGCATGGTCGATCTGCTCGCCGAGAAGCTCGGCATGGATCCGGTCGCGGTCCGGAAGAAGAACCTGATCGCGACGGACGCCTTCCCGTACCGGACGCCGACCGGCGGCCTGTACGACTCGGGCGATTACGCCGGCGCCTTCGACCGTGCGCTCGAGATGGCGCGGTACGACGAGCTCCGTCGCGAGCAGGCGAAGGCGCGTGCCGCGGGGCGCTACGTCGGCATCGGCATCGCGCTCGCGGTCGATCCGTCCGTGTCGAACATGGGCTACGTCGCGACGGCGCTCGATCCGCAGTTCCGCGCCAAGCCGGAATACCTCGCGAAGTCGGGCGCGATGGAAGCGGCGACGGTGAAGGTCGACCCGCTCGGCCGGGTCACCGCGATCCTCGGCACGACGCCGCAGGGCCAGGGACACCAGACGATCGTGAGCCAGATCGTCGCGCACGAGCTCGGGCTGACGCCGCGCGACGTCACCGTGGTCGACGAGATGGACACCTTCACGCGCATCTGGTCGATCTCGTCGGGCACGTACTCGAGCCGCTTCGGGTCCGTCGGGACGAGCGCCACGGCGCTCGCGGCGCGCAAGCTGCGCACGAAGCTCGTCGAGTACGGCGCGCATCTCATGTCGCTGCCCGTCGACGAGGTCGAGTGGCGCGAGGGCGCGGTGCGCGCGAAGAGCGGCAAGGGCGCGTCGTACACCATCAAGGACCTCGCCGGGCGCGGCCACTGGAACACCGAATCGCTGCCGGAAGGCATCGAGGCGGGGCTGCAGGCGACGGCGGTCTTCCACTTCGACGTCGCGAAGGCCGTCGACGAGCACGACCGGGTGAACTCGTCGAACACCTACGGCTTCATCGCGGAGGTCATGGCGGTCGAGGTCGATCCGAGGACCGGCGCCGTCAAGATCCTGCGCTACGTGACCGTCCACGACGCGGGAACGATCATCAACCCGCTCATCGTCGAAGGACAGATCTACGGCGGCGCGCTGCACGGTCTGGGCGGCGCGCTCTACGAAGACATGCAGTACGACGCCGACGGCCAGTGCCTGACCGCGACGTTCATGGACTACCTCGTGCCGACGGCGTGCGAGGCGCCGACGATCGACATCGCGCACGTCTCGTCGCCGTCGCCGCTGACCACGCTCGGCTCGAAGGGCCTCGGCGAGTCCGGCACGATGACGGTGCCGGCGGTCGTCGCGAACGCCGTCTCCGACGCGCTCGCGCCCATCGGCGTGCGCATCAACGAACTGCCGATCAACCCGTCGGCGCTGTGGGCGCGCATCCATCAAGCGGGGGGCCCCGACATGGCCCCCCGCACCCCCCACTCGCTCGGAGCGTCCCGGGAAACCCGTGACGCTCCTCGATCCGCCGGATGAAGCCTCCGAAGTTCGACTACCACGCGCCCACGACGGTCGACGAAGCGATCACGCTCCTGTCGCGCTACGGCGACGACGCGAAGCTGCTCGCCGGCGGCCAGAGCCTGATGCCGCTCCTGAACTTCCGCCTCGCGCGTCCGGCCGCGCTCATCGACCTGAACCGCGTGGAGGGGCTCGCCGGCATCCGCGAGGTGGACGGGCAGGTCCGGTTCGGCGCGATGACGCGCCAGCGCGCGATCGAATTCTCGCCGGTCGTCGCGCGGCGGCTGCCGCTGCTCGTCGAGGCGACGAAGCTCGTCGGCCATCTGCCGATCCGCTCGCGCGGCACGATCGGCGGCTCGATCGCGCACGCCGATCCGGCGGCCGAGTACCCGGCGGTCCTGGCGGCGCTCGACGGCGAGGTGGTCGTGCGCGGGCCGCGCGGCGAACGTGTCGTGAAGCCCGCCGACTTCTTCCAGACCTATCTGACGACGACGCTCGGCCGCGACGAGGTATTGACGGAAGTGCGGCTGCCCGCCATGGACGGCAAGGCGGGCTGGGCGTTCGAGGAGTTCAGTCGCCGCCACGGCGATTTCGCGCTCGTCGGCATCGCGGCCATCGTCGCGGGCGACGGCGCACGCTGCACCATGGCGCGCCTGGCCACGGCGGGCGCCGGTCCGGTGCCGGTACGCCTGCGCGCCGCCGAGCGGATCCTCGAATCGCAGGGGCTCGGCGACGCCGCGATCGAAGCGGCCGCCGCGCGCGCCGCGGAGATCGTGGAGCCCGATTCCGATCTGCACGCCTCGGCGGCGTACCGGAAAAACCTGACGCGCGTGCTGACCGAGCGCGCGGTGCGGCGCGCCGTCACGCGCCTCGGAGGCCGCTGACGTGTCCGAGCCCGTCACCGTTCGTCTCACCGTCAACGGCGTCGCGCACGAAGGACGGTGCGAGCCGCGCAAGCTCCTCGTCGATTTCATCCGTGAAGACCTCGGGCTCACGGGGACGCACGTCGGCTGTGAGCACGGCATCTGCGGCGCGTGCACCGTGCTGATCAACGGCGAGGCGGCGCGCTCGTGTCTGATGCTCGCGGTGCAGGCCAACGGCGCGGAGATCGCCACCGTCGAAGGCCTCGCGACCGGCGGCACGCTCCATCCGCTCCAGGAAGCGTTCCGCGAGCATCACGGCCTGCAGTGCGGGTTCTGCACGCCCGGCATGCTCATGACCGCGCTCGATCTGCTGCGCGTCAACCCGCAGCCGACGGAAGCGGAGATCCGCGAAGGCATCTCCGCCGTGCTGTGCCGCTGCACCGGCTATCACGGCATCGTGAAGGCCGTCGAGGCGGCCGCGAAAGTCCTGGTACCCGCCAAGCGGGTGTGATCTCCCGTTCCCCATCGCTGATCGGCGCACGTGTCACGCGCGTCGAAGACGCGCGGTTGCTCACCGGGCGCGGTCGCTACGTCGCTGATCTCGACGCGCCCGGCGCGGTTCACGTCGCGTTCGTGCGCAGCCCGCACGCGGCGGCGCACGTCGGTCGCATCGACGTCACGCGCGCGCTCGCGGAGCCCGGCGTCGTCGCGTGTCTGACCGCCGCCGACCTGGCGCCGCTCGCGCGGCCCATTCGCGCCGAGTCCCGAACGCGCGGCTACCGGGCGACCGATCTCGGCGCGCTGGCGTCCGGCGTCGTGCGCCATCAGGGCGAAGCCGTCGCCGCCGTCGTCGCCGAATCCCGCTACGTCGCTGAAGATGCCGCCGACCTCGTCGGCGTCGACTGGGAGCCGCTCCCCGCCGTCACCGACCCGCGCGCCGCGGCCGCCGCCGGGCCGTTCGTGCACGCCGATCTCGGGACGAACGTGATCCTCGAGCGCGAGTTCCGCACCGGCGAGGTCGAGCCGGCGTTCCGCGCGGCGACGCTCGTCGTCGCCGACCGGTTTCGCTTCCACCGTCACGCGGCGATCGCGATGGAGAACCGCGCGTGTCTCGCCGCGTGGGACACGGGCCGCGGCGACCTCACGCTGCACTCGACGACGCAGATCCCCGGCATGATCCGCGACGCGCTGGCCGACATCCTCGATCTGCCCGGGCATCGCATCCGCGTCGTCGCGCCCGACGTCGGCGGCGGATTCGGCATGAAGACGATCCTCTATCCCGAAGAGGTCGCCGTGGCCGCGATCGCGCGGCGGCTCGGGCGTCCCGTGAAATGGATCGGCGACCGCCGCGAGGATCTCCTGACGTCGAGCCAGGCGTGGGACGAGCAGGTCGACGCCGAGCTCGCGGTCGACGGCGTCGGACACATCCTCGGCCTGCGCGCGACCGTGCTGTGCGACGTCGGCGCGTATTCCATGTATCCGTGGACGGCCTCGATCGAAGCCGTGCAGGTCATCAGCTTCCTGCCCGGGCCGTATCGCGTGCCGGCGTACCGCGGCGCGGTGCAGGCCGTGGCGACCAACAAGGCGCCGATGGGACCGTACCGCGGCGTCGGCCGGCCGGTGTCCGCGTTCGTCGTCGAAGGCCTGCTCGATCGCGCCGCCCGTCGCCTCCAGCTCGATCCCGGTGAGATTCGCCGCCGGAACTTCGTCCGACCCGATGAAGCGCCCTATCGATCCGCGTCCGGCGTCGTCTGGGACACGGCGACGTTCGCCGAGTGCCTCGAGCGCGCGTGCCGCATCGCGGATTACGAGGGTCTGCGCCGGCAGCAACAGGAGGCCCGGGCCGCCGGCCGCTCGTTCGGCATCGGCATCGCGTCGTACGTGGAGTTGACGGGCGTCGGCTCCGCGATCCCGGCGTCGCCGGGCGCGGACATTTCGACCGGCACCGAAGGCGCCACGGTCCGCGTCGACGCGTCAGGCACGGTCACCGCGACGTTCGCCATCGCGTCGCAAGGGCAGGGGCACGAGACGACGCTCGCGCAAGTCGTCGCCGGCACGCTCGGCGCGCGACTCGGGGACGTCCGCGTCGTCCACGGCGATACGGCCGCCGGCCCGATCGGCAGCGGCACGTACGCGAGCCGCACCGCGGTGATCGCCGGCGGCGCCGCCGTGCGCGCCGCCGAAGCGGTGCGGGACAAGGCGCTGGTGATCGCCGCGCACCTCCTCGAGGCGTCCGCGTCCGACCTCGACGTCGCGGACGGCGTCATCAGCGTGCGCGGCGCCGGCGACCGGCGCGTCACGCTGCGCGAGGTCGCGCGCGCCGCATACGCCGCCGGCCGCCGCCTGCCGCACGGCCTCGAGCCCGGCCTGGAGGCGACGCGCTACTACGATCCGTACTTCGGCACGGCGTCGGGCGCCACGCACATCGCGGTCGTGGAGATCGACCGCGCCGTCGCCGCCGTGCGCCTGCATCGCTACGTCATCGCGGAAGACTGTGGACGCGTCATCAATCCGCTCGTCGTCGAAGGGCAGACGATCGGGGGCCTCGCGCAGGGCGTGGGTGCCGCGCTGCTCGAGGAAGTCGTCTACGACGGAGGCGGCCAGCTGCTGACGGGGACGCTGCTCGACTACCTGGTGCCGATGGCGACCGACATGCCGCCGATCACCGTCGAGCATCTGGATCGGCCGTCGCCGTCGACGCTCGGCGGATTTCGCGGCGTCGGGGAAGGCGGCACGATCGGCGCGCCGGCCGCGATCGCCAACGCGGTCTCCGACGCGCTGGCGCCGCTCGGCATCGAGATCACCGAGCTGCCGATCACGCCCGAGCGGCTCTTTCAGCTCCTCGCCGTGTGTTAGCCTCTGCCGCCATGAACCTCGGACTCGAAGGCAAAGTCGCGCTCGTCACCGGTGGCGCCCGGGACGTCGGGCGCGCCATCGTCGAAGCGCTCGCGCGCGAAGGCGCCGCGGTCACCGTCAATTACCTCTCGTCGGAACACGAAGCCGCCCGGCTGGTCGACGACGTCCGCGCGAAGGGCGGCCGGGCCATCGCCTGCCAGGCCGACGTCGCCGACTACGCCGCCGTCGAGGTGATGGTGGACCGCACGGTGGCCGAGCTCGGTCGCCTCGACGTGCTCGTGAACAACGCCGGCTACCTCGAGCAGAAGCTCTTCCTCGAGACGAAGCCGGAGGAGTGGAAGCGCCAGGTGGACGTCTGTTACACGGGCGTCCTCAACTGCTCCCACGTCGCCGGCCGGCGCATGGTCGCGCAGAAGGGCGGCCGCATCGTGAACATCGTCGGCGACTCGGCGCGCATCGGGCAGCCGCGGCTCGGCATCTCGGCCTCCGCGCGCGGCGGTGTGCTGTCGCTGACGAAAACGCTCGCCAAGGAGCTCGGCCGCGGCAACGTGACGGTCAATGCGCTCGCGCTCGGCTGGATCGAGACGAGCCACGTGGATCCGGCATGGCTCGCCGCGAACCGCGAGAAGATCCTGGCGCTCTATCCGATCCGCCGTCTCGGTCAGCCCACGGACGTCGCGCCGCTCGTGACGTTCCTCGCGTCCGACCACGCCGGCTGGATCACCGGGCAGACGATCAGCGTCAGCGGCGGGTACTCGACGACGGGCTGAGCGCGGGAGGATCGACATGCAGACGCGCATCGTGGCGATTTCGCACGCGTGGGGAGCGGGCGGCGACGGCATCGGACGGGCCGTCGCGGAGCGCCTGGGCTTCCGCTACGTCAACGAAGAGGTCATCACGCTGGCGGCGGACAAGAACGGGGTCGACGCGGCCATCGTCGCGGACGTCGAGCGACGGAAGGGGCTGCTCCACCGGCTCGTCGAAAGCCTGGACCGCGTGCCGGTGCTCGGACGCATCGGCGACGGCATCCTGATCTCGGACGCCAACGCGATCGCGCGCCGGAAGGACATGCGCGCGTTCATCGTCGCGGCGCTGCGCGACATCGCCGAGGCCGGCAGCGCCGTCATCGTCGCGCACGCGGCGTCGATCGCGCTGGCCGGTCGCACCGACCTCCTGCGCGTGCTCATCACCGCGTCGGATCCGACGCGCGTGAAGCGGCTGGCGGACGGCACCGGCGGCGACCTGGTCGCCGCGGGGAAGTTCATGGCGGAGTCCGACGCCGCCCGCGCGGATTACTTCCGGCGCTTCTACCGGCTCAAGCAGGAGCTGCCGACGCACTACGACCTGGTCGTGAACACCGATGCGCTCGACCTCGACGAGGCCGTGGACATCATCATCGCCGCGGCGCATCGCCGGTCGGGCGACTATCCAACCAACATCCTGGTCGAGGAGCGGCCCGCGCGGGCCAAGCCGCGTCGGCCCGCGCGACCGCGCGCGAAGTCCCGGCCGCGTGCCCGCCGGCCCGCCTCGCGCCGGCGCTGACGGCGCCGTCCGGCTGATCGCGCGGCGTCAGGCCGCGAGGACGGGACCGTCGCCGTGAGGCGCATGATAACGTTGCCGGGTCCGCGCCATGACGAGGTAAGCCGCACCACGCGATGACGCTCTCCCGCACACTCGAGGTCGCTGCAGCGCGCACGCCCGACGCCGTCGGGATCGTCGACGGCGCGCGACGGCTCACCTATGCCGAGTGGGCGGCGCGCGTGCGTCGCGTCGCCGCGTCGCTCGCGGGGCTCGGCATCCGCCGCGGCGATCACGTCGTCCTCTCGCTGAAGAACCGCGAGGAGCACGCCACGGCGTACTGGGCATGCCAGCGGCTCGGCGCGATCGCCACGCCGCTCAACTGGCGGTACGCCCCCGGCGAGCTCGAGTACTGCGTCGCGGACGCGGAGGGCGTGGCCGTCGTCTTCGAGAGCGCCAGCCGCGACTCGGCGCTCGCCGCGCGGCCCAGGCTTCCTCGCGTCACGGCGTGGATCGCCGTCGGCGCGGACGCGCCCGCGGACACCGTGCCGTTCGACTCGCTCGCGTCGGGTGATGCAGATGCCGGCATGCCGCCGGACGGGGCCACCGATGCCGATCTGAGCATCATGCTCTACACGTCCGGCACGACCGGCCGCCCGAAGGGCGTGCCGCGGTTGCATCGCGCGGAGCTGTCCGCGGCCGTCGCGCACGTCGTGCAGAGCCGCAACGCGTTCGGCGACGTCACGCTCGGCGTGATGCCGCTCTACCACACGATGGGCGTGCGCTCGATGATCGCGATGGCGCTGCTGTCGGGCCGCCTCGTGTGTCTGCCGGACTGGAGCCCCGCCGAGGCCGCGCGGCTGCTCGAGACCGAGCGCGTGACGTCGCTCTATCTCGTCCCGACGCTCTACCACGACCTCGTGTCGCTGCCCGGTCTCGAGCGCCGCGACCTGCGCACGGTGAAGAAGATCGGCTACGCCGGCGCGCCGATGTCGAGCACGCTGACGGCGCGTGTCGCCGAGGTCTTCCGGCCGGACGTCTTCCTGAACCATCTCGGCAGCACCGAGATCTACACGTTCACGACCTGCGATCGCGTGATGCAGAAGCCGACGTGCGCCGGGCGGCCGGGCCTGTTCGGGCGCGTGCGCGTCGTGAAGCCGGATCCCGAGCGGCAGGGCCGTCCCGACGACGAGGTCGCGCGCGGCGACACCGGCGAGCTCATCGTCGGCCTCGACTCGCCCGAAGCGTTCGCCGGCTACTGGCGCCGCCCCGACGCGGATGCGAACGCGATCCGCGGCGGCTGGTACTTCACGGGCGATCTCGTGTACCAGGACGACGATGGCGATCTCTACGCGGTCGGGCGCGTCGACGACATGATCATCACCGGCGGCGAGAACGTGCATCCGGTGGAAGTCGAGGACGTGCTGCTGCGTCATCCCGGCGTGGCGGAGGCGTGCGTGGTCGGGCTGCCCGATCCGCGCCTGGGGCAGATCGTGGCCGCGTTCGTCGTGCCACGCGGGACCGTCGCCGTCGCCGAGCTCGACGCCTTCTGCCGGCGCGCACCGGACTTCGCGAGCTTCAAGCGGCCGCGCCGCTACGACCTCGTCGACGCGCTGCCGAAGAGTCCGACCGGCAAGCTGCTCCGACGGCGCCTCATCGACGAGCATCGCGGGTAAGATGGCCGGACTCGACCAGAGGAGGAACGATCGTGCGACCGAACACCGTCCGTGAGATCTGGGCGCGCGGCGAGGCCGTGGTGAACGGCTGGCTGTCGATCCCGTCGAGCTTTTCCGCCGAGGTCATGGCCCATCAGGGCTTCGATTCGCTCGTCGTCGACATGCAGCACGGCGTCATCGACTACGACACCGCGATCCCGCTGCTCCAGGCGATCTCGACCACCGGCGTGATCCCGCTCGCGCGCGTGCCGTGGAACGATCCGGCGCGCCTCATGAAGATCCTCGACGCCGGCGCGTACGGGATCATCTGCCCGATGGTCAACACGCCGGCCGAAGCGGACGCGCTCGTGCGCGCGTGCAAGTACCCGCCGCGCGGGTATCGCAGCTGGGGACCGGTCCGCGCCTCGATCTACGCCGGCGGCACCGACTACGCGACGCGCGCGAACGCCGAGCTCATCGTGATGCCGATGATCGAGACGGCGGAAGCGGTGAAGAACCTCGACGCGATCCTGAGCGTGCCGGGGATCGACGCGGTCTACGTCGGCCCGTCGGACCTCGCGCTCTCGATGGGCGCCGCGCCGAAGCTCGACCACGACGCGCCGGCGGTGGTGGAGGCGCAGCGCACGATCGTGAAGACCTGCCAGAAGCACGGCGTGTTCGCGGGCATCCACAACGCGACGGCCGCGTACGCGCTGAAGATGATCGCCGAGGGGTACCAGTTCGTGACGCTCGCGAGCGACAGCCGGTTCATGGCCGCGAAGGCGGCCGAGGAAGTCGGCGCCGTGCGCAAGACGGGCGTGAAGGCCGGCGTGCTGCCGGCGTACTGATTAGATGGGGGGCCCCGAAATGGCCCCCCATACCCCCCAGCGCTCGGAACCGCCCCGGCGAAGCCGCGGCGGTCCTCGTCACCCGCTGGGGATCGGTTGCCGACACCTCCCGACAGTCCGGTGACACGCAATTCGCGTGGTAAGGTAAGCGGCCTGTATGGACAGCAAGTATCTCGAGCCCGAGATCGAAACGGCGCCACGCGACACGCTCGCGCGACTGCAGATCGACCGGCTGCGCGCGCAGGTCGAGCACGCCTGTCGCGGCACCCCGTTCTATCGCCGGAAGCTCGACGCCGCCGGCGTGAAGCCCGGCGACGTCCGCACGCTCGCGGACCTCCCGCGGCTGCCGTTCACGACGAAGGACGAGCTCAAGCAGAGCCAGGCCGATCATCCGCTGTGGGGCGACTTCCTCGCGGTGCCGTTCGAGGACTGCCTGCGCGTCCACATGACGTCGGCGACGACGGGCCGGCCGCTCGCCTTCCTCGACACGAAGGACGACTGGTACGGCTTTTATCATTCGTACGCGCGCTCGCTGTACGCGTTCGGCCTCAGGAAGTCGGACGCGGTGATGGCGGCGTTCTCGTACGGCCCGTGGATCGGCTTCTGGTCCGGCGTCTTCGCGGCGCAGGACCTCGGGTGCCTCGTGTTCCCGGTCGGCGGCTTCTCCACCGAGCAGCGGCTCGACGCGCTGCTCACCTATCCGATCACCGCGCTCGGCTGCACGCCGTCGTACGCGCTCTTCCTGGCCGAGCAGGCGGCAAAGAAGGGGATCGACCTCGCGAAGCAGGCGAAGCTCCGGCTCACGTGGCACACCGGTGAGCCGGGCGCGTCGATCCCGGCGACGAAGGCGAAGATCCAGGCCGCGTTCGGCGCGCGCGTCTACGACCTGCCGGGGCTCACGGAGATCGCCGCGTGGGGCTTCGAGTGCCCCGAGGGCGACGGGCTGACGCACATCCACGAGGACTACGTGTATCCGGAAGTCCTCGACGAGCGCGACCAGCCCGTGCTGCCCGGCAGCGCGGGCGAACTCGTGTTCACGAGCCTCTATCGCAAGGCGATGCCGCTCCTCCGCTATCGCACGCGCGACGTCGTGAAGCTCGCCGACCGGACGTGCCCCTGCGGCCGCACGCTCGTGGCGCTCGACGGCGGCGTGCTCGCGAGGCTCGACGACATGAAGAAGGTGCGCGGCATCATCGTGTACCCGCGCCGTATCGAGGAGCTCGTGCGCCCGCACGCGGGCGTCGACGAGTTCCAGATCGTCTTCCGGCGCGTCGAGGGGCTCGACGACATCCTGATCCGCGTCGATCCGGCGCCGGCGCTGTCGACCACCGAGCGCGCGGGGCTCGTGACGGCGCTGGAAGGCGCGCTGCGGACCGGGCTCGGCATCCGCGTCACCGTCGAGGCGACCGAGCCGGGCGCGCTGCCGCGCTGGGACCACAAGGCCCGGCGCGTCAAGGACGAGCGGACCGAAGTCCCGTTCTGACCGACACGGGCGCCGACGCGACCTGTATCTTCACGTCGACTCTTGCGTCGCACCGTGGTGGTGGCAGGATTAGGCCATGTCCGCAGGGCACACCGAGCTGTTGATCGTCCTCGCGATTTCGTTCGCGATCCAGATCTCCGGACTCGTCATTCTCGGCTTTCAGCTGTACGACTCGCGCAAGATGGTGGCGGAGTCGCAGCGCCTGACCCGCGCGGTGGGGGCGCTGGTGATTCAAGAGTCGGACAAGATCCGCCAGATCTTTCCGCGTTGATCAGCGCTCGGCGTTCGCCACGTCCGCCCGCTCGGTGACTCGCCTGGCCGCCGCGCGTTCGCTCCGGGCGCGGACGACCTGCCGGGCGATCACGCCCAGCACGATCGCCAGGCCCGCCGCGTCCGTGTAGGTCTCCGGCACGATCAGGGCGGGCGCGGCGACGAACAGCAGCGCCCGCTCGGCGCGCGTCGCCCGCGCCGCCAGGAAGCCGACCACCGCGCCCGCCATCGCGACCGCTCCGCAGGCCGCGGTGAGCGTCGTCCCGATGATCGCGAGCGCGGTGCCGTCCATGATGAGGCCCTGGTTGTAGACGAAGCCGTAGGCGACGATGAACGACGGCAGGCTGATCGCGAACGCGACCCAGCCCGTCTCCCAGACCGTCGCGCCGCTCAGCCCCGCGGCCGCGTAGGCGGCCAGCGCCACCGGCGGCGTCAGCATCGACAGGCACGCGAAGTAGAAGACGAAGAGGTGCGCGGCCATCGGCGGGATACCGAGGTTCACGAGCGCGGGCGCCATCAGCACGGCCGTCAGGATGTACGCCGAGGTCGTCGGCATGCCCATGCCGAGCACGATGCAGACGCCCATCGCGAGGAACAGCGTCGGCAGGAGCTGGCCGCCGGAGAGCGTGAGGAGCAGCGTGGTGATCTTGAGGCCGAGGCCGCTCTGCACGATCGTCCCGATGATGATGCCGGCCGCCGCGCACGGCACCGCGACCGCGAGGCTCTTCTCGGCGCCGCCGCGCAGCGCGACCAGCACCTCGCGCCAGCCCATCCGCGTGGAGCGCGTGACCCAGCTGATGACGATCGCGACGGCGCCGGCGCGCAGCGCGGCGGTCGTCGGCGAATACCCGTCGAGGATCTGCCAGACCAGGTACACGAGCGGGACGAGCAGGTGCGTGCGGCGCCACATGCCCTGGCGGACCGCGCGCATCTCCTCGGCGCCGATCGTCCGCAGGTCGTCGCGGACGGCGACGAGGTGCACGGCCGCGAACACGGCCACGTAGTAGAGCACGGCCGGGATGATCGCGGCCTTCACGACGGCGAGGTACGGCACGCCCATCATCTCGGCCATCACGAAGGCCGCCGCGCCCATCACGGGCGGCATGAGCTGGCCGCCGGTCGAGGCGACGGCCTCCACCGCCCCCGCGAAGCGGGGCGTGTAGCCGACGCGCTTCATCAGGGGAATGGTGAAGACGCCGGTGCCGACCACGTTCGCCACCGCGCTGCCGTTGATGGTGCCGAAGAGGCTGCTGGCGAGCACGGCGATCTTCGCCGGACCGCCGCGGAACCAGCCGCCGACCGACGTGGCGAGGTCGATGAAGAACCGGCCGCCGCCCGAGGCCTCGAGCACCGCCGAGAACAGCACGAAGTAGAAGACGATTTCCGCGGAGACGCCCGTCGGCACGCCCAGCAGCCCCTCGGGAGTGAGGAAGTTCACCTCGACGAACGTCGCGAGCGGGATGCCGCGGTGGCCGAGCGGACCCGGAATCCACGGTCCGATGAAGCCGTACGCGATGAAGACCAGTGTCACGAGCGTGAGCGCGAAGCCGAGGATGCGGCGGATCACCTCGAGCACGAGGACGACCAGGCCCAGACCGAAGACGTAATCGAGCGGCGCGACGTCGTCCACGAACGGGATCCGCGTCACGATCCGCTCGTAGTCGAGCAGCATGTAGATCGCCGACCCGCCGGCGACGACGAGCGCGGCGATGGAGAACGCGCCGAACCGACCGGCCCGCGTCTCCTCGTGGCCGGCGCGCACGTGGAGCGCGGCGAGCGCCACCGCGAACGCCACGTGCACGATGCGGAACTTCAGCGGCTCGACGAGCGCGAACGCGCCGGCGTAGATCTGGAACAGCGACCACGCGACGGCGATGGCGCCCGCCAGCCAGGCGGCGGCGCGCAGCGTGGCGGACGCCATCATCGGTCGCTTACTTCATCCAGCCCTTTTCGCGGTAGTACTTCTCCGCTCCCGGGTGCAGCGGCAGGCCGACGAGCTCGGGCTTCCACGCGACTTTCGGGTCGAACTTCGACAGGCCCTTGTGCGCGGCGACGAGCTGGTCCTTCCCCTCGGCGATCGACTTCGTCACGAGGTAGACGAGGTCGTCGGGCACGTCCTGCCGCGTGATGAACACCGTCGGGAACCCGACGACCGGCAGGTCCGCCTGCAGGCCGCGGAACATCCCCGCCGGCAACGTCTGCGGCTCGTAGCTGAACTTCTCGCGCATGGTGCGGACGAGCTCGGGCGGGATCGGCAGGAACTTGATGTCGTTCTGGAGCGCGATCTCGGTGATCGACGGATGCGCCGGCGTGATCACGGCGATGAGCGTGTTCATCCGGCCGTCCTTGATCGCCGCCGTGATCGTCGGGTAGTTCGTGTGCGCGACGCTGCCGCCGGCCTTCCGGATGTCCTCGTAGCTGAGGCCGAGCGCCTCGAGCAGGTTGCGCGAGCCATACTCGCCCGCGCTGCCGACGGCCAGCGTGCCCAGGCTGACCTTGCCGCGCTTCTCCTTCAGGTCGGCGAGCGACTGGATGCCGGCGTCGGCGCGGACGAGGGCGGCGAGGTAGTACGTGTCCATGCCGCCGGCGACGCCGCGCAGCATGTCGAGCTTCTGGTCGTAGGCGTGCTTGCCCTGGAACGCCCACTGGTTGGTGAGCGAGAAGCTGAACGCGAACTCCGCCTTCTTCTGGGCGAGGAGCTTGGCGTTGCCGATGCCGCCCGACTGCGGCAGCACTTCGACCTTCGAGCCCGGTGGCAGCTTCGACCGCAACAGCTCGGCGACGGCCGCGCCGTAGACGTACCACGCCGTCCCCGGGCTCAGGGAGGCGATCGTGATCTGCGTGGGCGACGCCGCCCGGCCGAGCGTCGGGAGCGCCGCCGCGAGCGCGACGACGACGGCAACCGGAACGAGCACGAATCGGAGCGACATCCGCATAGGTTCCCTCCTTGAGCGTCGACGACTCGCGCAACCATCGGGCCATCCTCGCGTACTGTCAAGCCGCGCGATGGTACGATGCGCAGCCTGGGTCACTCACCGGCCCTCGATTCCAGGAGGTGTTCGTGAGAGCGGCGTACTTCAAGGAGCACGGCGGCAGCGAGAAGATCCTGTACGGCGACTACCCCGATCCCGAGCCCGGTCCCGCGGAGACGCTCGTGCGCGTCCGCGCGTGCGCGCTGAACCAGGTCGACATGCTGCTGCTCGACGGGCGGTTCCCGCCGCCGGAAGGGCTGCCGCACGTCAACGGATGCGAGGTCGCGGGCACGATCGAGAGCGACACCGTGAAGGGCTTCGCGAAGGGGGCCCGCGTCGTCGTGTTCCCCGGCTTCTCCTGCGGGACGTGCGAGTACTGCCTGCGCGGCGAGCGCACGGTGTGCCTGCGCTACGGCTATCTCGGCGCGCACAAGGACGGCGGCTACGCCGAGCTCGTGCGCGTCCCCGTGCCGAACCTGGTCGCGCTCGACGAGCGCCTCTCGTTCGAGGCCGCGGCGTCGCTGCCGCTGGCGGCGCTCACGTCCTGGCACGCGCTCGTGGTGCAGGCCGAGGTGAAGCCCGGCCAGACCGTGCTCGTGCACGCGGCCGGCAGCGGCGTCGGCAGCGCGGCGATCCAGATCGCGCGGCTCGCCGGCGCGCGCGTCATCACGACCGTCGGCTCCGACGACAAGATCGACTTCGCGAAGTCGCTCGGCGCCGAGGCCGTCGTGAACTACCGCACGCAGGACTTCGTCGAGGAAGTGCGGAAGTGGACGGGAAAGCGCGGCGTCGACATCGTCGTCGAGCACATCGGCGGCGAGACGTTCGAGAAGAGCGTCTACGCGCTGACGCGCCTCGGCGTCATGGTCTCGATCGGCTCGCACGACACGCACTGGGGCCGCATGGACCTGCGTCAGGTCTACCAGAAGAACCTGCGCGTGAAGGGCACCAACCTCGGCTCGATCACCGAGCTCACGACGGTGCTGGACCACGTCGCGCGAGGCCTGCTCCGCCCCGTCATCGACCGCACGTTCCCGCTGTCGAACGCGCGCGCGGCCGTGCAGTACGTGCTCGATCGCAAGCAGAAGGGCAAGGTCCTGCTCGTCCCATGAGCGAATTCCTGTACGTCGAGCCGAACGGCGCGGTCGCGACCATCTGGATCGACCGGCAGCCGAAGATGAACACGATGACCGTCGCGATGCGGAACGAGTTTCCGGGCATCTTCCGCGCGCTCGACGCGGACGACGCCGTGCGGGTGATCGTCATCCGCGGCAAGGGCGGCAAGGCCTTCAGCGCGGGCGGCGACGTCGCGGAGTTCCTGACGCTCGCGCCCGCCGAGCTCGAGCAGTGGGGCGACACGCTCACGTCCGCCGAGCGCTGCCGCAAGCCCGTCGTCGCCGCGATCGACGGGTTCACGATGGGCGCGGGGCTCGAGCTCGCCCTCGCGTGCGACGTCCGCATCGCCACGCGGCGCTCGGAGTTCGCGTTCCCGGAAGTCCGCCTCGGCATGATTCCCGGCAGCGGCGGCACCCAGCGCGCGCTGCGGCTGATCGGCATGACGCGCGGCAAGCTCTTCATGATGACGGGCCAGCGCATCGACGGCGAGCGCGCCGAGGCGTGGGGGCTCATCACCCGGTGCGTCGCCGACGACGGCCTCGACGCTGCGGTGGACGCGCTCACGAAGGAGCTCGCCGACCGGCCGCCGCTGGCGCTCCGGACGCTGAAGATGGTGCTGAACCGCGGCGCCGAGGCGCCGCTCGAGACGGCGCTGGAGCTCGAGCGGAAGTCGTACGCGTGGCTGCGCTCGACGCACGATTACGAAGAAGGCGTGAAGTCGTTCCTCGAGAAGCGTCCGCCGAAGTACCTCGGGAGGTAGCCGTGGCGCGTCCATCGTTCGGTCTCATCCTCGCCAATCGCGCCGTCGTCCTCGGGGCCATCAAGGCGCGCGACCTGCTCGACTTCGCCGCCGAGGCGGACCGGTCCGGTGTCTTCGATGCGGTGTGGGTCGGCGACAGCCTCGTCGCGAAGCCGCGGCTCGAAGCGGTCACGCTCCTGAGCTCGCTCGCGGCGGTGACGTCGCGCGTGAAGCTCGGCGTCGGCTGTCTCGCGACGTTCGTCCATCGCCACCCCGTGCTGTTCGCGCACCAGTGGGCGAGCCTCGACGCGCTGTCCGACGGCCGCTCGTGGCTGGCCGTCTGTCTCGGCGGCCCGGATTCGGCGAACGCGGCGCAGGCGCTCGAGCATTCGGTGATGGGCATCCAGTCGAAGGAGCGCGTCGGCCGGCTCGAGGAAGGCATCACGATCCTCCGCAAGCTCTTCGCGGAGAAAGGGGTGTCGCACGCCGGCGACTTCTATCGTTTCGAGAAGGTCACGATCGAGCCGCGACCCGTGCAGCAGCCCTGTCCGATCTGGATCGCGTCGAACCCGACGGCGCTCACGTGGAAGGGCGGCGCGAGCGCGGACGATTCGATCGTCGAGCGCAGCTTCCGTCGCGTGGCGCGCCACGCCGACGGCTGGATGACGAACAAGCTGTCGCCGGAGGAGTTCGCGCGGCAGTTCGGCCGGATCCGCGAGATGGCGCGCGAGGAAGGCCGCGACCCGGCCGCGATCGGCAGCGCGCTCTACCACAACCTGAACATCTGCGCGGACCGGCAGGCGGGACTCGAGGAGACGAAGACGTTCCTCGACACGTACTACTCCGCGAAGTTCAGCCCGGCGTTCGTCGAGGGCTGGACCGTCGCGGGGCCGCCCGCGAGCTGCGTCGAGCAGTTCAAGCGCTACTTCGCCGCCGGCCTCGGCCACATGTCGATCCGGTTGAGCTCATGGGACCAGCGCGGGCAGCTCACGCGGTTCCTCGACGAGGTGGCGCCCGCGCTCGTCGCGTAGCGCGGACTATTCATGAACGATCGCGCACGAGCCGAACGGCATCCGCGACACGACCGCGAGTGGTGGGCTGAGGGTCGCTCCGGAATTCCGCGAGCGACGGCCCGCTCGGCGATGCTCACGGGTGGAATCACGATGGTTCGCGCCCAGGCGAGGGTAGGGCCAACGGAATTCCGGAGCGACCCTCAGCCCACCACTCGCGGTCTCCCGTGACGCGATTTCATGTTCGCTGCGCGCCGTCATCGTGGCCGGTCATCGAACGGACATCACACCCGGCCGTCGCCGAGCCGAGTGCCGGGCTGGGGATCGTTCCGGCATTCCGTTGGCTTCGATCATCGAGACAACGCGCCACCACGGAGTGCGTTCCAAGCTTCTCGGCGAGCGGGCGATCGACTCGCGGAATGCCGGAGCGATCCCCAGCCCGGCGCTCGGTTTCGGCGGCTCGTGCGCGATCGTTCATGAGCAATCCGCGCTAGCGCGGCGCGCGACGGGGCGCACCATGGCCGCTGAGCTCGTCGTCGTCGCGCGCCGGATCCTCACGCTCGATCGCGGCCGCCCCTCCGCGTCGGCGCTGGCCGTCGCCGGCGGCCGCATCGTGGCGCTCGGCAGTCGCGGCGACGTCCGGCGCTGGCGTGACCGCCGCACCGAGGTCCTCGAGTTCCCGGACGCGACCGTGATTCCCGGTCTCGTCGACGCGCATGCGCATCTCGACCGCGAAGGGCTCAAGCTCCTCTACCCGTCGCTCGCGCGCTGCCGCTCCATCGCCGACATCCAGCACGTCATCCGTCGTCTCGCCGCGGCCCGCAAGCCGGGCGAGTGGATCGTGACGATGCCGGTCGGAGCGCCGCCGTTCTACCTCGACGTGCCGGGCTGCCTCGCGGAGCGGCGCTGGCCCACGCGCGTGGATCTGGACGCCGCCGCGCCCGATCATCCCGCCTACATCCGAGGCATCTGGGGGTACTGGAACAAGCCGCCCGTGTATTCCATCGCGAACAGCGCGGCGCTCCGGATCGCCGGCATCACGCGCGACACCGTGCCGCCGAAGGGCGTCGAGATCCTCAAAGATCCGGCGGGCGAGCCGACCGGCGTGTTCGTCGAGTCGAACCTCATCCAGGTGATCGAGTTCACGCTGATGCAGGCGGCGCCGCGCTTCACGCGCGACGACCGGCTGCGCGCGCTCGCACGGTCGCAGGCGATCTACGCCGCGCGCGGCGTCACCGCGATCTACGAAGGCCACGGTGTGGCTCCGGAGGTGATCGACGTCTACCGCGAGGCGCACGAGCGCGGCGCGCTGCACGTGCGCGCGACGTTGGCCGTGTCGCCGACGTGGGAGGGCGCGGAGGAAGCCGAGACCGCGATGCCGGTGGTCGCCGCGTGGGCCGGCGGTCGCGGCCTCGGCGACGATCGGCTTCGCGTGGCCGGGATCTGCCTGCACTACGGCGGTGACGCCGAGGTCGCGCGCATCCTGCACGCGGCCCAGCCGTACACGGCGTGGGCCGGCTTCGTGGAGAGCGCGAACGCCGCGGACGCGTACCGCCGCCAGGCCGAGGTCGCCGCCCGTCACGGCCTGCGCGTGAACACGCTCGTCACGCGCTTCCTCGACGACGTCCTCGCCGCGTGGGAATCGGTGGCGCAGCGCACGCCGATCGACCGGCTGCGGTGGGTGGCGGTGCACCTCAACGTCGCGCGTGCGGATCACCTGGCGCGCCTGCGGCGACTCGGCGCGGTCGCGACGACGAACCCGATCAGCTATCTGTGGCGGTCCGCGGCGGCGGAGGTCGAGAAGAACGGCGGGGACGCGGACACGCTCATCCCGCACCGGTCGCTCCTGCGGCATCGCGTGCCCTTCGGCATCGCGACGGACAACAAACCGGCGAACCCGTGGGTGGCGTTCCGCGCCGTGGTCGAGCGGCGGGACATGGCGACCGGCGTCGTGGTCGGCGCGCGCGAGCGGCTCACGCGGATGCAGGCGCTGCACGCGTTCACGGCCGGCGGCGCGTACATCACGAGCGCCGAGCGCGATCGCGGCACCCTCGCGCCCGGCCGCGCGGCCGACTTCGCCGTGCTGGACGACGATCCGCTCACGACGCCGTCCGGGAACCTCGACGACCTCACGTCGCGGCTGACCGTGGTCGGTGGACGCGTGATCCACCGCGCCGGCCGCGGCACCGGCTGAGCGCGCCGGTGGGTCACGCGTCGCTGCCGCTGGCCGCCGAGCCGCCGAAACCAGGTGCCGGCCTGCGCGCGTTGTGGGGGCTCGCGGGCGTCGTCGCCGTCGCGGTCGGCGTTCAGGCGCTGCTGATCGCGGTCGGGCCGGGACTCGCACGAGGCGCGGGCGCGCAGATCGCGGTGCCCGCCGGCATCGCGACGCTTCTGATCGGCGCGGCCATCGAGGCGCCGCGCGCGCGGCTCGTTCAGTGGGTGCTGATCGCGATCTCCGCGCTCGTCATCGCGCTCGGCGGCGCGACGCTCGTTCATCGGACTGGGGGCCCCGAAATGGCCCCCAGACCCCCAACGCTCGGAACCGGCCCGGCGTAGCCGTGCCGGGTCTCGTCACCCCTCGGCGTCGAGGACTTCGTGCGTCGTCGCCGGCATGTCGGCGATGCCGAACGCGCGGTGCAGCCGCCCGAGCATCAGGAACGCCGCGCTGACGAGGCCGAGCTCGACGACCTCCGCGTCGCGGAAATGGCGGCGGAGCTCCGCGACGACGCCGGCGTCGATCGCCGTGTGGTCCGTGGCGAGCCGCTCGGCGAACCCGAGCGCCGCCGCTTCGGCCGGCGTGCGCGCGCCCGCGTCCGCGAGCTTCGGCAGCAGGGCGTCGTAGAGGCCGGGAGCCTTCGCCGAAGGCTCGCGCGCCGTCCGTCAGCGATGGCAGGCGTTGAGCTCGGCGATGCGCAGCCGCACGAGCTCCTTCAGCGCGAACGGCAACCGGCCGCCATACTTCAGCGGGCGGTAGAACGCGAGGAACGCGGCGAACGCTTCCGGCGCATGACCGTAGACGCCGAACATCTCGTCGCCGGTGGCGCGCGCCATCGCGGCCAGCTCCGGATCGGCGATCTTTTCGGGCGCTAGTGTCGGGAGGTGCGCCATAACCGTCTCCTCGTCAGACTCGTAGTCGCGTTGCGAGCATCGTACTGCGGCTCGATGACGCGTATCATCACGTGGCGGCCGCTCAGAGGGTCGCTCATGCTCGTGATCGAAGCTGCCGCGGGGGTATGTCCGTGAAGACGAATGAAGTGACGCTGTCCATTCCCGAGGAGACGCTGCTGGCTCTCAAGCTGACCCCGGCTGGTGTCGCCGATGAATTGCGTCTTGCTGCCGCGGTGAAGTTGTTCGAGCTTGGACGACTATCGTCCGGGGCGGCAGCGCTCCTTGCCGGCGTGCCACGGCCGGTCTTCCTTGCGAAGCTAGCGGACTACGGTGTGCCGACGTTTCGTCTCAGTGAGGCTGAGGTCGCCGAGGACGCGGCGCGTGCCTGAGGTCGTCGTCAATACCTCGCCGATGCAATACCTCTTTCAGACAGGGCTACTCGAGATACTGCGTGCGTTGTACGGCACGGTCGTCCTTCCGGAGGCGGTCCAGATGGAGCTCGCGGAGGGGCGGTCGCGCGGCGTGGCGCTTCCAGATCCGACGTCCATGTCATGGATCACGATCCGAAGCGTTCGAAACCGAGCATTGTTGCCTCTTGTCACAGACCTCGGCCCGGAGAGCGTGAGGTTTTGGCGCTGGTCGCCGAGACGCCCGGTGCCGTCGCGCTCATCGACGATGCGATCGCCCGACGGCATGCTCAACTGCTCGGTATTCGATTCACCGGAACTCTCGGCGTTATTCTCAGAGCCCGCGCGGCTGGTCTGGTGCCGGCGGTAAGGCCGATACTGGATCGTCTGGATGCGCTCCGCTTTCGCCTCGATCCACATACCCGAGCGGCCGTCCTCAAGCTCGCCGGAGAGGTGAGTTGACTGCCGCGTGGGACGAAGAGTGGGAGGCGTGGCCGCGCGTCGCATTGCTCTCGTTCTGGCTACGATTCCCGGCGGAGCTGGGGCAGTTCGGGAAAACGTCCGAGGCGCGAAAGGCAGAACGCGATCGTTTTCTCCGATACGGCTTGGAGTTGGAGGCAACCGAACGCGATCTGTCAGAGTGCGTCAACGAGCTGAGCCTCGCCTGCGAGACCCTGTACGAGGGGAATCTGACCCTCAAGAAATTTGCCGTCGTCTATCACACGGACAACTTCAACGTGCGTCTCCACAAGATCAGCGAGAACGCTCACACGCTCGTCGCACTCACCGTGGGCCTCAATCCTGGCGCGCGCGGACCGGTCGGTGGCATCCCATTGAAAGAACAGCTTCGTCGCGCGCTGTCGAAGCGCCGGATCCTAGGGTTGTCTGAGGTCATGACTGAGTTCGAGAACAGCGACATAATTCGGAATGCGATCGAAGCTCGCCACGCATTCGTTCACCGCTACCGTGACGAGCCGGCGAGAGGATTTGGCGCCCGCGACCGCTACGCGTGGCTTCCGGAGCCGAAGGATGATCCGCTCGCCGAGGCCGTGAGACTGTTGAGCGAGACGGGTATCGATCTGTACGGGAAGCAGCGAGCGGAGGGTCTGGCTGCCGCCATTGAGCCCGTGCGGACCCTCCGCCGACGGCTGTTTACTGTAGCGGCAAGAGAAGTCCTCCGGCTCGGCACCGGATCACTGGCGCCGGATCGCATGGAGGAGTTGAAGACGTACATCGATCCTTTCGTGTGACAATCCGCGCGATCGACCACAGGAGCCAGCCGATGGGATTCATGGACTTGCGCGAGTGGATCGCTCTCCTCGAAAAGGAGGAAGAGATCCGCCGGATCACTGCGGAGGTGGACTGGGACCGCGAGCTCGGCGCGATCGCGCGCCGCGTGCTCGAAAAAAAGGGGCCCGCGCTGCTGTTCGAGTCGATCAAGGGCTACCGCACCGGCCGCTGCACGAAGGTCTTCACCGGCGGGCTCGGCAGCCGCTCGCGGCTGGCGCTGGCACTCGGGTTTGCGAAGGACGTCTCGAACCGCGACGTCGTTCCGTACGTGATGCAGAAGAACAAGGAACGCGTGCCCGCCGTGACCGTCCGGACGGGACCGGTGAAGGACGTCATCGTCCGCGCGCCGGACGTCGACCTGAACGCGCTGCCGGTGCCGCGCTGGCTCTTCCGCGACGGCGGCCGGTACATCCACACGTTCTCCGGCATCGTCACCCGCGACCCCGAGACGCGCGTGATGAACGTCGGCATCTACCGCGGCATGATCGGGACTCGCGACACGATCCCGATGCTGCTGATCAGGGGCGGGCAGCACTGGGGCGCGCACTTCGTGAAGTACGCCGAGCGCGGCGAGCCGATGCCCGTCGCGTGCGTCATCGGCTGGGACCCGATCATGCCGTTCCTCTCCGGGTCGCCGATCCCGGCCGGCGTGTGTGAGTGGGACGTGATGGGCGCGTACCGCGGCGAGCCGGCCGAGCTCGTGAAGTGCGAGACGGTCGACCTCGAGGTGCCGGCGACGGCCGAGATCGTGATCGAGGGGTTCATCGGCCACGACGAGAGCCGGTACGAGATGGAAGGGCCGTTCGGCGAGTTCACGGGCTACGTGTCCGACCTGCCGACGCGCCGGCCGACGATGAACGTGACGGCGATCACGCACCGGCGCGACGCCATCTTCCGCGGCTGTCTCGAGGGCACGCTGCCGGGCTCGTACAGCGAGAACAGCGTGATGTCGTCGGTGCAGCGCGCCGGCATCGCGTGGAACATCCTGAACACCGCCGGCATTCCGGGCATCCGCGACGTCTACGTCCATCCGATCACGAACGGCGTGAACATCTGTGTCCAGATCCGGAAGCACTACCAGGGGCAGCCGAAGCAGATCGCGGCGGCGCTCTGGGGCGCCTCCGCGGCCCAGTTCCGGTACAAGCACGTCTACGTCGTCGAGGACGACATCGACGCGGCGTCGTACGAGCAGATCGACTGGGCGCTCGCCCATCGAATGAACGCCGGCGAGGGCGGCATCGTCGTGTTCCCCGGCTCGTTCGGATCGCCGATCGATCCGTCGACGCCGCTCGAAGATCGCGACGTGCGCCAGCTCGGCAGCGGCCTGTGGAACCGCGTGCTGTTCGACTGCACGCGGAACTGGAAGTTCCCGCGGCGGCCCGAGTGGGACAACGAGCGCTTCCCGCCGACGGTGCGGCCGGCGGCCGAGGACGAGGCACGCGTGGCCGAGCGCTGGAACGAGTACGGCCTGAGCGACATCTAGCATGCAGCGACTCGTGGTCGGGATCAGCGGCGCGTCCGGCGTCATCTACGGGATCCGCCTGCTCGAAGTGCTGCGCGGCTATCCCGACGTGGAGACGCATCTCGTCATGACGAAGCCCGCGGAGCGGACGGTCGTCGAAGAGACGAGCTATCGCGTGGCGGACATCCGCGCCATGGCGAGCGTCAACCACTCCATCACGGACATCGGCGCCAGCATCGCGAGCGGCTCGTTCCGGGCGATGGGCATGGTCGTGATTCCGTGCTCGATCCACACGGTGTCGGCGATCGCCTACTGCCTGTCCGACAACCTCGTCACGCGCGCCGCCGACGTCATGCTGAAAGAGGGCCGCCGGCTCGTCCTCGTCGTCCGCGAGACGCCGCTCCACGTCGGGCACCTCAAGAGCTGTCTGGCCGCGGCCGAGGCCGGCGCGGTGATCCTGCCGCCCGTGCCGGCGTTCTACAACCACCCCAAGACGCTCGAGCACGTCATCGACCACACGATCGGCCGCGTGCTCGACCGCTTCGGCATCACGCACGAGCTGTCGCCCCGCTGGGGCGAAGCGCCCTCCGAGGAGCGCGCCGAGTGAGCGACGCGACCCGACAGGATCTCCGGCGGTTCGTCGACGACTTCGCGCAGGCGCATCCCGGGGACGTCGTGCGGATCACCGAGCCGGTCCGGATCGAGTACGACGTGCAGGCGCTCGCGCTCGAGCTCGAGCGGCGGCGCCGCTTTCCGGTGCTCGTCTTCGAGCGCCTGACGGGGTTCGAGGTGCCCGTGATCGCCAACGTGATGGCGAGCCGCAAGGCGCTGGCGTTCGCGCTCGGAACGACGGAGGACGAGCTGCCGCACGAGTACGCGCGCCGCCTGCGCGACACGGTGAAGCCCGTCGTGCGCGACGAGCCGCCGTTCCGCGTGCGTGTCCTGACCGGTGACGCACTCGATCTCGAACGGCTTCCGCTCCCGCTCTACTACGCCGGCGACGCGGGCCGCTACATCACCGCGGGGCTCACGACCGCGCGCGATCCGGACACGGGCGTCGAGACCGCCGGCTATCACCGGTATCAGCTGAAGGGGCGTGATCGCCTGGGCGTCAGCCTCCATTCACGCCGCCGCATGTTCGAATACCAGCGGCGCGCCGAGAGCGCCGGGCGCAGCCTCCCGTGCGCGATCGTGCTCGGCCTGCATCCCGCCGTCGGCCTGGGCGCGCTCGCGTATCCGCCGCCGGAGGTGTCGAAGTTCGACGTGGTCGGCGGGCTCTTCCGCGAGCCGCTCGAGCTCAGGCGCTGCGAGACGATCGATCTCGCGGTGCCCGCGTGGGCCGAGATCGTGATCGAGGGCGAGATCCTCGCCGGCGTGCGCGAGCCCGAAGGACCGTTCGGCGAATTCACCGGGTACTTCTCGCGGCGGTCGACGGAGCACGTGTTCGTCGCGCGTGCCGTCGTGATGCGTCCTGGCGCATGGTTCCAGTCCATCGCGTCGGGCCGCGCGCCGGACCACATCCTGCCGCTCGCCGTGCTGCGCGAAGCCGAGATCCGCAACGCGGTGGCGCGCGTCATTCCGAACGTGCGCGGCGTGCACGTGCCGACGTCGGGCGGCGCCTCGTTCACGGCGTACGTGTCGATCCGCCAGACGCGTCCCGGCGAAGCCAAGCACGTCATCCCGATCGTGCTCGGCGTCGACCACTACCTGAAGTTCGTCGTCGTCGTCGACGACGACATCGACGTCTTCGACGAGTCCGACGTGCTGTGGGCGATCGCGACCCGCATGCAGGCCGACCGCGATCTCGTCGTCATTCCGGGCAGCCTCGGCGCCATCCTCGATCCGTCGGCGAGCCGCGACGGCGTCACCGCGAAGCTCGGCATGGACGCCACCCGCCCCTTCGGTGCACCGTTCGCGGAAAAGCTCGTCATGGATGACGAGCGCCTGGCCTGGGCGAAGGCGCTGGCCGACCGCCTCCTCCGCTAAGTTTGCGTCCGCTCGGCGCGCGTAAATTCGTGAATCGGCGCGCGCGCGCGCTGGCAGCCCGCTTGCTCCCCTCCGGCATCGGGAGGGTCATGCCATGAGAGTCTCCAGCGTTGTCGCCCGGCTGGTCGTGCCCGCCGGCGCTATGGTTCCCGCCGTCGCATGGGCGCAGGCGACGCCGATCACGCCGCCGCCGTCGGCGAGCGCGACGGCCGGCGGCGCCGGCGCGGGGGCGATCGCGATGGTCGCCATCGTCCTGGGATTGCTCGTGATCGTCGGCGTTGCGGTGAAGCTCTACGATCTCAAGCGGAAGCGCGAAGCGGAGTCGGTGCATCTGCAGGCGCAGATCTCCGACGCGCTGCTGCGCGAGCAGGCGCTGTTCGGCATGCCGGTCACGCCGACCGCGCACGTGCCGTTCTGGAGCGGCGGTCCTGCCTGCATCGAGGTCACGGGGCACGTGCCCTCCACCGAGGCGCGCGAGCAGGCGCTCCGCCTGATCCAGGCCGAAGCGGCGCGCATCCGCCCCGACTTCACGATCGAGGATCATCTCGCCGTCGTTCCCGAGGCCGCTCGGCGCGCCGCGTAGGCGTCGCGTCGTTCAGGACGGCCGCGGCGCCGGCCGCGGCCGTCCGGGTGGCTCAGGGCCGGCGGGCATTTCCGCGTCCGTGATCGATGCTCTACTCTGCGGGAGATGGATGCCGCCGGCTCGCACGATCGCGGCCGGGCGCTGGCGCGGCGCGGGCTCTACGCGGAGGCCGAAGCCGCGTTTCGTGACGCCCTCGGCGTCGCGCCCGATCTCCCGACGTACCTCGAGCTCGCCACGGTGCTGCGACGCCAGCGTCGCGCCGCGGATGCCGAAGGCGTGCTGCGTGCCGCCGTCGCCGCGATGCCGGCCGCGGCATCGGCGCACGCCGAGCTCGGCGCCGTCCTCTTCGAGCAGCAGCGCTACGACGAAGCCGTCACGGCGCTCAACGACGCGGTGCGGCTGCGGCCGGAGTTCGCGCGCGCCTGGTTCACGCTCGGCCTGGCGCACGAGCGGCGCGCCGACTTCCCGAACGCCGAAGTCGCGCTGCGCGAAGCGCTGCGCCTGAAGCCGAAGGACGAGGCGATCCGCATGAACCTCGGCACCGTGCTGCGGCGCCAGCGCCGGGCGACGGACGCGGAGGCCCTGCATCGCGAAGGCGTGCGCGCGGCGCCGACGGCGGCCTCGTTCCTGGCGCTCGGCCGCGCGCTCTTCGAGCAGCGCCGGTGGGACGAGGCCGCCGAGCGATTCCTCGAGGTCATCGCGCGCGCGCCCGGCGACGCGCGCGCGCATCTGCTCCTCGGCCTCGCGCTCGAGCGCCGCGGTCGCCGGTCGGAGGCGACGGCCGCGTATCGCGCGGCGGTGCGCCACGATCCGACGCTGGTCGCGGCGTACGAGCGACTCGGCGTCGTGTTCGCGCGGCGGCGCCGCTACGCCGAAGCGGCCGCGGCGTTCCGCGCCGCGGTGACGCGCGTGCCCGAGGATGCGCGGCTCCAGCACCAGCTCGGCGTCGTTCTCGAACGCCAGGGCCTCCTCGACGACGCCGCGGTCGCCTTCAACGACGCGCGCCGCCGGCGGCCGCGGCACGTGCCGACGCTGATCGCGCTCGCGCAGATTCACCAGCGGCGCGGCGAGTGGCGCGCGGAGGCGGACACGTACGCCGCGGCGAGCGCCGCCGCTCCGGACCGCGCCGATCTTCGCGCCGGGCAGGGGCTCGCGCTCGGCGCGCTCGGCGACTACGCCGGGGCCGCGGCCGCGCTGCGCGAGGCCTGTCGTCTCGCGCCGTCGGAGCCCGAGTATCTCTACGAGCTCGCGGTGGCGCTCGGTCGCGACGGCCGCCATGCCGAAGCGGAGGCCGCGCTGCGCGACGTGCTGCGGCTCTTACCGGACAGCGTGAAGGCGCGCGCGAATCTCGCGGTCGGCCTCGGGCGTCAGGGGCGCCACGCCGAAGCCGAAGCGGCGTACCGCGACGCGATCACGTGGCGACCGAAGCATCCGGCGCTCCATCGCGGCCTCGGCGTGGCGCTCTACTGGCAGGGACGCCGCGCGGAGGCGGAGAGCTCCTTCCGCGACGCCATCCGCCTGGATCCGAGCTATGCCCGTGCGCACGGCGACCTCGGCGAGCTCCTCGCGGAAGAAGGCCGCCTCGAGGAAGCGGTGGCCGCGTATCGGCGCGCGCGGGAGCTGCGGCCGCGCTCGGCGCGGCTGCATGCGGCGCTCGCGGCGATCTACCTGCGCCAGCAGCGCTTCGCGGACGCCGAAGCGTCGTGTCGGACCGCGCTGGGGATCGATCCGGGCGCGGCGCGCGCGCACTTCGACCTCTGGGACGCGCTCGAGGCGCAGCGGAAGTACGAAGAGCTGGAGGCCGCCGCGCGCGCGGTCATCGCGGTGAAGGCCGATCACGCCGACGCGCATGCGCGGCTGGGCCGCGCGCTGTTCGCGCAGCAGCGCTACGACGAGGCGGCGGCGGCGTACCGGCGTGCGGTGGAGCTGGGACCGGAGTTCGAGAAGTTCCGCGACGAGCTCGAGCTCGCGCTCAAGGCGTCGCGGTTCTCGGCAGGCTGAGGAGCCGGCGGAACTCCTCGAGCTCGCGCCCGGGCACGTCCGGCCGCTGGCGCAGCAGGTCGTAGACCCGCGCCGGCTCGTCCTCGATCGCGCGGCTCACGCGCATGAAGACCTTCGCGAGCCGCCGCGCCTCTTTTTCGGCCTTCTCCTTCGCGTACGGTCCCGCGAGGCGGCTCAGCACCGAGAGGACACGGCTGTCGATCTTCACGAAGCTCGCGATCGCCGGCGTCACGCGCGACCTGCCGTCCGAGCCGGGCGCGAACCCGTACTCGAAGACGACGACGGCCTCGCCGCCGATGCTCGGGAGCCAGCGGGCCTCGTGATCGCCGCGCGCGTACACGACGCGGACGCCGGCCGTCGCGTGCACGACCTCGAAATGTCCGCGCGTGCCCCAGCCGTCGTCGAGATGGAGTCCGTCCTTCGTGCGGAAGACGCGATAGCGCGCCACCTTGAGCGCGCGCGTGACGTGCGTGGCGAACTCGGGATGATCGAGCAGGTATTCGAAGACGTCGCGGCGCGCCGGGAACGGCTCCGCTTCCCACCGGATCGCGATGCTGGCCGTGTCGGCGACGGCGGTGAGCCGGGCGCGCTCGGCGGCGCCGAGGTCGGGCGGGAGCGACGGCGGACGCGGGGACGCGGAGGCGGCCAGGGCCGGCGCGGCGAGGAGGAGGACGACCGCGAAGGCTCGTCGCGCACACATCGTCCGGGCATTATTGCACGCGGCCGGCGTGCCTTGCCGTCGCATCGCGCGCGGAGTAGGCTGGGGCACCTTTTCACCTGAATCACCCGGAGGTTCCGCGTGGCGCGACTCCCGATTCGAGCCGTCGAGGACCTGATGGCGTCACGACCCGGGCAAACGCTCGAGCAGGCGCTCGACGTGTTCGAGGTGTTCGCGAGCGGATCCTTGATTGACGAGGTCTACGTGCTCGACGACGTCGCCGGGAAGCGCATCGCGATCGCGCCGTCGACCCTGAAAGAGAGATACCGACGCGCGTGAGCTGCGGCGGTCATGGAAGTTGGTTCGAGGTGTTCGCGAGCGGAGCCTTGATTGACGAGGTCTACGTGCTCGACGACGTCGCCGGGAAGCGCATCGCGGTCGCGCCGTCGACCCTGAAAGAGAGATACCGACGCGCGTGAGCTCCGGCGGTCATGGAAGTTGGTTCGAGGTGTTCGCGAGCGGAGCCTTGATTGACGAGGTGTACGTGCTCGACGACGTCGCCGGCAAGCGCATCGCCATCGCGCCGTCGGCCCTGAAGGAAAAATATCGGCGGGGGTGAGCCAATGGCCATCATCACGATTTCGCCCCAGATGGGTTCCGGCGGTCCCGAGATCGGCATGGCGCTCGCGCAGCGCCTGGGCTATCGCTACGTCGACCAGGAGCTCATCGCGGATGCCGTGCGGCGTTACGGCCTCGCCGAGGAAAAGGCGTCGCACCTCGACGAGTCGAAGCCGACGCTGTTCGAGCGGTTCGACGCCGAGACGCGCCACTACATCACCGTGCTCCAGACGACGCTGCTCGAGTTCGCCGAGCAGGACAACTGCGTGCTCATGGGCCGCGGCGGCCAGTGGCTGCTGCGCGGCATTCCGAACGTGCTGCGCCTCCGCGTGATCGCGCCGTTCGACATGCGCGTGAAGCAGTGGATCAAGCGCTCGGCCGAAGTCGCCGGCGAGACGCCGAACCAGCGCGCGGCCGTCGATTTCGTGCGGCGCGACGACTCCGAGCGGGCCGGACGCATGCGCTATCTCTACGAGGTCGACCTCGACGATCCGTCGCTCTACGACGTCGTCGTCAACACGGAGAAGGTCCGCTGCGAGGCGGCCGTGGAAATGGTCGAGCGCGTGGTCCGGCGGCCGGAGCTGGCCACCACCGAGGACGGCCGGGGGCTGCTCGCGTCGCGCGTGCTCGTCTCCCGCGTGCAGGTGGCGCTCGCGACCAGCCCCGAGACGCGGCGGTACCGCATCACGGTGGAGGCGCGGGACGGGATCGTCGTGCTCGAAGGCACCGCGGCGCTCGATCGGGCGGTGGAGGTGGCGCGCACCGTGCCGGGCGTGCGCGAAGTGCGGACGCAGCAGGTCGACATCCCGCCGATTCCGCCGTTCGTTGCATAGCGGGGGCCCCGAAATGGCCCCCGCATCCCCCAGCGCTCGGAAGCGGCCCGGGGAACCCGGGCCGCTCCTCGGGCACCGTTAGCGCACGGCGGGCCCGGCGGCGTCCGGCGCTTCGGCGATCTTGAGCTTCACCGTGCGCCGGTCGCCGCGGCGCATGATGTCCACGCTGACCGTCTTGCCGACTTCGGCGTCGGCGGTCAGGCGCTGCAGGTGGCTGTAGTCGTCGACGGCCGTCCCTTCGAATCCGACGATCACGTCGTTCTGCGCGATGCCGGCGCCGGCCGCCGGCCCCTCGGGATAGACGCGTGCGACGACCGCGCCCTGCGTGTCCTTGAGACCGAGGGACTGCGCCAGCTCCTGCGTGAGCGGCTGGACCGAAATGCCGATCCATCCGCGCGTCACCTTGCCGCGCTCGAGCAGCTGCCCGATCACGCGCTTGACCATGTTCGCCGGGATCGCGAAGCCGATGCCCTGACCCGCCGCGACGATCGCGGTGTTGATGCCGACGACCTCGCCGCGCAGGTTCACGAGCGGCCCGCCGGAGTTGCCGGGGTTGATCGACGCATCGGTCTGGATGAAGTTCTCGTACGTTGCGATCCCGACGTCCGACCGTCCGGTGGCGCTGATGACACCGACCGTCACCGTCTGATCGAGGCCGAAGGGATTGCCGATCGCGATCGCCCACTCGCCCACGCGCAAGGCATCCGAGTTGCCCATCGCCGCGACGGCGAGCTCGATGTTCGGATCGAACCGCACGACGGCGAGATCGGTTTTCGGATCGGTGCCGACGACCTTCCCGCGGAACTCCTGCTTCGACGACAGCCGGAGGAGGACGGCGTCGGCGCCCTTGATGACGTGGAAGTTGGTCAAAACGTAGCCGCGCTTGTCGAAGATGACGCCGGAACCCAGACCCTGCTGCCGGAATTCTTCCGGCGCGCCGGGTCCGCGCCGTCCGAAGAACTGATCGAAGAAGTCCTTGAAGAACGGATCGTCGGCGAGCGGCCCGGGCGCGGTCGGACCGCGTCGCGACCGCGCGACCTGGACCGTGCCGACATGGACCACGGCCGGTCTGACACGCTCCGCGACGCTGACGAAGGCCGCCTGGAGGGCGTCGGCCGTAGAGACCGGCGACGGCGGAGCCGGGCTGCGGCCGTCGGAGCTCCAAGGCCAGAAGGCTCGGATGCCGAACCCAGCGAGAACGCTGATCATAATGAGGACGACGACGAGGGTCGCTCGGGCAGTGCGTGGCGTCATCGAAGCCGACGATCCATCAGGGACCGGCGCGTTCGGATGTTACGGGCGGCACGAGCCGAGTGTCAAGGAAACTATTGCCATCGTGCGCCTTTTTCCTTGACCGGCCTGTCGTCAAAAAGGGACAATTCTCGGGCAAACGGTGTTCCACTTATTTTTCGGCTCACGGCATGGCCCGCGTGTGCTTCTTCGAGGGTTATCCGTATTGGTTGTGATGTGCCTTATTGGCCCAACATTCGCCGTGGCGCAGACGCCTGCACCGCCGCCGGAGCTGGCGCTACCGCCGCCTCCGCCTGCACCGACCGCCGGCAAGCCTCCCGTCACCGGTCTGCCACAAGCCGATCTCGGTTGCGGTCCCGGAGGTCAGCGATCGACGCCGGGCCCCGACTATCGCCTCGGCCCGGGCGACGTCGTTGAAGTCCAGATGGCCGGCCGACTCGAAGTCACGAAGCACAGTGTCACGATCGGACCGGACGGCTACGTCAACGTGCCACCCATCGGCGCCGTCGACCTGCGGGATCTCACGCTGTTCGAGGCGAACGCGCGCATCGGACAGCGCATCCGCTCGATGTTCCGGTTCGTCGAGACGACCCTCGCCGTCACGTCGCTCCGCTGCCTCGAGATCATCGTCTCCGGCGACGTCGAGCGGCCGGGCGCCCTCCAGGTGCCGGCGACGCGACGGCTGCAGGACGTCATCCTCAGCACCGGGGGCATCACCCCGCGCGGCAGCGCGCGTCGCGTGCAGCTCACGACGCCCCGCGGGCATCGGGAGATCGACCTCCTCCGGTTCGAGACGACCGGCGACATCTCGCAGAATCCGTTCGTCGAGGACGGCCTGCGGATTCACGTGCCGCCGCGGGGGGCGTCGGTCCTGCTGAGCGGCGCCGTGCGGCGTCCGGGCGAGTACGAGCTCGGGCCATCGGGCTCGCTGACCGAGCTGCTCGGCCTGGTCGGAGGGCTTCATCCCTCGGCCGCGCGGCAGGACGCACGGCTCACGCGCGTCGGTCCCGACGGCCGGAAGGAAACGTTCTCCGTCGACCTCACGACGGCGCTGACGCCGCCGGCTGACATCCCGATGCGCACCGGCGACGTGCTGTATGTCCCGCCGCTCGGGACGCTGCAGGACATCGTCGAAGTGCGCGGTGCGTTCCTCGGCACGGTCGAGAGCGGCAAGACCACGACCGCCGGGAAGCCGACCATCGTGCAGCGGTTCGAGCTGTCGCAAGGCGACCGCGTGCGTGACGTCGTGACGCGCGCCGGTGGACCGGCCGCGTTCGCGGACCTCCGGCTGGCGGTCATCGAGCGCCGGAGCGCGTCGGGTCCGGCGCAGCGCATCCCCGTCGACCTGCGCCGGCTGCTGGTCGAGAAGGACGAGACGCAGAACATCCTGCTCCAGAACGGCGACACGCTCGCGCTGCCCGTGGCGGAGGACAAGGTCTACGTGCTGGGCGAGGTGCGCACGCCCGGACCTCAGGATTTCCGCCCGGACCTCACGATCCGCGAGTACCTCGCGCTGGCCGGTGGCCCGGGCTCGCGCGCGAAGGTGAAGAGCGCCTTCGTCACCTTCCGCAACGGCCAGTCGTATCCGATGGCCGAGACACCGCCGCTCGAACCGGGGGCCGTCGTCACGGTGCCCGAGGTGTCCGTCAAGTGGTGGCAGGACTACGTGACGATCTCGAACGTCGTCGTCGGCCTCATCGCCGCGTACACGGGGTTGTTCATCCTCTTCGGTGGTCGCACGACCAGCCTCATCGGCCAGGACTCGTCGTCGAAGTAACGCCATGTACGAAGCCTACTGGGGCCTCGCCGATCCGCCGTTCGACAACTCGCCGAACCCGAAGTTCTTCTATCTCTCGCCGGAGCACGAAGAAGCGCTCATGCGCCTCGTGTACACGGTGAAGCACCGCAAGGGCTGCGGCATGCTGACCGGCGAGTACGGCTGCGGCAAGACGACGCTCTCCCGCGCGCTCATCCAGCGCCTCGAGGCGGACCGCTACGAGGTCGGGCTCCTCACCAATCCGAGCTGGAACGCGATCGACTTCCTCTGCGAGATCCTCTACCAGCTCGGGGTCGAGACGACGAGCCGCGCGAAGACCGAGCTGCTGCACCAGCTGCACGAGCTCTTCTTCCGGAATTTCCAGACCGGGCGCGACACGGTGATCATCGTCGACGAAGCGCAGCTGATCGACGACAACGGCGTCTTCGAAGAGCTCCGGCTGCTCATGAACTTCCAGACCGACGAGCGGTTCCTCGTCACGGTCGTGCTCATCGGCTCGCCGGAGCTGGTCCCGAAGGTGCGGGCGCTGCGCCATCTCGATCAGCGCATCTCGCTCCGCTACCACCTGAACGCGCTCGATGCGAATCACACCGCGCGCTACATCGATCACCGGCTCACCACGGCCGGCCGCGAGGGCGAGATCTTCACCGAGGAAGCGGTCAGGCTGATCTTCGACTTCACGCGCGGCACGCCGCGCGAGATCAACAACCTCTGCGACATCGCGCTGCTCGTCGGCTACACGCGGCGGCTCAAGGCGATCGACGAGAAGATCATCGCGGACGTCATCCGCGACATGGTCGGCGTGTCGTGACGGGCGAGGCTCGTTGATGGTCCGCATGACCGACCTCGTGCGCGGCGGCTCCCCGGCCGCGCCCGTCGAGCCGAAGAAGCCCGCGCCGCCACCGTCGCCCCCGGACAAAGCCACCGCCGCGCCCGAATCCGTGGTTCCGCGGGCGCGGCTCAGTCTCCGTGCGCTCGCCAGCTCGGCGCCGGTCCCGCCGGCCGCGCCGCCCGACGCAGCCGCGCCGTCCGTCGACGCCGTGCGCGCGCCGTCGGCCGTGGAGCCGGTCCCCGCCGACGAGGTCTTCTCCCGGCTGCTGGCGATGCTCGACCGCGCGCGGACGCTCGTGAAATCGAGCGAGCCGTTTCCGTGGAGCGACCTCGCGCGCGTCATCGAGCGCGCGGCCGCCGACCTCGGCGAGTCCGGTGAGCTCTTCTGGATTGCCGCGAATCCGCCCGCGCCGGCGGGCGCCGATCCGATCGCGCGCCATCAGGCGCGCGTCGCGATCCTCGCGCTGCGTGTCGGCGTGAACGTCGGCCTCGAGCCCCGGCAACTCGTCGAGCTCGGCCTCGCGGGCAGTCTGATCGACGTCGGACTGTGGGCGCTGGGGGACGGCACGCGGCGGGTCGACTCGCAGTCCGCCGAGTACCGGCTGCACGCGAGCGCGAGCGCGGACATCGTGCGCCACTGGGCGCCGCCGGTCGCAACGCTGCCGGACGTCATACTCCAACATCACGAGCTCGAGCACGGACAGGGCTTTCCGAACGGGCTGCGCGGCGAGGCCATCCACCCGCACGCGAAGATCCTGGCGCTCGTCGACCGCTACGCGACGCTCACCGGCTCGGGCACGGCGCGCGGGCGCAGTCGCCCGCACGAAGCGATCCGTGACATCGTGCGCACGAAGAACGACGAGTTCTGGCCGCCGCTCATCAAGGCGCTGCTCGGCGAGATCTCCATCTTCCCGCCCGGCACGCCGGTCCGTCTCAACACCGGCGAGCTCGCGCGGGTGATCGGCGTCAACCGGAGCCATCCCCTGCGTCCGCGGGTCGAGGTGGTGACGGAGGCGAAGGGGCACGCGGTGTCGGCCGTACGCGTGATCGACCTCTCCGAATCGCCGTTCGTGTACATCACCGGCCCCGCGACGGAGTCCCGCTGATGGCGCAGTACGAGATGAACCTCCGTGACTACTGGTTCATCGTTCGCCGGCGACGCTTCATCATCGTCATGTCCACGCTGGTGGCCGCGGCGTTCAGCTTCTGGCTCGCGCAGCAGAAGGTGCCGCAGTACCAGGCGACGTCGGCGGTGAAGTTCGAACAGTCCACGGCGCTCTCCGGGCTCCTCGTCGAGGTGCTCTCCTATTCGAGCGCCGACTCCATCGAGACGCAGGTCACGATCATCAAGAGCGCGCCCGTCATGGAAGGCGTGGCCCGACAGCTGGGCCGGCTGCCCGAGCCGCCGAAGGGCGAGGCGCTCAAGGAGTCGAAGGCGTACTGGGCGGCGCTCGACGGCATCAGCAGCAAGCTGCGCGTGGCTCGCGTGCCGAACACGAGCATCCTCGAGGTCACCGCGACGTCGACCGATCCGCAGGAGGCCAAGCAGCTCGCGAACGCGGCCACGCAGGTCTACAAGAAGTACAGCCGCGACATCCGGAACGTCCGCATCACCGAAGCGCGGAAGTACATCGAGGCGCAGCTGGCCGACGTCGAGAGTCGCGCGCGCCGCGCCGAGGAAGAGCTGTGGGCGTTCCGCGACGCGAACCGCATCATCTCGCCCGGCGCCGAGTCGCAGGTGCTGCTGTCGCTGTTCACCCAGGTCCGCGCCGACATCGAGAAGACCCGGCAGCAGCGCACCGAGCTCGAGATGGCGGCCAACCGCCTCGGGAGCGCGCCGACCGCGAACGACCGGATGTACATCGATACGTCGAACTCCGCCGTCCAGCGGCTGCTCGCGCTGCAGAACGAGCTCATGGTCGAGCGTACGAACCTGGCGCTCGAGGTCACGGAGCGCCATCCGCGCCTGCAGGCGCTCGACGACCGGCTGCGCGAGGTCCGCGCCGAGATCCGTCGCGAGGTCGGCGCGCAGATCGCCGTGCTGCGCACGCGCGAAGAGATCCTGAACCGCCAGCTCGGCGACCTCTTCAAGAAGAACCAGGACGTCCCGACGGTCGAGATCGGCTTCGAGCGCCGCCAGCGCGAGGCGAAGTCGAACCAGGACCTCCTGACCCTGCTGAAGGCGAAGCACCAGGAAGCGCTCATCAAGGAGTCGGAGGCCGTCGAGGAAGTCTCGATCGTCCGGCCGGCCGCGGATCCCGACGCGCCGCTCGGCGCCGAGAAGATGAACACGGTGATGGTCGGGGCGCTGCTCGGCCTGATGCTCGGCCTCGTGCTCGCGTTCATCCAGGAGACGCTCGACACGTCGATCGGCACGATCGAGGACGTCGAGGGCTACCTCGAGGTGCCGGTCCTCGGCGTCGTGCCGCACATCGACTCGCGCGAGACGACGGAGCGGCTCATCGAGCGCCGGCCGGAGCTCGCGCAGCTCGATCCGGAAGCGCTGCGCAACCACGCGCTCCTCATCACGCACTTCGATCCGAAGTCGCCGGTGGCGGAGGCGTACCGCACGCTGCGCACGAATCTGCAGTTCGCCCGCATGGAGCGCGCCGGCAAGGTGCTCGTCGTGACGAGCCCGACGCTCCAGGAAGGCAAGACGACCACGATCGTCAACCTCGCGCTGACGATGGCGCAGAACGGGCAGAAGACGCTGCTGCTCGGCTGCAACCTGCGCCGGCCGAGCATCTACCGCTTCTTCGGCATCGAGCGCGAGCCCGGCGTGTCCGACGTGCTGATCGGGCGCGCACACTGGCGCGACTGCATCAAGACGGTGGCCGACATCCTGATGGGACGCTTCGAGATGGAAGACATCATGGCGTCCCCGGGCCTCGACAACCTCCACATCATCGAGGCGGGCCCCGTGCCGGCGAACCCCTCGGAGCTGTTGTCGACGCGCGCGATGATCGACCTCCTGCGCGAGGTCCGCGACGAGTACGACATCGTCCTCGTCGACACGCCGCCGGTCCTGCCCGTCACGGACGCGGCGATCGTCGCGACGCAGGTCGACGGCGTCGTGCTCGTGTACCAGGCCGGCAAGGTCGGCCGTCTCGTCCTCCGTCGCGCCAAGGTGCACCTCGAGTCGGTCGGCGCGAAGGTCTGGGGCGTCGTGCTGAACGACGTGCACACGGAGATCGCAGGCTACCAGTACACGCACTACTACACGCACTACTACGGCGAGGAGACGCCCGTCGGCGAGACGCCGCGCGACCGGATCGGCGCGCTGTGGGCGCGCATGACCGGAAAGCTCGGGCGATCGCCGGAGCCGCCGGTCGGCATGGAGAGCGACGACGAGCCAGCCGAGGCGATCGGGACCATCGTCGAGGAGCCGCCCGCCGACACCGGCGGCCGTCCGCGTCGTCGCCGCGGCAAGCGCTGGATGCTGTTCGTCGGCGTCGGCGCGCTGCTCGCCGGCGTCGGCGCGGCGCTCTGGACGCTCGCGGACGGCTCGCGAGCCATCCGGCCGCAGGCGCTGCTGCGCGAAAAGATCGACGCGCTCACCGGCCGGGCGCGTCCGCTGGCGCCGACGCCGACGCCGGCGCCCGTGCCTGCGCGCGAAGGAGCGTCGCTCGACGCGCCGGCGCCGAGCGTGTCCGGACCGGCGACGCCGGCACCCGCGCCGGTGGCCACCGTGACGGCTCCGGCCGCGCCTGCCGTCACCACGCCGCCGCCGGCCACGAGCGCGACGCGGCCG
>JACPCW010000042.1 GCA_016184365.1 Candidatus Rokuibacteriota bacterium
ATCGACGTGGCGCCGACCCGGCAACGGACGACGACGCCTCAGCGCGGCTGGCTCACGAGCTCACGTGATCATCCGGCGTCGAACTTCGCGCTGCACCGGCCCGGGGCTCGCGATGCTCGCTCCGGCCGGTGAGCGCGGACGTTATCTGGCCAAGGGGGCTCGTCTGTGAAGACGTTCTTCTTCATGGGCCGCAATCCGAAGAACAAGAGCGGGGTGAGCTGGAAGATCTGGAAGATTCAACGACAAGGCCGCACCGTGACGGTCTTCTGGGCACCGGCGGTACTGAAGAAGCGCCGTGTCAGGACCGCCGGCAAGCTCCACATCAAGAAGATCACGCGCTCGTCGGTCGCGGACGCTATCGTCTTCGAGCGGACACGGGTTCAATCCAAGCTGCGCAAGGGCTATCAGCGGCGGCCGCGGCGCCGGTGAACGCAGCGTGCAGTACATAGCGGGTTGATCAGAGGGGGCTATGCAGACTCTCGTCCAAGTAGTGTGCTCGAAGGGAAAAAGTCTGCGAGACGTGATCGTGAACGACGGAAAACTCGAACAGTTCGGGTTGGTCACGCAGAAGAAGCAGCAACCGGGCCGCCGGCATGGATGGGCCAAAATACGAAGTTCTGAACCTGACCGTCGAGGAGCTCTGAACATCGAGTGGGATGCAGACACTAGCATCCTGCTATGCCGCGTCGTGAACAGAGGGCCCGGGCGGCCGAATCGAGTGCTCGGAGATTTCGTTGACTATCTATTTCATCGCTTCCGCCGCCGAATTGAAGCCGTCAATATCCTCCCGCGGTAAGCGATTCCCAGATAACCTCGCAGTGCACCGGGCCGGGGCTCGCTTCGCTCGCTCCGGCCGGTGACCGCGAACGTTGGGCAGCGCGGAGGTCATGATCGGTGGTGAATGTGAGGCCGATGCGAATTCCAGGCCGATGGCGCCAAGGGTTCGTGCTCGACTACCACACCCTCGGTAGCACGTATCTCGGGGATGACGAGTATGGTCACCCGATGTTCGACACGAAGAGAAGCGACATCGGTGAGTTGCTATACCGTCTCAAGTACCGCGCGGATGTCTCCGTGCTGGACGAACTTGTCGACACTACTACCCGGTTCGTCCGATCATGGAATCCCGGCGTGACCGTTCTTGTTCCTGTTCCGCCATCCCGAGCCCGAGCTCAGCAGCCCGTACACCTCATCGTGGAAGCGCTCGGCAGGGCAATGGGCATTCCTGTTGACCTGAACGGCGTCGGCAGGGTCAAGGAGATACCTGAACTCAAGAACGTCTACGCCTACGATGAAAGGCTTCGTCTCCTCGACGGCGCTCACAAGGTGAAGGCATCGCTGGTCGGAGGCCAAAAGGTACTGCTTTTCGATGACCTGTACCGGTCAGGGGCTACAATGAACGCCATCACTGCGGCGCTGTATGATGAGGGAACGGCTGCCGACGTCTATGCGCTAGCTCTCACGCGAACCCGGAGTAGAGCATGACCAAGGTGTTCATCGGCGGGTCTCGACGAGTCTCGCGGCTAAACGCTGATATACGGCGTCGAATCGACCGGATCATCGAGCAAGGGTTCCCTGTCTTTGTCGGGGATGCCAACGGTGCCGATAAAGCGGTTCAGAAATACCTTCAGAGCCGCGGGTATGAGGCCGTGGAGGTGTTCTGCTCGGGGGGCGAGTGTCGGAATAACGTGGGACACTGGCCGGTTCGGGCCGTTGGCGCCCCTCAAGCCCGGAGGGATTTCGCCTACTATGCCGCGAAGGACGAACGGATGGCTCAGGAGGCTTCCATCGGCCTCATGATCTGGGATGGAAAGAGTGCAGGTACCCTCGCGAATGCAGCCCGCTTGCTACGCCAAGATAAGAAGGTCGTAGTCTACGCGACTCCGGCCAAGCGCTTTCTCACCCTGAAAACGGAAGCTGACTGGGAGCGTCTCGTATCTGGTTGCGGGAGAGATGTACGGGAAAAGATTCTCCGCGCCGCCTCACCCACTCGGCGGCAATTGGGTGGAAAACAGGCGAGTCTCCTCTGAACCAAGCCTGCCCAACTACGGCATCAACCCGACGGCCGCAGAGCGGCCGCGGGTTATGCGTGCGTTGGACGGCCTGGAAACGAGAAACGTGAGCGATGGATAGACACGGTGAGACCGGCGCTGGCTCCCACGGTCGCGGTACACAACGAGAGCGGGTCCACGATGTAGGAGGCGACGCCATGCGCCCTATCCTCTTGCTTGCTGCGCTTTTGGCTCTCGGGGGATGTGCGGTGGCCGGGCAAACGATGTCGGCGGACGCCCGTACCGACGAGCCTCTGGTGTTCGGGCGGATCGAAATGGTCGACGCGGCAGGCCGACCGCTGGCAGTGGCGCCCACAGCTTTCATCGGGCACATGCACTTGGTCGTCGTGAGCGAGGCGACCGGGAGGGAATACTCGCTCAGGTGCGACCGCGCCGGCTTGATCTCCCCGTTCGCGGGGAGCCTGCCGCCTGGACGCTACCGCATCACGAAGGTCGTCTCGGGTGCGCTCCGGCACGTGACCACCCAGGCCCAAGGCCAGTTCACCGTGGAACAACGGCAACTGGTCTACATCGGCACCCTGCGCTTCGTTGGGAAAGGACTCATGCCGGCAGCGACAGGCGTCTGGACTCTGCTCGACGAACTCGATGCCACGCTAACCGCCTTGCAGGCCATTCGACCGGGGGTCTCTTCGGACGTAGCCGTGTCCCTGGTAACAGGTGTCCCCGCCACACAGCCGCCGCTACGGGGAAGTGTCTCGGACGGCACGTACACCAGTCCACGAAGACTGTTCTCCTTTCGGGTCCCAAAGGCCTCTAATTGGGCAGGTGTTCAGTTTGAGATCCAAGAGGCCATGGAGACGGGTCCGCGAAACTACGATATGGTCGCCTTCTACGTGAAAGACTTCGGCGAAGTGAGGATCGCTAGCGTCAGGCGAATCCCCAGAGTGGCATTGGATAACATGGCAAAAGACAACCCAACGAGCGTCCTGAGAAACATCGCCGACAAGGCTCTCGGAGATTGGCGACAGAACTTTCCCCAGGATCCCGAAGTCATCGACGAGCAGCTCATCCCGACAACCTACGGGCAAGGAATTCAACGCGTCTACAAGGCCGCACGAGGTTCTCTCATGGAGAAGCTCGAAGGCGGCTCTGGGAAGGGCTTCGAGCGATTCGATGTCCTCATCGGCGTGATCTTGGTTATAAGGAATGACCACTATATCTCTGCGATCGCCGAAGATGATCACAGACCGCTTGACACGGTTGCCCTGATGCAAAGTCTGAAGACGTTCTTCACAAGCATTCGAGTGGCGGACGCCCCACACTTCGAGAGCCGCTGACGCCGGCCCAACATGCCGTTCGGCGAAGGCTGGCTCGTGCGAGCCCACGCGCCGCTGGCGCTCGGCCGGCGGTCACGGCCCGAACCGGACATCTCCGTCGTCCGTGGCACCGCGCGAGATGGTCGTCGAGATCCGTCGAGATCCCCGCGCTTCCGACCGGTCCCCGCGCGGACGGGATTACCGCTCGGTGCAGACCCTCGAGCGTGGCGCGATCGTCTCGCCGGTCTCGGCGCCGCAGGCACGCATTCCGATCTCTGCTCTTCTGGGCTGAAGCAGCCCGGCCGGTCGAGCTCCGAGGCGGTGGTGACCGTCCGCCGCCGCGCGCATCCCGGGTGCTATGCGGCGCGGTCGCGCGACTTCCGGAGGCGGCGTTCGATCGGCCCGATGATGCGCGGGTAGCGACGCTTCAGGGCCGCGTACTTCTTGCGGAGCCAGGGGCTTTCGGGCAGCAGGACGAACACGCCCAGCAGCAGCACGATGATGCCGGGTCCCGGGATACCGGGGACGGACAGCGCGAGACCGAGGACGATGAGCGCGACGCCGCCGACCCACCGCGCGATGCGCGTGACGGGGCGGGAGCGCGAGCTGCGTTGCGGACCGAGACCCTCGGTCATGCCCGGTGATGGCGGCAGAATCCGTGCCACCGGTCAGCGACCCGGCGACACCTTGCCCTCGCGCCGATCGCGCTCCATCAGCGCCGGCTCGCGCTGCGCGGGCGGGCCGTAGCCGCCGGCGCCGGGCGTGACGATCGTCACCGCGTCGCCTTCGCAAAGCTGCCGGCCGGCGATCTTCGAGCCGAGCGGCGTCGTCGTGTTCAGCACGAGTGATCCGGTGCCGCCGGCGGCGCCGCCGAACAGTCCCCACGGCGGGAAGCGGCCGCGATCGAGCGTGCCGAGGAACGTCGACGCTCCGCGCAGCACGCGAATCGTCCGCCGGAGCCCGAGACCACCGCGGTGCGCGCCGTCGCCGCCTGAGCCCGGCACGAGCGCGTAGTCCTCGACGAGCAGCGGGTACTCCATCTCGAGACACTCCACCGGCAGGTTCGACGTGTTCGTGATGTGCACCTGCACGCCGTCGAGACCGTCCTTCGTCGCGCGCGCGCCCGAGCCGCCGCCGATCGTCTCGAGATAGACGTAGTACTGGCCCGTCCGCGGATCGGTGCCGCTGAACACCCACGCGGAATTCGCGCCGTTCGTCGCGCCGATCACGCGCGCCGGCAGCGCGGGCGCGAGCGCGCCGAACACGACGTCGGCGATGCGCTGGCACGTCTGCGTGCGCCACGCGACGGGCGCGGGCGGATGCGCGTTGACGATCGAGCGCTCGGGCGCCGTCACGCGGATCGCGCGGTAGAAGCCGCCGTTGGCGGGGATCGTCGGATCGAGCAGCGCCTTCAGCGCGTAGTACACCGTCGCGACGAGCGCCAGGTACACGACGTTGATGTCACCGGGCACCTGATCGCCGGTGCCGCCGAAGTCGAGCGCGATCTCGCCGCCCTTCACCTCGATGCGCACGCGGATCGGCACGGGCGGACCGCCGGCGCCGTCGTCGTCCATGAAGTCTTCGAACGCGTAGACGCCGTCGGGAACGGCCGCGAGCGCCGCGCGGATCTTCCGCTCGCCGTACGCGAGCAGCTCCTGCATCGCGGCCAGGCACGTGTCGCGACCATAGCGGCGCAGCAATTCGGTGAGGCGCTCCGCGCCGATGCGGTTCGCCGCGAACTGCGCGCGGAAGTCGCCGCGCCGCTCGCGCGGCAGCCGGAAGTTGAGGAGCAGCAGCTCCATCACGTCCTCGCGCAGCCGGCCGGCTTCGACGATGCGGATCGGCGGAATGCGCAGCCCCTCGTCCCAGATCGAGCGCGTCTCGCGGCCGGAGCCGTCGGCGTGATGCGCGATGTTCGCGACGAAGCCGACCGGCACCCCGTCGTGGAACACCGGTGACGCGACCGTGATGTCCGGCAGATGCGTGCTGCCGCCCGTGTACGGATCGTTGCCGATGAACACGTCGCCGTCGCGCAGCGTCTCGATCGGATATCGCTTGAGAATCTCCTGCACGATCATGATGAGCGAGCCGAGATGCATCGGGATGTGCTCGGCCTGCGCGACCACTTCGCCGGCGAGATTGAACACCGCGGTCGAACAGTCCTGGCGCTCCTTGATGTTCGAGGAGTACGACGACTTGATCAGCACCTCGCCCATCTCTTCGGCGATCGACAACAGCGCGCTGCCGATGACGTCGAGCGTGATCCTGTCCATCCTGGCCTCGATGTCGCGCCTCTCGCTCATGTGCTCGCTCATGCGTCGATCCGGATCATGAGATTGCCGAGCGCGTCGACGATCGCCGTCTGCGCCGGGAGGACGACCGTCGTCGAGTCCATCTGCTCCACGATCGCGGGCCCGACGATGCCATGGCCTGCGAGCAGCCGCTCGCGCCGATAGATGGGCGTCGGCGCGAAGCCGCCCGTTTCGTCGAACCACACGGACCGCTCGCCGATGCGCGCGTCGTCCGGCTCGGGACGCGACGCGGCGGGAAGCGGCGGCAACGCCAGCGGCTCGGGCTCCCCGAGCGCGGTGAGGCGGACGTTCACGATCTGGACGGGCTCGTCCTCGGTGAAGTAGCCGTACACGCGCTCGTGCTCGGCGAAGAACGCGCGGCGCAACGCCGCGACATCGCCGCGCGCCGCCGGCTCCATGACGCGCAGCTCGAAGTTCTGGCCGAGGTAGCGCATGTCGAACGCGCGCACGATCCGCCGGCGCGCGGCCGGAACGCCTTCCCGATCGAGCCAGGCGCGCGCCTCCTTCTCGAGGTCGTCGAAGACCCCGGAGAAATCGAGGGGGGGGCCGGCTTCGCCGGGCCGACCCGAGCGCTGGGGGATATGGGGGGCCATGTCGGGGCCCCCCATCATCATCATCACGGTCCGGACCAGATCGAGTCGCAGCGGTTCCACGAGCAGTCCGAGCGCGCACAGGATGCCGGGCGCCGGCGGAACGAGCACCTGCCGGATGCCGAGATCGCGCGCGAGCGACGCGGCGTGAAGCGGCCCGGCGCCGCCGAACGCGACCATCGTGTAGTGTCGCGGATCGTAGCCCTTCCGCACCGACACGATCCGGATCGCGCCGAGCATGTTCGTCTGCACGACGGAGAGAATCCCGCGCGCGGCCTCGACGCGCCCGACGCCGAGCGCGGCCGCGAGATCATCGATCGCCCTGGCGGCGAGCTCCGGATGCAGCGTCATCTGTCCGTCGAGCAGATGCTCGCCGGAGAGACGTCCGAGCACGATGTTGGCGTCCGTCACGGTCGGCCGGGTGCCGCCGCGGCCGTAACACGCCGGCCCCGGCATCGCGCCGGCGCTCTCCGGCCCCACCTTCAGCGCGCCGCCGGAATCGACCCACGCGAGGCTGCCGCCGCCGGCGCCGACACTCTCGATCTCGAGCGTCGGAATGCGGACCGGGTATCCGGCGATCGTGCGCTCCGCGGCGACGACGGGCTCGCCGCCTTCCACGCGCGCGACGTCCGTCGACGTGCCGCCCATGTCGAACGTGATCAGTGACGCGACGCCGGCGTCGCGCGCGGCCCACGCCGCGCCCATGACGCCGGCGCTCGGGCCCGACAACAGCGTGCGCACCGGCTGCGCGGCCGCCGCGGCGATGGAAATGATGCCGCCGTTCGACTGGTTGATGAACGGCGCCGACGGCACGCCGAGCCGCCGCACCTCCTCGTCGAAGCGGCGCACGTAGCGGCTGATCGTCGGCCCGAGATAGGCGTTGAGGACCGTGGTCGACAGCCGCTCGTACTCGCGGAACTCCGGCGACACCGCCGACGACAGCGAGACGTACAGGCGCGGGTGGCGCTCGCGGATCTCGTCGGCGACGAGGTGCTCGTGCGTGCCGTCGACGAAGCTGTAGAGGAAGCAGACGGCGATCGATTCGACACCGCCCGCCGCCGCGACCGCGTCGAGCGCGGCGCGGACGTCGTCGAGCGCGAGCTTGTCGAGCACGGTGCCGTCGGGCAGCAGGCGCTCGCGCACCTCGACGCGCAGGTCGCGCGACACGAGCGGCACGGGCTTGTCGGCCTGCAGATCGTAGAGGTCGGGACGCTTCTGCCGCGCGATCTCGAGCAGGTCGCGAAACCCGCGCGTGGTGATCAGCGCGGTGCGGGCGCCCTTCCTTTCGAGCAGCGCGTTCGTGGCCACCGTCGTGCCGTGGGCCACGAAGGTGAGATCCGCCGGGCGGAGCTGCTCGCGCGCCACGATCGTCCGGATGCCGGCCAGGATGCCTTCGGCGGGATCGCTCGGCACCGACGGCAGCTTGAACACGGCCAGACGGCCGCGGGCTTCGTCCCAGAGCGCGAGATCGGTGAACGTGCCGCCGACGTCGACGCCGAGGCTGGCGGCCATCGTCAGGTGCGCACGACTTTCAGCTCGACGAGATGGGCGCCGACGGTCGTGAGGCCGAAGAAGAGGACGACGTCGTGCTCGGCGGGCGCGACCCGGCGCTCGAGAACGGCCTGCTGGAAGAGCTGCAGGGTCGAGAGCGCTTCACCCCCGGACATCCGGCCCGTGACGATGACCCGGAAAAAGCCGCCGGGGCGCACGAGGGTCGCGTCGAACTTCGGGTCCACGATCACGATGGTCCGCCGGCCCCGGGATCCCGAGATGGTGCTCACGTCGAGCGACTTCGGCGCGTCTTTCGGCGCGCCGAGGACGCGATCGTGGAGGAGGAGCCAGCCCGCCGTGTCGTGAACTTCCAGCACCAGGGTGAGGGCGACGTCGGGAAGCGGCTGCTCGGTCGCGACCGCCCGCGGCGCGCCGGTCAGGAGACCGGCGGCCGCGAGCAGCGCGACGAGGACGACGCGAACCGTACTACTTGGCCTTCTGCGCCCAGTCCGGGTGGTACTCGATCCCGACCTGCTTCATCTCGCCCATCTTTTCACCCCAGAGCGCCTTCTGCTTGTCCCGGCCGCGCCGGTCGGTGATCTTCTCCCACTCGGCGGCCGCCGTGTCGAGCGCGGCCTTGACCGGCTTGCGGCCCGCCAGCGCTTCCGTGATCTCGAACGACAGCTTCCGCTGGTACTCGTTGGCGCCGGGGATGATCGGGTCCGGCACCACGTACGGGAACGACTTGAGGATCGCGTCCAGGTACTCGTCGGCCCCGGGGAACGCCTTTCGGAACGCCGTCGCCTTGAAGTGCGAGTTGCGCCACGGGTCCATGATCGTCTTCGCGTCCATGACGATCTTGAGGCTCTGGTCCGGGTTCGAGATGAACTCCAGGACCTTCATCGTCGCTTCCTTCTTCTGCGAGTAGATCGACACGGCCATCGCGCGGCCGGGCGTGAGCGACGGGCGGTTCACGATCTTGCCGTCGATCTCCGCGCCGGGGACGAGGCCGAAGCCCGCCTTGCCGATGATGAGGGACTCCGCCGGGTTACCGACGCGCTTGCCCGTCGAGGTCCACGAGTAGAGCATCGGGACCTCGCCCTTGATGAGCATGGTCTTCGGCTCCTCGGACTCGAAGAGGAGCACGCCCGGCGGGTAGTACGGCATCGTCTTGACGATCTCCTCGAGGGCGCGGACGGCCGCGGGGCCGTTGATGAGCGGCTTCATGTCGGCGTCGAAGTACTGGCCGCCGTACGAGAAGAAGCGCGCGCGCCACCAGTGGTACGAATAGCCGCTGCCGCTCGGCTTGTACGAGGCGCCGGCGCCGAACAGCTTGCGGTCCGTGCCGTCCCAGCCCCAGCCATGGAAGAAGGCGGCCTGGTCGTCCCACTGCTTCCACGTCTTCGGCGCCGCGAGGTCATAGCCGTGCTTCGCCTTGAACTTCTTCTTGTTGTCCGGGCGCTCGAACGCGACCTTGTTCCAGAACATGATGTGGATGTCGCCGTCGTACGGCATCGACACGATCTTGCCCTGGTGGCGGAGCATCAGCTTCTTGTAGACGTCCGGGATGTCGTCCATCTGGAAGTCGAGCTTCAGCTTGCTGATCCACTGCTCGAGCGGCTCGAAGTGCCGGCCGTAGTCCGGCATGTTCGACGGGCCGAACATGACGAGGTCCCACGGGCTCTTGCCGCTGTTGAACTCCAGCAGCGTCTTCGCCACGAACGCGTCGATCGGGATGACCTCCGTCTCGATCTTGATGCCGAGCTTGTCGAGGAGGTCCTTCTCGACGAGCGACAGCGAGTACTTCACGTACTCGGCGTTGACGATCGCCCGGATGGTGGTGCCCTCGTACGGTTTCTTGCCCTGGGCGGGCGCGCCGGCGGCAAAGAGCCCGACGGCGACGACGAGGACGAGGAGAGACAGCGCGAACGCCGAAAGCCGGAAACGGGTCATCAGAGCCTCCCTGGACCTAGCCCTTGGTACCGCCGAGGGCCAGACCCTTCACGAGGTAGCGCTGCAGCATGAAGGCGACGGCGAAGGCGGGCAGGACGCCGAGCACGACGGACGCCGACGCTTCGCCATAGAACATGTCGGTGCCGCCCGAGGTGAAGGACGTGACGAGGACCATCATCGTCTTCGTCTCGATGCCGGTGAGAACGACGGCGAACAGGAACTCGTTCCACGTCGCGATGAACGAGAACAGCGCGACGACGGCGAGCCCCGGCGCGATGATCGGCACGACGACCGCGATGAGCGCGCGCAGCCGCGAGCAGCCGTCGATGAGCGCCGCTTCCTCGATCTCCACCGGAAAGTCCCGCAGGAACCCGACGAGCAGCCACACGGCGAACGGGATGTAGACGACGGTGTACACGATCACCAGCCCGAGGTAGCTGTTCGTGAGGCCGAGCAGCTTGTACATGAGATACACGGGGATGATCAGCGCGATCGCCGGCAGCATGCGCAGCACGAGCAGGAAGACGGACAGGAACCCGCCGCCGAACCGCCATCGCGCGATCGCGTACGCCGTCGGCAGGCTCACCACCAGCGCGGCGATCATGCTCAGCGTCGAGATCACCATGCTGTTCGTGAAGTAGCGGGCGCCGCTCGAGCGCGTGAAGAGCCCGACGTAGTGCGTGAGCGAGGGCTCGACGGGCATCCACACCGGCGGGAACGCGAAGTAGTCCTCGTTGCCCTTGAGCGACGTCGTCACGATCCAGTAGAAGGGCCCAAGGAAGAAGACGAGCGCGGCGAGGAGCGCGATCCACGTGAGCGCCTGGCCGATGACGCGGCGCCAGCGATACCGGCGCGCCGTCGGCGCTACCACCCGGGCCCGCTCGAGTGTGATCGCCATCAGGCCGCCGCCCGCATCTCGCGGTACCGCTGCACCCACATGAACGTGAGCGTCAGCACGAGCACGCCGCCGACGATGACGTACGACAGCGCCGCCGCGTAGCTCATGCGCATGTCGTTGAAGCCGACGAGGTACGTCGTGAACGCCATCGTCTCCGTCGCGCCACCGGGGCCGCCGTACGTGAGAACGAAGATGAGTCCGAACAGCTTCGTGAGGTCGATCATCCGGATCATGATGCCGACCACCATCGTGAATTTCAGGAGCGGCAGGGTGATGTACCAGAAGCTCTTCCAGCCGTCGGCGCCGTCGGCCTTGCCGGCGTCGTACAGCTCCTGCGGGATGGACTGCAGGCCGGCCAGGAGCACGAGCATCATGAACGCCGTGTTGTGCCACACCTCGACGAGCACGATCGCCACGATCGAGATGAACGCGCTCGAGAACCAGTCGAAGTACACGTCGATCAGCCCGAGCTGGCGCCCGAGGTTGTTCACGGCGCCGTACTTCACGCCGAACATCATCCGCCACGCCATCGCCGCCATCACGGGCGAGACCATCGCGGGGATGGCGAGCAGCGCGGTGATGATCGGCCGTCCCCGGCCGACGCGCGAGAGCAGCAGGGCCAGGCCGAGGCCGAGCAGCAGCTCGAGCACGAGCGACGGCCCGATGATGAGCGCCGTGTTCCACACCGAGCCGAGGAAGCGCGGGTCCTTGAACAGCGCCTCGACGTAGTTGCTCGCGCCGACGAACTGGTAGTCGGGTCCGACGGCGAGGTCGAAATCCTGCAGCGAGAGCCAGAACGAGTAGCCGAGCGGGAAGACGATGACGAGAGCGATCAGGGCAAGCGAGGGGGAGGCGAACGCGAACGGTTCCCATCGCTTTCGTTTCAGAACCAGGGCGCCGAGCCGCATGGTGGGCGAGACTACACGCCCCGCCCGGGGGCTTGTCAAGAAGGGGACGCTGCCTAGACCGCGGTCCCTCTCCGTCTCCGCGTAGTGCGTGTGCTCTAGAGGTAGCGCGTCGGCCACATGATCGTGCGCCACATGTGGGCCGACGGGCTCGCGTCGAGGCCGAGGCCTTCCGCCGGCTGCCGGAAGTGCCGGCCGACGATGTCGGTGAACTCGTCCAGCTCGACCTGCACGCCGGGATCGAACGCGTACAGATCGTTCACGGTCAGCATGCGCGCGGTCATGTACCACTTGTGCGCGCGCGCGTACCGGTGCGCTTCCTGGATGTACGGTTCCGGCACGTACTCCGGGCCGAACAGCTTCGCGTAGAGCTCCGGATACCGGTAGCCGACCGATTCGTCCGGGAAGAAGCGCAGCGCCTGGTGATACCGGATCGCCCACGACACTTCCTCGTCGACGTACGGCTCCACCATCTGCGCGGCCCAGTAGCCGTGATCGCCGCGGATGAACCCGAGAATGCCGATGTCGTGCAGCAGGCACGCGAGCACGACCTTCTCCGGCATGCCGTTCTTCTGCGCGAGCCGGGCGCTCTGGAGCAGATGGTTCGCGGGCGCGAAACGATATCTGAAGAAGTCGAAGAGCGTCGGCTTCCCGGGCATGGGCGGCAGGCGCGGGTCATGGCTCATCAGGAAGCGCTTGCCCTCGCTCGGCGGCCGCGGCACGGGGACGCGCGGGTCCCGCTCGCCCGACGTGAAGATCACCGACTTCACGATGACCAGCCGGTCCAGCTCTTCGCTCAGTGCGTGCTCGGCCGCTTCCGCGCGTGCCAGAGTGTTCATGACGGCGATTCTAGCCCGTGTCGACGACGAACGTCTCGATCGCGGTGATCTTCATCACGGCCCTCGCCTGATCGAGCGCGCCATCTTTTCGAAATCCGCGCGCGCCGCCGCGAGCGTGGCGCGCGGACCGATCGCACGGAAGAACCAGTTCGCGTCCGGACCTTCGGCGATCGCCGCCAGCATCATGTGGTCGCGCTGCTCGGGGCCGGTCGGCCCGCCGCCCATGCCGCCGACGAACGTCCCGCTGACCTCGACGAGCGTCACCGGCACGTCGCCGACCTTGATCCCGCGTGTCTTCAGCGCATCAACGACCGGCGTGCCGTCCGCGCGCCGAAACTGGCTCGCCCACCGCTCGATGTTCGCCTTCGGGCTGCCGCCCTGGCCGGGCCCGAAATAGAACACCACGCATTCCGCCGGGCCGCCGGGTCCCGCGATGCGGTATTGCGCGCGGCGCATCGCCGACGCCGGCGTCTCCGCCTTCCAGCCCGGTGGCGGCGTCCACGTCAACGCCGCGCTGCCCGTGCCACTGCCGGCGGGCGGTGAGGGCATCGCGGGACGATCGGTCGGGGGATGACCCGGCGGCATCGGCCGCGTCTGAGCGACGGCGGCGGTTGCGCAGAAGGCAAGAACGGCGACGAGAGCGAAAAGACGGATCATGAAGCGGCCTCCTCGATGGATTACACCATCGTTGACACTTCCTCCATAATGAGACGCGCCCGGAGGTCGCCGAACAGGTGATGCATGCCGGTGGTTCTGCTCTCGTCGATCGTGCTACCGACGTCCTGAGGCAGGTCTTTGCCACCGCGCCCGGGGACTTCGCGTTCCGGCTCTGGGACGGCACCCTCGTCACCTTTGGATCCGGCCCGCCGGCGTTCACCGTCTCCGTCCCCGCCGCGGACACCTTTCTGCGCCTGATGCGCGATCCCACGCCGCTCGCGTTCGCCGAAGCGTACGTGGAAGGCGCGCTCGACATCGAAGGCGATCTGTTCGCGACGATGCAGGTCGCGAACGCGCTCGAGGACGTCCGGCTGCCGCTGGCGCACCGTCTTCGCCTGCTCGTGTCGATGGGCTCCGCCGCGCTCCGGCCCGCCGCGCGCACGGCCAACGACTCGTGAGCGGTACGCCGCGCGAGGCCGAGGATCGGCACGGCTGCGCCGGGCCGGTTCCGAGCGTTGGGGGTCTGGGGGCCATGTCGGGGCCCCCAGTACGATGGGACGCGATCGTCGTGGGTGGCGGGCCCGGCGGCAGCACCGCCGCCTGGCAGCTCGCGCGCGCCGGTGCGCGGACGCTCGTGCTCGACGCCGCCGTGTTTCCGCGCGTGAAGATCTGCGCCGGGTGGGTCACGCCGGCGGCGCTCGCCGACGTCGAGCTCGATCCCGAGAAGTACCCGCTCACGATCCAGCCGTTCACCGCGTGCGCGCTCGGCTTCGACGGCGCGATGCATCGCACCGAATGGCGCCGGGCCGCGAGCTACGGCATTCTCCGCCGCGAGTTCGACCACTATCTGCTCGAACGCGCCGCCGCGACCGGCGCCGACGTGCGCTGTGGCGTGCGCGTGCAGGACGTCGCCGTCACGCCGGACGGCGTGCGCGTCACGACGGAGCGTGGTCACTTCGAAGCGCCCGTGGTCATCGGCGCCGGGGGTCATCGCTGCCCGGTCGCGCGCGCGCTCGGCGAGATCTCCGAGCGCGAAGAAGTCGTCGTCGCGCAGGAGAGCGAGACGCTGCTGCCGCCGGACCACGCCGGGACGCTCGCGCGGTTTCTCGACGCGCCCGAGCTCTATCTCGAGCCGGACCTGCGCGGGTACAGCTGGTACTTCCCGAAGGGCGGCTGGGTGAACATCGGCATCGGCATCACCGGCGGTGGGGACGGCAGCCTGCCGCGCCGCCGCGACGCGCTCCTCGCCGCGCTCCGCGCGTCGGGCCGGCTGCCCGCCGATCTCGCGATCGCGCCGTTCAAGGGTCACGCGTACGTCGTGCGACGCCAGGCGCCGCGCCGGCTCACCGGTCCGCGGTTCTGTCTCGTCGGCGACGCCGCCGGGCTCGCCCGCGATCTGAGCGGCGAAGGGATCGGGCCGGCGATCCGCAGCGGCCGGCTCGCGGCGCGGGCGGTGCTCGACTTTCTACGGACCGGCGCGGCGTTCGACGGCTACGCGCGCGCGATCGTCGCGCTCTACGGCCGCGGCGAGCCGGGATGGCTCGGCCGGCGCATCGCGCAGCTCCCCGACACCGTGAACCGCGCGGTCGTGAAGCTCGTGCTCGGCTCGGACGTGGCGCGCCGCCGTGTGGTCTTCGACTCGATCTTCGGCATGAAGGAGACCCCAGCATGAGCAGCCGCCTGAGCGCCCGGGTGCAGGAGCGGGATGCGCGGGCCATCGCGCATCACTACGACGTCTCGAACGACTTCTACGCGCTCTTCCTCGACCCGCTCATGGTCTACACGTGCGCGTACTACCGCGACCCGAAGGGCCCGCTCGAGCAGGCGCAGGCCGACAAGCTCGATCTCGTGTGCCGCAAGCTCGCGCTCGAGCCCGGCGAGACGATGCTCGACGTCGGCTGCGGCTGGGGCAGTCTCTCGATCTGGGCCGCGCAGCACCACGGCGTGCGCGCCCATGGCGTGACGCTGTCACGCGCGCAGGCCGATTACGCGAACGCGCGCATCCAGGCGCTCGGGCTCTCGGACCGGTGCCGCGTCGACTACGGCGACGCGCGGCAGCTGCCGGCCGACACGCGCTACGACAAGATCGCCGCCGTCGGCGTCATCGAGCACGTCGGCCGCAGCCACTACCCGGCGTTCTTCGGTCTCATCCACACGCTGCTGAATCCGGGCGGCCTCTACCTGAATCACGGCATCACGCACAGCTTCCACTGGAAGCCGACGAGCCAGACGGAGTTCCTGTACCGCTACGTGTTTCCGAACGGCGACATCGCCGGGCTGACGGAAACGCTCGTCGAAATCGAGCGCGCGCGCTTCGAGATCCTCGACGTCGAGTGTCTGCGGGCGCACTACGCGCGCACGTGCCGGCAGTGGGTCGAGGGGTTACAGGCGAACGCGGAAGAGGCGCGGCGGCTCGTCGGCGAGCGCGTGTACCGGACCTGGCTGCTCTACCTCACCTGCTCCGCCGTCGCGTTCGAGACGAGCTCGCTCGGGCTGTACCAGGTGCTGCTGCAGAAGCACGGCGACCAGACGCGGGGCGACGCGCCCCAGACGCGCGAGCGCCTGTACGTGCCGGGGCTGGACGCGACGCCGCGCTGACGTAGCCGGCCTCGCCGTCGGCCCGCGCGCGTTCGGGATCACGCTTGCGCGCGTCGCCGAAGCCGCCGCCACCGGGCGTCGTCATCTCGATCACCGCGCCGGGCGGCACGATGTGCGTCGCTTTCGGATCGACCGCCTGCTCCGCGATCTTCACGCCGCCCACCGCGCCGTCGCGGCCGCCGAACAGTCCCGTGGCCGGAAACTTCGTGCGCTCGGCCAGGAACGACACCGTCAGCGGCTTCGGCGACAGGCTCTGGAAGCGCAGGCGCTGCGCGAGCCCGCCGCGGAACGTTCCCGGGCCGCCGGAATCGGGCAGCAGGCGTTTTTCGAGCACGCGGATCGGCGCGACCGTCTCCATGATCTCGACGGGCGTGTTCGAGACGTTCGACGGGAACGACGTCGCCGACGGTCCATCGCGCCGCCCGCTGCCGCCCATGCCGCCGTTGATGAAGAACATCGCCGCGAAGCGCGTCGCGCGCCGGCTCTGACCCGCGAGGTTCACGCACCACACCGGGGAGCCCGTCGCCGCGATCACCCGCGCGGGCAGGGCCCGCGCGAGGGCGCCGAGCACGAGCGTCGTGAGGTAGTGCCCGACGAGCACGCGAGAGCCGCACGCGGCCGGATACAGCGGATTGACGATGCTGCCCGGCGGCGCCGTGATCGTGATCGGCCGCCAGATGCCTTCGTTGTTCGGGATGCGGGGCGCGAGCGCGCACTTGAGCGGATAGCCGGTGTACGCGTCGCGATAGTTCGGCACGACGTTGATCGCGCGGTCGACCTGGTCGGAGCTGCCCGTGAAGTCGATGGCGATCGAGTCGCCGGCGACCGTGAGCGTCATCCGGACGACGACGGGCACGGCGAGACCGTCGGTCTGGAGCTCGTTGCGGTACTCGCCGTCCGGCAGCGCGGCGATCGCCTGGCGCATCGTCTGCTCGGAGCGCGCGTGGATCGTCGCCGCCAGCTCCTCGGTATCTTTCAATCCGTGCTCGTCCATGAGCGCGAGCAGCCGGCGCTCCGCGACGGCGAGCGCCGCGAGCTGCGCTTCGAGATCACCGATGACCTGGTCGGGCACGCGCACGTTCGCGCGCAGCAGCTCCAGCAGCCCCGCGTTCGGCACCCCGGCGTCGTACAGCTTCATCTCCGGGATGCGCAGACCTTCCTCGAACACTTCGCGCGCGTCCGGCGCCCGCACGCGGCCGCCGATGTCCGGCGCGTGCGCGACGCTGGCGGCGAACGCCACGACCTCGTCACCGCGGAAGATCGGCTTCGCCACGTTCACGTCGGGCAGATGGCCCGTGCCGAGCCACGGGTCGTTGGTGATGAAGATGTCGCCGGGGCGCATGGTCTCGACCGGAAACCGCGCGATGAAGTGACGGACCGTCTTCGGCAGCGTCCCGATGAACGACGGGATCGACGCGCTCGCCTGCGCGAGCGAATTGCCGGCGCGGTCGGTGAGCACGCACGAGAAGTCGTACGACTCGCGCACGACGGTGGAGAACGATGTGCGGACGAGCGTCGCGGCGGCCTCGTCGACGATCGCGATCAGCCGGTTCCAGAGAATCTCGAGCAGGAACGGATCGAAGCGTTCGGTCATCCGGATTCCCGAGGAGCGCCACGGGTTTCCCGGGGCGCTCCGAGCGTTGGGGGTCTGGGGGCCATGTCGGGGCCCCCAGCAAGATCGATGATCAGGCTTCCGTATGGGTCGAGGCGCGCGGTGGCGCCGGGGACGACGACGACGGTCGACTCCCGCTCTTCGACGATCGCAGGGCCGGTGATCGTGACGCCGGATGTGAGCCGGTAGCGGTCGTAGACCGGCACCGGACGGAACTCCTCGAACTCCGGGAACCACGCCGCGCGCTCGCCCTTCCGCGCGTCACCGGTGGCGGTGCCGCTCTTCGCCGCGGTGAGGAACGCGGCGCTCGGTGCGGGACCGAACGCGGTCAGACGCCACGTCAACGCCTCGACCGGCGCGCCGGGAATCAGCCGCGCATACGCGTCGAGGTACGCGGCTTCGAACGCGGACCGCAGCGTGTCGCGCTCGGCGGCGCCGAATGGCCCGGACGGCAACGGCACGACGATCTCGAATCCCTGCCCGACGTACCGCATGTCGCCGCGCCGCTCGAACACGACCTGATCGGCCGCGACGCCGACCGCCGCGAGCTGCGCGAGCGCGTCCGCCGCCATCGCTTCGTAGAGCTTCTCGACGCGCGGCAGATCGAGCTCGTCGAGCCGGGCGACGTACGACGACACGAGATCGACCTTCGGCGGCGCGACGAGCAGGCCGAACGTCGACGCCACGCCGGCGCTCGGCGGACAGATGACCCGCCGGAGGCCGAGCTTCGCGGCCACGCGGCACGCGTGGCCCGGCGCGGCGCCGCCGGTGGCGAGCAGCGAGTACCGCCGCGGGTCCTTGCCCTTCTCCGCGACGTGAATCCGCGCGGCGGACGCCATCTGCTCGCACACGATGTCGTGGATGCCCCACGCCGCGCGCACCGTATCCGCGCCGATGCGATGGGCCACGCGATCGATCGCACGACGCGCCGCGCCCGCGTCGAGGGCCATCGCGCCGCCGAGAAAGAACCCCGCATCGAGATAGCCGAGCACGAGCGCCGCGTCGGTGACGGTCGGCTCGACGCCGCCGCGCGCGTAACACGCCGGACCCGGCTCGGCGCCCGCGCTGTCCGGTCCGACCTTCACCAGCCCGAGCTCGTCGACGCGCGCGATCGATCCGCCGCCGGCGCCGACTTCGAGCAGCTCCACGCTCGCGATGCGAATCGGCAGCCCGCTGCCCTTGGCAAAGCGCCGCTCGCGCGCCGCTTCGAACGAGTACGTGATCGCCGGCCGGCCGTCGTCGACGAGGCACAGCTTCGCCGTGGTGCCGCCCATGTCGAGCGCGAGCAGATGCGCCTCGCCGGTGAGGCGGCCGAAGAACGCGCCGATCAGCGCGCCCGCGGCCGGGCCCGACTCGAGCAGCTGGATCGGCGCGGCGCGGACGGCGTCGACGGAGGTGATGCCGCCGCTCGACTGCATGAGATAGAGGCTGCCGGCGGCGCCCGCGTCCGCGAGCCCGCCCGCCAGCCGCGCGAGATAGCGGCCCGCCAGCGGCATGACGTACGCGTTCGCGGCGGTCGTCGACGTCCGCTCGTACTCGCGGATCTCCGGCGCCACGTCGCTCGAGCAGCTGACGGCCAGCGCGGGCCAGCGGCGCCGCAGCTCGTCGGCCGCCGCGCGCTCGTGCTCGGCGTTCACGTACGAGTGCAGGAAGCACACGGCCACGGCCTCGACGCCCTGCGCGACCAGCGCGCGCCCGGCGGCCACGACATCCTTCCGGGCGAGCGCGGTCAGCACGCTGCCGTCGATGTCGAGCCGCTCGGTCGCTTCGTGACGCCGCTCGCGCGGCACCAGCGGCACCGGCAACGGCAGGAACATGTCGTAGATGTCGTACTTCGATTCGCGCCCGATCTCGAGCACGTCGCGGAATCCGCGTGTCGTCACGAGACCGGTGACGGCGCCCTTGCGCTCGATGATCGCGTTCGTGATCAGCGTCGTCGCGTGGATGACGCGCGCGAGCGTGGAGGGCGATCGGCCGGACGCTTCAGCGAGACGCGCGAGCCCGGTGAGGACGGCGGCGGCCGGATCGCGCGGGGTCGTCAGCTCCTTGCCGATCCACAGCCGACCGGCCGCCTCGTCGACCAGGACGAGATCGGTGAAGGTGCCGCCAATGTCGACGCCGAGGATCAATTCACCTTGCCGATCTTCTTCACCACGCCGGCCAGCGTGTCCGCATCGCGCTTCCACCACGCGCTGAACTCGTCGGCGTCCTGGTACGAGATCGGCGTCTGGAGCTTCGCCATCGCGTTCTTTAAGTCCGGGTCCTGCACCGCCTGACGGACCGCGTCGCGCAGCGTCTTCATCGCGTGCGCCGGAATGCCCCTCGGCGCGACGAGCCCGGCCCACGCGTAGTACTCGACGTCATATCCGAGGTCCTTCAGCGCCGGCACGTCGGGGAACGCCGGGAGCCGACCGGTGCCGGTGTGCCCGAGCAGCCGGATCTTGCCGGCCTTCACGTGCGACGCGACGAGCGTCGGCACGCTCGACACGATCTGCGCATGACCGCCGAGCAGCGCGTTCATCATCGGCCCGCCGCCGGTCGTCGGCAGGTGCTTCAGGCACGGCGTGCGCGTCGCCGGGGCGCAGCTTCCGAGCCCCGCGGCGTGGAGGAACATCTCGAACGGGATGTGCGAGGCGCCGTACAGCCCGGACGACGTGAACGTGATCTGTCCCGAGCGCTTCTTCGCGTCCTCGACGAAGTCCTTCAGCGTCCGCCACGGCGCATCGGCCAGGACGGTGATGACCCCGGGCTCGGCATTGAGGCGCGCGATGCCGACGAGCTGGTCGATCGTGTAATTCGGCGTCCGGGCGAAGAGCTTGTCGACCTCCGGCAGCACCGACACGCTGACGAGTGCCATGAGGAGCGTGTAGCCGTCCGGCTTGCTCGTCGCGACGTACTGGTTGCCGACGGCGCCGGCGGCGCCGGGCTTGTTCACGACGACCACCGGCTGCTTCAGCAGCTTCTCGAGGGCAATCGCGAGCGGGCGCGCCGTGAGGTCGGCGAGGCCGCCCGGCGGAAACGCCGCGACGATCGAGATCGGCCGAACGGGATACGGCTCCTGCGCCGAAGCGGCGCCGGTCCAGACGACGAAACTGAGCGCGAGGGCCATGAGGGTTCGCATGCCGCGGACGTTACCACGGCCCCTCACTCCTCGGCCATCTCCTCCCGGATCTCCTGCTGGCTCTTGCGCCACGCGAAGAAGGCGAGCACGGCGGCCACGACGACCACGAGGATGAGCGCGGCCCACCGCTCGATGCGCTTGACGTCGGCCAGCACCTGGTCGAGCTGGTCGGTGAAGAAGTACGCGAGGCCGAAGCCGAGCGGCACGCTGATCGCCGCGGCGAGGCCGTCCGCGAACAGGAACCTCCAGAACGGCACGCGCGAAATCCCGGCCGTCAGGAACGCGGCGGCGCGCACGCCCATCACATGGCGCGCGGCGAAGATCGTCTTGATCGCGTGGCGGCGATACGCGGCCTTGAACCGTTCCTCGCGCTCGACCGTGAGCAGGCGCCGCACCAGGCGCCAGCTCATCACGCGCTCGCCCCAGTGATGGCCGATCCAGTACAGGACGGTGTCGCCGGCGAGCACACCGGCGATGCACACGGGCAGCGCGATCCACCAGCGCGTCGTGCCGACGCTCGACAGCACGCCGGCCGCGAGCACCGGCGCCTCTTCGGGGATGGGCACGCCGAGGCCGGCGATGAACAGGACCGCAAAGATCCCGGCGTACGTGAAGTGCTCGATGAATCCTTGCATGCCGCAAGAACCGCGCGCCCGACCGGACTTACGCCGTCGTTGCCGTGCGCCGTCCGCCGCGCCCGCGACGCCCACGCCCGCCGCGACGCGAGCGCCGGCGTGCCGCGTCCGGCTTCTCGGCGGCCGGCGCCGGCCCGGGCAGGCGCTCGTTGCCGGGCCCCGGCACGTCGTCGTCCTCGGTCTCACCGCTCGGCGTCACCGGCGTGCCCATCGCGATCGGCTCTTCGACGACCGCGGCGCGTGAGGGCGGCGGTGGCGCGGGCGCCTCGCCGGCCCCATCGCCGAGCGTGATGATTCCGTTCTGGCTGACGACGACCTCACGAATCCGTCGGAGCCGCGTGATCAGCCGTGGCGATCCCGGCGTGCGGCGGAAGCCGCGCGCCTTGAGCTCGTTGGCGAGCGCGTCGAGCGAGACGCCGCGACCGGGCATGCGCTGCACCAGGTCGCGGACGACGTTGATGATCTCGTCGTGCGGCGCGGTGTGCGCTTCGCCGTCGGTCGCCGCGACCGGCGCGGGTTCGCGCTCGACGCGAGCCGGCGCGGGCGCCGGCGTCGCGTGCCGCGGCGGAGGCGGCG
>JACPCW010000043.1 GCA_016184365.1 Candidatus Rokuibacteriota bacterium
TTGCCGACGTGCGCGCCGACGCGGCACGCGCCGCGGACGTGGCGAAGGCCGAGCGCGCCGCCGCGTCGCGTCCCGTCGCGAACGTGACGCCGGCCGAGCGCCGCCGCGCGCCCGCAGCGAAAGTGGATGCGCGCGATTCCCGGCCGCGGCCCGCGACCACCCCCGAGCGCCGGCCGCAGCCACGCGCGTCGGCCGTCGAGCCGCTCGTGCCGGCACCGCCCGCGTCGACGGACACGGCGAGCGCGTCGCCGGCGACGAGCGAGCCGGCGCCCGAGCCTGAGAAGCCGCCCGTGCGAGTTGCCGCGGCACCGCCTGTGCGCGCCGCGGCGCCGCCGTCGGCGGAGCCGCCTCCGATCCCACGGAGCGAACCGCGCGCGGAGGCCGATGCCGGGCCCGGCGTCGGCTACACGATTTCACGCGTGGGGAGCGAGATCGGACGAACGATCGGGCGCCTCGGCCGCGACGTGGTGCGCTTCGTCGAAGATCTCCGCTGACCGGTCGCCCGTCGTGACCGCGTCAGCGGAGGTGATCACCGACCTGTAGCCGCCTGTCCGGCACAAGTTTTCCCGAACCGGGTGCACGCGTTCTCTGCGCGGAAGCGGGCTCGGCAATTGACCGGCTCAACGGTCGCTCGGCCTCCCCTCGCTCGAGGCCGAGAGGATGTTCCAGGCGGCGATGAACATCGCGGCGACCACCGGCCCGAGCACGAACCCGTTGACGCCGAAGGTCGCGAGGCCGCCCAGCGTGGACACCAGGACCACGTAGTCCGGCATCCTGGTGTCCTTGCCGACCAGCATCGGCCGCAGGACGTTGTCGACGAGACCGATCACGAGCACGCCGTACGCGATCAGCACCACGCCCTGCCACACGGCCCCGGTGGCCAGCAGATAGATGGCGACCGGGAACCAGACCAGCGCGGCGCCGACTGCGGGCAGCAGCGAGAGGAGCGCCATCACCACCGCCCATAACAGGGCGGCGTGGATGCCCAGCAGCCAGAAGATGAGACCGCCGAGCGCGCCCTGCACGACGGCCACCACGATGTTGCCCTTGACCGTGGCGCGGATGACGGCGGTGAAGTTCTCGACGAGCGCGTGCTGGTGCTCCGCCCGCAGCGGAATCGCGTCACGGATGCGCCGGGAGAGCGCGTCGCCGTCACGCAGCAGGAAGAACAGCAGGTACAGCATCACGAAGAGGTTGACGATGAAGTCGAAGGTGCTCTGGCCGATGCTGAGCACCTGGCCGGCGAGGAATTGACTGCCCTGCATCAGCGCCGCGGACAGTCGCTCCTGTACCGCCCCCAGGTCGGTCAGTCTGAAACGTTGCAGCAGGCTCGCGGCCCATGCCGGCAAGGCGTCGAAGATCTGCTGGAAGTACCGGCCGACATTCCACTCCCGCGACCGGACCTTCTCGTATACGCCCGCCGCTTCGTCGACCAGGGACGCGGCCACGAGCGTCAACGGGAGGATCACGATCACCACGATGATCGTCAACATGGCGAGCGCCGCAAGCGTCCGCCGCCCTCCCGCCGCGTGCACCACGCGTCGCTGCAGCGGCGCGAACAGGATCGCGATGACGGTGCCCCAGAGGATCGCGCCGGAGAACGGCCAGAGGATCCAGCCGAACAACAGGGAGACGGCGGCGATGAGGAGCAGGAACGCTTTGTCTTCGAGCGCGCGCGCGCCGGGCCGGTCGGCAGACGTCATGGTCGTTCGGGCAGGAGCAGTATCCGTCGGTGTCCGGGGGAAGTACACTGAAAGCGCGCGTCAAGAAGACCGTGCACAGCCCCTCGCTCGAGCTCGACCTCCCGCGCGACCGGATCGCCCGGGCGGCCTCCTGAAGACCGCCACGATGGCGTGGCATGCCGAGTCGGTCGACGCCGTCGCGACGTCGCTCGGGACGAACATCGCACGCGGGCTCTCGACCGAGGAAGCCAGTGCGCGCCTGGCGCGGGCGGGACCAAACATCCTCCGCCCGCGCAAGGAAGAGCCGTGGTGGGCGGAGCTGCTCGAGTCGTTGCGTGAGCCGCTGCAGTTGCTGCTCATCGCGGTGGGCATCGCCTACTTCGTGTTCGGGGAGGTCGCCGACGGCATCACCATCCTGGCCGTTATCGTCGCCGTCTCGAGCGTCGAGGTCATCAACGAGACGCGCGCCAAACGAGCCGTCGCGGCGCTCTCGTCGCTGACCGCGCCCACGGCCGTCGTGCTCCGTGAGGGCGCTCCCTCCGAGGTGTCGGCGCAGGAGCTGGTGCCGGGAGACCTCGTGCTCCTCGGGCCGGGCGATCGCGTCCCCGCCGACGTACGCCTCGTCGAGGCGGTCGCGCTCCGTGTCGACGAGTCCAGCCTCACCGGTGAAGCCATGGCCGTGCCGAAGCTCGCGAACGAGGTCCTGCCGGCGGCAACCGAGCTCGGCGACCGCTGCACGATGGGCTATTCCTCCACGCTGGTGACGGCGGGGCGCGGGCGAGGGCTCGTCGTTGCGACGGGTCGCGCGACCGAGCTCGGCCGCATCGCAGCACTGTCCGAGGAGACGAAGGAGCCGCGAACCCCGCTGCAGCAAGCGATGAAGGAGCTCTCCGGCTGGCTGGTCTGGGTGGCGCTCGGGTTCAGCGTGCTCATCCCGGTGGTCGGCGTGCTCGTCGCGAAGCGCCCTTTCAAGGAGATGCTCTTGACCGGGCTCACGCTGGCGTTCGCGACCATTCCGGAGGAGCTCCCCATCCTGATCACGATCGTGCTCGGGATCGGCGCGTACCGTCTGGCGCAGCGGCACGCGATCGTCAAGCACCTGCGAGCCGCGGAGACGCTCGGCAGCGTGTCGGTCGTGGCGACGGACAAGACGGGGACCCTCACCGAGAATCGGATGCGGGCCGTCGCGGTGATCGCCGACGGAGACAGGCGCGAGCCTCGCGACGCGTTGGCGACACCGGCCGGCCGAAGACTTCTCGAGGTCGGCGTCCTCGCAAACGATGCCCGGGTCACCTCCTCCGGCGACGGGGCGGAGCTCATCGGTGACCCGACCGAGATCGCGCTCCTGGCCGCCGCGCAGGAGGCAGGTCTCGAGGTCGAGGAAATCCGGCGCGGCGCGAACGTCCTCGAGGAGTATCCCTTCGACCACGAGCGCAAGCGAATGTCGGTCGTCGTCGAGGCCGTGGGTCGCCGGCTGCTCGTGCTCAAGGGAGCACCCGAGTCGGTGCTGCCGGTCTGCAGCCGGATCCGGACGGACACCGGGGACCGTCCGCTCGACGAAGGAGAGAGGAAGGCTCTCCTGGCGAGCATCGACACGCTGGCCGCGCAGGGTCTTCGGACGCTGGCCGCTGCAGAGCGGGTTCTCGACCAGGGCGAGGCGACCCGGCTTCCTGCCGAAGGCGTCGAGCAGGACCTCGTGCTGCTGGGACTCTTTGCGCTCGAAGATCCGCCGCGTACCGAGGCCGCCGGCGCTGTCGCGGCGCTCACGGGAGCCGGCGTCCGCGTCCTGATGGTGACGGGCGATCACCCGGCGACCGCGCGGGCCGTCGCCGAACGCGTCGGCATCGACGGTTCCCGGGTCGTTCGCGGGCGCGACCTCGACGCGGCGTCCGATGCGCAGTGCTCGGAGCTCGCCCGCAGCGCATCCGTGTTCGCCCGCATCGCGCCCGAGCACAAGCTGCGCATCGTACGCGCGTTGCAGGCGAGCGGAGAAGCCGTCGCCGTCACGGGCGATGGTGTGAACGACGCGCCGGCTCTTCGCGAGGCGACCATCGGCGTCGCGATGGGCAAGAGCGGAACCGACGTGGCGCGCGAGGCGGCGGACCTCGTCCTGGCCGACGACAACTTCGCCTCGGTCACCGAGGCCGTGCGCACCGGTCGGGTGCTCTTCGGCAACCTGAGCAAGGCCGTGCGTTACTACCTGGCCGCCAAGGTCGCGCTGGTCTCCTCCTCCCTCGTCGCGGTCCTCCTGAAGCTGCCGGTGCCATTCGAGCCGGTGCAGATCATCATCATGGAACTGTTCATGGACCTCGGGGCGTCGGTGACCTTCGTCGCAGAACCGCCCGAAGATGACGTGATGGCGCGGCGGCCGCGCAACCCACGAGCTCCATTCATGGACCGCGCGATGCAAATTGGGATCGTGGCCGGAGGCCTGTCCCTGGGAGCGGCGGTGCTCGTCGGGTATCTGGTCGCCACGGCACGGGGCAGCAGCGTCGCCCAGGCGCAGACGGCGGCGTTCGTCGCCTGGATGATCGGCCACGTCGTGCTGGCCGCACACATGCGCGCGGAGCACCAGCCCCTGCTTCGACAGAACCCGCTCGCCAATCGCCCGTTCCTCGTGTGGGCCGCGTCGGCCTTGGTGCTCGTCGGCGCCGGGCTCTTCGTACCGCCGCTCCGCGACCGGTTGCACGTCACCGCCTTCGATCCGTCGATGTGGCTGGTGGTGATCGCTGCCGCCGTCCTCTTGCCCTCGTGGTGGGAACCCTGGAAGTGGGCGCGCCGATCGCTGCGTCGGACCGCGAGCCGGTCATGAGGGGACCAGCGCCGGCCGCGCATCGTCTCTGTTTTCGGGCACGTCGGTCGTTTCGCGCGTTGACCGCGCGTCGCAACTCCGCGACACTTGACGCACGGGCGGATAGCTCAGTCGGGAGAGCGCAGCCCTTACAATCCCACCCGTACGGAAACGCCCCCCGGTAAGTCGCTGACTTGCCGAGGGGTTTTTCGTTTCGAGGTTGGGTGACGTAGGGCGGTTTTGGTCTGGTTTCGGCTCGCCGCGGGCACGTTTGTGGGCACGTTTTGTCGCCGTGCACGGTGATGCGGGTTCAGACCGTGCCGCTCAGCGCCCGTCGACGAGCGTGAGTCCGAACGTCTGAAGCGTTGCCACAAGGTCGGCGTCATCGACCCCGAGATCGGTCGCCGTCGCATCTCGTACCGGGTCGCGGTCCGTGCGCTCGAAGATCGCACGAAACGCAGGCTGTCCAGCATGCCGGCGTGCCCTCTACCGGTGCAAGAGGCTGATGACGTCGGCCCAACACCACCGCAACACCATCACAACCTTCCTCGTTCGCCCCGCGTCCCGATAGCCGTTCGCTAGTTCCGGTCTCGCGATAAACCGGCGAATTCCCGCGTCGATGCGCGACCCATAACGTTTGGCACCGCCTGTGCCCTGCCGTCACGCGACGTGCTCGATGAAGCGCCGAGCGTCGACGGAAGGAGACAGCCGCGATGAAGGTCATCCACGGGTCGCTGAACGGGCTCATCCGAGAGGTCAAGGACAAGAAGGTCACTGCCGTCCGCGTCGCCGGGTTCCTGCAGTCGGACGTCGTCACCAACGGGATGCCGCGCTACGCGGCGTGGATCGTGGTGACGGCGGTGCTCGACTGGGACCTCTGGACGGAGTGGCGACTGCCACGGCTGGCTCTATGACGAGGCCAGAGCCCGCGAGGACGCGGCGCGATTTTTCACGCTCCTCGACGGCGTGCTCGCGCCGCTGGGCGAGCGGATCGTTCCGCTGCGCGTCGCGCTGCACTGGCCGTCCAAGCCGTTTGCTGACTCCGCCCTCACGCGAGGCGGGTCCCACGGCGGGCTCTGGCCCGAGCTCGAGCGTCGCGTGGATGCGGCGTCCCGCCGGCGCTCACGCACGCGCGCCGGCGATTCGGACCTCACGCTCCTGCGCGAGCTGTGCGCGACAGAGATTCCGAGAAGCCCGGAAGAGGCGGCTGAGCTCGACGTGATCGCCCGGCGGCTCGCGGGCCCCGCACGGGGCGCGCTGTCGCCGTTCCACGCGCTGAGCTTCTGGACGATGAAGCGGCGCGCCGGCGACGTCGGCGAGCGCCTGGGGCGCGAATGCCTGGCGCCGCTCTGGCGGTCGTTCTCCCGGGCACCGCGGCTGCACCTGGTGGGCGCGGTCGATCGGCTCGCGCGCGCGCTCCTCGCAGCGCTGCCGGGCGCGAGTCTTGAGCTGGCGCTCTACCGGGCGTGGCGGCGCACGCTGCGGTTCTTCGACAACCTCTACGTGGATCTTCACCACTTCGCGGTGAACCTGCATGGCGCGACGACCCGTCGCGATGTGCGCCAGGCGGCGCTCGACGTGCAGCGGGCGATCGAGGCCGAGGGCGGGCCGATCATCGCCGAGCGGCACGGAGGCCGGCGCATGGCGCCGGCGCGGGGGCTCTCCATCTACTTCCCGCCGTTCCGGGAGTCGTCGGTGTTCTATGGCGAGCTCGACTTCGCGCGGCGGACGCGGTGGGCCGAGTTCGTCGAGGTCTACCTCGGCGCCGAACGGAAGGGTGCGGTGACTCCGCTCACGAGCACACGGAGGGATTGATGAGGCACTCGCGCCTGCTCACGCTGGCGATGGGGACTGCGGCGCTGCTCACGACCGGCTGCGTGGGCGCAGCGGAGCTGGTCCGCGCGCTCGGCCAGGATCCAGCCTCCGTCTGCGTCAGCGTGACGACGCTCTACGGCAAGGGCGCGGCCTGCCGCGTCGGGGGCGCCGTCGACGTGAAGGCGGGCGACGGGTCGGTGTCGGTCACCTCGAAGTGAAGGGCCGCGTGGTGTGGGTGGTGGACGGCGACACGATCCACGTGCGCGTCGGGCCGTGGCTCGAGAGCCAAGCGAGAGAGGGCGGCGCGGGCTCTGGGCCCGAGGGTGACGCGTGTCGCCCGAATTGCTGAGCCTCCATCCGGAGGCGTTCGAGGACCTCCGCCGATCGGGACTCTCGGACGCGACGATCGCCGAGGCCGGCCTCTACACGCCGGCGCCGGGCGATCTGCCGCAGTTGCTCAGCGCGCGGCTCGTCGATCAGGTTCAACACGTGCTGGTCTTTCCATACGACGACAGGGGCCACGGCGGACTCTGGCGCAACGACGACGAGTTCGTGCGCTGCAAGCTGTTCCCGCCGGTCAGCGACGGCCAAGGTCACACGATCCGTTACTACCAGCGCGCGGGGACGCCGCCGCGGCTCTACATCCCGGCGCTCGCTCGAACGGCGCTCGCCGATCCTCGCGTACCACTGCTGATCACCGAGGGCGAGAAGAAGGCGCTGAAGGCGAATCAGGAAGGCCTCGCGTGCGTCGCGGTCGGCGGGCTCTGGAACTGGCAGGCCGGCGGCCGGCCGATCGCGGACCTCGACCGCATCGACTGGTACGAGCGCGAGACGGTGATCGCTCCAGACTCCGACGTCTGGACGCGCCCGGATCTCCTGCAGCCGGTCTTCGCGCTCGGCAAGAAGCTCGAAGGGCGAGGCGCGAAGGTCAACGTGCTGAAGCTCCCATCCGGCGCCGGCGGCGCGAAGGTCGGCCTCGACGACTTCCTCTGCGCGTCTTCGCGCGAGGCGTGCAACGCGCTACCGAGTCTCACGCTGAAGCACGCGGCGTTCAGCCGGACGCACGTCTGGTGGCGCGGGTGGGTGAAGCGCAAAGAGGACAACGAATCGGCCGCCGAGGCCACGCCGCTCGATCTTCTCGAGCGAACCGAGTCCGTCCGGGTGCTCCATCCGGCGCTGCCGGATCCCGAGGATCTCCCCGGCCTCGGTCTGCGTGAGCCCGCGCTGCTTGATGAGGCGGTAGATCTGCAGGGTCAGATCGGCTTTGAGCTGCTCGCGCTCGGGATGGGGGAATCCGAGATCGCGGAAGACGGTGCCGCGGCCGGCCTCCACGCGGATTCGGCGAGGTTTCTTGTTCAGCTCACTCAGCCGGCTTGCTCGCGCTTGAGGCCGGCCGTGATCCACCGTGCGATCAGGTCTTCGCACCGTACGCTCTTCCGGTCGGCGACCGTTTTCACGGCGGCCAACTTTTCTGGAGCGAGCCGAACAGTGACGGCGCGAGGCGGGGGCACTTCATCCGCAGCCTGAGGCCGTCGGCCCTTCGGCGCCTTGGCCCGCGTCACGATCTGCTTACGGAGCGCAGGCAGGATCCGGACTGCCACCTCCGTGAGGCCGGCGAGGTACGAGGTGGACGCATGCCGGTCCCAGAACGCGGCGGCCTCGCGGTCGCTCGTGAACTTCGGGATCGTTCGGTGCGTCATCGATGGCCTTTGGTGCGCCGGCGGCGCCAGAGTCGCTTCTCGGATTCCGTCATGTCGCGGGCGGTGATCACTCTGATCCTACCTCCTGGTCGCGTCGCGTAGACCACAAACAGTAGCCGGCCGCCCCCGGTTTGCCCGTGGGCGAGGTAGCGGCCGTCCGGGCCTCGGAACACGACCGGCACATCGGTCAGCGCCTCCTCCACTTCCCCGGGAGTCACATCGTGTTTGGCGATGTGACTCACGTTCTCTTCGTCCCAGACGAAGCCTTTGATCCAGGGCATTCGGATCCTGTCCTCAGTCTCGGTGCCCCTGGCGAGGTGTGTCAACCGCGTCAGCAGGGTGATGTCGTTGGTCGTTGCGCCCGCCTCGGCTCGCTCCGCTCGCCGATCTGATCCGGTCTGGTGTTCCGTGACCCACCACGAAAGGAGGTGATGTCGATGGGCACGCCGAAGAGTCGGCTCGTCGAGCACCAGCGCCTCGCGCTCGATTTCATGCTCGACACGCTCGGGCTGCGTCCGGCGTACGAGGAGATTTCGTGGCTCCCGGAAACGCAGGCGCTGCAGGAGGCGGTCGCCGCGCTCGAGCTGGACGACGTGATGAGGGAAGCGAACACCGAGAGCAATGGAGGGAAGCCATGAACCGGACGTTCCTGGAGCAGCCGTTCACGCCGGCGCAGATCAAGCAGCGCAAGGGCCGGAACGGGGTGCTCGATTACGTGGAGGGCCACAGCGTGATTCAGCGGCTGAACGACGCGCTGGAGGGTGAATGGTCGTTCGAGGTGGTGCATCACGACGGGCGCGAGGACGAGGTGCTGGTGCTCGGCCGGCTGAGCGCCGGCGCGGTCGTGAAGATGACCTTTGGCGCGAGCCAGGTCACGCGCGAGAAGGTGAGCGGCAAGCCCCTGTCGCTCGGCGACGACCTGAAGGCGGCCGCGACGGACGCGCTGAAGAAGTGCTCGACGTTCTTCGGCGTGGGCCTGCACCTCTACGCGGAGAAGCCGCTGTCGGGTCGCGATGGAGCGCCGCACGGTGGCCCGGCGCGCAGCGCGCCGGCGACGCCGAACGGGCCGCCGCGGCCTCCGGTCGTCCCGCGCCCGCCCGCGGTACAGCCACCGCCGGCGGTGCCGGTGAACGGTAACGGCGCGAGCTCGCACGGGACGCGGAACGCGGCCACCGAGCGCCAGCTCGACGCGATCGTGAAGATCGGGCGCGCGAAGGGGCTCGCGCCGACGGCCGTGGAGTCGATGAGTCTGCGCGTCTTCAACCGGAAGCCCGGCGCGCTCACGCGCGAGGAGGCCTCCACGCTGATCAAGGAGCTGACGAACCTCAAGCGCTCGGCGTGACGGCCGCGCGCCTGCCGGTCGCCGTCCTCGCCTCGCTCCGCTCGCCGATCTGATCGGGTCTGGTCCCTCGGCAACCCCAGTAGCGAAAGGAGGTCTGCCGATGGACGACGCGATCACACGGTTCGAGCGGATGCGGGCGCGCGTGCGGAGCCAGGCGCTGGCGCGCCTCGCCTTCCCCTGGCGATTCGAGGAGTACCCGCTGGCAGAGCTGGCGGAGCCGCAGGGCGACGCGGACGTCGAGGCCTTTGTCGACGAACTCGACTTCCGGCTCCAGCAGGGGATCGACGGCGAGAACGAGCGGGAGGAGTGGTCTGGCCTCTTCGATGGGCCGGACCTCGACGCTCGCTCCCCTGTCGTGTGTTCGGGGAGGAACGTCATGGTGCCAGTCGAAGTCCGCACGCAACCGCATGTGAGCTTCACGCAGATCGACCAGTATCTTCGCTGCCCGTTGAAGTACCGGTTCACGTACGTGGACCGCCTGGAGCCGGACTTCGTGCCGGCGGCGCTCGCGTTCGGGTCGGGCACAGGGGAACAGAAGCATTCGGCCTGGTCATCGGGACAGCCCGCTCCTGAGCAGCTTGAGCACGTCGTGCCGCGCCACCATGCCGACGGGCGGGCCGTCGCGCACGACCGGAAGGTGCTTCAGGTTATGAGTCAGCATGCGATGCACGGCGCTGCCGACGTCGTCCGACGCCTCGAGCGTTTCGACCCTTTCGCTCATCACGTCCTTCGCCTTCAGCTTCCGGGCCATATCGTAGATGCGCCCGAGCTCCTCCAGCGTGGCCGCTCGGGCCCCGAACACGACCGGGGCCAAGTCCGGCGAGAACGGCACGCACCGGCCGATGCCGGTGAAGTCCGACTCGGTGATGATGCCGCAGAGTCGGCCCCCCTCGTCGACGACCACGACGGCGCCGATGTCTCGTTCCTGCATCAGGCGCGCCACCTCGGGTACGGGTGTGTCCGTCCTCACGGTGATGCTCGGGCTCGTCATGATCTCCTTGACCAGCATTGCTTCAGATCTCCTCGGCGGGCAGGGCCACCCTCGCCGGCGTCGGGCGCTTCGGCAGGACGAGTGACGCGATCACCGAGGTCGCGAGAACCGCGCCGATGATCGCCAGCGAGGTCGTGATGGGGAACTTCCCTCCGTACCACGCATCGAGCCAGACCATCTTGAGCCCCACGAAGATGAGCACTACGGCGAGACCGTAGCGGAGCAGGTGGAACCTCTTGGAGAGAGCGGAGTTTCGTTCTTTGCGGCGCCCCGGGTGGCTGGCGGTTACGCTCGGCGCTTTCCGCGCTCGCTGGACGGCGCCCCGTTCCTCCTGCCCCGCGACGGCTCACCGCTCCGCGGGGCCCTCGATCGCTGGTTCGACGATTCCGGCCTTCGGCCGCGCATCGTCGGGGAGTTCGACGACAGCGCCCTCCTCAAGGTGTTCGGCCAGTCAGGCGTTGGTGTTTTCGCAGCCCCAGGGGTGATCGAGGGGCAGGTGCGCCGGCACTATGGCGTCCGCGTGATTGGCCGTGCCAGAGAGGTTCGCGAGCGCTTCTACGCCATCACCCTCGACCGGAAGCTCACGCATCCCGCCGTCGTCGCCATCTGCGAGGCGGCCCCCGCCTGGCTCTCAGCCGAATAGACGGTAGTGATCGCCGGGGCCGGGATAGCGGACCACCTGCCGGGCGTGTTGGCGGCCGCGACGACGCTGCCGGTCGTCCGCGTCCCGCTCTCGAACTCGCCCCTCAAGGGAGCCGACGCGCTGCGCGTCGTCGGCCAGATGCCCCCCGGAATCCCAGTCGCGACGATCGCCACCGACGGCGCGAAGAACGCCGCTTATCCGGCCCCGGGGATCCTCGCGCTCCATGACGACGCGTCAGCCCAGCGGCTGGTCGCATGATGAAGCTCTTCCCGACGCGAGTGGCCCCCGACGAGGATCACGTTGTGGTGTTCCTCGACCCAGCGGCGTTGTCGAGCCCGCGGCGCGCCGGATAGTCGATGGGTTCGAGGCACGCCCTTTACCCGAGTCCATCGCCGGTACGCCGAGGGCCTGTTTGCGGCGACGCGGGCGCTCGATGAGACATGAAGCGGTCTGCCCATCGCCTTCGTGAAGCCAAAGGATCAGCTTGTCAGGGTCAGGGGTCGAAGCCCTCGCCGCCTGTCCGGCGCGCTCGAGTGCCCACGGCTTTTTAGAACGGTCCGTTCCGAGTTTTCTAATTTCACGAACAATCGGCCGCAGATAGAGTTACCCCACTCGCGATCCGATTCGCTCCGCGCGCGGCGCAGGAGGTGGAGACATCCGTGTCCGGACGGCGGCGACGCTCATCGAGGACGAGACGTACCGAGCGACACCGGCGTCGATGACGGCGAAGGCGGGATCGTTGCGGCGGAGACCACGGACATGAACGTCACCGAACGGGTCGAGCAGGGCTCGGGCCGCGTCGTCTCGCTGGTGAAGCTCCCGGGGACGCTGAAACTGAAGAAGCTCGCCGGGTATGGTACCGAGCGGCTTGATCCCGTGCACGATGCCACGCAGTCGCTCGAGGCGGATCACGATCGGTGGGGATTCATTCTGGCTGGAGGGGACGGCAACAGGCTCGGGCCCTTGACGCGACGCATCGAGAACGATAACCGGCCCAAGCAGTTCCGCCGGCTCCTCGGTAACGAGACGTTGCTCGACCGGACGCGCCGCCGGATCGCTCTCGTGATCCCGTCCGAGCGGACTCTGGTCCTCGTCACGCGCCGTCACGAGAGGTTCTACGCGCCCCTCTTGGTGGACGGGCCTCCGGGATGCGTTGTCCGTCAGGCGGAGAACCGGGGGACCGCCCCGGCGATCCTGTACGGGCTGCTCCGCGTCGCAGCGGCTGCGCCGACAGACGCGGTCGCCGTCTTCCCGTCCGACCACGTCGTCGCCGCCGACTCGGCGTTCATGGGCCACGTTGCTGTCGCCTTCGAAGTGGTCCGCGCGCGACCGGACCTGATCGTCTTGCTCGGCGTCGACGCGGACCAGGCCGAGCCGGCGTGTGGATGGATCGAGCCCGGAGATGTCATCCCGGCCGGAGTATGCGGAGGCCTCTCTCGCGTTCGCCGCTTCTGGGAAAAGCCTCCGCGGTCTCTCGCCGAGACCTTGCTCGCGTCCGGCGCTCTCTGGAACAGCCTCGTCCTCGTCGCGAGGGTCCCGCCCTGCTCGGCCTGATGAAGCACGCGGTGCCACTCCTATTCCAGGCGTTCGACGACGCTCGGCCGGCGATCAACACTGAGAGCGAACCAGAGACGTTCTCGGCGCTCTACATGAGAATTCCCTCCACCGACTTCTCGAAACGGGTTCTCGCGCCGCGACCCGCAAACCTCGCCGTCCTGAGAGTCAGCGGTGTCACGGGAGTGATCTCGGGGACCCGAGCCGGGTCATGGCGACGCTGACCACGACCGGGATTGAGCCTGGGTGGAACCGATTGGCGGTGCCTGCCTAGTCGCGCGCGGGGGCGGCGCAGGTTCGCGTGCCGAGGGCCGAGAATGGGACTGGACGTTCCGCGTCGTGGCGGACAAGACGGAGGTCGAGCATGGACGGGATGCATGCGGTCAACGCGCTTCGCGAACAAGGCAGGATTGCGTGGACCGAAGACCACCGGGGATGGGTCGCGTCTCCGGAGGACGTCGTTCGTGCGCTGACCAACGACGGCTTCGAGGAGTCCAAGCGCGAACTGCTCTGGACATGCGGTGGGGAGGCGGCCGGGGGGATGTGGGAGGGGCTGAACCTGCGCACGGGCGCGGTGGCATCGGTGATCTGGGTCAATCGCGACGATCCGCGTTGCGCCGTCGTGTTCCTGCACATCGATGGAGAACCAGTCGCCGCGTGACGCGATGGATGACTGGTGGACGGAGATCGATACGAGACGCCGAGGGCAGGATCCGGATCTGCCTCGTCGGGCTTGCCCGGTGATCCGCCCGAGTCGAGGGGAATGATCCGGGCAGGCAAAAGATCCGTGATCGAAAGGAGCGGTGGCCGACGTGGCGGCTCGCAGGAGACAGGCGCCGTCAGCATCGTTGTTCAGCCGTTCCGCGACGTCGATCAACGGTGTGTACGGTCGGATGCTCTATGTCGTCGACGTGACGGACTTCTTGCGTTCACGACAGGACGTACAGGATCAAGCCGACGAGGTGCAGCGCCTGACGCAGGCTCGGTCTTCTTCGCAGGAGACACCGCGTCGTAGACGGCGCTCACAAGTCAATGTCATCGGAACCCATCGGCCCACTCGATGTAGCCACCATTGACCAATCAGCATTCCGCCCGACGGCACTGGGCTGCCGGCGCGTCGCGGCACCGCGATCACGGGCGCGGCCGTGTGCGAGCAGAGGTGTCAGTCGTGCCACGGTGCGAAGGGCGCGGGGCAACTGAACGATCGCCTGGTCGGCGGTCACGGCACGCTCGCGAGCAAAGCGCCCGTACGGACCGTCGGCAGCTACTGGCCGTACGCCACGACGGTGTTCGATTACGTGCGGCGCGCGATGCCCTACACCCAGTGGCAATCGATGACGAATGACGAGGTATACGCCGTCACCGCGTATCTCTTGCACCACCACGGCATCATCGGCGAGCGCGAGGAGATGAACGCGCAGACATTGCCGAAGGTGAAGATGCCGAATCGCGACAACTTCGTGATCATCTATCGCCCGGGGAAATAGCGACGCGTGCTGGTCGAGACGCTCGGATGCTGAGCCTGCCGCCCGCCGTCCGGATCCTCGTGGCGACGGCGCGATGTCGGCGTGCAGCACCAGGCGCCTCCTTGCTCAGCCGCGGTGTCACCACGATGGCCAGGACGACGGGTCTGCGAGGACGTCGGCGATGACGTTGACTGGACGACCCGAGCGCCTCACTGCCGGTGTGCGATCGGCCAAGCGTGCGCGCCGCATGAAGAGCGGGCGCGTGTAACCCACCTCACCTCACCACGCGGCCAGCCGTTCTCGTGTGCTCGCCGCGCGGCGGGCGTGGGCCATTCGCCTAGAATGCGGAGCAGCTTCGACGGCTCATGGGCGAGTACGAGGAGGCCATGATGACGGACTGATCGAATCGACACGATCAGTTATCGCGGTTCAACCACAGCGGCCAGCGGTCGGATTCGCAGCAATCCCGAGCCCCGACGTCGTCGGGCTCGCGCACCCGGCGCCCAGCACCCACGGCGAAGACGTGGCACGGGGCGGTCGGATCGAGCCCCGAGGAGGCGCGGGTGGCCGGGTCCGAGGGGCCGAAGGAACTCCGATGCACGTGCGGAAAGTCGTTCATCTGGTTCAGGCTGAGCGGGATCGAGTTCGCCTGCCGGCATTGCAAGCGAAAGGTCACCGTGCCGTGGGAGCACCTCCGCGGGCCGGAGCCCGTCATGCGATTTCTCACCGAGTGGCGCACTGAACGCCGGTGTGCCTGAGCGCGTCGCGATGAAGATGACCGGCCACAAGACCCGCGCCGTCTTCGACCGCTACCACATCGTCAGTCCGGTCGATCTCCAGGAAGCCGCACGTCGGCTCGCGATGCAGGCCGAGCCGCGCTCCGATGCAACGCAACGCGCGGGCACGTTTCCGGGCACGCCGGCAGTTTCACCAGTTGACCGCGTGGCGCAACCTCGCGAGAATCGACGCACGGGCGGATAGCTCAGTCGGGAGAGCGCAGCCCTTACAAGGCTGAGGTCGCAGGTTCGATCCCTGCTCCGCCTACCACTTCCGTGCGTCAACACGCAGTCGGTTGCAGCCTCCCGGTAGCGAAGAATCTCACCGCTTCGGCCATCAGAATGCCGTTCGCCGACCGCCGGTGCGCGCGAACTGGCCGTGACCGCAGCACATTCGGCGTGGCGACCGGTTTGCAGCCTTCATGCACTCGCCTCTGCACATTCCGTGTCCGGGTGGGGAAGGAGTCGACCATGGGCGAGTCGAACGGAACGCGTACGAACTGGTGGCACGACCTCGATGACGAGATCGTCCGGTCGGTCGACGCCCGCGGTATCGTGTCGGCTGCCGAGATCGCACAGAAGCTCGGCGTGTCGGAGCGTGCGGCGGCGTCGTTTCTCGCGCTCCTCGCGCTCGACGGAAAAGTGCGGATTCGCGTCGTCGAAGCGGTGCGTGGTGCCGAGCGGGGATAGACCGCTCGCCCCCGCGCGCGGGGCTCGCCACGCCCAGATTTTCAAACCGGGCGATTTTTACCATCGCGTCGTGGCAGTGCCGTTGCACCTTCCCGGTCGTAGCTATGTCTCGTGGCGGGTACTTCTCGGTCGACTCCCTCAAGGGCGTGCATGTCCTGGTGGCCGATGACGATGCGTTGGCGCGCGACCTGGTGCGCGCCATCCTCGAGTACTGCGGCGCGCTCGTCATCGCGGTCGAGTCAGCCGGTGAGGCCCTCGCGAGCATGCGGCTCGTCAAACCCGATCTGCTCGTGACGAAGCTCACGCTCCCGGATCACGACGGATTCTCGCTGCTGCGCCAGCTGCGCTCGCTGAAGCCCGAGGCCGGCGGTGAAATTCCCGTGATCGGCGTCGGCGGCACCGGCGCGGATCGCGAGCGCTGCCTCGCGCACGGATTTCAGGCGCACTTCACGTGGCCGCTGAATCCCTGGGACTTCAGTCGGACGATCGCCGGACTCACGGACGGCGGCTGAGACGCGATAGAGCCGTGTGATCGCTGGACCGTCGTGGCACAATTGGAAGCACCGCGTCGATGGGACGGACCGACCCGCTTCCGCGTGACAGTCTTGTCGGCGTGCACGTCCTGGTCGTCGACGACGACCCCGATGCGCGCCAGGTGTTCCGCACGATTCTCCAGTACTGCGGCGCGCTCGTGACGACGGCCTCGTCCGCGCGCGAAGCGCTCGACGTCCTCGCGCGCGTCGTGCCCGACGTGCTCGTCGTCGACATCGTGCTGCCCGGGCGGAACGGCTACTGGCTCATCGGCGAGATCCGAAAGCTGCCGCCCGACCGTGGCGGGCTGGTCCCGGCGCTCGCCTGTACCGGCTACGGCGAGGACCATCCCGCGCCGCGCCTCACCGCGGCCGGGTTCGAAAAGTACCTCCGGAAGCCCATCGATCCGTGGGAGCTCAGTCGCCTCGTCGGTGCGCTGGCCCGTCGCGACGCCTGAGCCCATCCGCCGTCCGGACTGGCAGCGGCGTTGCACGGTTTTCGCCCGCCATGGGTCGGCGTGACGCCCTTCCGCACGATGCGCTCGTCGGTGTCCACGTCCTCGTCGTCGACGACGATCGCGAAGCCCGTGAGCTTCTTCGAACCGTGCTCGAGTACTGCGGCGCGCTCGTCACCGTCGTGCCCGGCGCGACCGAAGCGCTCGGCGTTCTGGCTCGCGTCATGCCCGACGTCGTGCTCGCCGACATCGCGATGCCGAAGCACGACGGCTACTGGCTGCTCGACCAGGTGCGCCAGCTGCCGCCGCAGAGCGGCGGGAAGCTGCCGATCGTCGCGATCACGGCGCACGGTGAGCGGCACGGCCCGGAGCGGACGCTCAGCCACGGCTTCCAGGCGCACCTGCGCAAGCCGCTCGATCCGTGGGAGCTCTGTCGCACACTCGCGTCGCTGGGACGCCGCTGATTCCGGTACACTCGGCCGCCCGATGAGTACGACCGCGGGAACCAAGAAGCTCCTGGTCATCGACGACGACGCGAAAGTCACCGCACTGTTCGTCGACTTCTTCGGCGATCGGTACGACGTGGAGACGGCGCACTCCGGTCTCGAGGGACTGAGCTCGCTGGAGCGGCGGCGGCCCGATCTCGTCCTGCTCGACATCAACATGCCCGGCAAGAACGGGCTCGAGGTGTTGAAGGACATCAAGCGCCTCGACGGCCGTATTCCCGTGATCATGGTGACGGCGAACAACGAGATCTCCGCCGCCGAAGAGGCGCTGAAGGGCGGCGCGTTCGCGTACCTGCCGAAGCCGTTTCAGCTGCAGTACGCCGCGCATCTCGTCGCGGCGGCGCTCGACGAGGCGCGCGGCCGCCGCTGATTCGCAGCGCACCGGTGGACGCACGCCGCGCCGCCGGTGTACTCTAGGTCGTCTTCGGGCTCGTGGTGCAGCCTGGTTAGCACACTGGACTGTCAATCCAGAGGCCGCGGGTTCAAGTCCCGTCGAGCCCGCCATTTCCGATACGCACGTGGGGCGCGGTGATGAGCCGCGCCCTTCGTGTCTCCCGCTACGTGCCGGCGATCATCTCGAGCAGCGCCTGGACGCCGGCCGTGATCGCGCGCGCCTCCTCGCTCCGTTCGGGCTCCGGCTGCTCGAGAGTGGCGAGTGCCGCGCGCTGCTCGGCCTCGGGGCGCGAGGCGAGCAGGGCCTGCGCCCGGCCGCGCAACCCGTCGCCGATGCATGCGGCGATCTCGGCGATCACGGCCAGCGCGAGGCCGGCGCGCACGTTGGCGTCCCTCGTCGCCGCGACGAGGTCGTCGAGCGCGTCGCGAAGCCGCGCGTCGACTCGCACGCGCCCGTCGTCCACGCGGGCGAGGTCACGATCGAGCGACGCCCACTCGAGCGGGAGGCGCGCCGCGATCTCGCGGATCGACGGCCCGAGCGGCGGCAGGCTGCCCGCGACGACGGCGGCGACGACGCCGTCCCAGACGCGCGCGGGGCCTGGCACGACCGCGTCGTCGGCGGCCGTCACGTCGAGCACGTGGACGACCTCCGCATCCGGCGAGAGCACGAGGTGGTCCACGAGCGGTCGTCCGAGCGCCCAGAGACCGCAGCGCACACCGTCCGTGGTGTCGCGGACGCGCCGCGGCGCGTGGCGCGCGATGCCCTGGAGATCCGGCCGGTGGTACGTGACGCCGCGCCACACG
>JACPCW010000044.1 GCA_016184365.1 Candidatus Rokuibacteriota bacterium
TGCCATCCGAGTTACGGGGCTTCTGGCTTTTGCCCCGGCGGGGCTGACTCCCGCTGAACACGTCAGCCTTCACTGGACGCACGGATTCGAACCCGTGTTCGAGTCTTCGCGCTTCACGGGTGCCGGTGGCCGCCGTGCGTGTGATCGAACCGCGCGTGGTGTTGCCGGAGCAGATCCTTCCCGTAGTCGTTGCCGTTCGGCGTCCGGATGACCGTGTGGATGTGGTGCCGCGACGGCTCGTCGTTGTCGAACGCGATGCCGCGCTGGTGGTCGAACTCCACGAGGATGACCGGGCTGTGGATCCGGTAGTAGAAGACACTGTCGTCGTCCACACCGCCCATCCACGCGAAATGCGTGTCCGCGAGATGCCGTTCCATCTCATCCATCCGGACCTCCGCGTGGCCCGGCCGGATGCGGGCGACGTAGAGCTCGGCCAGCCGTAACAGCAGCGCCTGCTGCGCGCTCGACAGCTCGCCGAACCGGATGCCCTCGTACGCGAGCTGGAGGTTGTCTCGGAACGCCGCCGTGAAGACCTCGACCGGCAGGTCCAAGCGCAGGATCGTCTTTCCGCGCTGTTCGTCGGTCAGGCTCCGCGCGAGCACCAGCCCGTCGCGCTCCTCGGCCTCGAACACGCGCGTGCCGGCATACTTGCCCGTGTCGGCCGCGACGGGCTCCGAGCCCATGAACATCGGCGTCATCACCACCTGATCGCCGAGCACGAAGCAGTTCACGATCAGGTGATGCCCGTCGATCTGCCAGCCCCACGGCTGGTCCATCGACGGCGTCCCCATGATCGAGACCCAGTAGAGCCACTCGCCGTACTCGTCGTCGCGGCGCGTGATCTCGCGGATCGTCTCGTTCAGCTTCATCACGTCGCGCGCCGTCCGGTATCCGGCGGCGCTCAGCGTCTCGCGCAGCAGCTCGAGCGCGCGGTCGCGCTGGGCCGGAGTCATCGCGTCCAGCGACACGCCGTGACGCATGACCCACGGATGGATGTTGCTCCACCGGCGCCACGCGTCGGCGTCCACCGTGAAGGTCGCGCTCGCGCGCTGTTCGGCGGTCAGCGACGCCAGCAGCGCCTCCGCGGCGTCCTTGATCGGCGCCGTCGGGATGCCCGTCCGCTGGATCGGAAAGAGACCGGGCACGACGTGGCCGTCCGTCGTGATGCCCTTGAACGGCTGTGCGAGCAGCGCTTCGCCGTGTTGCTTGTAGCCGCGCAGGAAGTCGTTGATCGGCGACATCAGCGTGCCCGCGGGCGTGGACGGGCGATTGCGGAGCTTGAACATGGCGCGGCTACCCCCGCTCGTAGACGATCCGGCCGCCGACGATCGTCAGATCGACCCCGATGTCCTTGATGTGGTCTTCCGCGCACGTCAGGGGATCGTCGTCGAGCACCACGAGATCGGCATCCTTGCCATCCTCGATCGATCCCCGGCGATCCTCGCTCCACGTCAGGACGTGTCCGCTCTGCGTGACCATGCGCAGGGCTTCTTCCCGGCTGAGCCGGCTGTCGCCGAGCCGGCGATGCGTCCCGCCGTCATACCGCGCGAGCGCTTCCCACATCGTCCACAGCATCGAGTACGGGACACCATCCGTACCGAGCGCGACGGGCACGCCCGCGTCGAGCAGCTCGCGCAACGGCACGCCTCGCTCGCCGAGCGCGTCGAGTCCATACCGGTCGCCCGCCATGTAGAGAAAGCCCGGCGTCGCCGTCGCGAGCACGCCGAGATCACGGAGCCGCCGCAGCTGGTCCGGCGTCGCCTGGTTGACGTGGATGACGACCCATCGCCGGTCGCGGATCGGCACCTCGCGATCGATCGTCTCGTACGCCCCGATGGCGTATTCGAGATCGCGGCTGACCACGCAGCTGACACGCAGGCCACGGCGTGCCGCTTCGATGCCGAGACGAATGAAACGTGCCTGATCCATGGCTTGATAAAAGTGCCCGGCCCACTGCTCGTACGGATAGTCGGCGGACACGATCTCGGCGATCCGTGGATCGGCCGTCCCGCCGAGATTGACCCCCTCGACGCGGAAGTCGTCGGCGCCGGTGCCGCGATCGCTCGCGACTTCCGCGTAGCGCGCGAGCACCTTCACGACCGTGTCGTCGTCGAACGCGCCGCTCGGCACGCTGAGCGGCGTCTGCATGCGCAGCGCGAGCTCGCCGCGCGCCTGGATTTCGCTCCACGCCCGCGTCACCGCCGGCGTCAGCCCGTGGCCTTCGAACGTCGCCGTCGTGCCGGCCGCGGCGTACGCCCGCGCGCCGAGACGCACGCTCTCGACGCGGTCCTCGAAGCTGAACCGCGGCAGCGCGCGAAACAGCGTGTACTCGAGAATCGGCACGAAGTTCCGCTCGAGGAACACGCCGGTCGGCTCGCCCTGCCGGTCGCGCTGGATCTCGACGTTGTACGGCGCCGGCGTGTCGCGCGTGACGCCCGCGAGCGCGAGCGCCCGCGAATTGGCCACCGACGGGAAGGGCCGCCGGCTCCACCAGCCCCACACCGCGCGGACGTAGACGGGATGGTCCGGAGCGACGGCGTCGAGATCATGCCGGTTCGGAAACCGGCCGTCGCGCAGCTCGTCCGGTCGGCTGACGTAGTCGTGCGGCGGGCTGCCCATCGGCATGAGCACGATCCACTCGCCCGGCTTCGCCGACGCGGCGGCTCGCCGCACGACGTCGACGATGTCCCCGACCGACGACAGCCCGGCGATCGGAACGCCGCCGCGCGCCTTCAGCCCTTCCCGGTCGACGTGCGGATGCGCGTCGAAGAACCCGGGAGCAACCGTCCGCCCGCGCAGGTCGATCCGTCGCGTCGCCGGCGTCGCGCGCGCGCCGATCTCGGCGGACGTTCCGACGGCGACGACGCGCCCGGCCTGCACCGCGACGGCCTCGGCGATCGTCGACCGCCGGTCGAGCGTGATGACGGTGCCGCGCTCGAGAATCAGGTCGCTCCCACCCATGCCACCGGCAGCTTACTGCATGCGAGCCGGCGTATGATGTGCCTCCATGAAGCGCAGCGTGACGCGATTCCTCACGACGCACACCGGCAGCCTCCCGCGCGCGGACGATCTGATCCGCATGATGTTCGCGAAGGAGGAGGGCGTGCCGGTCGACCCGGCGGCGCTCGACGCACGCATCGAGGACGCCGTCGCGGACGTCGTGCGGAAGCAGACGGCGGCCGGCGACGACGTCGTCAACGACGGCGAGCAGAGCAAGCCGAGCTACGCCACGTACATCAAAGATCGCCTGGACGGGTTCGGCGGTGCGAGTCACCCGCTCCAGTACCAGGATCTCGTCGACTTTCCCGGCATGGCCAGGCGCGTCTTCGGCGACCCCGGACGCGCGCGACGCAAGACGCCGGCGTGCACGGGTCCGATCAGCGTGCGCGACCCGCGCGCCGCGGAGCGGGATGCCGAGCACCTGAAGGCCGCGCTCACCGGCGTCACGGTCGAAGACGCGTTCATGTCCGCGGCGTCGCCGGGCGTGATCTCGCTCTTCTTCCGCGACGATCATTACCAGCGCCACGAGGCGTATCTCGCCGCGATCGCCGACGCGATGGCGCACGAATACGAGACGGTGGCGAAGGCCGGGTTCGTGCTGCAGATCGACTGTCCCGACCTCGCGATGGGCCGGCACATCCAGTTCGCCGCGCTGAGCGTCGCGGAGTTTCGTAAGAAAGCGGCGCTCCACGTCGAGGCGCTCAATCACGCCGTGCGGAACATTCCGCCCGACCAGCTCCGTCTGCATCTCTGCTGGGGCAACTACGAAGGGCCGCATCACCACGACGTGCCGCTGGCCGACATTCTCGACGTGGTCTTCACGGCGCGGCCGAACGGCCTCTCGTTCGAGGCGTCGAACCCGCGGCACGCGCACGAGTGGCGCGTGTTCGAGCGCGTGAAGCTGCCCGAGGACAAGGTCATCATCCCCGGCGTTCTCGACTCGACGACGAACTTCATCGAGCACCCGGAGCTCGTCGCGGAGCGCATCGCGCGGTATGCGCGGCTCGTGGGCCGCGAGCGCGTCATCGCCGGCACGGACTGCGGCTTCGGGACGTGGGTCGGTCAGGCCGCCGTGGATCCGGACATCGTGTGGGCCAAGCTCGCCGCCATGGCGGAGGGCGCGCGGCTCGCGTCGCGCGAGTTCTGGTAGCCGCTCACCCGACCACCCGCGCTTTCCACGTTTCCAGGTCCCAGTAGTCGCGCCACGCGACGATGCGGCCGTGCGCGATCTCGAAGACGCCGGCCACGGGCAGCTCGAAGCTCTTGCCGGCGCGCGCGAAGCGGTCGATCCGTTCGGTCATGACGACGTCGCCGCCGGACGCCAGGTGCTGGATCTCGAACTCGATCGTGTCCCAGCGCGAGATGAAGTCCGCGACGAACTCGCGCACGGCCGTCTTCCCCACGAGCGGCTTGATCGGCATGTTGTGGTGCACGCACTCGTCGGACAGGAACGCCATGATGGCGTCGAGATTCTTCTTGCGCCACGTCGCGCAGAAGTCGCGAACCAGCCGTTCGCTGTCGGCGCTCACCCGACCTCCCGCGTGAGCTCGGCGCGCACGCGGCGCGCGCCGGCCACCAGCGCTTCGAGCTTGGCGAACGCGCGCGCGCGCGGCAGGTACTTCATGCCGCAGTCGGGCGCGGCGATCAGGCGCTCGGCCCCCACGTGCGCGAGCGCCCGGCGAATCCGATCGGCCACGACGTCGGCCGTCTCGACGCCGGCATCCCCGAGATCGAGCGCGCCCAGCACGATGGTCTTCGATGGCAGCGCCCGAAGCACCGCGCAGTCGAGCCGCGGCTGGGCCGCCTCGATCGAGACATGCGTCGCGCGCGACCGCTCGAGCTCCGGCAGGAACGAATACCCGCTCGGCTTGTCGCGCACGGTGTGCGCATAGCCGAAGCAGAGGTGCACCACCGTCGGCGCGGCAATCCCGTCGAGCGCCCGATCGATCGCGGCGATGCCGTATTCGCGCGCACGATCCGGCCACGCCTGGAGATACGGCTCGTCGAGCTGGACGAAATCGGCGCCGGCGGCTCTCGCCTCGCGCAGCTCGTCGTTCACGACGGCGGCGAACGCCATCGCGAGGCTCGGCGCATCCGCGTAGTGCTCGTTCTGCGCGAGCGACGTGAGCGTGAACGGTCCCGGCACGGTGATCTTGATGGGGCGCTCGGTCTGCGCCTTCAGGAACGCGACCTGGGAGGCGAGCACCGGGCGCACACGGCCGATCGGGCCGACGACGCGCGGGACGGGCGTCGGCTTGCCGGTGCGGCTGACGCCCAGGCCGGGGCGCTCGAGATCGATGCCCGTCAGCGCCGGCGCGAGCCAGTTGAAGTAGCTCTCGCGCCGGGCTTCGCCGTCGCTGACGACGTCGATGCCGGCGCGCTCCATGTCGCGCGCGGCCAGGCGCACGGCGTCGTCCTGGGCGCGCTCGAGCCACGCCGGCGGCACGCGCCAGAGCCCCGGCATGCCGACGCGCGGCACGCCGCCCGCCAGCAGCGCGTCGCGATCGACGAGCCACTCGGGCTGCGGATAGCTGCCGACCACGGTCGTCGCGATCAGCGGAAGCTCACCAGCCATCGCGCGCGGAGTTTACAAGATCGTCGCGAGCGCCGCGTTGACGTCGTCGGCGGCTTCGTAGATCACCCAGTGGCCGGCGCCCGCGACGACGCGGAAGTCGAGATCCGGCTGGAACCGCGCGAGCAGGCGCCGGCGATCGTCGACGTACGGCCCGACGTAGACGTCGCGCTCGCCCCAGATCCCGACGATCCGCGCTTCGACCGACGGCAGCGCCGCGAGCAGAACGTCCGACAGTGGAATCGCGCCCGACTTGAACCGGGCGCGGCGCACGTTGTCGATCTGCACGACGACGGCGAGGTCGTCGATCGCCTCCGGGTTCGCGATCATCAGCCGGCCGAGGTTGTCGCGGTGGACGGCGACGATCTCGTCGTCGGTGGCCGAGTCGAGGCGGCGCAGTGGCGGCGCCGGCACCGACGGCAGTCCGAGTCCGCCCGGACCGATCAACACGAGCGTTCGCACGCGCCGGCCGAGCCGCGCGGCCACGAGGCCGCCGATGATGCCGCCGAGCGAGAAGCCGGCGATGTCGACGGTCGCCGGCGGCGGCACCAGCGCATCGAGCGCCGCCGTCACGCGATCGGCGAGCGCGGCCGCGGTGTGCGGCTCGGGAACCGCATCGGAATCGCCGAAGCCCGGCATGTCGGCGGCGAACACCTGACGTCGCTCGGCGAGCGGCGCGACGTTGCGGATCCAGTGCGTCCACGAGCCGCTCGCGCCGTGCAGCAGGGCGACCGGACGTCCCGCTCCCCACTCGCGCCAGACCATCGAGCCGTCGCCGAACGGTGTGACGTGCCGCGTGGCCCGCGCGTCGAGCCGCGCCACCAGCGCCGCGGCGTCAGCGGCCAACGCTCGTCGCACGGGGCCCGGCACGCACGCGGCGCGGCGCCGCGATCCACGTCGCGACGGCGGACGCGGCGATCGCGACGGCGGCCGTGGCGAACGCGATCTGGTAGCTGCCGGTCACATCGAAGATGAGGCCGCCGACGTACGGGCCGATGAACCCGCCGAGCCCGCCGCCGCCGTGGGCCGCGCCGAGAATCACGCCGAGGTGGGGTCCGGCGAAGAGATCCGCCGGAATCGCCGCGAGCAGCGAGATCCGCATCCCGAACCCGACGCCGGCCGCCGCATAGAGCAGCAGCAGCGCGAGGTCGTTCGCGGTGTCGATCCACGCCAGGCAGGCAATGCCGGCGATCCCGATCGCGGAGCCGATCGTGAAGACGGATTCGCGGCCCCATCGATCGGACAGCGCGCCACCGGCGAGATTGCCCGCCACCGTGCACGCGCCGCCGAGACCGAAGATCCAGCCGAGGATCGCCGGATCGAATCCGCGCTCGAGCGCATGCGCCACCTGATGCGTGGTCACGATCTGATAGCCGATGACGCCGAAGCACCACATCGCGAACACGGCCCAGAACGGGACGCTGCGCAGCGCCGACGCGAGCGTCGGCGTCTCCGACCGTGTGCGCTCGGGCGCCGCGCCGGCGGCGGCGTCGGCGGGGACTGGACGCGGCGGCTCGCGATAGAGGAGCGCGAGCGGCATCGTGATCACGGCGACGATGAGTCCGAAGACGACGAGCGCGGCGCGCCAGCCGAACGTCAGGATCAGCCACGTGTTGAGCGGATAGAAGATGACGGCGCTGGCCGACGCGCCCGCGCTGATGATGCCGAGCGCCGCGCCGCGCGACCGGGCAAACCAGCGGCTCACGATCGCGGCGGCCGCCGGCTGGATGCACCCGATGCCGGCGGCGCCGAGCACGCCGAACGCGAGGTAGTACTGCCAGAGCGACGTCACGTGTCCCGTCAGGACGAGCGCGGCGCCGAGGACCAGGCCGCCGAGCGCGACCATCACGCGCGCGCCCCAGCGGTCGTAGAGGCCGCCGGCGAGCGGCGAGAACACGATGAGGAGCAGCCAGCTCAGCGAGTAGCCGATCGCCGCCTCGCCGCGCGCCCAGCCGAACTCCGCGAGCAGCGCGACGTAGAACAGGGCGAACGTCGAGCGGACGGACCAGGCGAGCGAGTTGACGGTCGCGGAGACACCGACGACGACACGACCATAGAGATGGGGGGCCCCGACATGGCCCCCCAGACCCCCCCGCGCTCGGACCGCCCGCGGCATAGCCGCGGCCGGCCTCGATCCGCGGCCGGCCTCGGTTCCCCTACCCGACCTGCTTGTGCACGAACTCGATGATGCGGTCGATCGTCCGCTTCGCCGCCGCCGGGCTCTTGTTGATGTAGCCCTCGGTCTCGCCCTCCAGCAGCTCGAGATCGACGTGACCGCCGGCCTTGCGATAGCTCGCAACGAAGCGGTCGAGATCCGGCCGCGGATGCGCCGCATCGCGTGTGCCCTGGATGTAGAGCACGGGCGGCGTCTCGACGCGCTCGCCGCGCTCGAGCGCGATGACCGGACTGCCTTCGGCCATCGCCTCCTCGGTCTTCCAGTACAGGTCGTGGCACGGCAGCACGCGATCGACGACCTCCGGATACGGCTGCCCGCTCGCCTTCAGCTTCGTCGCGTACTGGTACCGGCCGAGCGGATCGATCACCGGCCAGCACAGGACGACGCAGCGCACGGTCGCGTCCACGGACGGACTGCCCGCCGGCAGCGGCAGCGCCGCATAGCGCGCGTCGCGCGGCCGCATCGCGACGAGCATGGCCTGGTGCGAGCCGCTCGAGGCGCCCATGCTGGCGACGAGCTCCGGCCGGCTGCCGAACGACGCCGCGCGCGTCTTGAACCAGCGGATGGCGTAGTTGATGTCGGCGACGGACCCGGGATACGGCGCGACCGGCGGCATCCGGAAGTCGATCGCCGCCACGACCACGCCGCTCTTCGCGAGCGGCTCGTTCATCACCGTGTCGTTCAGGCGATCGCCGCGACACCACGCGCCGCCGTGCATCTCGACGACGAGCGGAAACGGCCCGGCGCCGCGCGGCTTGAACACGCGCGCGAGCAGCGGCTTGTCGCCGTGACGCAGGTATTCGACGTCCTCGACCTCGATGTCGTACGTGCCGTTCGTCGTCATGCGGGGCTCCTTCGGTTGGCGCGGCCGGGTGAGCGTTCGAATGATGCGCGCGTACTATGCCGCGAGCCGAGGCACCGGGCAAGCGGGAGGTGCGCCGTCAGCGGGCGAGCAGGAGGCACGCGGCGCCCGCGCACGCGAGCACCGCGCCCGCGAGGCGCCGTCCGAGCTCCGGCTCGGCGAAGAGCGCCCGGCCCAGCAGCACCGCGACGACGGCGGACATGCGCCGGATCGCGTTCACGTAGGACGCCGGCGCCATCGTCAGCGCGGTCGTTTGCATCCCCGTGCCGACGAAGCTCAGCAATCCATAGCCGAGGAGCGTGACCGCGTTCGCCGGCGTGGCGACGTGAGCGACCGTTCGCGGCATGGTCGCGGCGATGATCCCGGCGGCGAGCACGCCGGCCGTGCCGTGCGAGCACACCAGAAAGCTCGCGGGCCCGATGACGAGCGCGCCCCAGCGATCCACCGCGGCGAGGAAGCCGAGGATCACGGCGGCGCCGAGCGCATCGAGCGCGTCGCGTCGCGCGAACAGCGTGCGCAGCCGTCGAGCGCCGATGCGACCGCCGGTGAGACTCGCGGTGCCGGCGACCGAGAGCGCGAGCCCCAGCCACCCGAGCGCGTTCGGCAGGGTCCCGGTGAGGACGGCGTCGGGGAGCACGGTGAAGATCGGGCTCAACGCGAACACGGGACCGACGATCGAGATGTCGCCCTGCGCGCTCGCGCGCGCCAGCAGCGCCGTCATGGCGAGCGCCAGCACGGCGGACGCGACGACCGCCAGCCACGCCGGCCACGGCGCCACGAAGGGCTCGCCGGTGACGACGAAGAACACGACCCACGACACCGACGCCGTGAGCTGCGTGCCGGCGACGATGACGATCGGAGGGATCTCGCGCGCCCGGCCCTTGATGACCGCGAACTGCACGGCCTGTGTCAGCGCCGCGGCCAGCGACAGGACGAACCAGGTCAGAACCAGCGGGCCTTGTCGACCACGTTGCGGAGCGGCTGCCCGGCGACGAAGCGGCGGCAGTTCTCGACGAGGATCTCGAAGCGCCGCTCGTCCAGATACGGGCCGAACCCCGCGGTGTGTGGCGTGATGAGCACGCCCGGCATCGTCCAGAGCGGATGATCGGCCGGCAGCGGCTCCTGCTCGAAGACGTCCAGTCCGGCGCCCGCGATCTCACCGGCGCGAAGCGCCGCGACGAGGTCGTCGAGCCGCGTGGTTTTGCCGCGGCCGATGTTGATGAAGAACGCCGAGCGCTTCATCCGGGCGAAGCGCGCGCGATGCATGAAGCCTTCCGTCGCCGGCGTGTGGGGCACGGTGAGGATGACGAAATCGGCGCGCGGCAGCAGCGCATCGAGCGCGTCCGGCGCGTGCATCTCCGCGACGCCGGGCGGCGTGTCGCGCCGGCGCGCGTCGACGCCGGTCACGCGCATGCCGAACGCGGCGGCCAGCCGCGCCGTTTCCGCGCCGATGCCGCCGACGCCGACGATCAGCGCCGTCGATTCCGGCAGATGGACGACGCCGGTGTCGAGCGGCTCCGGCCGCCAGTCGCGCTGCAGCTGGCGCGGCAGGTAGTCATGCAGCCCGCGCGCGAACGCGAGCACGAACGCCATGATGTGCGCCGCGATGTGGTCGTTGTAGATCTCGCGGAAGTTCGTGACGACCACCGGATGCGCGACGAGCGCGGGATGGTAGTAGCCGGCCGGCGGCGCCGCCTGGGGCGCCTGGAGCCAGCGGAGCTTCGCCGCCTGCCGCAGGAGCTCGGGCGTGATCGTGCCGAACGCCGCCTCGGCCTCGGCGATCACGTTCCGCGCCTGCGCGTCGTCTTCCGCGACGACGACGTCGAGCGCCGGCACCGCGGCGGCGACGCGTGCCGCCCAGTCGCGCGTCTTCGCGCTCTGCGGCGGCAGCATGACGAAGCGCATCAGACGTCGCGCAGCGACGGCAGCACGGTCGCCGCGAAGAGCCAGGTGCCCTCCGGATGCGGCACGTCGGCGAAGTTCACGGTCAGCATCTTCGCGCCGCGCGCCACGATGCCGAGCAGCGTCTCCGTGATCTGATCCGGCGTGCCGACCAGGTGAATGTCCGGGCGCGTCTCGGGGCGCGCCTTGATCCACGCCACCTGGCGCTCGTTCTCGCCGATCAGGATGCCGACGCGGACGATCTGCTGGATCTCGTCGTAGTCGCGGCCCACGTCGCGGCAGTGCTGCTTGAGCGCTTCCTGCTTCCGCGCGTACGTCTCGAACCCGCGGAACGGATAGTTCCACCAGTCGGCGTGCTGCGCGACGACGCGCAGGAGATACCGCTCGCCGTGGCCGCCGACCATGATCTTCGGCACCGGATCCGGCCGCGGCTCGCAGTACGCGCCGTCGATGGCGTAGTGCTCGCCCTTGTAGTGCGCGGGCGCGCCGCTCCACATGGCGCGAATCAGCTCGATCGCTTCACCGAGCTGGGCGATGCGCACCGGCGCCGGCGGAAACGGCCAGTTGTACGCGCGGTACTCTTCCCCGTTCCAGCCCGCGCCGATGCCGAGCACGAAGCGCCCGCGCGAGAGCGCCTGGACGGTCGCCGACATCTTCGCGAGGTGCGCGGGATTCCGGAAGCTGTTGCACAGCACCTCGTGGCCGCAGAGCTTGTCGGGATAGCGGGCAAGCGCCCACGTGAGCAGGCTCCAGCCCTCCGCGACGTTGTGGCTGCCGTACTGCACGTGGTCGGGAAACCACAGCGAATCGAACGGCGCGGCGGTGCGGTCGAGGTACGGAAACGTCGTCTCGACCAGGCGCGACCAGACGTTCAGTCCGACAGGTACCCTCATGGCTGTTGGAGAATACGCGAGATGAAGATCGACGTGCTCCTGATTCCGATGAGCGCGCGCTACGCCGACATGCGCGCCGCGGCGCTCGCCGTCGAAGCGGCGGGCTTCGACGGACTGTGGACGTGGGACCACCTCCGCGATCCCGACGGACGGTCCGGTCCGGGCGTGCCCGAGGCGTGGACGGTGCTCTCGGCGCTCGCGGAAGTCACGCAGCGCATCACGCTCGGCCCGCTCGTGCTGAACGTCGCCAACCGCCATCCCGGCGTGCTGGCGAACATGGCGGCAACGCTGCAGACGATCTCGAACGGACGACTGCTGCTCGGTCTCGGCGCCGGCGGCAGCCGGCGCACGCCGTACGCGGCCGAGCAGCACGCGATCGGCCAGTCCGTGGACGGTGACGCCGCGCGGGCGCAGCGCGTCGTCGACGCGATCCAGGTGATCCGGAAATTGTGGGCGGGCGAGTCAGGATTTCTTCGGCCGCAGCCGGCGCCGCCGCCCATCATCGTCGGCGGCTTCGGTCCGCGTATGGCGCGCATCGCCGGTCGCCACGGGGACGGCTTCAATACGCAGGCGTTTCATCCCGAGCTCGCGGATCTCGTGCGCATCGCGCGCGACGAGCACGCGGCGGCGGGGCGCGATCCCGCGCGGTTCATCGTGACGGTCTTCGCCGGCCTCGAGGCGCGGTGGCTCCGCGCGGACTCGGTCGCGCGGCAGATGCTCGACCGCGTCGGCGTCGAGCGGCTGATTCTGCTCGCGTCGCCGCCGTTCGACGTCGCCGCAATTGAGCAGGCCGGCCGCCAGCTCTTGACCTGAGCGGTTCTCTGCACTACGCCGCGCGCGGATCTTGGGCGCCGCGCTTCCGGAAGACCGCCACGGCAAAGACAGCGACCTCGGCGACGCCGACGAGCACGGACATAGGGACCGCAAGTATCGCGATGGGTATCAATGGGTCGAACGCACTGGGACAGCGCATAGACGGGAACCGTATCGAAACCCAGAAGCGCGATGAAATAAAAGACAAGAGGCTGGATGTGTCGGCGCCGTGGCGTCATGATGCTCGCATGGCGGAAAAGAAGGTAATCGTCAGAAAAACAGCGCCATCAGCGTCGCGGCCGACGCGTCGACGCACGAGCTTCAAGGAGTGGCTGCGGTCGATGCCGGACGTCGGCACCGACGGCGACTTCGCGCGCATCCGGCCGCGCCGGCGGAACTGACGCTCAGGCGTCTTCGCGCGCCAGCACCTCCGCCGCCGCCTTCTCCACCACCGTGCCCCTGAAGAAGTCGGGGTTCACCTCGCCCCAGAACCGCACGGCGTTGGCGAACATGAAATCGCGGAAGTCGTCGCCGGTGAGCAGCCCGTGCTCGACGAGCTCGTACGCCTCCGGCACGACCTCCGTCATGTCCGGCACGTCGAAGTGGCCGATGTCGGAGCTGAAGATCGCGTTCAGCCGGGCGCCCATCGGGTTCGCCCGCGTGTTGAACGCCCACGCGTTGACGGGATCGTCGGCCTCGCAGCCGAAGTAGAAGCGCGGGACGAACAGATCGCGGAGATCCTGCTTCCGCGCGATCTCGCAGCGGAAGTAGTCGTCGGCGTGCTCGACGCCGCCCGTGAGCCCTTCGTTGTCGTTCAGACCTTCACCCCGCCGGATCGCCTCGACGACTTCATCGCGCCCGTATTTCTGCGCGAGCTCGAGCAGCGCCGCGCGATCCAGCTTCGACGGGTGCGTGCTCTGGATCGCCTGGCCGTTGCGCTTCTCCCAGTGACCGATGAGGTCGGCGTAGAGCATGCACGCCCAGCCCACGCCGCCTTCGAGGAACGCGAAGTTGAGATCGGGGAACCGCCGCGTGACGCCGCCGAAGAAGAGCGCTTTCGCGACCGCGTGACCGGCGGACGCGAAATGACCGATGTGGTTGTAGCAGAAGTTCGACGGTGAATTCCGAAGCAGGATCGACCGCGCGCCGTTGTGGAAGGACGGCGCGATGCGCAGGCGCCGGCACGTCTCCCAGACCGGATCGTAGTCGTGCGGGCTGTCGATGCCGATCACGTCGTACCACTCGACGAGCTTCGACGCCTCGGGCTGCTCCTCGGCGAGCGCGGGCACCGGGCGCCGCATGAGCCCGCCGACCATGATGACCTTGTAGCCGAGCTGCCCGACCGCGTACTCGATCTCCTCGATCGCTTCGTCCGGCGTGTACATCGGGATGATCGCGGCCGGGATGACCCGGTCGCCGAGCCCCTGGAACTGGTCCGCGGTGAAGACGTTGTACGCGCGGCAGATGGCGCGGCGCATGCGCGTGTCCTGGATGCGGTGATAGCTCAGCCCGGCCGTCGGGTACACGACCGAGAAGTCGATGCCGAGATCGTCCAGCCGCTCGTACATGAGCCGCGGCAGCATCGCCGTCGCGCGGTCCAGCACGTTCGCGCTCGGCGTCGACCAGAAGGCCTCCTGACCGACGCGCCGGCGCCCACGCTCGGCCACCGACAGCCGCAGCGCGTTCGGAACGCGCTGGCTCGCGAGCTGGAAGCCGTCGGCCGCCGCGTCGCCGCCGATGCGCCGGAACTCCTCGCGCATGACGGGGCTGTACTCGATCCAGTGCCCGTCGGCGTCGACGACCGGGTGGTTGAGGCGGGAGCGAAGCTTCCGAGCGTCCGTCGAGCCGTGGGTCGGCATGGAGACCTCCGCGGGGCGCGTCGATTGGCTGGGAATGATACTCCCTCGTCGAGCCCGGGTGTGCTCGGGAATACCCAGGTTCCGCACGCATCTCCCCACTTCTCCCGCTTCCGGGTCCGGCGCAGGCGTTGCAACCCTCAGACGCCGTGAACACCACCACGCCCGCCACGCCGCCGTCGTCGCCCTTCTTCATCGTCGGAGCCCAGCGCTCGGGGACCACGCTGCTGCGTCTCATGCTGGCCGCCCATCCACGAGTCGCGATTCCGCCGGAATCGCACTTCATTCCCGACCTGTTGCGCATCGAGCGGCGCGCCGGCGGGCTCGCCGGCATTCGCGAAGACGTGGCGCGCATGCTCGTCACCCACGACCGCCTCGTGGATTTCGACCTCGGTCCGGCGTTCATCCGCGAGACGGTCGCACGCCTGTGGCCGCTCACGACGCGAGCGATCACCGAGGCGCTCTTCGCGGAGTACGCGCGCCGCCAGGGGAAGCCGCGCTGGGGCGACAAGACCCCGCGGCACTGCAACTTCCTGCCCGAACTGGGGGCGGTCTTTCCGGAAGCGCGCTTCATCCACGTGGTCCGTGACGGCCGAGACACGGCGATGTCGTCCGTGAAGGCCGCGTTCGGCCCGAACACCTGGACGACGGCCGCGTACCTCTGGCGGGATTCGGTCCGCGCCGCCCAGCGCGGCGCGCAGTCGCTGGCGCCCGACCGTTGGATGGAGATCCGCTACGAAGACCTCCTCGGCGACCCGCGGGCGATCCTCGAGCGCGTGTGCGCGTTCCTCGGCGAAGACTTTCACGAGGACCTGCTGCGCTACGCCGAGCGCGCCGACGGCCTGGTCCCGAAGTGGGAACGATCGTGGCACGCGAAGCTCTCCGGCCCGATCGACGGCAAGAACACGGGCAAGTGGCGGCGCGAGCTCACGAGCGAGCAGATCGCGCTGCTCCAGCGGGTCGGCGCCGCCGAGCTGCGCGCCTACGACTATCCCCTGGAGCCGATCCCGGCGTCGCCGGCGCTGACGGCGCACGTGCTCACGAAGTGCGCGCGGTATCACGCCCGGCGTCTCGCGTCGCGCACGATGCTGTGGCTCCGCCGCTACGACCCGGCGATGCGTCCGACGGCGTTCCGTCCGGCCCCCTCGTCCGAGCGCGAATAGTTCCGAGCGCGAATAGTAAGGAGATCGCATGCGCGAGCAGATGAACATCGTGGTCTGCGGGCACGTGGATCACGGCAAGAGCACCATCGTCGGCCGCCTGCTCGCCGACACGGGCTCGCTGCCCGAGGGCAAGCTCGAGGCCGTGCAGGCGCTCTGCGCCCGGACGTCGAAGCCGTTCGAGTACGCGTTCCTGCTCGACGCGCTGAAGGACGAGCGCGCGCAGGGCATCACCATCGACGCGGCGCGCGTGTTCTTCAAGACCGGGCAGCGCGACTACCTCATCATCGACGCGCCGGGCCACGTCGAGTTCCTCAAGAACATGATCACCGGCGCCGCGCACGCCGAGGCCGCGTTCCTCGTCGTCGACGCCAAGGAAGGGCTGCAGGAGAACTCGCGCCGCCACGGCTATCTCCTGTCGTTCCTCGGCATCCGCCAGGTCGCCGTCGTGATCAACAAGATGGACCTGGTCGGCTGCGATCGGGAGCACTTCGATCGCATCGCCACCGAGTTCCGCCGGTTCCTCGAGTCCGTCGGCCTGACGCCCGAGTGCTTCATCCCCGTCATCGGTCGCGACGGCGACAACGTCGCCGGCCGGTCGGCGCGCATGCCGTGGTACGACGGCCGCACGGTGCTGGAAGTCCTCGACGGCTTCGAGTCCGGGAAGACGGCGACCGACCAGCCGTTCCGCATGCCCGTGCAGGACGTCTACAAGTTCACGAGCCGCGGCGACGACCGCCGCATCGTCGCGGGCACCATTGCGACGGGCCGCGTCGCCGTCGGGGACGACGTGGTCTTCTACCCGTCCGGCAAGACGAGCCGCGTGAAGACGATCGAAGGCTTCAACACGCCGGCCCGCACGTCGGCCGGCGCCGGCGAAGCGACCGGCTTCACCCTCGAGCAGCAGCTCTACGTCGCGCGCGGCGAGCTCGCGACGCTCGCGGCCGAGCCCGCGCCGAGCGTGTCGACGCGCCTGCGCGTGAGCCTCTTCTGGCTCGGCAAGAGCCCGCTCGTCCGCAAGAAGGACTACGTCCTCAAGATCAACGCGAGCCGCGTGCCGATGCGCGTGGAAGAGATCCATCGCGTCATGGACGCGTCCGATCTCAGCGTGCAGCCGAACCGCGACCGCATCGACCGGCACGAGGTCGCGGAGTGCACGCTGCGCCTGAGCCGCGCCGTCGCGTTCGACACCACCGACCGGATCGCCGTGACGGGCCGCTTCGTCATCGTCGACGACCACGACATCCGCGGCGGCGGCATCGTGCGCGAGAGCCTGCCGGACCAGCAGGCGTGGGTCCGCGACAAGGTCCTCCTGCGCAACTACAAGTGGGAGCCGAGCGGCGTCCCGATGGAGCGCCGCGCCGAGCGCTACAGCCAGCGCGCGACGCTGATCTTGTTGACCGGCGATCGCAGCGAAGAACGGCGCCGGCTCGCCAAGGACCTGGAAGCGCGGCTCTTCGAGGACGGCAAGCTCGTCTACTTCATGGGCATGGCGAACGTGCTGTACGGCGTCGACGCCGACATCGAGCGCAGCGGCGAGACGCGCGGCGAGCACCTGCGCCGCCTCGCCGAGGTGGCCAACATCGTCCTCGACGCCGGCATGATCCTCGTCGTCACCGCCCACGAGCTGACGCAGGCGGATCTCGAGATCATCCGCACCGCGGTCGATCCCGACCGCATCGAGACCCTCTGGGTCGGCGACACCGTGACCACCGACCTCACGTGCGACCTGCTCATCAGCCCGGAGGAGAGCGCGGCGGAGAGCCTCGACCGCATCAAGCGCCTGCTCCAGGACGACGGGGTGATCTTCCGATGCTGGTAGACGACGACCGCGCGGTGACGTGTTCGATGGCGGCGCTCGATCGCCTCGTGGCGATCGCGCGCGCGGCCGGCACGAAGGCGCTCGCCTACCACGGCGGCGACCCCGCGGCCACGACCAAGGCCGACGGCAGCCCGGTCACCGAGGCGGACGCCGCCGCGCACGCGCACATCGTGGTCGAGCTGACGGCGTGGAACCCGGACATCCCGATCGTGTCCGAGGAAGGCGCGATCCCGGATCACGCCACGCGCGCCGCGTGGCCGCGCTTCTGGCTCGTCGATCCGCTCGACGGCACCAAGGAGTTCATCAAGGGCTACGGCGAGTTCACGGTGAACATCGCGCTCGTCGAAGGCGGCGAGCCGGTGCTCGGCGTCGTGTACGCGCCGGCGCTCGATTGCGTGTACTTCGCCGGGCGCGGTCTCGGCGCGTTCAAGGCGGATCGCGACGCGGCCCCGCAGCGGCTGACCTCGCGCCCGGCGCGCCCGTCCGATCCCGTCGTCGTCGTGGAAAGCCGGTCGCATCCCTCGCCGGCGCTCGAAGATTTCGTGGCCGGCCTGAACGTGGCGCGACGCGAGCAGCTCGGCAGCTCGCTGAAGATCTGCCGGCTCGCCGAGGGCACGGCCGACGTCTACGCGCGCTTCGGCCCGACGATGGAGTGGGACGTCGCGGCCGCCGACTGCGTCTTCCGGAACTCCGGCGCGACCGCGCCGCGCGTCTCGCCGCTCCGCTACAACCAGTGCGAGCTGAGGAACGGCGGCTTCGTCCTCGGCTTCGACGACCTGCGCGCCTGCCCGCCGAACGTGCGGCCCGCGGTGATCTGGCTGACGGGCCTGTCCGGCGCGGGCAAGAGCACGATCGCCGAGCGGCTCGCGATCGCGCTGCGCGCCGGCGGCCATCGCGTCGAGCATCTCGACGGCGACGTCATCCGCCACCATGGCGTCTTCGTGCTGGTCTCGCTCATCTCGCCGTACCGCACGTCGCGCGGGTTCGCGCGCGAGCTCGCCCGCACGTTCGTCGAGGTGCACGTCGCCACCCCGCTCGACGAGTGCGAGCGCCGCGACGTGAAGGGCCTCTACGCGCGCGCGCGGCGGGGCGAGATCCGGAACTTCACCGGCCTCGACGATCCGTACGAGCCGCCGGAGCATCCCGAGGTCTGCATCGACACACGGGCGCTCGACGTCGACGGCGCGGTGGCGCGCATCCTCGCGCACCTCGGCGGCCGGCGATAGGAGAACGATGCGAATGGCACACCTGGACGCGCTGGAACACCGGAGCGTGCACATCCTGCGCGAGGCGTACGCGAACTTCAAACAGCTCTGCATGCTGTGGTCGATCGGCAAGGACAGCACCGTGCTGCTGTGGCTCGCGCGCAAGGCGTTCTTCGGCCACGTGCCGTTTCCGCTCGTGCACGTCGACACCTCGTTCAAGATCCCGGAGATGATCGCGTACCGCGACCGCATGGCCGCGGAGTGGAACCTGACGATCATCTACGGACAGAACCAGGCGGCGCTCGCCGAGAAGCGCACGTTCCCGGACGGCGCGGTCGACCGGCTGACGTGCTGCAAGCTGCTCAAGACCGACGCGCTCAAGCACACGCTCGCCGGGGAGTGGCCGCGCTTCCGGTACGACCACGCGCGGAAAGGCTACGTCGTGGAAAAGCACCCCGAGGCGTTCACCGGGGTGATCGTCGGCGCGCGCGCCGACGAGGAAGGCAGCCGCTCGAAGGAGCGCTACTTCTCGCCGCGCACGCACGAGCATCAGTGGGACGTGGCCGCGCAGCCGCCGGAGTTCTGGAACCAGTACAAGACCGACGTCGCGCCCGGCACGCATGTCCGCATCCACCCGCTGCTCGACTGGACCGAGGTCGACATCTGGGAATACATCCATCACGAGCAGATCCCGACGGTGTCGCTCTACTACGACCAGGGCGAGGGCCGGCGGTACCGCTCGCTCGGCTGCTACCCGTGCACGACGCCCGTCGACTCGGACGCCCGCACCGTGGAGGACGTCATCCGCGAGCTGCGCACCGGGAAGTTCGCGAACATCGCCGAGCGGGCGGGCCGGGCCCAGGACAAGGACGACGGCGGCGGGCTCGAAGCGCTGCGGCGCGAAGGCTACATGTAGGCTGACAGCGGCCGGCGGCGTGTGGTACACCCGCTGGACCGATGCCCGCGGCGCGCAAACAGATCCTGATCGTGGAGGACAACGAGGTCGTGATCGAGGTCCTCCGCGACTTCCTCAGCGAAGGCTACGACGTGGACGCGGTCCAGAACGCCGAAGCGGCGCTCGAGACGATCCAGGCGACGGCGCCGGACGCGATCCTGATGGACGTGCGCATGCCGGGGACCGACGGTCTGACACTGCTCGCGTCGCTCCGCAAGCTGGGGTTCACCGCGCCGATCTTCGTGATGACCGGCTACGACTCGCCGGAGACGGCCGAGCGCGCGAAGCGCAGCGGCGCGACGGGCTATCTGGTGAAGCCCGTCGATCTCCGCAAGCTCGACGCGCTGATCGGCGGCGCCCTCAAGACGCCACCGCTCCTCGGCCGCTGACCTACCGGGCCCGCGGCGACGCCGCCTCCGACGCCTTCGGCGCCCTGACCTGCTCGTAACCCTTGGCCGTCATGCACTGGTCCGCCACGCGACGCTCGACCTCGAACGAGCTCGATGCGCCGTACCAGTACGGGTCGGCGATCTGGCCGCGCCAGGCGACGGGCTCCGGCAAGCGCCGGGGCACCGGATTCCCCATCCAGAGTGACGCCTCGTACCGGGCGGCCGCGCGCCGTCCCTCTTCGTTACATGCGAGCCAGTCCTGCTCGGTCGCCCGCTCCGCGGTGCCGGGCTTCTGCCAAACGTAATTCGCACACCCGGCGGTCGCGAGTGCCAGCGCGGCGCCGAAGAGAAGCGTATGACCCATCTTCGTCATGGCCGCCGCTGGCCGCAAAGGCCGGGCCGGCGAGTTCATGAAAACGAGCGTTGTCGCGGCGCCGGCATGGACGGTATTCTCGGTTGACGGGGCGAAACGAAGCGATGGTGGCCTGGATGCACGCGCGCGAGGCGCGAAGGGGAGACGACATGGGGGTGTTCGACATCGCGAAGAAGGCGCTGCTGGCAGGGCTGGGCGTGCAGGACTCGGTGCGCGGGCTCGTCGATGATCTCGTGAAGAAGGGCGAGCTGAGCGACGCCGAGGGCGCGAAGCTGGTGCGCGACTGGATGGCCAAGGCGGAAGAGCGGGCCAAGGAGATCGAGCAGAAGGTGAACGAGCGGGTCTCGAAGACGCTCGGGACGATGAACCTTCCGACGCGGGACGACGTGACCCGGCTCGAAAAGCAGATCCAGAACCTGGCCGCGCTCGTCAAAGACTCATCGCGCAAGTAGGCCGGTCCCGCCCATGAAGGCGGTGCAGCTGTTCCAGATGCGCCGCCAGTACCGGAACCTGGGCCGGCTTCGGGACATCGTCAACGTCTTCCTGAAGCACGGCCTCGGGCAGGTCATCGAGGCGCTCCAGCTCCACGACGTCGCGCCCATCCGGTGGTGGTACAAGCCGCTGCACGCGCGGCTCGACCGGGGCGAGATCGTCAGCCCGCCCGAGCGGCTGCGCATGGCGTTCGAGGAGCTCGGGCCCACCTTCATCAAGTTCGGCCAGCTCCTCTCGACCCGGACCGATCTGCTCCCCCGGGAGTACGTCGCCGCGCTCGATTCGCTGCTCGACCAGGTGCCGCCGTTCCCGGGGGACCAGGTGCGCCGCATCATCGAGCACGATCTCAAGCGGCCGCTGCGCGAGGCGGTCGCGCGGTTCGACGACGTCCCCATCGCGGCGGCGTCCATCGCCCAGGTGCACCGGGCGATGCTGTGGACCGGCGAGGAAGTCGTCTTCAAGGTCCGGCGTCCCGGGATTCGCGAGATGGTGCGGAACGACGTCGCGATCCTTCGCCGCGTGGCGCAGCTGCTCGACCGCTACGCCCCCAACGTCGCGTTCGTCAACGCCGTGTCGCTCGTGGAGGAGTTCAACCAGGCCATCCACGAGGAGATGGATTTCCTGCGCGAAGCCGAGAACATCATTCGCATCCGCGACAACTTCGCGGACAGCCTGGACCTCATGGCCGACTTCGTCCTTCGTCCGGCCTTTCCGGCGGACCAGATGGAGAAGGTGCGCGGCGATCTCATCGCCTCCATCCAGGCCCTGGAGGATGACTCCTACGGGCTCACGAACCAGGAGTTCTACCGGGCCCTGTACAGCCGGTCGCCGTACCAGCGCCCGATCATCGGGATCTCGGAATCGATCCGGACCCTGAAGCGGGAGGACCTTGCCGCCTTTCACGGCCGGACTCACGTGGCTTCAAACATCATCGTCGCCGTGGTGGGCGATCTGCGCCGGGCGGAGGCGGTGGAGGCGATCCGGGCCCACTTCGGCGGGCTGCCCGGGGTGACGGCGCCCGCGCTGCCGGGAGTGGAGGAGGTCCGGCAACCGGATCGTCGGGTGAAGCTCATCCGGAAGGAGCGCGATCAGGCCACCTTCAATCTCGGGATGCTGGGGGCGAGCGTTCGCGATCCCGACTATCTCGCCTGCCAGGCGGCGGTCCGGCTGCTCGCCTCGCGGTTCTTCTTCCAGTTCGTCTATGAGAAGGGCGGCGCGTACCGGGCCTGGTTCACCATGCCGCCGCGCCGGTATGCCTCCCCCGTGGCCTTTGTGACGGGCGTCCAGGCCGGCATCTTCGCCTCCACCCGGGACGAGGTCCTCGCCGATCTCCGCGCCTTCCTCTCCTCCGCGATTCCGGCGGAGGAGCTCGCCACCGCGAAGGCCGGGCGCTCACGGCCCGGGACGTGATGGCGGCGGCCCGGCGGATCATCGACCCGGACCGGTACACGCTGGTGGGGGTCGGGAGGATGGAGTAACGGGAGGGGAGACGGGGAGGAAGGGGAGACGCGGAGGAAGGGGAGACGCGGAGGAAGGGGAGACGCGGAGAGGTTCTCGCGGAGACGCGGAGACGCGGAGAGGCTGCTGCGGCACCGTGACGCGTTACTTCTTTCTCTTCGCCAGCAACCGCTCCCGCATCTCGTACGCTTCCACCACCTTCTCGACGAGGGCGTGACGGACGATGTCCGCCTTCGTCAGCGTGCTGATCGCGATGCCGGGGATGTCCCGGAACAGGTGCTGGGCCTCGATCAGACCCGAGATCTTGCCGGGCGGGAGGTCGGTCTGGGTCACGTCGCCGGTGACCACGATCTTCGACCCCTCCCCCATCCGGGTGAGGAACATCTTCATCTGGTCGCTCGTGGTGTTCTGGGCCTCGTCGAGGATGATGAAGGCGTGATCGAGCGTGCGGCCCCGCATGTAGGCGAGGGGGCAGATCTCGATGATCTCGCTCTCGATGAGGCGCTTCAACTGGCCGAACTCGAGGAGGTTGTTCAGGGCGTCATAGAGCGGCCGCAGGTAGGGATTGACCTTGGCCTGGAAGTCGCCCGGCAGGAAGCCG
>JACPCW010000045.1 GCA_016184365.1 Candidatus Rokuibacteriota bacterium
AGCGCGGGCCGACCTTCAGGAGACCGCCGGCGTCGACGTACGCGATGGAGCCGCCGCCGGCGCCGACGGTATGGATGTCGAGCGCCGGCGTCTTGAGCGGATAGCCGTGCACGTCCAGCTCGCCGGCGAGCTTCGGCCGGCCGTCCTCGATCAGCGAGACGTCCGTCGACGTGCCGCCCATGTCGAAGGTGATCAGGTCGCGAAACCCGGCGAGGACGCCGACCTCGAGGCCGCCGACCACGCCGGTGGCCGGTCCCGAGAGGAGCGTGCGGACCGGTTGCGCCCGCGCCATCTCGAACGACATGACGCCGCCGTTCGACTGCGTGATGTGGGGAGCGACGCGGATGCCGGTCTCAGCGAGCCGCGGCCCGAGTCGTGCGAGATAGCCCGCCATCACCGGGCCGAGATACGCGTTGACGACCACGGTCGAGAGGCGCTCGTACTCGCGGAACTCCGGCGCGATCTCGTGCGAGCAGGTGACGAACGCGTCGGGGAACTCCTCCTCCACGATCCGGCGGGCGCGTTGCTCGTGTCGCGGGTCGACGTAGCAATAGAGGAAGCAGACGGCGACCGACCGCACGCCCGCGGCCCGGAGGGCGCGGGCCGCCGCCCGGACCGCGTGCTCGTCGAGCGGCGTCTCGACACGGCCGTCGTGCCGCACCCGTTCGGGCAGCTCGAGTCTGAGCGCGCGCGGCACGAGGACCACCGGCTTGTCGGCCTGGAGATCGTAGAGGTGCGGCCGGCGCTGCCGGCCGATCTCGAGCAGGTCGCGAAACCCCTCGGTCGTCAGGACGCCCGTCGGCGCGCCGCGGTGCTGGAGCAGGGCGTTGGTGGCGACGGTGGTGCCGTGACCGAAGTACCCGATCGCGTCGGGGGAGTCGCGCGTGACGGCGCGCAGGCCATCGACCACGCCGGCGGCGATCGCGCGAGACGGATCGTCCGGCGTGCTCGGCACTTTCCAGACGCGGACCTCGCCGCTCGACTCGTCGACCAGGCAGACGTCGGTGAACGTTCCGCCCGAATCGACGCCAACGCGCCACATGCGCGCAGTCATTTGACGCATCCCGCGGTGCGCCGCGTCATCGTCTCGCGGCACCGGGCCAGCACGGCGAGCACCTCGAACGGCTGCTCGACCTCCATGAAGCACGGCACGCCGCGCGGCTCGAGGTACGCCTTTGCCGCCACGCCGTGCTCGTACGCGCCCATGAACGTGACGTAGACGGGCTTCGCCGCGTGCTTGCGGGCGACATCGACGATGAAGTCGAGGCTCGGCAGGCCGGTCTCGCTCGTCAGCATCAGGATGGCGACGGCCGCATCGATGTTCGGATCGGCGAGGACGGCGTCGAGGGCGTCGCCGTACGCGCGCTCGTACCCGTGCAGGCCGACCGAGCCGTAGATGTCGACCGGGTTGCGCATGCGGATGAACGAGGGGGCCAGCGCCTGGAGCCGGGCGCGGGTGGCGTCGTCGAGCGCCGGGACCGCGAGGCCGAGCGAACGCGACAGATCCGTGAGACACACCGTGAAGGCGCCGGATGGCGAGAGGAACGAGATCCGGTGGCCGGCCGGCAGCGGCATCGCGTCGAGCGCCTTCGCGACGTGAAACAGCTGCGAGTATCGGTGAATGCGCGTCACGCCGGCCTGCTCGAGGGCGCCGTCGACGATGCGGCCGTCGGCCGCGAGCGCGGCCGTGTGGGCGACGGCGGCGGCCGCCCCGGCGTCCGACACGCCGCCCTTCAGCATGATCACCGGCTTCTGCGCCGCGACCCGCCGCGCCACCGCGAGGAACCTCGGCGGATTCTTCACGCTCTCGAGATAGAGGAAGATCGAGCGCGTGGCCACATCGTTGCCGAGGTACTCGAGCAGATCGCTCTCGTCGAGGTCCACCTTGTTGCCGAGCCCGATCGAGCGCGCGATCCCGTAGTGCTCGGCCGACAGGATGTGCCTGAGCGAGATCCCGCAGAAGTTGCCGGTCTGCGCGACGTACGAGACGGTTCCGCCCCGGACGGCGCCGAGCGGGAAGAAGCTCGACGTGAACCGGCCCGGTACCGACACGTGGCCCGTCGTGTTCGGGCCGCTAGGGTGAGCCACTCGTGCACTTTCCAGACGCGGACGTCTCCGCTCGACTCGTCGACGAGGCAGACGTCGGTGAACGTACCGCCGGAGTCGACGCCGGCGCGCCACATGCGCGCATTCTTCTCCACATAACCGATGGACGAAATGAGTTATTTGGCTCATCTGACGCTCCGATGGCGCTTGTGACGCCGCCCTCGCGTACGGCACCGGCGCAACGGCCGGCGCGGGCAGGATCAAGGACCTCGTCTACGAGACACGATGGGCCGGTCCTTCGACCGGATGCACCGCCGGGCCGCCCCTCGGGCGCTCCTTGTCGGAGCAGGTCAGACGCCGCGGAGGCGCGGGTCCAGCGTGTCGCGCAGCGCGTCCCCGAGCAGGTTCGTGCCGAACACGGCCAGGCTGATCGCGAGCCCGGGCCAGATCACCAGCCACGGCGCCTTCTGCGCGTACTCGGCGGCCGCGACCGACAGCATGCGTCCCCAGGACGGATACGGCTCCGGGATGCCGAGCCCGAGGAACGACAGCGCCGCCTCCACGAGGATTGCGCCGCCGAGCTGCGCGGTGATGAGCACGACGAACGGTCCGAACGTGTTCGGGAGGATGTGCAGGAACGCGATCCGGCCGTGACGAACGCCGAGTGCACGGGCCGCCTCGATGTACGGGAGCTCGCGGATGGTCAGCACGCTCGCCCGGATGACACGCGCCGCCCGCGGGATGATCGGGACCGAGATGGCGATGATGGCGTTCGTCAGCGAGGGCCCGAGCGCCGCCGCCATCACCAGGGCGAGCACGAGGACCGGCAGGGCCTGCATCGCGTCCATGACCCGCTGGCTGAGGAGGTCCGTCTTTCCGCCGACGTAGCCCGAGAGCAGTCCGACGAGCCCGCCCACGACCGCGCCGAGCAGCGTCGACGTCACGCCGACGAGGAGCGAGATGCGGGACCCGTGGACGACGCGGCTCCACACATCGCGGCCGAGGTTGTCCGTTCCCAGCCAGAACTCGGCGCTCGGTGGCGCCAGCGTGTGGGCCGAGTCCGTCCGGACGGGGTTGTGGGTCGCGAGGACGCCGGCGAAGAGGGCCAGGAGCGCGAGGACGATCATCAACAGGCCGCCCGCCGCGCCGAGCGGCTTCCGCCGCACGAATCGCCAGAGCGCGGACCGCCGCGGCCGCGCCTCGGGGCCGAGGCTCGACATGGCGACGTCGACGGCGGCCGCGCTCTCCGCCATCAGGCCGTCTCGTACTTGATCCGCGGGTCGAGCCATGCGTAGAGCAGATCGACCGCGAGGTTGGCCAGCACCACCACGACGGCGATCAGCATCGTGAGGTTCTGCACGATCGGGTAATCGCGCCAGAGGATCGCGTCGACCAGGTAGCGCGCCACGCCCGGCAGGTTGAAGACGGTCTCCGTCACGATGAGGCCGCCGATCAGGAAGGCGAACTCGATGCCGATCAGGGTGACGACGGGCAGCGAGGCGTTCTTCAGCGCGTGCCGCCACACCACCGGGCCCTCGCGCTGGCCCTTGGCCCACGCGGTGCGGATGTAGTCCTCCCTCAGCACCTCGAGCATCGCCGATCGCGTGAACCGCATGATCAGCGCGGAGCTCCGGTAGCCGACCGCGAGCGCGGGCAGGAGGAACTGGGCGAGGTTCGCCCAGAGGTCGTCGAACGGCGACACGTACGTCACCGAGGGAATCCAGCCCAACGAGCGCACGAGGACCAGGATGATGATCATCCCGAGCCAGAACGACGGCATCGAGAGCCCGGCGAGCGAGAGCACCCGCAGGACGTAGTCGAGCGGCCGATCCTGGCGGATGGCGCTGATCACGCCCGTCGGCACGCCCAGCACGACCGAGAACACCAGCGCGAGGACGGCCAGCTCGACGGTGACCGGCAGCCGCGGCTGGATGATCTCCCACGCCGGGCGGTCGAAGCGGTACGACTTGCCCAGCTCGCCGCGCACGAGGTCCGCGAGCCAGCGCCCGTACTGGGCCGCGATCGGTCGGTCGATGCCCAGCTCCTCCTCGAGCCGCTTCTTGTCTTCCTCGTCCACGTACCCCGCCGACTCGAAGATGATGTCGGTGATGTTGCCGGGAGCGAGGCGCATCAGCGCGAAGACGAGGATCGACATCCCGAGGAGGGTCGCGACGGCGACGATGAGACGCTTGACGATGTACGCGCGCATCGGCGATCGGGCGGGGACCGCGGGTCCCCGCCCCGGCCCGGCCGACTACCTCTTGTCGAGCCAGATGTCCTGCATGCGGCTGTTGTTGTAGATCGAGTTCTCGTGGGGCACGTAGTTCTTCACGTGCGGCCACATCGCGTAGTACTGCTTGCCCCACCCGAGGATCGGCCGGGCGCCGTCGAGCTGCAGTCGCCGGTCGATGTCGTTGACGAGCTTGAGCCGCGCCGCGCGATCGGTCATCTGCGACTGCTCGGCGATCATCCGGTCGATCTCTTCCGAGCAGTAGTCGGAGTAGTTGCGCGGCGAGCCGCACTTGAAATTCTCGACGAGGTTCGCGTCCGGGTCGTCGACGCCGACGCCGGTGACGTTGAGCGCGATCTGGTAGTCACGCCGGGTCATCTTCGGGTGCCAGACCCCGGTCTCGATCTGCTCCAGCGTCGCGTCGATCCCCACTTGCTGGAGCTGGTCGACCATCCAGCTCGCGGTGTCGACGTAGATCGCGACGGCCCGGGTCGACACGGCGACCTTCAGGGGCTTGGCCGGGCCGAAGCCGGCCTCGGCGAGCAGCCGCTTCGCCTCGGTCTTCTGCCTGGTCGGATCGCCCGTCCCGGGCAGCTTGGCCAGGTCCGCCGGCGAAAGCCCCCAGACCCCGGCGGGTGGAGGGAGCATCGCGCCACCGAGCGACGCGCCGCCCTGGCGCGGCCCCTTCACGTAGGCCGCGCGGTCGAGGGCGAGGTTGAGCGCCCGGCGCACCCGGACGTCGGTGAACGGCGGCCGCTTGAAGTTCACGAGCACGTTGTCGTTGGTGCCGCCGTCGGCCTCGATCACCACGAGGCCCGCCGCGCCCTTCATGGCCGTCTCCGCGTTCGCCTTGTTCCAGCCGCTGCCGGCGACGTCCAGCTGCCCCGCCTGGAGGGCGGCGATCTGCGTCGAGCGGTCCTTGATGAACACGACCTTCACGCCGTCCATGTACGGCCGGCCCTTGACGAAGTAGTCCGGGTTCTTCACGAACTCGACGTACTCGCCGGGCCGGTGGTCCTTGAGCTTGAACGGGCCGGTGCCGACGCACCGGGTCCTGAACTCGGCGGGCGGGACGTGCGCCGGGTAGACCGGGGAGTAGCCCGACGCGAGCATCAGCAGCAGAGCCGGCTGCGGCCGCTTGAGGCGGAAGGCGACCGTGTATGGATCTGGAGCCTCGATCGCCTCCACGTTTTCGTACCAGAGCTTCCGCGGGTTGACCCGCAGCTTGCCCTTCGCGTCGGGAGCGCCCCGCACCATGTCGAAGGTGTACTTGACGTCCTGCGAGGTGAACGGCTTCCCGTCGTGCCACTTGACCCCCTTGCGGAGGAAGAAGACGAGCGTGCGGGACCCGTCCTGCCACGACCAGCGCTCGGCCAGCTCCGGCACGACGGTGGCGGCGCTTTCCTGCTTCTTCTGCGGATCGAAGTAGACGAGGTTGTTGAAGCAGACGCTCGCGGAGGCGACCACCGCGATCGTCGCCTCCTCGTGCGGGCTCAAGCTCGGCGGCGCGCTGATCGGCGAGGTGGCGAGGACGCCGCCGTACTTCGGCGTCTGGCCGACGGCCGGCAACGTGGCGGCGGCGAGCACGAGGGCGAGCGCCGCGAGCGCGAGCGACACGGTCAACGGTGGACGGGGCATGGGCGCCTCCTCACGTGGCGGTCGTCGTGCGCGGGACGGTAGCTTCGGGCGGAGGGCGAGTAAATGGCGCGATCGCTCCCATTTGCTGAGCCGATGAGCGCATGTCGGCGCGCCGGGGCCGATGGTGGAATTGCAGAGATGGACGGCGCGCGCGAGTTCCAGATCGTCATGGCGAAACCCGCCGGCGCCGTCTGTAACCTCGGCTGTCACTACTGCTACTACCTCGCGAAGCGCGACCTCTATCCGGGCGGCGCGCCGTTCCGCATGTCCGCCGAGCTGCCCGAGCTGTACATCGTGCAGCACATCGAGGCGTCGCCCGGTCGGCTGATCACGTTCGCGTGGCACGGGGGCGAACCCACGGTGCTCGGGCTCGACTCCTTCCGCGCGATCGTCGCCCTGCAGGAGCTGCCTGTGGCCCCAAGAGCGAGCGCTTGACCGGGCAAGGCGACGCGGGCGAACCCGTCGATCTCGATCGGTACCGGAAGACCGGTCACCTGGTGCTGGAGGGCAGACTCGGTGACGACCCGGTCATCGTGGTGATGACGCCGTACTGGTTCAAGCGCATCGCCAGCAACCGTCAGCTCCTGGGCGGCCCCGAGTGGTGCCGGCGGGAAGCGGCCGCGCTCCAGGGCTGGGACGCCGTGTGATGCGGACGCTCAGGGCTGGACGCCCGTCTTCGACTTCGGCCCGTGCTCCGTCTCGAGCCGGCGCCGCGCGAGCGTCAGGAAGCGGTGCAGGAACGGCCGCGTGTCGCGCGGATCGATGATGTCCTCGACGGCGAACGCTTCCGCCGTGCGGAAGGGCGACATGTACTGGCGCAATTCGGCCTCGATCTCGCGCTCACGGCCTGCGGGATCCGGCGCCGCCGCGATCTCGCGCCGGAACGCGGCGGCGACGCCGCCCTCGAGGGGCAGCGAGCCCCACTCGCCGGACGGCCAGGCGACCTTGTAGTCGAGACGGGTCTTGTTCGACGGCGCCATGCCGGCCATGCCGTAGCACTTGCGGATGACGAGCGTGAGCGTCGGCACCGTGATCTTGGACGCCATGTAGACGGCGCGCATGCCCTCGCGCAACGTGCCCATCTCCTCGGCTTTCACGCCGACCATGAAGCCGGGCACGTCGACCAGGAAGACGAGCGGGATGTGGAAGGCGTCGCACAGCTCCATGAAGTGCACCTGCTTGCGCGCGGTGCGGGCGTCCATCGCGCCGCCGTACACCATCGGGTGGTTGGCGACGACGCCGATCGGGAAGCCGCCGAGCCGCGCCAGACACGTGACGACCGCGGTGCCCCACGTCGGCTGGATCTCGAACACCGATCCTCGATCCACGACCATCGCGACCAGCTTGCGCATGTCGTAGGGCTGCGTGCGCTTGCGCGGCACGATGGTGAGCAGCGCCTCCTCGCGCCGGTCGGGCGGATCGTCGGTCGGGCCGAGCGGCGGCAGCTCCCAGACGTTCTGGGGCAGGTAGGCGAGGAAGCGCCGGATCTCGCGGAGGCATGCCTCCTCGGACTCCACCGCGTTGTGGATCGTGCCGGCGGTGTCGACGGCGATGGCGGCGCCGCCGAGCGCCTCCTTGTCGAGCTTCTGCCCGAGCGACCGCTCCACGACCGGCGGACCCGCCGCGAAGATCTGGCTCGACCCGCGCACCATCACCGACCAGTGCGACAGGATCGCGCGGCCGGCCGGACCACCTGCCGCCGTTCCGAGCACGGCGCAGACGACCGGCACCTCGCCGAGGAGCTCCACGGAGCGCTCGAAGCCGAACACGCCGGGGAAGGTCGTGTGCTTGCGCGTCCGGATCGACGTGACCGTGCCGCCCGCGCCGTCGATGAGGTTCACGAGCGGGATGCGGTACTCGTGGGCAAGGTCCTCGACGAAGCCGCCTTGTCCGCCCTTGCGCCGCGACGAGCCCCAGCTCGTGCCGCCGCGCACCGTGAAGTCCTCGCCGCCGACGGCCACCGGCCGGCCGTCGATGGTCGCCACGCCCATCACGTACGGCGCCGGCTTGACCGTCACGAGGCGCCCGGTCTCGTCGTACGTGCCCGTGCCGGTGAGCTGGCCGATCTCCGTGAGCGAGCCGGGATCCACGAGGCGCTCGATGCGCTCGCGGATGGTGAGGCGCCCCTGCGCGCGCTGGCGCGCGATGGCCTGCGGGCCGCCGAGGGCCTCCGCCGCGCGGCGTCGCTTCTCGAGCTCCTCGATCTCGGGCTCCCAGCTCATGCCTCTCCTCGCCCGGGCGGCCCGGCGCGCTCAGGGACCGAGCATCGTCCTCGGGAGCCACAGCACGATTTCCGGGAAGAGGATGATCCCGACGGGCGGCGTGATCAGCGCGATCTCGATCATCTTCTCCACCAGGATGCCGAACCATACCATGTCGACATGCCGGCCGGGACCACGGGGACGTAGAACCCGGCCTTCGCGATCGTGAGCTTGGCGAAGAAGTCCCCGACGAGCGACAGCGCTCCGACGAGCGCCAGGATGGTCAGCGAGAGCGGATAGATCAGGCCGGCCAGACCGACCACGATCGGAACGACCAGCCCTGCGCCCACCGTGCCGAGGAAGAACGGCGGCGCCAGGCGCCCGCGGACGAGCTCGGCGACCGAGCGCCGCGCGGCCACGTGCGCGCCGCGGATCACCGCCAGGTAGAACGCGACCATGACGGCCGCCGACACCGCGGTCCACAGCTCGATGAGCGCGACGAAGTCGGCGCTGGCGCGCGTCGCGACGAATGGGAACAGCACCAGCAGCACCGCGACGCCGCCGCGGAGCGCGTAGGCGATGTACAGCACCGGCAGCACCGGCGAGTTCCAGAAGGGAACGCCGCGCGAGGCGGCGTAGACGTTGCCCTTGTAGACCATGAGGATCGCCATGCCGACCAGGGAGACGGCGAGGAAGAACCGGCCGGCGGCGCCGTCGGCCGTCCACGGCATGCCGGGGGCGATGCGCGGCAGCGCGGCGAGCACCGCGCCGGCGACGAAGACGTTCATGCCGATGAACCCGCGCGCGATCCACGAGTGGCGCGCGCGCACCATCCGCCAGAACCGCGCGGGGCGGCCGAGGAATTTCAGATGCGCGAGCCCGCCGAGCGCGACGGCGGCGATCGCCACGACGAGACCGGGCACGACGTCGAACAGCAGCGCGAACAGCCACGTCCCGGCGCCGATCCCGGTGAGGAAGTGGCCGGCGATCAGGTACAGCCCGGGCCCCTCGGCCCACTCGCGCTGTGGACGGAAGGTGGCGCCGAGGTCGGTGAGCAGCCGGTCATGTGCGATCACGCTCATGGGAGGCCCTCGCTCATGGCGGCAGGTAATAGACCGAGGGGTCCGTGCCGAGGCCGGCTTCGAGCTGGGTGCCGCCGCGGAGCCGGATCAGGCGCGCCACCTCGCTGTCGGGATCGTCGAGGTCGCCGAACGTGCGGGCGTGGGCCGGGCAGTTCGCGACGCACGCGGGGTCGAGCCCGGCCTGCACGCGGTCGAGACAGAAGTTGCACTTCATCACGACGCCGCGCTTGCCGCCCGACCCGCGCGCCGTCTCGTACGGCGTCGGACCCTGGTCGCCGAAGTACGGGCGCGGGTCGCGGTTGTAGTACCGCGCCCCGTACGGGCACGCCTGCATGCACGCGCGGCAGCCGACGCACACGTCGTGGTCGACGTCGACCACGCCACCCGTCCGCACGTGGCTCGCGCCGGTGGGGCAGGCGTCCACGCACGGCGGGTTCGCGCAGTGGAAGCAGAGGAGCGGCAGGAATACCAGCCGCGTGTTCGGGAAGGTGCCGGACTCGCGCTTGACCACGCGCGCGTAGAACACGCCCGGGGGCGTCGCGTGCTCGGCCTTGCACGAGAGCTGGCAGCCGTAGCAGCCCACGCACCGCTTGAGGTCGATCACCATGCCGTATCTCACGGCACGATCCTCAGCTTCACGCACGTGTCGAGGTTCTGATTGACCGGGCTCGAATGGTCGAAGTCGACCTCGAGCAGCTCGTTGAAGAACACGCCCTTGCCGCGCGCCACCGGCAGCGTCGACGCCCAGTGCCCGGCGCAGCCGCCGACGCCGAGGCCTTCGGGGTGGATCGCCTCGGTGAGGTGCAGCCGGCCGCGCACGCGGCGGCCCGCCGGGGACTCGAGCCACACGAGCTGACCGTCGGCGAGTCCCTTCGCCTTCGCCGTCGTCGCGTTGACGGCGATGGTGTAGGAGAACGCGTCCATGCGCGCGGCCTCGTCGAGCCACGGGTTCTCGTTCGTGAAGCTGTTGGTGTGGAGCGTGTCGCGGAAGTAGAAGCCGTAAAAGTCGTAGGACGCGTCCCGCAGATCGTGCGACGGGCACGGCATCCAGCGCGGCATCGGCTCGTAGTAGGCGTCGTCCCAGTGCAGGCCGTGGGCGCGCGCGATGGCGCCGGCCTTCTCGCCGAGCGGGACCATGAACTCCCAGTAGACCGGCACGCGCACGTCGAGGAACGCGCGCCAGTACACCTCCTCCACGCGCTTGGGCCACGACAGCACGCCGTGCTCCTTGAACCAGTCGAGGCCGCGCTCGGGACCGAAGAGCGACTTGAGCTCCCGGTCGCAGACGTCCGCGTGCGTGTAGGTGCGGTCGAAGTCGAGCCGCTGCTCGCCCTGGAGCTTGAGATGCGCGTTCATCGCGGCGTTCAGACCGTCGCCGATCCCGAGGCGGTAGGCGATCTCGAACAGCACCTCCGCCGACGGGCGGCGCTGACCGCCGGCCGCCACGACCGGCTGCTTGATCGGCCAGCTCCAGTTCCCGAGCCCGGCGGGGTGATTGAAGATGAACGGGAAATCGGGCCGCGAATCGACCGACTCGAGGTAGCTCGTGTCGGGCAGGACGATGTCCGCGAACTCGGAGAACTCGGTCAGCGTGAGATCGAAGGAGACGATGAACGGGATGCGCTCGAGCGTCTCGGCGACGGTCGCGCTGTTGCCGACGCTCATCAGCGAGTTCGCGCCGTAGTTGATCATCACTTCCGGCCGGTACGGCAGGTCGAACCGGCGCCAGAGGTCCTCCTGGTCGCGCGACGCCATCGAGGGGCCGAACATGCCGAGCGGGAAGAGCTCGGAGAGCGACATCGTCGTCGGGACCTTCGGCTCGGAGATCGGGTACGGCAGGTGGCGAGCGACCCAGCTGCCCGTGACCATGAGCCCGTCGGGTCCGGCTGTCGGCTCGTACCAGGGGTGGCCGGTGTCGGGATGGCCGTAGGACACGGGACTGAAGCCGAGCGCGCCGCCGACGACATCGGCGGCGCCGACCACCTGGTTGAGGAGCTCGATCGCGTAGCAGTTGTAGACGGAGTTCTTGTGCCCCTGCGCGCCGCGGAAGAAGATCGCGGCCGCCGGCCGGTACGGCAGGCGCTTGCCGTCGAGCACGATCGTCGAGCCGACCCGCGCCTCGGTCGCGAACTCGGTGGCGATCCGCCTGATGGTCGCGGCCGACACGGTGGTGATCGACTCGGCCCAGTCCGGCGTGAACTGTCGCAGGTGCCGCCGCAGGCACGCGAACGCCGGGCGGCACGCGATGCCCCCGACGTCGCGATCTCCCTCGAGCGCGAGGTCTTTCGCCTCCGGATCGTCGTACGGGACCGCGCGTGACCGGCCGAGATCCCAGACGAGCGGCTTCCCGCTCGCGGGATCGCGCACGTAGCACCCGTCGGGCCCGATCAGGTACGGCGCGTTCGTCTTCGCGGCGAGATACTCGGCGTCCCAGATCCCCAGCTCGTTGACGATCACGTCGAGCATGGCGAGCGCCATCGCCGCGTCGGTGCCCGGGCGGATCGGCACCCACTCGCTCGCCTTGGCCGAGGCGAAGTTGCACATCGGATCGACGACGACGAGCCGCATGTCGCGGGCGCGCGCGTCGGCCGCGTCCTGCATGTTGGTGCAGGAGACGTGGCCGGCGCCGTGGCCCTTCGACGCGCCGAAGTAGATCGCGTACCGGCAGTACTTGAAGTCCGGCACGAGCGACCACGACGCGTGATAGAGGCCGCTGATCAGGTGGGCCCCGTTGCCGCAGTGGAGGCCGCCGCCCGCGGCCCAGACGTTCGGCGTCCCGAAGGCGGCCGCGAACACGAAGAAGGGCGCGCGGCCCGAGGTGTTCGTGGTCGTCCGCTGCAGGAAGAGCCTGCGCGGATCTTCCGCGTGGACCTTGCGGAGGCGCTCGACGATCTCGTCGAGCGCCTCGTCCCACGAGATCTCCTTCCAGCCGGGATCGACGCCGATGCCCTTGACCGGGTTCGTCCGGCGCAGCGGCGCGTTCACCCGGTTCGGGTCGTACAGCGTCATGATCCCGGACACGCCCTTGCCGCACAGCCGCCCGCGGCCGATGGCGCTGTCCGGGTTGCCTTCGATCTTGACGAGCACGCCGTCGACCACGTGGCCGCGGATCGAACACGTGCCGTAACACGCGCTGCACGCCGACGGGATCCAGCGATCGGTCGCGACGGTCATCGGCTTCCTCCCTCGAAGCCCTGCATGGGCAGCACGGCGACCGTCGCGGCGCCCGCGCCGGGACGGATCACGGGGCTCGAGACGGGCGCCTCCTCCTCGTCGAGGAAGACGCGCAGATGGGTGTGGACGTCGCGCGGGCTCCGGAAGATGGCGGACGCGAGCGGCGCGCCGTGGCGCGCGGCCAGGGCGGTCAGCACGTCGAGGACCGTGGCGCCGTCCTCGACCTCGACGTGCGTGTCTCGCGCCCCCGCAAACCGCGGAAGGAGACCGAGCAACCGGACGGACACGATGTGCCGCGTACCCGCTCTCCTCTCCCGCGCATGCGCGCAGAAGGTCACAAGTGGCGCATTTCTACCGGCAGCGCGCGAATGCGGCAATGCGTCGATCGGCGCATTGAGGTGAGGCGTTGTGCGGGGGTCGGCAGGGAATCCTCTCTCGAGGTCAGCGAAATAGCGCGGCCATACTATTGTCCCCGGCCTCGGGGGCGCCGAGTGTGCCCCCGCGATGCCACACGCCGCCAGGGGGGCCGACCGTCTCGCCGGAATCGCCGGCGGCGCGTTCGACCGGACGACCGAGGTCGCCAACGGGCTCGGCTCGGCGTGGATCCTCGGCCTGATGCTGCTGATCGTCGGCGACGTCGTCGGTCGCGCGCTGAGCGGCCTGCTGTTTCACGCCACCGGCGCCGTGGTCAACCTGTCCATCCGCGGCACGCCGGAGCTCGTGAAGCTCTCGATCGTCGGGATCGTGTTCCTCCAGGTCGCGCACACGCTCCGGCACGGGCGGCACGTGCGCTCGACCGTCGTGACGGACCGGCTCGGCGTCCGGCCGGCCGAGGCGATGACGTTCGTCGCGCACCTGCTCGGCGCGGCGCTGTGCGCGCTGATCGTCTGGTCGAGCTGGGACAACATGGTGCGGGCGTGGCGCATCGGCGAGTTCGAAGGCGAGGGCGCGCTGCGCGTGCCCGTCGCGCCGAGCCGGACGATCGTGATCGTCGGCACCGCGCTCTTCGGTCTCGAGTTCGCCCGCCTGGCCCTCGCAAATCTCCGGAAGTTCTGCGGCGGCGGACGGGCCGGGTAGGAGCGGCGTGGATCCCGGCCTGATCGGCGTCGTGATGGTCGGCCTGCTGCTCGGGACGATCCTGCTCGGCATTCACGTCGGCGTGGCGCTGGCCGTCCTGAGCTTCGCCGGCGTGTGGTGGGTCAAGGGCAGCTTTTCCATCGCGCTGAAACTGCTCGGGATCGCGGCGTTCGGCGCCGTCTCCGACTACGTCTTCGGCGTGCTGCCGCTCTTCGTCCTGATGGGCCTCGCCTCGGCGCTCTCCGGAGCGACCGCCGATCTCTACAACGCCGCGAACGTCCTGATGCCGCGCGTGCGCGGGCGGCTCGCCATCGCCACCGTGCAGGCCAACGCGGTGTTCGCCGCCATCACCGGCGTGAGCGTGGCGTCGGCGGCCATCTTCAGCAAGGTCGCGCTGCCCGAGATGCTCCGGCTCGGCTACGACAAGCGGTTCGCGCTGGGGACGGTGGGCGGCAGCTCGGTGCTCGGCATGCTGATCCCGCCGAGCGTGCTCTTCATCATCTACGGCATCCTCGCCGAGCAGTCGATCGGCAAGCTCTTCATCGCCGGCATCGTGCCGGGACTGGTGCTGACGGCGGTCTACGTCGCCGGCATCTCGCTGATGGTGCGCCGGAACCCGCGGCTGGTGGGCGGCGAGCGTGCGGTCCGTCTCGCGAATGGCGAGCGCTGGCGCGCGCTCGGCAAGGTGTGGCCGACGGCCACGCTCATCGCGCTCGTGCTCGGCGGCATCTACGGCGGGCTCTTCACGCCCACGGAGGCCGGGGCGGTGGGCGCGTGCGGCGCGCTCGTGCTGGCGTGGCTCAAGCGCCGGCTCACGTGGGGCGGGTTGTGGGACACGCTGCTCGAGACGGGCCACGCCACCGCGGCGATCTTCTTCCTGCTCATCGCCGCCTCCATGTATTCCCGGATGCTGACGCTGACCGGTCTCCCGTCGCGCTTCGGCGAGCTGGTGACCGGGCTCGATCTGCCGGCGCACGCCGTGATCGGCCTCTTCGTGGTGATCTTCCTCGTGCTCGGCACCATCCTCGACTCGACGTCGATCATGCTCGTCAGCATCCCGCTCATGCTGCCCGTCGTGAGGGCGCTCGGCTTCGACGTGATGTGGTTCGGCGTGGTGAGCGTGGTGGCCGTCGAGATCGGCCTGCTCACCCCGCCGTTCGGCATGGTCGTGTTCGCCATGAAGGCGGTCCTCGGCGACGGCGCCTCGCTCGAGGAGATCTTCCAGGGCACGACGCCGTTCATGGCGATGATGCTGTTCGTCCTCGGGCTCCTGATTCTCTTTCCCTCGCTGAGCACCTGGCTGCCGTGGCTCGTGTGAAACAAGCGCGTGACGTGGAGGATGACATGAAGACGAAAGCGCTCGTGGTCGCGCTCGTGGTGATGGCCGCCTCTCTGCTCGCCTCGCCGTCGTGGGGACAGCAGCGCCTCCCCATCACCATCGGGGCCGGCCACCCCGCCGGTCCGGCGATCTGGGTGGGCACGATGAAGGACTTCCTCGTGCCCGAGGTCAACCGGCGGCTCCAGCAACGCGGCAACAAGTACCAGATCGACTGGCGCGAGGCGTTCGGCGGCACGGTCGCCAAGCTCGAGGACGTGCTCGAAGCGATCGAGTCCGGCGTGCTCGACATGGGCCTGGTCGCGTACCCGTTCGAGCCCACCAAGCTCTTCCTGCACAACTACAGCTACTACGTGCCGTTCGGCACGCCCGACCCGATGCAGGCGTACCGCGTCGGCCTCAAGCTGCAGAAGCAGGTGCCGTACCTCTCCGAGGTCTTCGAGAAGCAGTACAACCAGGTGTTTCTCGCCACCACCGCCATCAACAACTACAACCTCGTCTCGACGTTCCCGGTCCGGAAGGTCGAGGACGTGCGGGGGCGGAAGATCGCGGCCGCGGGCCCGAACCTGCCATGGGTGTCGGCCGTCGGCGCGATCCCGGTCCAGGGCAACCTGAACGAGGCGTACACCTCGCTGCAGTCTGGAGTCTACGAAGGCTGGGTCATGTTCGTGGACGGCACCTGGGGCTTCAAGCTCTTCGAGGTCGCGAAGCACTACACGTTCACGAACTTCGGGGCGATCGTCATCGGCGCGATCACGGTGAACAAGGACACGTGGGCCAAGCTGCCCGACCCCGTGCGCGCCGTGCTCCGCGAGGTGTCCGAGGAATACGGCGTCAAGCAGGTCGAGGCCGGCCTGAAGAAGCAGGAGCGGGGTCTCGAGGCCATGAAGCAGGCGGGGACGACGTTCTTCTCGCTGCCGTTCTCCGAGCTGCAGAAGTGGGCCGACACGCTGCCGAACATCCCCCAGCAGAAAGCCGACGAGGCGAACGCCAAGGGCCTGCCGGGGACCGAGGTCATCCGCGGTTACATCACGGGCCTGGAGGCCGAGGGCTTCAAGCTGCCGCGGCGCTGGACGGTCAAGTAGCGCGATCTGTTCGCGCGGCGGTGTCCGCAATCCGGCGATGTCTCATTCGGCTGGAGGATCGGCCCAGCCGCGCGCGCCCGGGCTATGCTCCTGCCCGTGTACCGCGTCGTGTGGGCGCTCATGGTCTTCGCCTGGGTCGGCAATTACGGCGTCCGCATGGCGCTCTCGGCGGTCCTGCCGGCGATCATGCAGGAGCTCGATCTCTCCTATTCCGGCGCCGGCGTCCTCGCGACGGCGTTCTTCTATTCGTACGCCGTGATGAACTTCCCGGCCGGTCTCCTCGGCGACCGCTTCGGCAGCCGGCGCGTGCTCGTGATTGGCCTCGTCGCCGGTGGTCTCTTCGCGATGGCGACCGGCCTCGCGACGTCCTTCGGCGCGCTGCTCGCGGCGCGGTTGATGACCGGCGTGAGCCAGGGATGTCTCTTCTCGAACGACCGCGCCATCATCGTCGCCGTCACGCCGCCCGGGAAGATCACGCTCGGACAGGCGGTGTCGTTCACGGGCCCGGGGCTCGGCATCGGACTTGGCCTGTTCCTTGGCGGCGCGCTCGCCGAGGTGATGTCGTGGCGCTGGGTGCTCGCGCTCCTCGGAGTGCTGCCGATCGTGGCGGCGTTGCTCATCGTGCGATTCGTGCCGCACCCGCCGTCACCGTCTGCGCGAGCGATGCGTCGGGGCCGGGTCCGCTCCGTCGTGACGGACCGGACCGTCTGGGTGCTGAGCCTCGCGGGCGCGACCGTCATGTGGGTGCAGTTCGTGGTGATCCTGTGGGGCCCGTTGCTCTTCATGGAGATCGGCGTGACGGAGCTCGCGCGCGCCGGACTCTTTTCGAGCCTGACCGGGGTCGCCGCGGTGATCGGCCTGCTGCTCGGCGGCGCGGCCGGGCATGCCGCGCAACGGCGGGGACGCGCACAGTACGCGGTGCTGCTCCCGGCCTTCGCGGCGATGGCGGTGACCGTGGCGGGCACGGCGCTCGCGCTGCAGTGGCGCGCGCTGCCGGCGGTGCTCGCGGCCGGCGTGTTCCTGACGACGATCTTCGCGTGGTCGGTCTGGGGGCCGATGTGGGCGCTGCTGGGCCAGGCGTTGAAGGACGGCGACGTGTCGAGCGCCTTCGGATTGTCGAACACGATCACCGTGGTGGGCGCGATCGTCGGTCCGGCCCTCGCGGGCTGGGCGCGCGACGTCACCGGGTCGTTTGCGTTCGGGCTCTACCTCTCGGCGGCGGTGGCGCTGGCGGGCGGGTTGACGCTCGTCGCATTCAGCCGCAGCGGTCGCGCGCGTCCGTCGGCGGCCTGAACGCGCGCGGGTTCAGCCGAGCAAGTCCGACGACGTCACCGCGACGTCCGGAAACGCGAGCGGCGCGAACGATTCATCGCGCGCCGGCGACCGCACGTCGCGATAGCGGCCGCCGCTCGGGCTGCGATGGATCTCGACGCGCCCGGCGTCGACATCGATCAGCCACGCCTCGGACACCCCCGCGCGGGCATAGAGTGGCAGCTTCGTGCGCCGATCGTACGTGAGCGATGAGTCGGCGACTTCGATGAGCAACAGGACATCGTGAGGCTCGGGTAGCGCGCTCGCGTAGAAGTCCGCGCGCGGGGCGAGGAGCATGATGTCGGGTTGTGGCTCGGACACCTGCGCGGGCAGCACGACGGGGTTTTGCGACCAGATCGTGGCCCGGTCGCCAAGTCGCCGCGTGAAGAAGGCAGTGACGCGGGCCACCGTCGCGGCGTGGCGGCTTCCGATCGGCGCCATCTCGACGATCTCACCCTCGATGAGCTCGACGCGGTCGTCCTCGTGCAGGATGCCGGCCTCGCCCATCCGGTGATACTCGTCGAGCGTGAACCGGCGCCGTCTGAGCGTGACTGCCATGTCCTCGCTCATTTCGTCCTCACGCGCCGGTTCGGTCAATGCCGCGAATTGGATACACCGCCTAGCGGATCAGATCAGCCACCCGCTCGAGCGGCGTTCCGTCCCTTCGCGCGATCACCCGCCGCGACGGCTTCGTCCCGTCGCCGAAGGTCGGCTGCCACGACGAATGCTTGCCGGCGCCGCCGACGACGATCACGCCGATGTCGTCCGGCTCGCGCACGATCGGGATCAGCGTGCTCGCATCGTCGACGATGCCGCGACGCAGGAGCTGCGCCTTTCGGTAGTCGTCACCGAGCCGCACCATCGGGAAGCGCGCGTGCTCGAACAGGTATTCCTTGACCTGCCGCTTGCTGTAGCCGTCGCGCGCGATCGTCGCCGCGTGCTCCGGGCCGAGGGACAGCAGGGGATACCCGGCGCCGAGGATGTTGTTGCTGCCCGCCTGGCCCATCGAGCCGGCGATCGTCATGAGGATGCCCAGCCCCGTCGCGCTGTAGTGATCCTGGATGTTGTGCGGCGCTTCGCAGCCGTACGCCGTGACGGTGCTGACGTCGGGGTCGAGACCGGCCTCGACGTGCAGCGGCTCCCACGGATTGTCGGCTTCGTTCTCCGCGACGCAGTACGCGATCTTCGACGGGCTGCCCTGCGTCGACCGGTCGCCGGTGCCGGGCAGGCCGCCGCCGATGTTCATCAGCACCAGGCGCACGGCGCGCCCGATGGTGACGTTCGCGCGAAAGCCCTGACCGAACGCGTTGTAGCCCCCGTTGATCTGGAGCTCCCGCGCGATCGGACCGTTGACGATGATGAGCGGCGCGACGGGATGCGTCGTCGCCTGCACGGAATCGAGGTTGAACGCCGGGTCGGCCAGCGCGTCGATCGCGGCCAGCACGACCGGGAAGTACTCGGGCCGGCACCCTGCCATGACGGCGTTCGCCGCGATCTTCTCGACCGTCGCTTCGCCCTGGCGAGGCGGCAGCACGCCGAGGACCTCGCGCGGGTCGCGATCCGTGAAGCGCAGGAACTTCTGGACGAGCGCGGCCGTCGGCGGCACGATCGGCAGCCCGTCCGTCCAGCCGCGCTCCTGGTAGACCGAATCGATCGTGTCGTAGTCGCCGCCGAACGTGAACGTCTT
>JACPCW010000046.1 GCA_016184365.1 Candidatus Rokuibacteriota bacterium
TGCTGGTCGTGAGTCAGTTCACGCTGTACGCCGACACGAGCAAAGGCCGGCGTCCGTCGTTCATCGGCGCGATGGCGCCGGATGCGGCCGCGCGTCTCGTCGAGCGCGTCGCCGCGGCGCTACGCGCGCGCGGTCTGACGGTGGCCACGGGCGAGTTCGGCGCGACGATGGACGTCGCGCTCGTGAATCACGGGCCGGTGACGATCGTCCTGGACAGCCGCGCGTGAACCGCAGACGGCCGCGGCGCGTGACGAGGGCCGCCGCGGCGCGTGACGGAGGACGGCCGCGGCTTTGCCGCGGCCGTTCCGAGCGCTGGGGGGGTCTGGGGGGCCATGTCGGGGCCCCCCAGCTGATCAAATCAATTCCCGGGATGACCGACGCGTCCGATCCCCGGCAGCTTGAGCGCCGGCTCCTTCACGTCGACGCCGAACGTCAGCCCGAGCACGTTGACCTCGACGCCTTCTTCCCAGCCCGCGAGCACACCGCCGAGCCCGAGCAGCGAGAGCTGGAATCCGCGCCCGCCGGGGCTGCGGCCGACGAGGCGGCCGTTCGGCAGGAAGTCCTTGCCGATCGCCGTCGGCGGCAGATCGAGGCGAAGATCGGGAACCTCGCGACCGAGCCATGCGATGAACGTGTTGCTGTTCGGTCCCGGGAAGGTGCGATAGCTCGTCGCGTAGGGATAGCGCGCGATGGCGGCTTCGAGCCGGTCGATGACCGCTTCGACCGCATCGCCGCGCAGGTCCACGAGGCGGTCGGGCCGCGCGCCGAACCAGTAGTTGTCGGGTCCGAACCGGTCGATGCGCACGGCGCGCACGCCGCGCTCGACGCCCCAGCCGATGACTTCGTACCGCGTGTAGGCCAGGGCGTCGCGGCGCTTCAGCGCGATCCAGGTGTGAACGGCGAGGGCGCTCCGCCAGCCGACGGCGCGGGCCGCATAGACCTGCACGACGGGTTCGCGGGCCTGCGCCGGATCGGGAGCCTGGCCGGACGAATCTCGTCGCGCACGCCACCACTCGCCGCTTTCGCGCGACCACGCGCTGCAGCTGCCGGCGCCCAGCGCGCCGACCCACAGGAGCAGGAAGGCGGCGAGCCGGGCGCGGCGTCTAATCAGGCGGGTAGCGGAACGGCTTCCAGCCGACCCCGGAGATGTCGGCCGGCGTGTAACCCCCGGCGCCCGTCTGCGGCGCGGCGGGCTTCGCCGGACGCGCGGCGGCCTTCGGCGCCGCCTTCGGCGCCGCGGCCTTCGGTGCGGACTTCTTGGCGGCCGGCGCCGCCTTCTTCTTCGCCGGCGCGCGCTTCGCGGTCGTCTTCTTCTTCGCTGGCTTCTTCATGGCGTCGCAATCTACACGAACGCCTTCGGCACGGTCAACGCGATGCGTGGCCGCGATGCCGCGCGAGCCGGGCCAGCGGCTCGCCGGTCAGCCGCGTCAGGACCCAGTCCTTGCGAAGGCGCGCACCGAGACTTTCGTAGAAACGGATCGACGGCTCGTTCCAGTCGAGCACCGCCCACTCCATGCGGCCGCATCCGCGGCGTCGCGCGATGCGCGCCAGCTCCGCGAGCAGCGCCTTGCCGGCGCCGCGGCCGCGCGCGTCGGGCCGGACGAAGAGATCCTCGAGATAGAGCGACGGGCGCGCCAGGAACGTCGAGTACGTGAAGAAGTAGAGCGCGAAGCCGACCGGCCGGCCGTCCTGCGCGGCGATCAGCGTCTCGAAGTATCGCGGCCGGCCAAACCCGTGACGACGGATGCGCGCCGCGGTCGCTTCCACCTCGTGCGCCAGACGTTCGTAGTCGGCCAGTCCGCGGATCAGCTCGAGGATGAGCCGGACGTCGCGCTTCGTGCCCGGCCGGATCGTGAGGCCGGTGGCCGGCCGGCGCGACGGCGCGGGCCGACGTGCGCGCGCCATCAGGCGCCCGCGCCCGCGAGCAGCAGCTCCGCGTAGCTCCGCACGCCGGCGCGGCGGAAGACCCGGTTGTCGGTGAAGCCGGGAAAGATCGACGGCGTCGGGACGGCGCCCGGCTCGCGGCGCTCGATCGCGCCCGCGATCGCCTTGTACATCTTCGTGTCGGGCGCGGAGAGGTTCGGCCGCTTCGCGGGCGCCGTCGCCTGGACCTCGACGTGCTCGTCGCCGACGGCCGCGCGGACCCACGCGAGCACTTCGTCCGGATCGTCACCCGCCAGCAGACGACAGTCGACGTCGGCGACCGCTGCCGGCGGGATGACGTTCCGCTTTTCGCTCCCGCGCAGCATCGTGAGCGCGAACGTGGTCATGAGAGCGCGCGCAGTCGCGCGACGTCATCGGTCGCGCGCCCGAGGTCCTGCTCCTGCAGCGCGAGCAGCCGCGCGAGCGCGGCCCGGTGCTCGCGCGCGGCGGCGGCGAGTTTTTCGAATTCCTCACCCGGGACGGCTCCCAGCGCGGTCGCGACGAGGGCGACCGAGGCGACGGTCATGACGAGCGAGCGGACCAGTGCAACTCGGCGAAAACACATGGACGATTAGCTTCTCACACTTTTCTGCTAGGCTATATCGCGCTATGGCTGGAAACCTGATTTCGTGCCGTGTTCGGGACCGGGCCCTCGAGCTGACGGTCGTCGACTTCAAGCCCTCCGAGACGCTGCCCGAGCTCGACGAGCTGAAGGCGTTTCTCGCGTCGGATTTCGGCCGGCAGCTCCCCGGCTTCGCCGTGCTCGAGACCGACGCCAAGTGGGGCGAGACCGTGCTCGCCATCGTCGGCAAGGACGCCACGGGTGGGCTCATCGCCGTGTTCCCGTCGGTCTCGCGCCAGGAGCGCGACTACCACGACGTCATCACCGAAGCGATGCTCGCGAGCGGATGGCTCGAGGAAAACCACGACGAGGCCGGCCGCCGGTACGCGGGCGCGAGCGTCGACCGCCCGCTCAAGATGCTGCTCGTCGCGCCGAGCGTCGTCACGCCGTCGCGCGCGCTCATCCGCGCGCTCGAGCGCGCGGGCGTGGCGCTGATGCCGTACGCGGTCTTCGACATCGAGATGAGTGGCGGCGTGCTGCGCGCCGTGTCGTTCAAGGGCGGCTCCGCGCCCGCCGCCGCGCCTGCCGCCGCCGCACCCGTGGCCGCATCGACCGCGGCACCGACGCCGGTCGCGCCGGCCCTGCCAGTCGCGGATGTTCCGCCCCCGACTCCGGTCGTGGTACCGGTGCCCGAAGCGCCGCCGCCTCCCCCACCACCGCCGCCGCCACAGGAGTCGAGGAAGCCGTCAGCGGTGGAGTCGTTCATCTCCACGCTGCCGGATCCGAACATCAGGGCGATGTCGGAACAGATCATGACGTTCCTGGTGTCGCGCTTCCCGAACGCGGAGGGCACGGTCAACGGCGACAAGGGCTTCACGCTCAGCGTCGGCAAGGAGCACCTCGCGACGATCCGGCTGGACCGCACGTCGCTCTGGCTCGAAGTCGGCCCCGAGAAGATTCCGACGAACAAGATCAAGGATCCTGCGACGCTCGAGCGGGCGATGAACCTGCCGAGCGTGCTGGAGGCGCTGCACAGCGTTCACGCGAGCTGAGCGACGCCGGCGCGCGCGCCGGCGCTGCTCGGTCGAGGTCCACCGTCACCCGCACCGTCGTCCTCTGCGTCAACGGCCTCACGTCCGACCTGATCGGTGAGGCCACTCCGCATCTGCGCGCCCTCGCCCGCGACGGCGCGATCCGTCCGCTCACGACGGGCGCACCGGCGCTGCGCGGTCCGGTGCAGGCGACGTTCACGACCGGTGTCATGCCGGAGCAGCACGGTGTCGTCGCCGACGGCTGGTTCGTGCGTGACGTGGGCGAAGTCCGCGTCGGCCTCGCCGGCGATGCGCTCGTCGCCGGCGAGAAGATCTGGGAGACGGCGGCGCGGCGCGCGTCCGGGTTCACGTGCGCCAGCCTGTTCTGGCCGCACAACGTGAACGGCGCGGCCACGTACGCGGTGGCGCCGCGCGCGGTGCAGCGCGCCGACGGCCGCGTCGTCTCCGGCGTGTACGGCGAGCCCGTCGAGCTGGCCGGGGAGCTCACGGGGCGCTTCGGTCGGTTTCCGCTCCTGAATGCGTGGGGGCCCGCGGCGGACATCTTCGCGACCCGGTGGATCGGCGACTGCGCGCGCCACGTGTACGAGACGCGTCGCCCGACGCTGACGCTCGTCGCGCTGCCGCACCTCGACGTGAGCCTGACGCGCCTGGGTCCGCGCCATCCGGCGCTGCGCCGTGACGTGATTGCGGTCGACGCGGTGTGTGGCGAGCTCATCGACCGCGTGCGTCGCGACGGCGCGCGCGTCGTCGTCGTGTCGGCGTACGGCGTCACCGCCGTCGACGACGCGATCCACGTGAACCGGGCTCTTCGCGAGGCGAAGCTGCTGCGCGTCCGCGCGGAGCTCGGACGCGACGTGCTCGAGCCCGGCGCGAGCGATGCGTTCGCGGTGGTCGACCATCAGATCGCGCACGTCTACCTGCGACGGCGCGAGCTGGCCGCGGACGTGGCGCGGATCCTCGAGACGCTGCCGGGCGTGGAGCAGGTCCTCGACGAGGAGGCCCGGCGCGCGGCCGGGCTCGATCATCCACGCGCCGGCGATCTCGTCGCGATCGCGCGCCCGGACCGGTGGTTTTCGTACTACTACTGGCTCGACGACGCGGCGGCGCCCGACTTCGCGCGCACCGTCGATCCCCACCGCAAGGCCGGCCACGATCCGGTCGAGCTCTTCCTCGATCCCACGATTCGCCGGCCGACGCTCCGCATTGCCAGGGCGATGGTGCGGCGCGCGCTCGGGCTTCGGTACGTGATGGACGTGATCCCGCTCGACGCCACGCTGGTGCGAGGCTCGCACGGCCGGCCCGCGGGCGACGTGAGCGCCATGCCCGTGTTCATCTCGAGCGAGAGCCGCTTCGTGCCGCCGCACGCGGTGCGCGCGACGGACGTGAAAGACCTACTGCTGGCTCACCTGTTCGACGCCTGATCCCCGTCCCGTTTCGCTTCGCGGTCGAGGATGGCGAGGAGCTCGAAGCGCCGGCCGCGACGCGCTTCGACTTCGGCGAGGAGATCGACGGCCGCGGCGCGGCGCGGCTCGCTCATCGCGCCGGCGAGGCCGCCGACGGCGGCGAGACGCTCGTACTCGTCGACCAGGCGCCATTCGTCGTCGGAGAGAAATCGCTCGAGGTCGACGAACGCCTGGTGCAGCGGCTCCGCCGCCTCGTGCGTCGTCGCGTACTTGAGCGCAACGAGGATCGCGCGACCGATCTCTTCCTTCGTGTAGGGCAGGTCGCGCTCCGGACGGTGCGGGCGCTCGCGCGCGGTCTTCGCGAGGCAGGCGCTGTAGGCCTCGATGACGCGGCGGATGTGCCGTCCGTCGGCGTTGCGCTCCGGTGCGCGCCGCCGGAACAGTCGTGAGAACCAGCCGCCGCGCGCCTCGCTCATTCGGTCCATCGTCGCGTGCGCGCCGGGCTCGCGTCAACGCCGGGAGCGTCTGCTATCCTGCCGGCCTATGTCCGATGCCGGCCGCCTGCTCGACGGTCTCACCGTGCTCGATCTCACGCGCGTGCTCGCCGGTCCGTACTGCACGCGTCTGCTCGCCGATCACGGCGCCCGCGTCATCAAGGTGGAGCGGCCCGGCGAAGGCGACGAGATGCGACGCGGCTATCTCCAGCTCGAGGCGGGCCGCACCGACCAGAGCACGTACTTCGTGCGGATCAACGCGGGGAAGCTCTCGGTCGCCATCGACCTCGCGCACCCGGAGGCGCATCCGCTCGTGCTCGACCTCGCGCGGCGCGCCGATGTCGTCGTCGAGAACTTCGTGCCGGGCGTCGTCGAACGCCTCCGCTGCGATCACCGCACGCTCGCGGCCGTGAAACCGGATCTCGTGTACTGCTCGATCTCCGGGTTCGGCCAGACCGGACCGCTGCGCACGTGGCCCGCGTTCGCGCACGTCATCAACGCCGTCTCCGGCATCATGGACCTCGAGCGCGATCCGGATCCGGCGCCGCGCATCGGCTATCTCCAGACGGCCGACGTCCTGGCCGGGACGCACGCGTTCGGCGCCATCGTCGCCGCGCTCTTCCGGCGCGAGCGGACGGGCCGCGGCGCCTACCTCGACGTGTCGATGATGGAAGCGCTCGTCGCCGCGGACGACGTCAACTACGGCGCGATCCTCAATGGCGGCGCGGAGCTCCGTGGACCGCGGCTCGGGATGATCGTGCACCGGATCGGCGACGCGTGGATGGCGATGCAGACCGTCGGCGCGCCGCAGCTCTGGCCGCGCCTCGTGAAGCTCATGGGGCGGCCCGAGCTCGGCGACGACCCGCGCTTCGCGACGCCGGTGGCGCGTCGCGAACACTGGCCGGAGATCCGCACGATCGTGGTCGCGTGGCTCGAGAAGTTCACGAGCGTCGACGAGGCGCTCGCGACGCTGAACGCCGCGCGCCTGCCGTGCGCGCCGGTGCTGTCGCCGAGCGCCGTCGCCGCGCATCCGCACCTGGCGGCGCGCGGATTCTTTCCCGCCGTGCCGCATCCGGCGCGCGGCGAGGTGCGGATCACCGCGTCGCCCTATCACCTCGACGGCGCACCGATCCCGCCGGCAGGCGGAGCGCCGTATCGCGCCGGCGAGCACACGCGGACCGTGCTGACCGAGGTGCTCGGATATTCCGACGCTCGCGTGCGCGCGCTGCTCGATGCCGAAGTGATCGATGTCGCTGGGGGCCCCGACATGGCCCCCAGACCCCCGATGCTCGGAACCGGCCCGATCGTTTAGCTGGGGGCCCCGACATGGCCCCCAGACCCCCCACCGCTCGGAACCGGCCCGGCGTAGCCGTGCCGGTCCTCGATTCCGCCGCGCTCGAACGACTGCGCGATCGCCGGTTTCGTCGGCGGCCCGCGCTTCGCGTCCGTGCCGATCGCGGCGCGCTGGCGTTCGTCGAAGCCGTCGGCTTCTGCTCGACCTTCTATCGCTTTCCCGAGGGCGTCGCCTGTCTCTGGGAGGCCGTGGCGGGTCGTCGCGATCCGCGATGGCCGCGACGCTCGCACCACGATGCCGGCATCGGCACCACGTGGGAGCTGAAGGACCGGCTGCCCGCGAAGCGGCGCGTGTACTACGGCAAGCTGCTCCGCGGCAAGCCGCTCCTCGTCGCGCTCGATCTCGTCCCGGCGTTCTACGCGCTCGTGCGCGGCCGGCAGCGCGCGCGCCACTATCGCGCGGAGTACGAGGCCGGCCGGCTCGGACACACCGCGCGCCGGATCATGGACACGCTCGTGCGCGAGCATCCGCAGTACACGCGCGAGCTCCGCGCGAACGTCTTCATGCTCGAGCCCTCGAAGACCCGCGAGTTCGAGCGCGCGATGGCCGAGCTCCAGCAGGGGCTCTGGGTCGTGAAGACGGAAGAGCGGTACGAGCCGACGTTTTCGTACCGCTGGGACCTGCTCGAGAGCTGGCTGCCGGATGAAGTCGCGGCCGGGCGCCGGCTGTCGCGCGCCGCGGCGATCGCGCAGCTCATCGAGCGGTACGTGGCCGGCGCGACCTACACGACCGAGCGCGCGCTCGCGCGGCTCTTCGCGCTGCCGCGTGACGACGTGCGGCGCGCGGTCGCGCGCCTGGCGTCACGCGGGGTGATCGTCGGCGACGTCGTCGTCGAAGGGCGGCCGGGGACGGCCATCGTGCACGCGGCCGCGCTCCGTCAGAGCCAGCCGGAGCGTTTGAACCCCACGTAGAGCACCAGACAGATCAGGGTCATCCCGCCCATCACGAGCGGGTAGCCCCACGCCCACTGAAGCTCCGGCATGTGTTGGAAGTTCATGCCGTAGACGCCCGCGATCATGGTCGGCACGCCGATGATGGCGGCCCAGCCGGCCAGCCGCTTCATCGCGTCGTTCTGTCCCACGGAGACGAGCGACAGGTTCGCCTCGAGGGCGCTCGTCAGCAGCTCGCGCAGCATGTCGACCATTTCGTTGATCCGGATCACGTGGTCGTACACGTCGCGGACATAGGGCCGGGTGTCTTCCGGCACGATCGCGACGTCGAAGCGCATGAGCCGGTTCGTGATGTCGACCAGCGGCGAGACGGCGCGCTTCAGCTGGAGCAGCTCTCGCTTGAGATGGTAGATGCGCCCGGTCGTTTCACGGTCGACGCCCTCGCCGCCGAAGATCGCTTCCTCGATGCCGTCGAGCTGGTCCTCGATCATGTCGACGGCCGGGAAGTAGCGATCGACGATGAAGTCCATCAACGCGTAGAGCGCGAACCCGGGGCCTTTGGCGAGGAGCGCCGGCGCGGACTCACAGCGCGCGCGGACGTCGGCGTACGGCAGGGAGGGCCCGTGGCGCACGGACACGATGTAGCGCGGGCCGACGAAGAGGTGCGTTTCGCCGAAGTCGATCCGCCGCGTCGCCGGATCGTGCTGGACGGTGTGCAGCACGACGAACAGCGAGTCGTCGTAGACCTCGAGCTTCGGCCGCTGGTGCGCACGATGCGCGTCCTCGATGGCGAGGTCGTGCAGCGCGAATTCCTGCTGCACCCGCCGGAGCAGCTCCTGGCTCGGCTCGTGCAGGCCGATCCAGACGAACCGGTCGGGCTGCTTCAGGACTTCGCTGATGTTCTCGACCGCGATGCCGCCGACACGGCGTCCGCCCGCGTAGGCGACGCAGGCGACGACGGCTTCGGGATCGCTCCGGTCATCCGCCATGGTCGCGCCGATCGTACTGCAACCCCGCGCTCACCGCCGAACGGTGAGCGCGCCCGGGCGCACCGACACGACGATGGGCGTGGAGCCGGCCGGTTCGCCGTCGACGTGCACCGGCAGCGGCGTCGGCGCGCTGATCCGGACCTCCGTCGCACGCGCGGTGACGACGCGCGGATGCCGCACGTGATCGCCCCGGTAGACGCTCGGCAGCCACCGCAGCAGCTCGAGGCGGCCGACGTCGCCGAGCACGACGACGTCGAGTGCGCCGTCGGCGGGATCGGCGCCCGGCGCGATCTTCATGCCGCCGCCGACGAACGCGCCGTTCGCGACGACGACCGCCGTCGCCCGCCCGGTCCACTCGAACGCGCCCGTGACCGTGACGAGGGCGGGCCGGAGCGACGCCACCGCTTCGATCACGCCGGCGATGTACGCGAGTGTCGCGGGGCCGCGATGACGCTGCGTGCGCCGTGCGACGTCGGCGTCGAAGCCCGCGCCGGTGGCGCCGAGAAAGAACCGGATCCGGTCACCGAAATCGACCACGCCGACGTCCACGGCGACGTCGCTGCCGTGGACGACACGGTCGACCGCCCGGTCGAGGTCGCGCGGGATGCCCAGGTTGCGGCACACGTCACGGCCGCGGCCGGCGGGAAGGACGCCGAGGGTGACGCGCGAGGCGCCGGAGACGAGGAGGCCGTTGACGACTTCGTTCACGGTACCGTCGCCGCCGACGGCGATCACGAGATCGTGACCGTCGCCGGCGGCGCGACACGCGAGCCGCGTGGCGTCCCCGGACGCGGCGGTGACCGCCGAGGTGACGTCGACGCGGCCGCGAACGAGCCGGTCGGCGAGACGCGGCCACGCCCGCGCAGCGGCGCCGCCTCCGGCGGCGGGATTGACCACGGCGAACGCGCGGGTCGCCACGCGCCGTAGTCTACGAGCCGGGCCGGGCTAGGCGGCTTTTCCTTTCCTCGCGCTCTCGTCCCGCTGACCGCCCTGGTCGTGCTCGAGGTGCTCCCGCATGTGCCCGACCATGCGCGTGAGGAGCTGCTCGTCCGCCAAGCCCTTCGACATCACCGAGGCCGTTTCCATGAGGTTGTAGGTCGAGTTCTTGAGCATGTGCGAAACCCCCTCGCTGTCAGGTGTGCTGAACCAGAGCGAAAAAACAGCCATGCGAGGGCCACCGGTTGCCGTCGTGCGCGGCGCACGTCGCTGGCACGTCTTCTGCTGCATTCCTCATCGCCATGGCCCGCAAGAAGTCCTCACGCAGACGTTCGAAGCCGACCGACGAAGAACTCCAGGGACCGCCGCCCCACGAGGCGACCATGCTGCGGGGTGACAGCGAGCGCGCCGCGGAAGCGGAGCGCGCGCGGTTTTCGGAGACGAGTCCCGAGCTGGCGGGGGGCGACGTGGATGCCGACTGGCAGCGCGCCGCGAGCGTCGGCGAGGAGGCGCCCGGCGGGACCGTCGCGACGCCCGACCAGAACGTCGTCGACGACATCGGCGACGCGCTGGGGGTGCCGCGCGCGCCCGACGACGAGGTGCGCACGTCGCAGGAAATCCTCGACGACCGGGACAAGTACCGCTGGGAGCAGGAGCCGTGAGGTCGCTCCACACGGCGTTCGATGCCAGGCACGACGGGTGCATCAAGGTGGTGCTGACGCCGTGACGGCCCGGGAGACCGTTCGCATCGCCGCGATCGGCGACCTGCACTGCACGAAGAATCCGCAATCGCTGCAGGGGATCTTCGCGCAGGCCGGCAGCCTCGCCGACGTGCTCGCGCTGTGCGGCGACCTGACCGACTTCGGCACGCCGGAGGAGGCGCACGTGCTCGTGCGCGAGCTCTCCGCCGCGAAGATGCCGGTCGTCGCCGTGCTCGGCAACCACGACTTCGAGTCGGACAAGGCCGACGAGATCGCGAAGATCCTGAGCGAAGGCGGCGTCCGCGTCCTCGACGGGGACAGCTGCGAGTTTCACGGCGTCGGGTTCGCGGGCGTGAAAGGCTTCTGCGGCGGCTTCGGCAACCACGCCCTCGGGCCGTGGGGCGAGACGATGATCAAGCGCTTCGTCCGCGAGGCCGTCGACGAAGCGCTCAAGCTCGAGACCGCGCTGGCCCGCCTGCGCACGGCGCACCGGATCGCGCTGCTGCACTACGCGCCGATCCAGGACACCGTCGAGGGCGAGCCGGTCGAGGTCTATCCGTTCCTCGGCTCGAGCCGACTCGAAGAGCCGCTCAGCCGGTACCCCGTCTCGGCCGTCTTCCACGGCCATGCGCACCGCGGACAGCTCGAGGGGCGGACGCGCAGCGGCGTGCCCGTGTACAACGTCGCCCGGCCGTTGCTCGAACGGTCGTTCCCGGACCGTCCGCCGTTCCGCGTCCTGGAGATTCCGAACGACGTCGCCAAGCCGGGGCCGCGCGAGAGCTACGAGGCGGTGCGGCATGGGTAGCAATGGACACCTCGCGGCCGGGCCGACGCTCGAGCCGAGGACCGCGGAGTTCTACCGCACCGCGCTCCAAGCGCTGCTCGCGTCCGGCGTGCCGATCCTGGTCGGCGGCGCGTATTCGCTCGAGCGCTACACCGGCATCGCGCGGCACACGAAGGACTTCGACATCTTCGTACGGCCTCGTGACTGCCGTCGCGCGCTCAAGGCGCTGGCCGGGATCGGCTGTTCCACGGACGTCATGTTCAGCCACTGGCTCGGCAAGGCGTTTCACGGCGACGACTTCATCGACGTGATCTTCAGCTCCGGCAACGGGATCGCGGAGGTCGACGACGTGTGGTTCAAGCACGCCGTCGACGAGACGGTGCTGGGCGTCGAGGTCAAGCTGTGTCCGGCGGAAGAGTCGATCTGGTCGAAGGCGTTCATCATGGAGCGCGAGCGCTACGACGGCGCCGACGTCGCGCACCTGATCCGCGCGGTCGGTGATCGCCTCGACTGGCATCGCCTGCTCGCCCGCTTCGCCGGCTACTGGCGCGTGCTGCTGGCGCACCTGACGCTCTTCGGCTTCATCTATCCGACCGACCGCTCGCAAGTCCCGGCGTGGGTCGTCCGCGAGCTCATGCAGCGGCTCGACGACGAGCTCGACAGCGCGGCCGACGGCGCGCGGGTCTGTCGCGGCACGATCCTGTCGCGTGGGCAGTATCTGATGGACACCGCCGACTGGGGGTACAGCGACGGCCGGCTGGTCGACGGCCGGATGAGCCGTCGCGAGATCGCGCACTGGACGGCCGCGATCGACGATGGCTGATCAGATGGGGGGCCCCGACATGGCCCCCCATACCCCCCAGCGCTCGTCGCGCCCCGGCGGAGCCGTGGCGCTCCTCGACGTCGCGCTCGGACCTGTTGCTCGAGTCCACCGCCTGCCCCCTAGACCCCCGCGCTCGGACCTGTTGCTCGAGTCCACCGCCCGGCTCGACGGCGCCGGTATCATGTCCGCGCCGGCACCGCCGGCGATCTTTCCCCGGAGGCAGCACAGTCATGGCGAACGTCGAGCGGCTCTGCGCGAGCGGCGTCTACGATCCCCCGACCTACACGCAGGCGATCAAGGTCACGGGCGCGCAGTCGATCGTCTTCCTCGCCGGCCAGGTCTCGTACGACAAGGACGGCGGCGTCGCCCACCGCGGCGACTTCAAGAACCAGGCGCGCGAGGTGTTCCGGGCGCTGAAGGCCCACGTCGAGGCCGCCGGCGGCAAGCTCGAGAACATCGTGAAGCTGAACACGTACGTCACGGACGTGCGGTATCGCGCGGATCTCGTCCCCGTGCGCGAGGAATTCTTCGGCAAGAAGGGCCCGGCATCGACGCTCGTGCAGGTCTGCGCGCTCGCGCACCCGGACTGGATGCTGGAAATAGAAGCCATCGCGGTGGTTTAGGTCGGACACGGCGTGATCAGCGTGGTGGGGGGCTCGGGGGCGGAGCGGCGCCGCTCCCCCCGACTAAAAAAATGGCGGATCAGCCGCCGCGCGAACTCGGCGCGCTCCGCGCGCGAGCTCCGCGTGTGAATTACGCGAGCTTCGACAGATCGTGACGGCCGCGTGTTGCGAGGAGCGGCGCCCAGAGATCGCCGCGCTCGCGCACGCGCGCCGGAACATTGTCGATGCGGAAATCCTCGATGCGCGCGCCGGCCCGCAGCTCGTCCCACGTCACCGGTGTCGACACGCACGCGCGCGGATGCGGCCGGACCGAGTAGATCGACGCCAGCGTGCGGCCCCACGCGTTCTGGTTGTAATCGACGAGCACGCGACCGGCCGGGCGGCGCGCGCGGGCATACACCGCGGTCAGCAGCGCCGGGTGCCGCCGGGCCAGGTCGTGCGACAGCTTCTTGGCGAGCGCCCAGACTTCGTGCTGCGTCGGACGCCGCACGATCGGGACGTACACGTGAATGCCGCGCGAGCCGGTGGTCTTCACGTAGTCCGTGAGCCCGAGCGCCTCGAGGGCGCCGTGCACGACGAACGCGGCCTCGACGACCTGTTCCCACCGCACGCCCTCGCCGGGGTCGAGGTCGAAGTGCAGATAGTCGGGGCGGTCGACGTCGTCGCAGCGCGCGTACCACTGGTTCAGGTCGATGCATCCGAGGTTGATGACCCACAGGAGCGCGGCGAGGTCCTGGATCACCGGGAAGTCGATCACGTTGCCCGACGCGTGCTCGATCGAGCACGTCTCGATCCACTCCGGCCGCGGCGTCGGCGCGCGCTTCATGAAGAAGAACTCGCCGCCGGCGCCGTTCGGATACCGCTTCATCACCATGGCGCGATCCTGCACGTGCGGCAGCAGGACGTGCGCGACGTCGGCGTAGTACTGCAGCAGGTCGCGCTTCGTCAGCCCGAGGTCGGGCCAGAACGGCTTGCGGAGATTCGTCAGCTTCACGTCGCGATCGCCGACGCGGAGCACGGCGTCGTCGACGTCGCCGGGAATCGTGATGGCGCCCGCGCCGGAGCGCCGCCGTGCGGCGCCGGACGATCGCTGCGCCGGATGATGGTCGCGCGTCGCCTGGGCCGGTCGGCTCGCCGGGCGTCGCCGACTCGCCCCGCGGCGCGGCGCCGCCATCAGACGCCCGCCAGCGGCCGCGTCTTCGGATCGAGGCGGGCCGGACGCGGCCCGTGCCGCGCCGTCGTCGGGCCGATCGTCACGTAGGTCAGCTCGCGGCGCTCGGCGACGCAGCGGAGCATCAGGCCGCCGCGGCTCATGTCGCCGCGGCCGACGAACTCCGCCGGGAACGCCAGACGATCGCCGAACATGTTCGTGAGGACGTCGACGTACTTCCCGGTGGCCACGCTGCCGAGCAGCACGACCTGCGTCCCCGGTCCGATCACGGCATCGAGCCCCTGCGCCGTGGTCTCGAGCGGCTGCCGATACCGGCGGTTGTCGGCGGTGATGTCGACGCGGCCGGCGGCGCGCAGCGTCGCCATCGTGCAGACGACATCCGGCGCCTGAAGGCCGAGGTGCGGCGTGATGACGAAGACGCCGTCGCCCGCGCCGGCGGGCGGTTGCGCGAACGTGCGCGCGTACGTGAGCTTGCCGCGGAAGTAGAGACCCGACAGGAACGAAAGGACTTCGCCGAGCGGGACGCCGTCCGCGCGCAGGCGGGCGGCGAGCGCGAAACGCGAGCCGCGGGCCGTGAGGAGCGAGGCGCGCGGGCCGCGACACCTCGCGGGGGACAACAGGAAGATGCGGGACGTCATACGGCTAATGATTCTCGCGGAATTGGTTGGCGGCCCCGCCCACGGCGACCGCGCCGGGCTCGCCTGTACGCCGGTGCTCGTTCCGGGGCGTGACGAGCGCGACCCCCCATCCCCGAGCGGGGGCCGCGCGACGCGAGGTTCATTAGCGGGAATACGTCACCAGGGACTCGTGAAGCTCGCCGCCGTTCGGATCACGGATCGCTGCAGTCGTCGTACGCGCCGCACCGCCGGCAGACGATCTTGCACTTGATTTCCTGCATGGCCTCGCCGCATCGGGCACACATGCGAACGGCGTCTTGGTCCGTAGCTTCGCGCCTGCGGGAGATGACCTCGTCATGCATGGCGGCAGCGTCGCACCGGCCGCCGTCGCGAGTCAACGACGCAGTTCGGATACGGAGCTGCCAATCGCCGCACCCGCGCGCGCTACACTGACGTGATGGACGCAGGCTGGGACGACGAAGAGCTGCTCCGGCACGTCTTCGAAGAGACGCGCGTGGTGCGGAAGCCGCTGACCGGCATCATCACCGGCTATCACGTGCTCCCGTACATCCTCGTCGGCACCGAGGGTGAGCACGCCGGCCGCGCCGTGGAAGTGCGCGGCAGCATCAAGGTCTCGCCGCGTCTCGTCTTCTCGCCCGGCCGCGACGGCCCGACGTACGGCGAGCTCTTCGGCGACCGCGAGCTGATGGACCACCGGCTGGTCGCGCGGCTCTTCAGCTTCCGGTACGCGCCGCGGCTGCATCTCGAGAGCGAGGAGCTCGACATCCGCCGCCACGACCGGGACCCCGAGCGCCAGGTCGAGCGCGTGCTCGACGAGCTGGTGCAGCGGGAGATCGTGAACACCGGCGTGATCGTGTCGCCGGACGTGCGGTTCTATCCGGTCTCGATCGACCGGTTCATTCGCGAGATCCTCGACCAGGAGTTCCGCGGGTAGGGGGATCGCTCAGCGGCGGCTGAGGACGGCCGTGAGGTCGGTCGGATCGACGGGCTTCACGAGATGCGTATCGAAGCCGGCCTCGGCGGCGCGCTGCCGGTCTTCGGGGCGGCCATAGCCGGTCAACGCGACGAGGAACGGCTGCGGCGGACCGAGCGCGCGGATCTGCCGCGCGACCTCGTAGCCGTCGATGCCGGGCAGTCCGATGTCGACCAGCGCGATGTCGGGCTTCTTCGTCCGGAACGCCTCGATGGCGGCGGCGCCGTCGGCCGCGCCCACGACGACGTAGCCTTCCAGCTCGAGGAGCGCAGAGAGCGCCGCGCGGGCGTCGTCGTTGTCTTCGACGAGGAGGATCGACCGTTCGCCCGCGCGGCCGGCTGCCATAGGTAGTCCACCGTACCATCGAAACGGTCGGTTAGACTCGCGTGATGACCGACGACGAAAGCTCGCCCGCCCCCGCCGCCGTCGTCACGAACGTCCTCATCGGCGGCCTGGGCCTCATCGGGATCTACGTGTTGTGGTCGTCGCTGCCGTGGCCGCTCATCCACGACGCGCCGATCATGCACTACGTCGCCGAGCGCATCGCCGGCGGTGCGGTGCCGTACCGCGACCTCTTCGACATGAACCAGCCCGGCGTGTACCTCGTGCACCTCGTCGTCCTCCGCGTGCTCGGTGGATCGGACCTCGCGTGGCGCGTCTTCGACCTCGCCTGGCTCGCCGTGACGGCGGTCCTCGCCGCGCGGTTCGCGCGTCCGTGGGGACTCGGCGCCGCCGCCGGCGCCGCCGCGCTCGTGTCGGTGTACCACCTGGCCAGCGGCGCCTGGCAGGCCGGACAGCGCGACTTCGTGCTGTGCGCGTTCCTGCTCGCCGCATCGCTCGCGACGGCGAGGTATCTCGAAGGGTCGGCCGGCGCGACGGGGCTCGCGCTCGCGGGGCTCGCGCTCGGCGCCGGCATCGTCCTGAAGCCGCACGCGGCGTCCTCGCGTGGCTCGCGTCGCGCGGCGGGTTCGGCGCGTGGCGCGAGATCGTCGTCGACTATCTGCTGCCGCTCTATTCGCGGCTCACGCGGCCCGAGGACTGGCGCTACTGGCGCGGCGAGCTCTGGATCGCGCTCGGCGCGGCGGTCGTGCTGTCGATCGCGACGGCCGTCTGGAAGCGGCGCTTCGGGTGGCGGCACGGCATCGCCGTCGTCGGCGTCGTGTACGGGGTGGCGCACTTCCTGATCCAGCGCAAAGGCTGGGAGTACCACCTCTATCCGCTCGGCATCTTCGCCGCGGTGCTGGCGTTCTCGGAGGTCGAGCGGCTGCTCGAAGACCGGCCGCCGATCGCCGGAGTCTTCGTCGCGGCGGCGCTGGCGGCCACCGTGCTGCTCGTCGGCTGGCGCGGGTGGGACGCCGCGAACGCGGCGTGGATCTGGGACAAGGAACGCATGGTCCGTCTCCTCGTGCACGACGTCGCCGCGCGGCGGAAGCCGGGCGACCGCATGCAGGTGTTCGACACCACCGAAGGCGGCGTGCACGCGCTGCTGCGCCTCGGCATGCAGCAGCCGACGCGCTTCCTCTACGACTTCCACTTCTTCCACGACGTCGAGCATCCGACCGTGCAGCGGCTGCGGGCGGAGCTGGTGCGCGACCTCGCCGCCTCTCCGCCGCGCTTCGTCGCCGTCTTCGACAACGGCTGGCCCGCGGGGAAGCTCGATCGCATCAAGCGCTTTCCCGCGCTCGCGCAGTTCCTCGAGGCGGACTACGCCGTGGCGGAGCGTCGCGCCGGGTACCTGCTGCTTGAGAAGCGACAGCGTCCGTAACATCATCCGCGCCTACGACGATCCGATCATCCGGCTCTACTGCTGGGGCCGGTTCGGCATCCTGCGGCAGCGGTTTCTCGACGAGATCGGCCAGTACCTCCCGCCGTCCGGCGACATCCTCGACATCGGATGCGGTTTCGGATTGTTCTCGCTCTATTACGCGGCCACCGGCCCGCGGCGCATCCTGCACGGGGTCGACGTCGACGCGCGTCGCGTCGCCGTCGCGCGCCGCGCCGCCGCGCGGCTCGGGCTCGAGAACGTCGCGTATGCCGTCGGCGATGCGCGCGATTTCAAGGCCGACGGCGAGTACGCCGCGGCGTACATGCTCGACATCGTGCATCACATTCCGCCGGCGACCGTCGCGCCGCTGCTCGCACGGCTGCGGCGCGCGCTGGCACCCGGCGCGCGGCTGCTCGTGAAGGACGTCGATACGCGCCCGGCGCCGAAACGCTGGTTCACGTGGGCTCTCGACAAGGCGATGGCGCCGGGCACGCCGGTCCGGTACTGGAGCGGCGAGGAGCTCACCGCCACGCTCGAGGCGAACCGGTTCCGCGTCTACCGGCACCTGATGGTCGACATCCTGCCGTATCCGCACGTCCTGTATATCTGCGAGGCCGCCTAACGGCTTGGCCGGTCGCCCCCGCGGCTGCTATGGTGAGTCTGTGAACGTCGTGATTCTGTGCGGCGGTCTCGGGACGCGCATGCGCGACGAGACGGAGTTCCGTCCGAAGCCGATGGTCGAAGTCGCCGGCCGGCCGATTCTCTGGCACATCATGAAGATCTACGCGCACTTCGGCCACGAAGACTTCGTGCTCTCGCTCGGCTACAAGGGCGAGGTCATCAAGCAGTACTTCATGAACTACGACGCGTGGACCCGCGACGTCACCGTGCGGCTCGGCGCCACGCCACGCGTCGCGTTTCACGGCCCCGCGCCGGACGCGTGGACCGTCACGATGACGGACACCGGCGCCCAGGCGATGACGGGCGCGCGTGTGAAGCGCGTGGAGCGCCACATCACCGGCGACACGTTCATGCTCACGTACGGCGACGGCGTCGCCGACGTCGATCTCGGACGGCTGCTCGCGTTCCACCGGCAGCACGGCCGGATCGCGACCGTGACGGGCGTGCGGCCGGCGTCACGCTTCGGCGAGCTCGTCACCGACGGTCACCACGTCGTGGAGTTCAGCGAGAAGCCGTCGATCTCCCAGGGCGGTTACGTCAACGGGGGATTCTTCGTCTTCAACCGCGCCGTCTTCGACTACCTGTCGGACGACGATGGCTGCGTGCTCGAGCGTGAGCCGCTCGAGCGGCTCGCGAAGGACCACCAGCTCGAGATGTACCGGCACGACGGGTACTGGCAGTGCATGGACACGCCGCGGGATCTCCAGCATCTCCACGAGGCGTGGCAGCACGGCGCTCCGTGGAAGGTGTGGGCGGAGTGACGCGGGCCTGGCGCGATCTCCCGGTCGTCGTCACCGGCGCGACCGGGCTGCTGGGCGGCTGGCTCGTCGAAGCGCTCCTCGCGCGCGGAGCGCACGTCATCGCGATCGTGCGCGACCGGGTGCCGCGCAGTCGTCTCCTCCGGGAACGGGTCATCGATCGCATCGACGTCGCCTGGGGTGACGTGCGCGATGCCGAGCTCGTCGAGCGCGTGCTGGCCGAGTACGAAGCCGAGTGCGTCTTCCACCTCGCGGCGCAGACCATCGTCGGCATCGCCAACCGTGCGCCGGTCTCCACGTTCGACACGAACGTGCGCGGCACGTGGACGGTGCTCGAGGCCGCGCGTCGCGTCCCGACCGTCACGCGCGTGATCGTGGCGTCGAGCGACAAGGCGTACGGCGAGCACGACGTGCTGCCGTACGACGAGTCCGCGCCACTGCAGGGCCGGCATCCGTACGACGCCTCGAAGAGCGCCGCGGACCTGATCGCGCAGTCCTACTTCCACACGTTCGAGCTGCCCGTCGTCGTGACCCGCTGCGGCAACCTGTTCGGCGGCGGCGATCTGAACTGGAACCGGATCGTGCCGGGCACGATCCGCTCGGCGCTCTACGGCGAGCGGCCGGTGATCCGCTCGGACGGGGGGCTCGTCCGCGACTATCTCTACGTGGAAGACGCCGTCGACGCGTATCTCGCCGTGGCCGACGCGCTCTCGGCCGGCGAGGACATCGCCGGGACGGCGCTGAACGTCTCGTACGAGCAGCCGCTCGCGGTCGTCGACATCGTCGACCGCATCCTCGGCGTCATGGCGCGCCGCGACCTCACGCCCGACATCCGCAACGAAGCGTCGAACGAGATCCGCGAGCAGTACCTGCGCGCCGCGCGGATGCGCAAGCTCGGCTGGAGCCCGCGCCACACGCTGGACGAAGGCCTCGCGAAGACGGTCGCGTGGTACCGCCGGTTCCTCGGGACGCCCGTCGCGCCGTGATCGACGGCGTCGCCATTCGTCCGCTCCGGCGGATTCCCGACGAGCGCGGCATGGTGATGCACATGCTGCGGGCGGACGATCCCCACTTCGAGAAGTTCGGCGAGATCTACTTCTCGACCGTCTACCCCGGCGTCGTGAAGGGCTGGCACCGGCATCAGCGCATGACGCTGAACTACGCCGTCGTGAGCGGGATGGTGAAGCTCGTGCTGTACGACGATCGGCCGGACTCGAAGACGCGGGGCGAGCTGATGGAGCTCTTCGTCGGTGACGCGAACTACGCCCTCGTCACCGTGCCGCCGATGGTCTGGAACGGCTTCAAGGGCGTGCCGCCGGCGCCGGCGATCGTCGCCAACTGCGCGACCATTCCACACGACCCGACGGAGATCGAGCGGCTCGACCCGCTGAACAACTCGATTCCGTACCGCTGGGACGCCCGGCATGGCTGATCGCGATCGCGCGGACGCGATCCGCCAGCAGATCCTCGATCTCGTCGGCGAGTACACGAAGATCGCGCATGCGCCGGCGGCGTTCGTCCCCGGCGAGTCGAAGGTGCCGTACGCCGGCCGCGTGTACGACGCGCACGAGCTGACGAACCTGGTCGACTCGTCGCTCGAGTTCTGGCTCACCGCCGGGCCGTGGGGCGCGAAGCTCGAGAAGGCGATGCGGCGCCTCTTCGGCGCGCCGGACTTCCTGCTCGTCAACTCCGGCTCGTCGGCGAACCTGACGATGGTGTCGACGCTCTGCTCGCCGATGGTCGCGCGCCGCCTCGAGCCGGGCGACGAGGTCATCACGCCGGCGGTGACGTTCCCGACGACGCTGACGCCGATCGTCCAGAACGGCCTGATTCCCGTGTTCGTCGACTGCGAGATCGGAACCTACAACGTCGATCCGGCGCGCGTCGAAGCCGCGATCGGTCCGCGCACGCGCGCGATGGTTATTCCGCACACGCTTGGCAACCCGTTCGATCTCGGGCGCATCGCCGCGCTCGCCGAGCGTCACGGGCTGTGGCTGCTCGAAGACTGCTGCGACGCGCTCGGGTCGACGTGGAACGGGCGCCGCGTCGGCACGTTCGGCGCGATGGCGTCGCTCTCGTTCTATCCGGCGCATCACATGACGATGGGCGAGGGCGGCGGCGTCGTCATCAATCGTGGCGGTCTCACGCGCGCGGCGCAGTCGATCCGCGACTGGGGCCGCGACTGCTTTCCGGCCGGCACGCCGGTGATCTGTCGGGACGGCATTCGACCAATCGAAGCGGTCGTGGCCGGCAACGAGGTTCTGACCCACGAAGGTCGATGGCGCCCCGTTCTTCGCCTGACCGGGCACCGCCGCTATACCCGCCCGATGGTCACTGTTCAGGCGCGCCTGCGACCGCCGATCACGGTATCGGCGACGCACCCGTTCTGGGTGCGTCGGCTCGGCGTTCGGCAGTGGACGGCAGCAGGTGACATGCGGCCGGGTGACGAGTTGATCGCCAGAACCGTCCCGACCGACACCACGCCGCTGCCAGAGGTCACGTGGTCGTATCGCACGCTCTACAAGGACGCCGTGCCGTGCACCGCGCCGGTCGAACCCGATCTCATGCGACTCGTCGGGTACTGGATGGCGGAGGGCTCTCTCGCTCGCGGGCGGCGCGGTGCGGACGGCTTCCTGGCGTATCGCGTCGATTTCTCGTTCCACGAGCGTGAGACGGCGCTGGTCGCGGACGTCAAAGGCCTCATGACTCGCTACTTCCGCTGTACGGGGTGGTCGCGGCACGTCGAGCACCGCCGGGCTCTCACCGTCTCCTTCAAGAGTCGCCGCGCGTACGAGTTCTTCCTGCAACACGTCGGTCGCGGTGCCCGTCACAAGCGACTCGCCCCCTGGATGCTCGAGCTGCCGGACAAGCACATCAGCGAGTTCCTTCGCGGGTACTGGCGCGGCGACGGATCGCAATCGGATCAGGGATTCGTCATCCACACGGCGAGCGCCGAGCTCGTGGAGCAAACGCGGCTTCTCCTGATGCGCCTCGGGATCCTCGCGAGCCAGTGGAAGCGGACGCCTTCGGCCCATCATGTCGCGACGGTCGACGGCAAAGCGATTCGTGCGACCGGTGACCTGCACGCGCTGTCGATCTACGGGCTGAACGCCGAGCGGTTTGCCGAGGTCATCGGCGAACGATATGCGGCGAGAACGACGAAGCGGCAGGCGACGCTGGACGAGCTGACCGGAGAGGCATTCTTTCCTGTCGTCGGCGTCACACCGTTCGTGCCGACCGAGCCGATCGACGTGTACAACCTCGAGGTCGAGCAGGACCGCTCGTATCACGCGGCGGGCGTCGCCATTCACAACTGCTGGTGTCCGCCGGGCGAATCGAACACCTGCGGCAAGCGGTTCGACTGGCAGCTCGGCGATCTGCCCCAGGGGTACGACCACAAGTACATCTACTCGAATCTCGGCTACAACCTGAAGGTCACCGACATGCAGGCCGCGGTCGGGCTCGCGCAGCTCGACAAGCTCGCCGACTTCTGCGCGAGGCGCCGCGCGAACTTCCGGCGCCTCTACGACGGCCTGCAGCCGCTCGCCGACCGCCTCGTGCTGCCGCGCTGGCTTCCGGAAGCCGATCCGGCGTGGTTCGCGTTCCCGATCACCGTGACCGACCAGGGCGACCGCCGCGCGCTCGTGCAGTTCCTCGAGTCGCGCAAGATCGAGACGCGCATGATCTTCGCCGGCAACGTGCTCCGGCAGCCGGGCTTCCGTGACATCCCGCACCGCGTCGCCGGCGACCTGACCGTCTCGGATCGCGTGATGACGGACACGTTCTTCGTCGGCGTCTATCCGGGCCTGACGCCGGCCATGCTCGACTGGGTCGTCGAGTCGTTCGTCGCTTACTTCAAGCGCTGATTTCGCTCCGCCCGGTTGCCGCTTCGATCCTGCTGCTTCCCGTGCGCGCGTTGGCCCATCATCCCGGCGGCGATGATGGCGCGTTCGGCGGCATGTGGCTCCTGTGGGCCGGCGCGGCGGTCGTGCTCGCCGTCATCGCGCTCGTCGGATGGCTCGCGCGCCGACGGGAGACGAAGACGGATCCGGACGAGTGATCAGCCGACCGGCGCGCGCCGGCGCACGAGCGCGCGCACGCCGCCGGCCGCGAGCAGCGACGCGCCGAACGCACAGACGACAGCGGCGCCGGTCGGCAGGTCGAGCGCCGCGGACGCGCCGACCCCGAGCACGCTGACCGCCGCGCCGAACGCCCACGCGATCAGCAGCCGGTCGCGCGTCGTCCGCGCGACGGTGATCGCGGCGAGCGCCGGCACGATCAGGTACGAGAACACGAGCAGGACGCCGGCGATGCGCACCGACGACGTGACCACCACGCCGAACGACGCGTAGAAGAGGAAGTCCCACGGCCGGACGCGCCACCCCTCCCGCCACGCACGCTCCGGATCGTTCGAGATGAGGAAGAACGGCTTCCGGCACCGCCAGTGGAGGAGACCGACGCCTGCGTACAGCACGGCGACCGCGAGGACGTCGCGGCCGCTGACGGTGAGGATGTTGCCGACGAGCATCGCCCGCAGGTACTCCGCGCCGTGCGGGGCGTTCGCCACGAGCAGCACGGAGGCCGCGGCCGAGACGGCATACACGACACCGATGATCGCTTCCTGGGAGACGTGCCGTTCGCGGCTGCGCGTGAGCGCGAGCACGAGCGCGCCGAGGATGGTCGCGCCCAGCGCGAAGACGTACGACAGCGGCGAGTCGAGATCGAATCCGGTGAGAAACGCCGCCGTCGCCCCGAGCGCGGCGATCTGCGCCAGCGCGATGTCCACGAAGACCACCTCGCGCGCCAGGACGTGCAAACCGAGATAGGCGTGGATCCCGGTCAGCACCAGACACATCAGGAACGGCGCCCAGAGCAGCGCGAGGAGATCGGTCATCCGCGCCGGCCGCCGAGCGCCGCCGCCAGCGCCCCGACGTTGTGCTCGAAGAGATCGAGATACGTGTCGACGCCCTTCGCGCCGCCGACCGAGGACGGGAGTGTGAGCGCCCGGACTCCGCTGTCACGGGCGACCAGGTCCACGGCGCGTCGGTCCGCGAAGGGCTCGGCCATGATGACACGGATCTGCGCTTCGCGGATCGTGCGGATCAGCGCGGAGAGGTGGCCCGGCGACGGCGGGATGCCGGGACGGTCCTCGACCGCGCCGCCGAGGACGAGCCCGAACCGCCGCAGGAAGTAGTTGAAGGTTTCATGGTAGGTGATGACTTTCGCTCCGCGGAACGGCTCGAGCGTCTTCTGCCAGCGCGTGACGGCGGCGTCGAGCCGGGCGAGGAAGTCGGCGCGCCGCTGATCGAACGCCGCGGCATGCTGCGGCGCCACGCGCTTGAGGCCCTCGACGACGTTCGCCGTGATGACCCGCGCGTTCGCGGGGTCCAGCGTGTAATGCGGATCGCCCTCCGGGTGCACGTCGCCGCGCGAACGATCGATCGGCCCGCTCGTCGGGATGACGTCGATGCCGCGCGAGGCGTCGACGTATCCCGGCGCTCCCGGCATGATCTGCGCGTTGTGCGCGCCCGCCAGCAGCTGATCGAGCCAGAAGTCGAGGCCGAGCCCGTTCCGCACGACGAGATCCGCGTGGCGCAGCTTGAGCATGAGGCTCGGGCGGATCTCGACGTCGTGGGCGTTCTGCGTGCCCCGCGCGAGCGCGTCGACGTCGACGAGGTCACCGCCGATCACCTCGGTCAGGGCCTTCAGGTCGGTGATGGAGGCGACGACACGCACCTTGCTGCGAGCGTCAGCGCCGCCGACCGCGGCGGCGAGCAGCGCGGCCGCGAGGACCAGCCCCGTTCGAATCCGTGGCCGTTGTTTCATGTCGTGTTCACTCGCCGGTTAGAACGGGTGCGGCGCGTGGGCGCCGAGGAAGAACGTGGCCTGGAAGAAGAGCTCGTCGACTGTCCGCGCGGTCGCGTCGTTCGCCGTGAACGGCTCGCGACGATCGCGCTCCGTGTGCTTGTATCCGAGCCGGAATCGCAGGAAATCGGACAGCATGAAGGTGACGTACGGCTGGATCGCCCACTCGCGCCCCGGCAGCTCGAGCAGCTGCGTGGAGTCGTAGCGGACACCTCCGGCCCATCGTTTCCATGGCTGCACTTCGCCATAGGCGTACCAGCCGAAGCGGTCCCGGGTGTGACGGAATCCCTCGACCTCGCCGTCGCCGTCCACGTCCTCCAGCTCTTCGACGCGGCGACGCGACCACAGGCCCTCGCTGCCGAGCGTCAGCAGCGGATGGCGCCACGCCTCGGGCGTCAGCTTGTACTTCACGTCGTAGCCCGCCAGCGTTTGGCGCAGGCGCGCGGCGGTTTCTCCCGTTGCCCGGGAGACCCCCAGCTGGATGGCGCCGAGATCCCCGAGCTCGAAGAACGTGCGGAGCCGCCCGTTGACGAGCGGCGCCTTGAGGCTGCCGCGGCCGAAGGCCGTCTCGTTGTCGCCGGTGAAGACACCGGCGAGCGCCTCGAGATAGAAGGGGAGCGGCGGCACCCAGGACAGCTCCCCACCGGTCTCCCGGAGTTGCTCCTCTCCCAGGAAGCGGAGGAGCACGTTCGGGGTATCCGTCTGGGGAAGCGCCTCGCGGTGGAGGTGGCTCAGCAGCCCGAACCGCACCGGTTGCTGTCCCAGGCTCAGCTTGAAGCCGTACGGCAGGGACAGGAGCGAGAAGTACGCCTCCGCGAGGTGCGCCTCGGTCGCTCGCGCTCCGTCCTCGAACTCCTCGGCGAACTCGAACCTGACGGTGCCTTGCGCGTACGGATCGATCCGGCCGTAGAGGTTGATCTCGACTTCCCGCGGGAACGCCCGGTTCTCCCGTCCGAAGAACGTCCCCGCATCGGCCTTGTCGACGTTGTCCTGCGTGAGATTCGCGACGAGGTCGCTCACGATGCCGATGTCGAACAGGAGCGAACCGGGTCCGCGCCGCTCGTACAGCGAAAACGGTTGTCGCGGCCGCGCCAGATCCAGCGGCGTCGACGGCGTCTGAGCGGGCGCTTGCGGCGCCTGCAGCGCCAGCGGCGGTGTCGGTGCGGCGAGCGTTGGCGCGGCCGTCGCGGGCTGCGGCGCCGATTCGATACGCTTCAGCCGCTCGGTCAGCGTGTCGATCGCCTTCTGGTAGGTGTCCTTCATCGTGTCGAGCTGACGCCTGAGCTCGCCGAGCTCGCGGCGCAGCGATTCAGCCTCCTGGGCCGAGGCGGGGCTCGCGACGCTGCCGAAGAGCAGAGACAGCACGATCCAACGACGCATGGTCGTCCTCCGGAACGATCGAAGTGCTCGCACGTGGTGTGCGAGGGCGAACGATCTACGGGGAGGCGATCAGGCGCGCGGCGGAGCGCGCGGGCTGGCGGCGCCGGCGGGGCGCTGGTGCGGAGCGAGCGGTCCAAGGGCCGGCGGCTCACCGACGACGGTGGTGACGACGACGATCGGGCCCTTCTCGGGAAGCGCGGCCGCGCCCCCGAGCGTCGCGAGCGCGAGGATCCCGCAATCGGGGTTGTAGAGGCCCGGCTCGCCATCGCGGTGATCGTGGGGCGTTGCAGCGCTGGAGCCGACGAGCGTGGCAAGGACCAGCGGGACGACGATGAAGACGACGAGAGACCGCCACGTCGAAGCCGTGCGCATCGCGGTACAGATACGCCGGAGCGAACGGGAAGGCAAGCTGGGCGCCGCGCTCGGCACGCAGGGAGTCGCTTGACGCCCGCGCCGCCGGCCTCTACGTTGCGTGCCGATGGCGATACGGTCGGAAGCGACGAAGCGCGTCGCCGAGCGGGTGGTGGAGCTCCGGATCGCGCGCAACCTGAGTCAGGAAGCGCTGGCGAACAGGGCGCGCATCAATCGCGTGACCCTGGCGCGACTCGAGCATGCGCTGCATCCGCCGCGCCTCGATACGCTCGAGCGGCTGGCGCGCGCGCTGGGCGTACCGATCGCCGAGCTCGTGCGCTGATTCAGTGCCGGACGGGACTCGAGCCCGTCGCGGATCCCATACGCGTCGCCGGGAAAGCTAGGCGGCTTGTCCTTGTACCACCGATGATTCGAGCTCGAGCTTGAGCTCGCCGATCTCGGGCAGCGGCGCCGGCGCCGCCTGGGGCGAGCGGTACATGCCGTCGTGCTTTCCAAGGCGCACCTGCGCGACGTCGATCGGCTTGAAGCCTTCGCTCTTGAGCCAGTCCTCCATCATCGTGCCCGGTGGCGCCTTCTCGAAACCCGGCAGCGCTTGTGCGAGTCGCCGCTCCTCGTCGGGGCTTCTGAGAAGCACGGCCCGGAAGAGTGTCGGCTCGTTCGGCCAGGGGTAGACCAGCGCGATCTTCATCGACCCGGCGAGAAACGACCACATGTCGCGAGCGATCGATTCGGTCGCCACCGAAAGACGGTCGAGCGCGTCGCCCTGATGCTCCTGATGTCGCAGGAGCTGCGCCACCATCTGGAGTGCTCCGCCCGCCGCAGTCTCATCCATGGCCGCACCGCCTTTCCGGCTCTGTACCGCCAACGACGCATGGAGCAAGACATGTGCCCGACTTCGTGGTGCGTGAGCTGAGCACTTCGCCCGACCTTCGCGCGCCGCGTGCACTACGATCGCGCGGCGGCCGGGGACGAACTGGCCAGCGCACGGTGCCGCCCGGGCATGAACTGATCACTCGCGGGAGCGTCGCGATGCGAGGCGCCACGCGCGAACCGACACCGGCGTCGGAGGAGATCGGGCGTCAGCGGCTACGCGAGTCGGCGGTGAGAAATGGTGGAGCTGAGGGGGCTCGAACCCCTGACCCCAAGACTGCCAGCCTTGTGCTCTCCCAACTGAGCTACAGCCCCACGCGGAGGATCACGTTACCCGCGCCGTCGGATCGGTGTCAAGGAATGGTGCCGGTGAGGGGATTCGAACCCCTACGCCCTTTCGGGCACCCGCTTTTGAGACGGGATCGTCTTCCGTTCCGACACACCGGCATACTCAGATCTCAGCGTTTGTCGGCGTTTCATTATATTGCCATCCCGCGCGCGGCCTGCCGGATCGCTTGGGTAAGGATCCGAGAGGCCATAGGAACTTCGCTGCCCGCAGGCGTTTGCGTTCGAGGCTCGGAATCCCAGGGACGTAGTACATCCGTCGAATCAGGTCGATCGACGCCTGTTTGCCATATTTCAGCTTCCAGATCGGGGCGCGTCCGACACGATGGCGCACGCTGACCGAGCCGGCAATGTCGAACAGTCGAGCCACCGTGGTCGCGATCCACTCGATGAACGTGCGGCTTGCTGAGACCAGCGAGACCCACAAGCGTTCATAGACGTAACGCTCGTTCTTCCGCGCGTTGTAGTCGTCCACGTACACCGTGATCGAGCCATCGCCGTCGATGCATCCGCGGAGGAAATCCGGGAACCACCGATCGGGGACATCCAGTCTTCCGAGCGTGAGGCTCTTTCGTGGCGTCAAGCCGATCTGCAGGAACCAGTCGTACAGCGCGCGATCGTGCCATTGCAGACGCTGGCAACGCGAAGAGAAGCCGCCTCGGTGTGGCCGGATGCCGACCGTGATGCCGAGACAGTGGCGAACAGTCTCGAGCAAGTCCGTGTCCTTCGACACGATCGCGAGGTTACCGCGGTGTGGCGACAGGTTCCCGTCCGTCGCAACCAGGCCGACAACCCACGCGAGATCGGCGGTCCACTGGACGGGCAGCGCCTGCGCGCGGGCTATCGGTCCGCGTGGCCTTCGGTCGATACCGAGCTCGACGAGCCGCCTGGTCACCGTCGTTGCGCTGAGACCGAGCGCGACCGCGACGTGGTCGACCGTGCGCTGCTCCGAGACGTACAGCCGAACAAGTCGTTCGACGTCGATGTCGATGCGATATCCCGTGCGCGGCACGTTCAGATGCGCTCCATCGCGCCGATCGTGCCGAACGGGGGTGCGCAAAACAATGTCTCGAAACGGATACCCCCGACACGCAAGACACCTTTACAACAGGGAAAATGATTTCACGGCTTGTCCCGGCACCGCCGGCTCCTTAGCATCGTCCTAACTGAAACTGCAGGCGCACGACCGGGCGCGTAGCCACCACCGTTCTCCCGCCGAAGCCCGGCTTTCAGTGAATCGAGCGATCGTGACGAGACCCGACAACCCAGTGTGCGCGAGCGCGCCGCCGCCGGCCGCGCGGTCGCAGGGCCCCGCGCGGTGAGCTCCGAGCCGCGCGAACGCGACGACCGCCTCCTGGTTCTCGCTCCAGCCGGCCGCGATGCCGACATCACCGCGACGGTGCTCGACAAGGCGGGGCTCGCGATCGACGTCTGCGCCGACCTCGAGGAGCTCACCATCAAGGTCGACGCCGGCGCCGGCGCCGTGCTGATCGCCGAAGAGGCCCTCGTGCCGCCCGGCGTGTGGTCGTTCGTCGAGGCGATCCGGCGCCAGCCGACGTGGTCGGATCTTCCGCTCGTCGTGCTCACCACCGGGGAGGGCGACGACACCGACAGCGCGACGAGCGCGCTCCGCGTCATCGAGGCGATGGGGAACGTCACGCTGCTCGAGCGGCCGGTCCGGGTGCCGACGCTCCTGTCCGCGGTCCACTCGGCCCTCCGCGCCCGGCGACGGCAGTACGAGGTGCGCGATCATCTCGAGGAGCGAAAGCTCGCCGAGGCCGAACGCGAACGGCTGCTCGCCCGCGAGCGTGCGGCGCGCGCGGAAGTCGAGGCGGCGAACCGCGCGAAGGACGAATTCCTGGCGGTGCTGTCGCACGAGCTGCGGACGCCGCTGCAGCCGATCCTCGGATGGGTGAAGCTGCTCCGGCAGCGCTCGCTCGACGACGAGACGCTTCGTCGTGGCCTCGAGACGATCGAGCGGAACGCCCGGACCCAGGCGCAGATCGTCGAGGACCTGCTTGACATCTCACGCGTCATCGCGGGCAAGCTGCGGATCGAGCTCCGTCCCGTGAACGTCCGCACGGTGATCGAGACCGCCGTCGAAGCGGTGCGCGCGAACGCCGATGCGAAACGGATGGCCATCGAGACGGTCTTCCCGCCGCAGAGCGCGATCGTGTCCGGCGATCCCCACCGGCTGCAGCAGGTGATCTGGAACCTGTTGTCGAACGCCGTGGCCTTCACGCCGGAAGGCGGACGCGTCACGATCCGGCTCGAGCGCACGGAAGCGCAGGCGACGATTCACGTCACCGACACCGGGCAGGGCATCGCGCCGCACTTCCTGCCGCACATGTTCGAGCGATTCCGGCAGGCCGACTCGACCAGCACCCGCCGGCACGGTGGACTGGGCCTCGGTCTCGCGATCGTGCGCCATCTCGTCGAGAGGCACGGCGGCACGGTGTCGGCGGACAGCGAAGGCGAAGGTCGCGGCGCGACGTTCTCCGTCGCGCTGCCGCTCGTCGGGGAAGGCGTCGAAGTGTCGAGCGAGGCGCTGTCCGGCGGCCTGCGCGCGGTGCCGGCGTCACCGGGGCCGCTGCTCGGCGGATTTCACGTCCTCGTCGTCGACGACGATCCGGATACGTGCGAGCTGCTCGCCGCGGTGCTCGGGTATTACGGCGCCGAGGTGACCGCCGTGGCCTCCGCCGAAGAAGCGCTCGCCGCGGTCGACCGCACGCGACCCGACGTCGTCGTCAGCGACGTCGCCATGCCGGGCGTCGACGGCTACGCGCTCGTGCGGCAGCTGAAGGAGATCGAGCGGCAGCGCGGCTGGCGACTGCCCGCGATGGCGCTGACCGCGCACGCGCGCGCGTCGGACAGCGAGCAGGCGTTCCTGGCGGGATTCGAAGCGTACGTCGCGAAGCCGGTCGAGCCGGCGGATCTCGCCCAGATGATCGCGCGCCTCGCGCGCCGGGCGGATACGCGCGAGGTCGCCTGACCGCGCCTGACCTAGCGCACGCGGATCGTCACGTTCGCCGACATGCCCGCGCGCAGCGCGTGCGGGTTGCCGTGCGCGTGGGCCTCCAGCAGGATCTTCACCGGAATGCGCTGCACGACCTTGACCCAGTTCCCCGTCGCGTTTTCGGGCGGCAGCAGCGAGAACCGCGCGCCCGTCCCCGCGCTGATCGACTCCACGACGCCGACGTAGCGCTTGCCGGCGTACGTGTCGACGGAGATGTCGGCCTTCATGCCGGGTCGGATGCGCGCGAGCTGCGTTTCCTTGAAGTTCGCGACGACCCAGACCTGGTGCAGCGGGACGATCGCCATGAGCGGCTGTCCCGGCTGCACGAGATGGCCGACCTCGACGGTGCGCTTCGCGATCACGCCATCCAGCGCCGCGCGCACCTCGGTGTGCGAGTACTGGAGCTCGGCCATCGAGAGGTTCGCGCGCGCTTCCTTGAGCTCCGCCGCCGCCAGATCGCGCTCCGCTTCGCGGACGCGGATCTCCTGCGTCATCGCCCCCGCCTGGATCTGGCGGGCCCGGGCATCGGCGACGCGGACCTCGGCCATGCCGAGGCCGATGCCCTGGGGCTCGAAGCCCGACTGGCGAAGGCGCAGATCGGCCTCGGCCTGCGCGAGATCCCGCTGCGCCTGATGCACCCGCTCGGCAGCCACGCGATCCGCGGCTTCCGCGGTCTTCGCGTCGCTCGCGGCCTGGTCGTAGTCGCGCTGCGCGATCAACCCCTGCTTCACCAGCGCCGCGAGCCGGTCCAGCTCCTGTCTCGCCTTCTCCGACATGCTGCGGCTGCGGTCGAGCTCGGCGCGCACGGCGCCGAGCGCCGCGCGGCGCGCTTCGACGACCGCCTCGGTCGAGGCGAGCATTTCCACCGCCGAGAGCTTCGTGTTTTCGGCGCCGAGCCGCGACGCTTCGGCCTGCGCGCGCTGGCCGGACGCGACCTCGGTGGCGACGCGGACCCGCTCGGTCGCGGCGCGGACGCGACTCTCCGCCATGGCGATGGCGGCCCGCGCCTGATCCAGCCTGACCTGGTAGTCGCGCGGATCGATGCGCGCGAGGAGCTCGCCCTTCTTGACCGGTTTGTTGTCTTCGACGGCGAGCTCGACGATGTAGCCCTGGATCTTCGCGCTGACGGAGGAGATGGAGCCGTCGACGTAGGCATCGTCGGTGGTGACGTACGTCGTCGCGTACCACCAAGCCCAGGCGCCATATCCGAGAGCCGCGGCTGCCACCACCACGGCGAGGGCGATCAGGAGGGTGCGTCTCACTCTGTTCTCTGTGCGCCGACTCTACCATATCGGTGCGGGGGTACTATGGCGCCGTGGAGCGCTCGTTCGCGGACGACGTCAAGCAGCTCGGGTACGGCGCCGGCGACGTCCTGCGGGGCGAAGGGATCCTCGCGATCACCAAGGCTCTGCTCCAGTCCGGCGTGAGCTATGTCGGCGGCTACCCGGGCGCGCCGATCTCCCATCTGCTGGACGTCCTCGCCGACGCCAACGAGCCGCTGCTGAAGCCGCTCGGGATCTACTACGAAATGTCCGGCAGCGAGGCCGCCGCGGCGGCGCTCCTCGGCGCATCCATTAACTACCCGATGCGCGGGGCGGTGACGTGGAAGTCGGTCGTCGGGACGAACGTCGCGTCGGACGCGCTCTCGCACGTCGCGTCGGCCGGGGTCATCGGCGGCGCGGTCGTCGTGATCGGCGAGGACTACGGCGAGGGCGCCTCGATCCTCCAGGAACGCACGCACTCCGCCGCGCTGAAGTCGTCGATCCCGCTGATCGATCCTCGGAACGATCTCGGACACTTCGCCCGCATGGTCGAAGCGAGCTTCGCGCTCTCCGAGGCGTGTCACGAGCCGGTGTTCTTCTCGATCCGGATCCGCGCCTGCCACATGCGCGGCACGCTCGTCTGCCGCGACAACGTGCCGCCGACGATCAGCATGCTGTCGCCTCAGGCGCGTCCGAGCTTCAGCCTCGAGCGCATCAACCTGCCGCCCTTCACGTATCAGATGGAGGCGATGAAGTTCGAGCAGCGCCTGCCCGCGGCGCGGCGGTACGTGCTCGAGCACGGGCTCAACGAGCACCATCGCGGCAGCGAGTCCGACGTCGGCATCGTGATGCAGGGCGGTCTCTGGAATACGACGCTTCGCGGGCTGCACGAGCTGGGTCTCGCCGACGTCGCCGGGCGCACGCCGATTCCGCTGCTCGTGCTGAACGTCCTCCATCCGCTCGCGCCGGAAGAGCTCATCGGCTTCCTGCGCGGCAAGCGGCGCATCCTCGTGGTCGAAGAGGGCATGCCGAACTACCTCGAGCGGGAGCTCGGGGCGCTCGCGCACGACGCGAAGCTCGACGTCGAGATTCACGGCAAGGACGTGTTCTCGCCGAACGGCGAATACGTTCCGCAGCTCGTGATCCGCGGGCTCGCGCGATTCCTGACGGACACGCCGCTCGCGAATGCGGCGGCCGGCGCGGTGAACGAGCGCTATCAGCGGCTCGTGGAGCATCAGGCGCGCATCCGTACTGCGCTGCCCGAGCCCGTCGCGAAACGCCCGCCGTCCTTCTGCACGGGGTGTCCCGAACGGCCGCTGTTCAGCGCCATGAAGATCCTCCGCTCGACGGACCCGTCCCTCGGCGACACGCACGTCGCCGCCGACATCGGCTGCACGACGTTCTCGACCCAGGCGCCGTTCAACGTCGGCAACACCGTGCTCGGCTACGGCCTGGGGCTGGCGTCGGCGGGCGCCGTCGCGCCGCTCTTCGGCAAGCGCGTGATCTCCGTGATGGGTGACGGTGGCTTCTGGCACAACGGCCTGACGAATGGCGTCGCCAGCGCCGTGTACAACAAGCAGGACTCGGTGCTCGTCATCGTCGACAACCTCTACACGTCCGCGACGGGTCAGCACCACAATCCGTCCACCGGGACGAACGCGCGGCGCGAGCCGACCGGCATGACGATTCCCGACGCGCTGCGTGGCGTCGGCGTGAAGTGGATCCGCGAGGTCAACTCCTACCGGATCCCCGACATGCTGCGCACGCTGCGGGATGCGTTGACCACGCGCGAGCGCGGGTTGAAGGTCGTGATCGCGCGCGGCGAGTGCCAGCTGGAGCGCCAGCGGCGCGAGAAGCCGGTCGCGCGCACGCGCATCGCCGCCGGCGAGACCGTCGAGCAGCCTCGGTTCGGGGTCGATCCCGACGTCTGCACCGGCGACCATTCGTGCATGCGGCTCAACGGGTGCCCGTCGCTCACGTTGCGGGCGAACCCGGATCCGATGCGCGACGACCCGATCGCGCACGTCGACGACACCTGTGTCGGCTGCGGGGTGTGCGGTGAAGTCGCGCACGCCGCGGTGCTCTGCCCGTCGTTCTACGAAGTGCGCGTGGTCCGCAACCCGAGCGCGTGGCAGCGCGTCCTCGGACGCGTGCGCCGCGCCGTCATCGGGCGTCTCGCGACGGCGTGAGCGACGCGCGCCTGTCGTCGCTGCTGATTCCCGCCGTCGGCGGTCAGGGCGGCGGCGTCCTGTCGGAATGGATCGTCGACGCGGCCGGCCTCGCGGGTCTGCGCGCGCACGGCACGTCGATTCCCGGCGTCGCGCAGCGCACCGGCTCGGGAGCTGCTCGAAGTCGGCCGCATGATCGAGCTCGGGTTCCCGTCGCCGGCGCGCACGACCATCATCGCGAGCACGCATCGGCTGTACTCGATCCACGAAAAGATCACGACGGCGGGCAACGTGTATCCGACCGAGCGGCTGATGGCCGGCGCCCAGGCGTTCGCGCGGCAGCTCCTCGCGTTCGACGCGCTCGCGCTGGCGCGCGAGCACGAGACGGAAGCGAACGCCATCCTGCTCGGCGCGCTCGCCGGCAGCGGTGCGTTTCCGATTCCCGCCGACGGCTATCGCGCGGCGATCGAGCGGAAGGGCATCCAGGTGACGGCGAACCTCCGCGGGTTCGAGCTCGGTCTCGCGCGCGCGCGCGCGGGCGCGGCCGGCGGAACAGCCGAATCACCTGCTGCGGAATCGAGGCAGCCGCCGGGGAACCCGGCGGCTGCCGAGCGTCCGGGGGGTGTGGGGGGCCATGTCGGGGCCCCCGACGTTCCGATCGGGCTGCGGTCGATCGTCGCGCAGGGGATCGAGCGGCTCCTCGACTATCAGGACCGCGCGTACGCCGAGCGCTACGTCGCGCGGCTGCGACCATTCTTCGCCGGCGACGCCGAGCTCGCCACCCTCGTCGCGCGCAACCTCGCCGTCTGGATGACGTACGAGGACGCGATCCGCGTGGCGGATCTCAAGACGCGTCGCTCGCGCTTCGACCGGATTCGCCGGGACGCGCGCGCGCCGGACGCGGAGATCGTCGTCACGGATTACCTGAAGCCGGACCTCGACGAGATCTACGGCATCCTGCCGGATCGTCTCGTGCGCCCGTTCGCGCAGTGGGCCGAGCGGCGGTGGCCGCACGGACGTCCGTCGCTCGGGCAGCACGTGAAGACGACGACGGTCAGCGGCTACCTGCGGCTCTGGCTGCTGGCGCGGTGCCGTCGGCTGCGCCCGGTGTCATACCGCGCGCGGCACGAGCACGCGCGGATGGAACGCTGGCTCGCCGCCGTCGCGCGCGCGAGCGCCTGGGACGTCGAGCTCGCGCGCGAGCTCGCGCGCGCGGCGACGCTCGTGAAGGGGTACGGCGACGTGCGGCGACGGATGTACGGCGTTTTCGACGACCTGCTCGCGCGCGCGCTGCGGGCCGGAGAGCTCGCGGCGGCGCCCGGCGACGTGTCCGCCGCGCGCGAGCTGGCCCGCCGGTATCGGGAGCTGGTCAGAGAAGGTCCGGAGGGCGAAACGCGCGCCGCCGGGCTCGCGCGCGATGTGGTCGACCGGCTCGCGTCGGGTGACGCGCCGGCGGCGGCCGCGCTGCTCGCCGCGCCCTAGCGCGCTTTATTCCTGAACGATCGCGCGTGAGCCGCCGAAACCGAGCGCCGGGCTGGGGATCGCTCCGGCATTCCGCGAGTTGATCGCCCGCTCG
>JACPCW010000079.1 GCA_016184365.1 Candidatus Rokuibacteriota bacterium
TCATGAATACTGCGGGCCAGTGATTCTCTCGGAATTGGTCGACGACCCCGCCCACGGCCGCTGCGGGCGAGCCGTCGTCGCCGCGCCCGTTCCGGCGCGGGGCGAGCGCGGCTCGCGGATGATGGACAGCCCTCGCGCGGCCCCCTCTGGGGGATGGGGGGGTCGCGCTCGTCACGCTCCGGAACGGGCACCGGCGTACAGGCGAGCCCGCAGCGGCCGTGGGCGGGGTCGTCGACCAATTCCGCGAGGTTCATTAACCGGTCAGCAGTCTCGTCAGCGCGCTCACGTCCGTCACCGTCTCGAGCGCCTTGATCTGGCCGAGCAGCGTCTCGACGCGCGCGGCCGACATGACGCGGGTCGCACAGTCACGGAACTTCGCTTCGAGCTCCGCGTCGGTGAGCGGGTTCTTCGGCTGGCCCTTGGCCTGCGACACGCGGCGCTGCAGGCGGCGGCCGTTCGCGAGCGTGATCGTCACTTCGCTGAAACGCGTCGGCAGGCATTCCCGCGTCGTCTGGTCCGGATGCACGACCATGCGCACCTTCGGCATGAACGCCTGCACGTCGGCGCGCCGGACGCGATCGTCTTCGAACTGCGCGAAGCGGACCGCGCGATCGAGCAGCGCGGCGGACACGCAGTACGGCATCGAGAACTTGCCCTGCAGGCCCGTCTCGGCGCGGTCGTAGATGAGCTGATGGGGCGCGAGGTAGTGCACGGCGCACTCGACCGCTTCGACGGACGCCGGATCGATCGCGTGCTCTTCGGCGAGCGCGAGCGTCGCGTCGAGCGCCTGGTGCGTGCTCGCGCACGCCGGGAACCGCTTCACGCCGACGCCGGGATCGACGATCTCGTGCGGTGCGCCGAGCCCGGTGACCGCGTGATCCCACGCCAGCGGGCTGCCCGCGCCGTACGTCGAGCCGAAGCCGTCGCCGTGCTCGAGCACGCGAGCGTTGGCGGTGAATCCGGCGGCGGCGAGCAGCGCCGCCTCGACGCCGCAGCGTGCGGCATGGCCGGCGTGGAGCGGCTTGCAGTCCGTGCCGAAGTTGGCCTTGATGCCGCTCGCCAGCGACGCGGCGATCCCGAGCGCCCGCGCCATCGTCGCGGTCGACGCGCCGAGCAGCTTCGCCGACGCCGCGGCGGCGCCGAACACGCCGAGCGTCGCCGTCGCATGCCAGCCGACTTCGTAATGAGCGGGATTGAACACGCGTCCGAGCTTCGCTTCGAGCTCGACGCCGACGACGAAGGCCGTCACGAGCGCCGTGCCGGCCGCACGTTCCCGTTCCGCGAGCGCGAGCGCCGCCGGCAGCACCGGGACGGACGGATGACCGGACAGCGACTGGTGGAGGTCGTCGTAATCGAGCGCGTGCGCAGCGGTGCCATTCGCGAGCGCGGCATCTTCCACCGGCGCGCGCACACCCGTCCCGACGACCGTCGCCTCGTCCGCGCCGCGTCGATGGGCGATGAGCGCGCGCACGCGGGACGCCGTGATTTCCACCGAGCCCGCGAGCATCACGCCGAGCGTGTCGAGCATGGCGCGCCGCGCCGCCCGCACGGCCGCGTCGGGCAGCTTCTCGAACGATTCGTTGGCCGCATAGGCCGCGAGCTGCTCGATGACGGACACTCCGGTCGGGCTGTGGCTCATCACGCAGTTCCTCCCGCGCGCAGCCTAGTCCGCGCCGCCGGGCATGTCAAAAATCGCTGGCCCCTCGGTGTGTTTCATCAATTCGCTTGCGCGGCTGCGTCCGTTCGTGCATTTTCGTCGAGCCCGCGCTGGGAGAGGGGTCTGGATTGAGTCTCCCGGGAAACCTCGCCGGTTCGGCCACAGGTCCGAAGCACATCGTTCTGCTGTCGGACGGCACGGGGAACGCCGCCTCGAAGGTGTGGCGCACGAACGTCTGGCGGACGTTCCAGTCGCTCGACCTCACGAACTCGGCCCACGTCGCGGTGTACGACGACGGGGTCGGGAGCTCGTCGTTCAAACCCCTGGCGCTGCTCGGCGGGGCGTTCGGCTGGGGATTGAAGCGGAACGTCCTCGACCTGTACCGCTTCCTCTGCCGCAACCACGAGCCGGGCGCGCACGTCTACGCGTTCGGCTTCAGTCGCGGAGCGTTCACGATCCGCGTGCTGCTCGGTCTCGTCGGCACCCAGGGCCTCGTCCCGTATCACACGGAGGCGGACCTTCATCGCCGTGCCGCGGGCGCGTACCGCGCGTATCGGAAGGAACGGTTCCACTCGCTGTTGCGCGTCGAAACCGTGTTTCGGGGCCTTCGCGACCTCGGCCTCGCCGTCGTCCGTCGCCTCACGGGATGGCCGTCCTACGACCGGAACGACAACGTCCAGGACGTGCCCATCCGGTTCGTGGGGTTGTGGGACACCGTGGCGGCCTACGGCCTGCCGATCGAAGAGATGACGCGCGGCGTGAGCCAGTGGATCTGGCCGCTGGAGCTGCCGAACCGCAAGCTCGGGCGCACCGTGCAGCGCGCCTGCCACGCGCTGGCGCTCGACGACGAGCGAACGACCTTTCACCCGGTGCTCTGGTCGGAGCGCGGCGAGCCGCCGGCGCCGCCCGACGGAGAGGGCCGCCGGTGGGTGGCGGACGAGCGGATCAGCCAGGTCTGGTTCGTCGGGAGTCATTCCAACGTCGGCGGTGGCTATCCCGACGACTCGCTCGCGCACGTCTCGCTCGTCTGGATCATGAAGGAAGCGCAGCGCTGCGGTCTCCGTCTCAAGAGCAGTCCGGATGCGGATCCGGACGCCGTCGTGCATGCGCGATCCGCGGCCGACAAGGACGGCCGGCTCTACGACTCACGACACGGCCTCGCGGGCTACTACCGGTACGGTCCCCGGAAGGTGTACGAGCTCTCGCATCGCCGGTTGTCCCGGCGGGCCGACGACGAAGTGACGATCCCTCTGCCCAAGATTCACGAGTCCGCGCTCGACCGCGCCGTGAACGGGGCCCGTGCGTACGGGCCGATCGGTCTTCCGGAGACGTATGCCGTCGTGACGAAGGACGGCGAGATCCTCGATGGCCCGAAGAACCCGTTCGAATCGCCCGACCAGGCCCGGGCCCGCGCGCGCGCCCAGGAACGCGTGTGGGACCTGGTGTGGTGGCGCCGGCTCGTCTACTTCCTGACGCTGTTCGCGTCGGGATATCTCGCGTTCTTTCCCGTGCTGTATCAGACGGATCGCGCGCAGGAGTTTTCGACGCCACTCCGCATCGTCTCGGAATCCGTCCGGCTGGTCGGCACGTTCCTGCCGGGCTTCGCGGGATGGTGGCTCGACGCGTTTGCGTCGAATCCGGGCCGGTTCCTCATCGGTCTCGTGATCCTCGTGGCCTTGATGCGAAGGGGCGTGGTGCTCGGTCACGGCATCAACGGCGCCATGCACGCGATCTGGCGCACCGTCCTGGGCGCTCGCGCGGTCCCGGCGGCGCCGGCACCCGGCGGGTTCGTGTACACGCTGCGCACGAACCGGATGTACCAGGCCGCGCATTCGGCGATGAAGCGGCACATCGTTCCCTTCGTCTCCGCGCTGCTCCTTCTCTATCTGGGACTGACCGCCGTCAGTCACGTGGCGTTCGACATCGCGGACGCCGCGGGCGCCTTCTGCCGGGAGGGCACCCGCGCGCCGCTCGTCAGCCTCGAAGTCGTCAGGGAGACGTCGACCGGCGGCTTTCCGTCGTCCTCGATGTGCTGGTCGACCGGCATCGAGCTCGTCGAGGGGCGCCGGTATCGCATTACGCTCAAGGAGCCCCGTGACTGGCACGACCGCCAGTACGCCGTCCAGCTGCGTGGGTTCGAGATCGGCGAGCTCGAGAGCATCGGCGCCCGGTCGCGGATGTTCTCCGCGCTGCCGCTCCGGCGCGTGCTGAACCGATCCTGGTTCCGGCCGATCGCGCGGATCGGCGCCGTCGGGGCCGATGAATATCCGCTCGACCCGGACACCAGACCGTGGAGAAGAGCCGGACCGGACGAGCTGATCGCGGACCTCAAGGCGCGTCGAACCGGCGAGCTGTTTCTCTACGTCAACGACGCGGTCATCGGCCTGCCCGGGGTCAACGACGTCTTCTACGGCAACAATCGCGGCCGGGCGCGCGTCGACGTCCAGCGAGTGAGCTTCGCCGGCGCTACGGGGCGGGATACCCCACAGCCGGCGCCAGCACCTCGTTGAATGCCGTCTTGCCGTCCGGCCCGGCGCGCTTCACCCAGTTCGGCAGGACGATCTTTTGCACCGCGTCACGGATCGGCCCCTTCCATTCCGGCTTGAACGGCATCCACGTCATGCCCTTCTGCTTGTTGCCGGCGATGCCTTCCGCGGTGCTCGTCTTCGCCAGGTCCCAGCCGCGCTGCGTGAGCTCGCCGCCGATGCCGTGGAGCGCCTTCTGCACGTCGGCCGGCAGGCGATCCCACGTGCGCTTGCTCGCGACGAGGCCGATCATCACGGGGCCCATCTGCAGATCGACCATGTACTTCGTCACCTCGAACCACTTGAGGTTGAAGCCCGCGATGGTGCCCGTGATCGCGGCGTCCACCGTGCCGCGCTCGAGCGCGGAGTAGACCTCGGCGACCGCGAGCGAGACCGGTTCCGCGCCGAGCGCGCGGACGAAGTCGGTCTGCGCCGCGCCGAACACGCGGACCTTCAGGCCCTTCATGTCGGCGAGCGAGCTGATCGGCTTGCGGCTGAAGAGCACCTGGTACGCGTAGCCGTACGAGCCGAGGAAGACACCACCCAGCTTCCCTTCGTTCGCCTTCATGACCTTGTGCCAGGCGACGTGCGCCTGCCGCGACTTGTCGAACTCGTCGAAGCTGAAGAAGCCCGGCAGGTCGACGCCCTCGATGAGCGGGACGTCGCCCGAGACGTACGTGGGCAGGACGTCGGCGATGTCGACGAGGCCGGCGCGCATCACGCGCACCAGCTCGAACCCGGTCAGGCCGAGCTCGGGCAGGCTCGTGAGCTCGATCTCGGCCTTGCCGCCGGTGCGCTTCGGCAGCTCGGCGGCCATCCACTCCCACATCTTGAACTGCACCTGCGGGCGGCTGTTCGACACGCCCTTCAGCTTGATGTCGGCGGCGAGCGCTCCGGCGCCGAGCGGCGCCAGCGCGGCGAGGAGTGCGAACGCGAGCGCGAGACGTAGCGAGCGGGTCATGCGGCTCCTCCAGTCGAAGGTCGGGGTGCGAGGGCGGTCATGTATTCCAGCGCGCGGTCGATCCGCGCGGCGGTCGGATCGAAGTTGGCCTCGAGAAACAGCTCGGTGACGCCGGCCGCGGCGTAGCGCGCGACGTCTTCGCGGATCTCGTCGATGGTGCCCCACAGCGCGCGGCGGCCCGCGCCCTGCGGCGCCGGATGCACGCGGAACGATCCGCGGCAGACGATCTCCAGCGTGGCGGGATCGCGGCCGACGGCCTTGGCGGCGGTCCGCACCTCGTCGACGAGCGGGGCGATGCGGTCCAGCGGGATGTTGCCGCCGTTGTAGCCGTCGGCGAGCGTCACCGCGCGCCGTACCGTCGCGGCGCTGTAGCCGCCGAGCGTGATCGGCGGATGCGGCTTCTGCACCGGCTTCGGCTCCACCTTCGACTTCGGCATCCGATAGAACCGCCCGCGGAACTCGACGACGTCGTCGGTCCAGATGGCCTTCAGGCAGCGCAGGAACTCGTCGGCGCGCGCGCCGCGGTCGCGGAACGGGACGCCGACGGCGTCGTGCTCGTCCTCCGACCAGCCGATCCCGAGTCCGACGTGCAGGCGGCCCTTCGACACGACGTCGAGCGTCGCGAGCTGCTTCGCGAGGAGGGCCGGCGTGTAGAACGGCGTGATCAGCACGCTCGTGCCGAGGCGGATCCGCTCGGTGCGTGCCGCGACGTAGGCGAGCGCGACGATCGGATCGAGCACGTGCTCGAACGGCTTCGGCCACGTACGACCCGGCGCGCCGTAATACTCGTTCTTCGGCTCGAGCGCATAGAGCAGGCGCTGGAACACCCAGACGGACGAATACCGGAGCACTTCGGCGCGTTGCGCGACCGTCACGAGATTGTCCGGGGTCGCCCAGGCGCCCGCCATCGGCAGCGAAAATCCCAGTCGCATGGACGAGATCATAGCCGGCCCGGCGGCACGCCGGCGAAGCGTCCGCGCCAGCCATCGGCGGCGAGGCCGAGACGGTGCACGCTCCGATAGAACGTCTCGAGCCCGCGGATCTCGGATGGACCGAGCCGGAAGTGCAGGTTGTCCCGCAGATAGGCGAGACACGCGTCACGCGTGAGGTCGACGGCGGACGCTTCGCGCGCGGCGATCGTCGCGAGATTCGCCACGCCGAGGTCGCGGCTGGCCGACAGCGCCCCGGCAACGGCCGGCGCCACGCCGCCGTCGCGCGCCGCCCACACGGCGAACACGAACGGCAGGCCGGTGCACCGCCGCCACTCCTCGCCGAGATCCCAGTTCTCGACGAAGCCGCCGCGGGGAGGATGGATCGCGCGGTCGCCGATGACGAGCACGGCGTCCGCCGTCGTGTCTTCGATCCGCGCTCCGATGGGGAACGGATGCAGCGCCGGTTCGAGCCCGAAGCGCTCGTTCAGCAGCAGACGGGCGAGCGCGACGCTCGTGCGCGAGCCCTCGTCGAGCGCGAGGCTGCGCGCCTCGCGCAGCGGCACGCGCCCGAGCAGCCGCACGCTCAGGACGCGCCCGTGCGCGGCGATGCACGCGTCCGACACGATCGCGTACCCGGGGTTGCGGAAGACCTCGATCGAGGGGATCAGCGCGACGTCGAGCCGGCCCTCGTGGAGACCGTCCGCGAGGCGGCTCGGCAGGTCGTACGCGAGGTCGATGCGCGGATCGTCCGGTTGGAGGCCGTAGACGAGCGGCTTCGTATTCAGATAGGAGACGGCGCCGACTCGAACGCGGGCGGATGGGGTCATGGATCGGCTCCGGCGGCGCGAGGGATCAGTCGGTCGCGAAATCGAAGCCGGACGGCACCGCGAGATCCGGCCGCCGCTCGAACAGTCGCTTCCACGCCGACCGCGCGACCTGTCGCGCCTCGCGGACGACGGCCGCTTCGTCGATCGTGAGAATGCGACCGTCGCGCATGACCCACCGGCCGTCGACCATGACCGCCACGACGTCGGCGGGTTGGGCCTGATGGACGAGCGTCGACACGACACGGATCGCCGGCGACAGATGCGGGCGCTCGAGGTCGACGACGATCAGATCGGCCTTGTGGCCGGGGGCGAGCGAGCCGCCGTCCTGGACGCCGAGCGCCCGATAGCCGTTGCGCGTGGCCCAGACGAGCATGTCTTCCGGCGTCGGCTGCCGGCCATCCTCGCGGCGCACGCGCTCCATGAACATGCCGGTGCGCATGACCTCGATCATGTCCTCGGCCATGTTGTCGGTGCCCATCGTGATCAGGCAGCCGGCGCGCTCGAGCTCCGCGATGCGCGGCGAGAGCCCGCGCCGCGCCGCGATGCACGCGTTGAACGCGACGGCCGCGCGCGCGTCGCCGAGCAGGCGTTCCTCCCCGGCGGTCATGCACCGGCAGTGCGCGGCGACGACGCGCTCGGACAGGAAGCCGGTGCGCGCGACGTATTCCGCCGGCAGCATGCCGCGCTGCTCTCGCACCGCGGCGACTTCACCCCAGATCTGGTTCAGGTGGAGCGTCGCGATCGTCTCGAGCGAGTCCTGTAATCCGCGGAGTCGCGCGAACAGCTCGGGCGAGACCATGTCCGGCGCCCACGCCGCGACGCCGGCGCGGATGCGGCCATCGGCGGCATTGTTCCAGCGCGCGTGGAACGCGGCCACGCGCTCGAGCCCCTCGTCGGCCAGCGTCCGGTCGAGCTCGAACGGCCCCGGCTGTCCGATCGACGCCCGCGCGCGGTCCCACGCGCGCTCGCAGGCGAGGTACCGCAGCCCGCTCGCGACGAGCACGTCCGCATACCGGTCGAGCCGGGTGCCGTCCTCGAGCACGAGCGTCGTGCCGCTGCGAATGGCTTCGAGCGCCGCGAGCCGCACCATCACCTCGAGCTCGCCGCGCGACAGCTCGGGAAGCGGCAGATGCGCCAGCCCGCCCTCGAACGGCGGTCGATGCGGCGGCGAGAGGTCTTCGTAGATACCGCGCGCCAGCGTCATGGGGAAGTGCGTGTGCGTGTTCGCGAAGCCCGGCAGGACGGCGCGTCCGCGCGCACTGATGCGCTCGGCCGCCGGATACCGGGCGAGCAGATCCCGCGTTGGCCCGAGCGCGGCGATCCGGTCACCGGCGATCACGATCGCCGCATCGGTGTGAATCGCGCCCGCCGGGTCGGCGGTGACGAGCGTCGTGTCGTGGAGCAGCAGCGTCGCACCGGCCATGGCTACTTGCCTCCGCACCCCTCGCACTTCAACGAGGTCTCCGTCTTCGCCGTGTTGTTGTCGGTCGTCGGGTCCGCGGCGCTCGTGACCTCGGCCGTCGCATGGAGCGACCCGGTGTAATGCGCCCGGGCCCCGACCTCGACCGTCACGGTGTCGCCCGGCGCGATGTTCCCGAGGCGGCACATGACCGCCCGTGGGGTCTGCGGCGTTGTCCGCGGCGCGCACGTGCCGGCGCTCGCTGCGAACACCTTGGGGTCGACGGGCATCGGCGCGAACCCCGGACGGCCGTCGCCGAACGTCACGGTCAGCATGGTCGCGAGCGCGACGCCGGAGCCGTGGTTGGTCACGGTGATGCCGTAGCGCGCCCAGCGGCGGTACCACTTGCCGATCTCGAACGGCGAGCCGGGCGTGGCCGTGTAGCGGACCACGAGGTCGGCGGGACCGCCGCGATCGCTCGCTGCGCCCGTCGCGCTCCGCGGTGCGCCGGGTGTGCACGCGACGCACAGGGAGAGCAGACCGAGAGCAGCGGCGCGCCTCATCGCATTCCGCATTCTACGCGTTCCGGTGTATCTTCACGCGTCCGCGACCGGGGAAGGAGCGCCGAATGCGAACATGGCTCGAGGGCGGCGACGTCGTGGCGTACACCGCGGGGAGTCACCGTCTCCTGCACGGTGGCGATCTCGTCTTCGACGACGACCGGGTCGTCTTCATCGGGCGCGCGTACCACGGCGCCAGCGACCGGCACATCGACGTCGGCGGCAAGCTCGTCATTCCCGGCCTCGTCAATCTGCACTGCCATGCCGACACCGAAGCGGGCGGCCGCCTCATCGCGGATGTCGGCCGGCGCGACTTCTTCCAGGCCGGCTTCCTGAACTATTTCGCGGCGCCCCGGGGCCAGACCGCGCTCGGCGCCCGTGGCGACCGGACGCGCGGCGCCCGCTTCGCGCTCGTCGAGCTGCTCAAGAGCGGCTGCACGACGGTGCTCCCGATCGGCGGCGTCGACGCCTCGATGGTCGAGACCATCGGCGCGCTCGGCATCCGTGCGTACCTGAGCCCGGCGTTCAAGTCGGGCTCGTACGTGCTCGAGGACGACGGCGCGCTCGTCTACGACTGGGACGAGGACGCCGGACGGCAGGGCCTGGAGCGCGCGAAGGAGTTCATCCGGACGTACGGCGGCGCGCATGGCGATCGGCTGCGCGGCATGCTGTATCCCTATCAGGTCGATACGTGCAGCGCCGAGCTCCTGCGCGCGACACGACAGGCCGCCGACGAGCTCGGCGTGGGCATCGAGATCCACGCCGGGCAGAACCTGCTCGAGTTCCACGAGATCCTCCGGCGGCATCGGAAGACGCCGGTCGAGTTCCTCGAGGACGTCGGCCTGCTCGGGCCCGACGCGATCCTCGGTCACTGCATGATCTCGACGGCCCATCACCTCGCGGCGCTGCCGGCCGGACGGGACCTCGAGATCCTCGCGCGTACGCACACGACGGTCGCGCACTGTCCGCTCGTCTTCGCGCGGCGTGGCAACGCGCTCGAGTCGTTCCATCGGTTCCGCGCGGCCGGCGTGAACGTGGGGCTCGGCACCGACACGTACCCGCGCGACCTCGTCAGCGAGATGCGCTGGGCGTCGCTCCTCTGCAAGGTCGTCGATCACGACTTCACCGTCGCGACGGCCGGTGACGTGCTCAACGCCGCGACGCTGGCGGGGGCGCGGGCGCTGCGCCGCGACGACCTCGGCCGCCTCTGTCCGGGCTCGAAGGCCGATCTCGTCGTCGTGAACTTGAAGAAGATCCGGATCGGCCCGTATCGCGATCCCATCAAGGCGCTGGTGAACTGCGCCACGACCGACGACGTGGAGCAGGTGTTCGTCGACGGCCGCGCGGTGGTGGAGCACGGCCGCGTCGTCGGCGTCGACGAAGCGCAGCTCCTCGCCGAGGCCCAGGAAGAGTCGGAGCGTCTCTGGCGCACGGTTCCGGAGTGGCACTGGGAGAAGCTCGGCGCCGACGCGCTGTCGCCGCCGACGCTCGCGCCGCTCACGGAGGACCTCGGCGCGTAGCGGCGCACGGGACCGGGGGTGTCGAGGAGCGCCACGGGTTCCCCGGGCGCTCCGAGCGTTTGGGGGTCTGGGGGCCATTTCGGGGCCCCCAGCCAAATCAGATGAGCCGCGCGCGCAGCTTCGAGCTCACGAAGTCGACGATCATCACCATCGCGACGGTGACGAGCAGCACGGTCGCCGCGGCGGAGTAGTCGATCATCCTGAGATACGTCTGGAGATAGAAGCCGATGCCGCCGGCGCCGACGAAGCCGAGCACCGTCGCCGCGCGGATGTTCGTCTCCAGGCGGTAGAGCACGTACGAGAGGAACAGCGGCAGCACCTGCGGCAGCACGCCGAATCTCAAGACCTGCAACCGCGTCGCGCCCGTCGCCGTGATCGCGTCCACCGGACCCGGGTCGATGCCTTCGATGGCTTCGGAATAGAGCTTCGCCAGCGACGTCGTCGTGTACGCCACGACGGCGAGCACGCCCGGGAACGGCCCGAGGCCGACCGCGGCGACGAAGACGAGCGCGTAGACGAGCGTGTCGACGCTGCGGAAGAGATTCAGCACGCCGCGCGCGGGATAGAACAGGGCGGGCGCGGCCACGTTGCGCGCAGAGACGAATCCGAGCGGCAGCGCGAGCACCGCGGCGACGGTCGTCCCGAGCAGCGCGATCTCCACGGTGCGAACCGCGGCGACCGCGGCCGACGGCAGCACCGAGAAATCCGGCGGGAACATCCGGCGGAAGAACTCGAACATCCACGGCAGGCCGCGCGCGAGCGCGACGGGATCGGCGCTCGTGTCCCACACGAGCCAGGCGAGCACGACGACGGCGACGAACAGCGGCGCGCGCGTCATGCCGCCGATCCGTCGTCGTAGATCTCGCGCACGACCGCCGGCGTCACCGCGGACGGCGGGCCGTCGAAGCAGAGGCGCCCGGCGCGAAATCCGACGATGCGGTGCGCGTAGCGCAGCGCGACCTCGAGCTGATGCTGGCTGACGACGATCGTCAGGCCGCGGTCGGCGTTGATGTCGCGCAGGATGTCCATGATGGTCGTCGTCAGCTGCGGATCGAGGCTCGCGGTCGGCTCGTCGGCGAGGATCACCGCCGGCGTCTGCGCCAGCGCCCGCGCGATCGCCACGCGCTGCTGCTCGCCGCCGGACAGCGTGTCGGCGCGGCGCCGGGCGAGATGTCCGAGGCCGACCGCGTCGAGACAGTCGAGCGCCACGACACGGTCCGAGCCTGCGAAGCGGCCGATGAGGCTCGGCAGCTGGGCGGCGTACCCGAGACGGCCGGCCAGGACGTTGTCGAGGACGGTGGCGCGCCGGACGAGGTTGAACTGCTGGAACACCATGCCGATGCGCCGGCGCACCGAGCGCAGGCGCGCGGGCCCGGCGCCGGTGACGTCCCGGCCGTCCACGCGGATCGTGCCGGCCGTCGGCTCGACGAGCCGGTTGATGGCGCGGAGGAACGTGGTCTTGCCGGCGCCGCTGCGTCCGAGGATGACGACGAATTCGCCGACCGTGATGGTGAGATCGACGCCGTCGAGCGCGACGGTGTCGGGCGGCCGGACGACGCGCAGTCCGGTGACTTCGATCATCGGGGCACGGCGCTCGGCCGGGACGGTGGTGTTCAGCGCGGCCGGAGACCGAGCATGTCGACCGCGGCGCGAACGGGATCGTAGTCGCGGTCTTCTGCCGGCTCGAAGCCGTCGATGTCGTACAGCCGCTTGAGCAGCGCGGCATATGCGGGACCCTTGATCTGCAGCAGCGCGGCGCGGATCTTCGCGAACACGGCGGGATCCATTCCGTCGCGCGCAGCGATCCCCGCCTCGGGGATCGGCGGCGTCTCGGCGATCCACACGATGCGGTCGCGCTCCGCGGCGTCTTTCAGGTACTGCTCGCGCGCCATGTCGAACGACGCGATCGCGTCGACGTGGCCGTTGAGCAGGGCCCGCATGCTCGCGTCGTGCGCGCCGGAGAAGACGACCTCGCGGAAGAACGTCTTCGGATCGCGGTTTCGCACGAGGCCGCGCTGCATGAGCATGACCATCGGGTACGTGTAGCCGGACGAGCTCGCCGGGTCGACGAACGCGAACGTCTTGCCGCGCAGGTCTTCGAGCCGTTTCAGGCCCGAGTCACGGCGCACGTAGATGCGCGAGGTGAACGTGGCCTTCCCGTGCCAGAGATTGCGCGCGAGGATCGTCGCCTTCGCCTCGCGATGGGCGAGCACGTACCCGACGGGATGGACGAATGCGAGATCGGCGGTGCGATTCCGGAGCGCCTCGATGACGGCGGCGTAGTCCGACGCGACGGTCACGCGGAACGGCATGCCGCTCAGTTTCGCGAGCGCCTGCGCGAACTCCTCGCCGGCATCGATCAGATTGGTCGGCTTCTGTGACGGCGTGAGGACGAGGTGAATCGGCCGGCCCTGGGCGCGAGCGGCGGCCGGCATCGCGAGCGCGGCCAGCGCGATCGCGCGCAGCACGGCGCGGCGGGTCGCAGGCATGCGCACAGAATACTCGGAGCGAGCCTCACGCCGCGAGGACGTAATCCCGGCCCGGGCGATAGCCGCGGGCGTCGAGCGCCGCCGCGATGATCTCTCGCGCGCCGTGGCTCCCGACGTAGGACACGACGAACCGGCGGCCGGGCTCGCCGAGGTCCGCCGGCGCGATGACCGGCGCACCCTCGATCTGCTGGCCGATCTTTGCCGGATCGATGTCGATCCAGGCGTCGATCGCGATGCCGCGCGCCGCGAGGTGCCGCGCATGGCGCCGGCTCACGCGTCCGGCGCCCCACACGGCGATGGTCGGGTGATGCGCGTTGTGCGTGCGAAGCCAGCGCGCAAGATACGTCGCCTTCACGCGCGCGAACGCGTCGGGATCGTAGCGCCCGTCGTGGCGCGACAGGCGCCCGGGCGTGTCGCGCCACACGAGCAGCGTGTCGGGAAGCTTCTCCATGCGCACGCCGGCCGCGAGCCACCGCAGCCAGAGCTCGTAGTCCTCGGGGAAGTCGCCCTGGGCGTATCCCCCGTGCCGGTCGACCACGTCGCGACGGAACATGACGGACGGATGGGCGAACGGGGATTCGATGAAGCTGGCGAGCCGGATGTCGTCGGCGCTCAGCAGGCCGTTCGTCCAGTCGACGTAGCGCGCGTACCCGCCGGCGGTGGCGCGATCACCGTCGAACGCCACGCGCGTCGCGACCAGACCCGTCTCGGGATGCGTCTCGAGGTGCGCGCGCTGCCGCGCGAGCCGCTCGGGCCGCGCGAGGTCATCGGCGTCCATTCGAGCGATGAGCGCGCCATGCGCCAGCCCGAGTCCCGTCCGGAGCGCGGGGACGAGGCCGCGCCGCGCCGTCGATCGCACGCGGATGCGCGCGTCGGCGGCGGCGAGCGCGGCGAGTCGTGCGGCCGAATCGTCCTCGGAACCGTCGTCGACGGCGATCAGCTCCCAGTCGCGCTCGGTCTGTTCCCGGATGCTCGCGACGGCGGCGTCGAGCGTCTGCGCGGCATCGCGCACGGGCATCACGATCGATATAGCTGGGGGCCCCGAAATGGCCCCCAGACCCCCCGCGCTCGGAGCGCCCCGGGGAACCCGTGGCGCTCCTCGAATTCCCGTTGTCTTCAGCCCTTCGCCTCGAAGACCTGCTGCGCCACGCGACCGGCCGTCATCGCCGCCGGCCATCCGGCATAGAACGCGAGATGCGTGATCACCTCGCCGATCTCGTCGCGCTTCAGACCGTTCGCGAGCCCGCGCTCGAGATGTCCCTTGAGCTGCTCGGACCGGCCGAGCGCGATCAGCGTGGCGACGGTGACGAGGCTGCGATCGCGCTTCGACAGCCCGGGCCGCTCCCAGACGTCGGCGTAGAGGATCTTTTCCGACAGCTCGATCAGCTTCGGCGCGACCTGGCGAACGACGTCGCGCGCGGTGGTGGCGGCGGGCGGTGTGCTCATGCGGCCTCCTTGCGTGAAGTGGCGCGCAGCGTAGCATGGCGCGCCTGCGCGCGGCGCTCCACGCCGGATCGGTGATCGCCGGCGAGGTCGGCGACAGCAAGCGCGAGATCGTGTTCCACGGCGACGTCATGAACACCGCCGCGCGGCTCGAAGACGTGACGCGCGAGGTCGGCCGGCGCTTCGCCGCGTCTGCCGACGCAGTGCGGCGGCTCGATGGGCACGATCAGTTCCTGCTCGAGGACCTCGGTCCGCGGACGCTGCGCGGTCGCGCGGCCCCGATGCGCGTCTACGGGGTCGAGTCGAAGGACGCGCCGTGACGATCGGGCGGGGCGGGCGAGTCGGGCGGCGCGCTGGTCTGATTGGCGTCGGGCGCCGATTCGCGGATGTCGAGCATCGTCATGTCGCCGGGCGCGTCGGGCACGAGCTCGAGGCGCGTGATGTGCGACATGCGCCGGATCGTCTCGGCGATCTGCTCGATCGCGCGCAGCGCCGGCGTCAGGCGGTGGAGCGACACTTTCTCTTCCGACCGCTGCACGAGCAGCTCGAGCACGCCGCGGATCACCGTGAGCGGATTGTTGATGTCGTGCGCCGCGCCGTTCGCGAGACTCGCCACCGACCGCAGCGCGTCGGCCTCGCGTCGCGCCGCTTCCGCGCGCTTGCGGTCGGTGATGTCGAGGATCTGGCCTTCGAAGACGCGTTCGCCGGCGTCGACGAGCGAGGCGACGTTCATGAGGACCGCGACGGGCCGACCGTCGCCGCGCTTGAGCGTGACTTCGACGTTCGTCACCGCGCCGGTGCGCTCGACCGCGGCCAGCATGACCTCGCGATCCGCCGGCTGCATCCAGAACTCGCTGGCGCGGCGACCGATCACGTCGTTCGGTGTCGAGAAACCGAGAATGCGCGCGAAGGCGGGGTTGCATTCGCTGACGTCGCCGTCGCGCCGCGTGCGGAACATGCCGGCGAGGCTGCGCTCGAAGAGACTCCGGTACCGTTGCTCGGTCGCTTCCGCCTCGCGCCGCCGCAGCTCGCTCTGCTCGATCACGCGCGCGGCGGCGAGCGCGATCGCCGCCCGCCGCGCCACGCTCGTCGCGAGCCGGATCTCGCGGTCCGTCACGCGGTGCGTTTCGTTCCACCAGTAGCTGACGAGCGCGCCCTTGAGCCGCGCGTCCTCGACCACCGGCGCGTACAGGAGCGACTGCGGCCGCACGGGGAGCGATTGAATGAACGGGTTTTCGAAGAACGGCTGATCGCCCGCGGTCGCGGCCGCCTCGTGCCGACCGAGCGCATCGCCGATGAACACCGGCAGGTCACCGATGCGGATGCGCGCCAGCTCGGGACGCCGCAGCGCTTCCGGCACGCGGTAGCCCGCGACCGCCACCGCGTACTCGTAGGTGTCGTCGATCTGGAAGTACACGGATGTCTCGGCGCCGAGGAGGCGCGTCACCTCGCGGGCGGCGCGGCGGGCGATTTCCCGGGGATTGGTGGTGCCGGCGAGCGCCTGGGCGACGGCGAGGAGAACATCGGCCGTGTCGTCCGTCACCCCGCGACCTCGACCCAGCCGCCGCGGGTGACCGATGCGCCGACCGCGTCGAGCACGGCCTGCGCGCGCAGGCCGTCCTCCAGCGATGGCGACACGGGTGAGCCGCGTTCGATGGCGTCGAGGAGCGTCGTGACGAGCGGAGCGATCGTCACGCGGCCGATGATCTCCATCGGATCGCCGCTGACGTCGCCGGTCTCGACCGGCAGGGGTGCGAGGGCGGCGCTTCCGGACGCCGCGTGCAGTTGGCCGCCCCACCAGCGGGGCGATGCACGCTCGGAGCGGAAGGTGAGCGCGCCGGCGCTTCCATACGCTTCGACCGTGTGCTCGTTGACGCCGCGCGCGACGCGGCTCACCGTCAGGGTGACTTCGGCGCCGGACTCGAGCTCGCCGAGCACGGTCGCGTAGTCTTCCGCGTCGGCCGCGCGGCCGCCGCCCGGGATCGTGCGCGACGGGCCGATGCCGACGTGCGCGACGACGCGACGGAACTCGCCGAAGTTCCACCGGATCATGTCGATCAGGTGCACGCCCTGGTCGCCCATCGCGCCGTGCCCGGCCTGCGTACGATCCATGCGCCACGTCGGCGCCAGTTTCTCGTCGGCCCAGCGGCCGCCGAGCCAGCGGCCGCCGACGTGGAACGCGCGGCCGACCGCGCCGTCGCGGACCATCGCGTGGAACCGCTGCATCGCGGGCGTGAACCGCCAGTTGAAGCCGGTCATCGCGACGCGGCCCGCGTCTTTCGCCGCGTCGACCATCGCCTGGCCCTCGGCGCGCGACATGGCGAGCGGCTTTTCGCACAGCACGTGCGCCCCCTGCGCGAAGGCGCGGACGGCGATCGGATGGTGCAGGTGAGGCGGCGTGGCGATCACGACGACGTCGGGACGCGTCTGCGCGAGCAGATCTTCCCAGCGCGTGAACACGCCGGGCACCTGGTAGCGCTGCGCGATCGCGCGCGCCGCCGCTTCGTCGCGCTGACAGACGCCGACGACCCGGCAGCCGCTGGCCTGGAAGCCCGGAATGTGGGCGCGGCCGTACCCGAGCCCGATGACGCCGACGGTGAAAGCGCGCTGGGACATTTGAGCCGCCGCATCCTCTCACGGAAGCCGGGACCCGACAATTCTGATATACCTCGCAGCATGGTTGGGCGAAGCCGCAGCACGGCGCGGAGCCGCAGGCGGAGCGGGTGCGAGGCGAGTCTGTGATGGTTGGGCGAAGCCGCAGCACGGCGCGGAGCCGCAGGCGGAGCGGGTGCGAGGCGAGTCTGTGATGGACATCGTCGTGCGCGTGGAGCCGTCCGGCATCGCGACCGTCACCCTCGATCGTCCGGCCAAGCGGAACGCGGTGACGCTCGGGATGTGGCGCGAGCTCGCTCGCGTGTTCGAGGGATTCGCGGCGGCGGACGACGTCCGCGTGGTCATTCTCACCGGCGGCGGCGGGCATTTCTGCGCCGGCGCGGACATCGGGGAGTTCGGCGAGGTGCGCACCGGCGTCGAGGACGGCGCCGCGTACGAGCACGCCGTCGACCGGTGCACCGAGGCGATCATGGGCATCGCGAAGCCGACGATCGCCGCGATCGCCGGCTTCTGTGTCGGCGGCGGGTGCGGGCTCGCGATGGCGTGCGACTTCCGCGTGGCCGACCGCTCCGCGATCTTCGCGATTCCCGCCGCGCGGCTCGGCATCGTCTATGGCACGCCCGACTGTCGCAATCTCCTCGGCCTGGTCGGCCTCTCGCGCGCGAAGGAGATTCTCTACACGGCGCGACGGTTCGACGCGACCGACGCGTACCGCATCGGGTTCATCGACCGGCTCGCCGGCGACCTGGCGCAGGACGTCGGTGATCTCGCGCAGACGCTCGCCGACAACGCGCCGATCTCGATCGCCGGCGCGAAGCTCGTGCTGCAGGCGCTCGCCGCCGGCGAGGCGGAGCGGCGCGCGCCGGACATCGACGGCATGCTCGACCGCGCGATGGCGAGCGCGGATTATCAGGAGGGCGTGCGCGCGTTCCGCGAGCGCCGCCGTCCGAAGTTCACCGGCCGCTGACGGCCGTGGTCCGGATCGCCCTCGCCGTCGTGCTGGTCGTCGCCAGCATCTCTCCGGCCCGGGCCGAGCGCGGCAACGTCCTCATCACCGGCGAGAGCCTGGGCCGCATCCGGATCGGGGCGACGCGCGACGACGTCTTCCGTGTCTATCGCGATCACCAGATCGTCGAGGTCGATCTGCGTCGCGGCCGACAGCCATCGCCCGCGCTGCGCATCGTCCGTGAAGGTCGTGCGCTCGTCACGGCGGAGCTCGCCGGCGACGGACGGGTCCAGCGACTGTCGACGACGAACGCCGTGTTCCACACGCGTGACCGCATCAAGGTCGGCTCGCCGATGCGCCGCGTCCAGTCCGTGTACGGAACGCCCGACATCGTGATCCTCGACGGCCGGGTGCTCGCCGTCTATCGCGCCGGCGCCGGGACGATCGGCTTCGAGTTCGACGTGCCGGCGTCGCCGGCGCTGGACCGCATTCCGCCGGAGCGCGACGTCACGCGCATCGTCGTGCTCGGGCGGGCGCATCCTGCGTCGTGAGCCGGCCGAGCCACGCGGAGGCGTGCCGTGCGTTTCGCTGGGCGGACGGCTTCGCCGCGCTCGGATGGACGGCGGACGGCGCCGTGGACCTCGGCGCGACGCTCGTCGATCGTCACATCGGTGCGCCGTCCATCGCGCTCCGCTGGCGCGGCCGGCAGGGCGAGACGCGCGCGTCGACGTTCGAGGAGCTCGCCGAGGCGAGCAGCCGGTTCGCGCAGCTGCTGGCCGCGCTCGGCGTGCGCAAGGGCGACCGCGTCGCCGGCCTCCTGCCGCGTGTGCCGGAAACGATCGTCGCGATGATCGGCGCGTGGAAGGCGGGCGCGATCTGGGTGCCGATCTTCACGGGCTTCGGACCGGACGCGATCCGCTTCCGCATCGCGCACAGCGGCGCGAGCGTGCTCTGCACGCACCGCGAGTACCGGGCGCAGGTGCCGGCGGATGTGCCGGCCGACCTCGCCATCGTGACGATCGGCGCCGAGGCGGCCTCCGATATCGACTTCGCGCGCGCGATCGCGTCGCAGCCGTCGGCGACGATCCGGACGCCGTGCCGCCGCGAGGATCCCGCCGTCCTCCTCTACACGTCCGGCTCCACCGGCCCGCCGAAGGGCGTGCAGATCGCCGCGAATTTCCTGCTCGCGGTGCATCCATATACGGCGTTCGGTCTCGACCTCCGCCCGGACGACGTCTTCTGGCCGACCGGCGATCCCGGCTGGGGCTACGGGCTGGTCTGTTACATGACGGCGCTCGCTCGCGGCGTCGCGGTCGTGTCGCACGAGGCGGCGCCATCGCCCGAATATCTGTTGTCGCAGCTCGTCGAGCAGGGCGTGACGAACCTCGCCACGACGCCCACGCTGCTCCGCGCCGTCATGGCGCTGGGCGCCGAGACGGCGCGCCGGTACCGCGTGACGCTGCGCTGCGTGTCGTGCTGCGGGGAGCCGCTCAACGCCGAAGTCGTGAACTTCTTCCGCGCGGAGTGGGGCGTGACGGTGACCGATCACTACGGCTCGAGCGAGTTCGGATTGCCGATCGGCAACGCCAACGCGCTCGACATGCGGGTGAAGCCGGGCTCGATGGGGCTGCCGTTCCCGGGACTCCGCATGGCCGTCGTCGACGACGAGGGGCGCGAGCTCCCGCCCGATGCCGTCGGCCAGATCGGGATGGCGGCGAGCGGGGACGGGTACTACTCGCTCGGCTACTGGCGCGACGCCGGGCGCACGCGCGAGCTGATGCGCGGCGACTGGATGACGATCGGCGATCTCGCGCGTCGCGACGCCGACGGCTACTTCTGGTTCGAGGGCCGCGCGGACGACGTGATCACGAGCGCCGGATATCGCATCGGGCCCTTCGAGGTCGAGAGCGCGATGCTCGAGCATCCGGCCGTGGCGGAGGCCGCCGTCGTCGGCAAGCCGGATCCGATCCGCGGCGAGATCGTGAAGGCGTTCGTCGTGCTTCGCAGCGGCGTCGCGCCGTCGCCGGCGCTCGAAACCGAAATCGCCGACACGGTGCGCCGGCGCGCCGGCCGCCACCAGGTGCCGCGCGAGATGGCGATCGTCGACCGGCTGCCGAAGACGGAGACGGGCAAGATCCAGCGTTTCCTGCTGCGGCAGGGGGAGCGCGCGACGGCGGGGCGCCCATGAAGCTGCTGCTCGTGAATCCGAACATCTCCACTGACGTCACCGAGGTGATGGCCGCCGAAGCCCGGCGCTCCGCATCGGCGGGGACGGAGATCGTGGCCGCGACCGCCCGGTTCGGCGCGCTCTACATCGAGAACCGCGTGGAGGCGGCGATTGCTTCGCACGCGGTGCTCGATGCCCTGGCCGAACACGGCGCCGGGGTCGACGGCGCCATCGTCTCGGCGTTCGGTGATCCCGGGCTCGCCGCCGCGCGCGAGCTCTTCGACATCCCGATCGTCGGGCTGGAGGAGTCCGCGCTGCTGATCGCGTGGACGCTCGGGCGGCGGTGCTCGATCGTCGCGATGACCGAGCGGCTCGGGACGTGGTTCCGCGAGGCCGCGCGCGAGCACGGGCTCGACGGCCGGCTCGTGAGCGTGCGGGCGCTCGCCGCCGGGCCGTCCGACATCGCGCGCGCAAAGGACGAGCTGCGCGACCGCCTGATCGCCGAGGCGTTGAAGGCGGTGGACGAGGACGGCGCGGAGGTCGTGATCCTCGGCGGCGGACCGATCGCGGGCCTGGCGCGCGAGGCCGCGGACCAGATCCCCGTGCCGACGCTGGACGGCGTGAGCTGCGCCGTGCGGCTCGCCGAAGCGCTGGTCGGGCTCACGCCGCGACCGCCGGAGCGCGGCAGCTTCGCGCGGCCGCCGGCGAAGCCGGCGCGCGGCCTGTCATCGCCGCTCGGGAAGCTGATCGATCGCGCGCCGTAGTCCTGAGCGTTACGACGCGCCGGCTGGTTTCGCGAAGTCGGGAAAGCGCGTTCGGATGTACTCGACGTATCTCGTCGTACGGCTTAGGCGTTTGGCGCCGGCGCCGCATTTCCTCAAGCGCCTTGCGGCCAGCGCGATCGTCGATGCGGTCCTCACGCGCCCGAACGGACGGCTGCTTCGTGGTGAGCCGGGGATTGCGCTTCGCAGCAGGGCGACGGGCGCGACTCATCCGCCCGTGACCTCCCGCACGAGGCCGAGGATGTCCGCCTCGATCGCCCGGATATCGGCCTCACGACGTTCGGCTCTTCGCGGCCGCCTAAGGTAGCACGCGCGGCGGACACGCCATCAGCGCGAACCCGGAAGATCTCGCCGGCGCATGTCGAGGGACGGATGCTTGCCGACCTGTCGAAGGGTTCCGATAGGACGCTCCCAGCTTCGCGGAGTTCGCGTAGGAAGGCGGCGCGTTTCACGCACGCCGCTTTGCGCGGCGAGCCGGACCAACGAACAGACGGTATGCGTCCTGGATGTTGCGTCGTAGCTCGGCCCTGGTCCGCCCCTGACTGATGACGGCGGGCACTTCCCGGAGCTGGCCGACCCACCACCTTCCGTCGTGATGCAGCTCGAGGGTGAACCGCGCGGTGACGTCGACGCGCTGAACAACGCGGCGACGCCTCGATGCAGTCGGAGACTTGCCGGGTCGAACGATCGATGCCATCGCGCGTAGCGTAGCATGCGGCATTACCGCGTCAGCGGCTCGCCGACCAGGCCCCAGTACGGCAGCGCGATGACCAGCACGACCAGGAACGCGAGCGCCGTCATCCATACCCCGAAGCGAAAGATCTCAGCGGCGGTGAGATGTCCGCGCTGGTACACGACCAGCGACGACGCGCTCTGCGCGGGGTAGTAGAGCACCGCGTCGCCCGCCACGGTGACGACGAGCCCGAGCACGAGCGGGTTCACGCCCGCGCTCTCGCCGAGCGACATCGCGACCGGAATCGTCACGCCGAGGAACCCGGTGATGTTCGGCACGAGAAACCGGATCGCCGCCGACGCGACGAGCAGCGCGAGCACGATGCCGACCGGACTCGCGCCGTCGCCGGACGGCAACAGCACCCCGGCGAGCCACGCGGCCGCGCCGCTCTGCACGAGCGCGCGCGCGAGCGACAGCGACGCCCCGATCACGAAGAGGTTCGTCCACCCGACGCCTTCCTCGAAGTCGCGCCAGTCGAGGACGCCGATGCCCGGCGCGAGCAGGAACGCCCACGCGATCAGCGCCGGCAGCGCCGGATGCCAGTGGTGGATCGCGTCCGTCAGCCACAGCAGCGAGGCGCCGGCGGTGATCATCGCCGTTCGCAGCTCGACGGCGCTCATCGGCGTGCGCGGCCCCGTCGGCGCGGCGGCGAGCTCGACGCCGAAGCCGCGGCGGTGCAGCAGATAGATGAGCACGGCGCCAAGCGTCAGGAGCGCCAGGTACGGCACGCTCATGAGGACGAACCACCGCGTCCACGAGACATTGCCGATGAGCGCCGACGCGACGACGGGCGTGATGCCGCCCGTCAGCAGGACCGTCGACGCGAGACGATTGATGGAGTTGAGCGCGAGCATGATCGCGCGCGCGAGCGGCGCGCCGCGCGGGACCTCGCCCATCTCGAGCGCGCGCTCGTAGACGTGCACGAGGATGCCGGTGCGCGTCGTCGCCGACGGCAGCACGAGCGTGAGGAGCGGAAAGCCGAGCAGCAGCTGCCAGTAGAGCGCGCGCGGCCGGCCGCCGCTGCGCCGGAGGAACACGCCGGCCAGACGCTCGGCGAGCCCGCTGCGCGAGACGGCGAGCCCGATCGTCAGCACGGCGAGCAGGAAGTACGCGACGGGCTCGGCGAAACCGGTGAGCGCGTCGCGCACGCCCGGGACGGCGCCGGACACCACGAGCGCGACGATGACCACCATGGCGGTCACGCCGGGCGCGAGCGCTTCGGTCGACCACAGGCCGATCGCGAGCACCACGACGGCGAGCACGCGGTGTCCCGCCGGCGAGAGGCCGGCGGGCGTTGGCGCCATCATCACGATGATGCCGACGACGATGAGGCCGATGGTCAGCGCGAGGCGGCGAGCCGGACGGTCGCGGGCGGGCGGCACGGCGGGAGCGTACTGCGAGCGCGCGCGTTCGCGCTATCCTCGCGGCAATTTCCCGAGCTGGAGGGTCCCATGTATGGAGCGCCGCGCGAGCTTCGCACCCGAGTCTTCGCCCGCGTGCCCGGAGCCAAGCTGCTCGAAGGTCCATCGTTCGACCGGGCCGGCAATCTGTGGGTGACCGACATCCCGAACGGCCGGATCGCGCGGATCTCGCCGTCCGGCGACGTCACGATCGTCGCCGAGTACGACGGCGAGCCGAACGGTCTCAAGATCCATCGTGACGGGCGCATCTTCATCGCCGATCACAAGCAGGGACTGATGACGCTCGACGCGAGCAGCGGCAAGGTCTCGGTGGTGCTCGACCGGCCGTACCGCGAGCGGTTCAAGGGGCTGAACGACCTGATCTTCGCGCGGAACGGCGATCTCTACTTCACGGACCAGGGCGAGGCGGATCTGCGTGACCAGACCGGACGGCTCTATCGGCTCACGGCGAGCGGACAGCTCGACTGTCTGCTCGATTGCGTCGCGAGCCCGAACGGCCTCGTGCTGACGCCCGACGAGAAGGTTCTCTTCCTCGCGGTGACGCGGATGAACGCGGTGTGGCGCGTGCCGATCGCCCCGGTCGGCGTCCACGGCGTCGGCCGGCTCGGGCTGGGCCGCGTCGGCGTGCACGTGTATCTGTCGGGCGGTCTCGGCCCCGACGGGATGGCGATGGACGTCGAGGGCCGCATCGCCGTCGCGCATCCCGGCTCCGGCAACGTCTGGGTCTTCGACCGGCGCGGCGAGCCGGTATGGCGCATCCGATGCTGCGAGGGCGAGTTCGCGACGAACGCCGCCTACGGCGGCGCGGACATGAAGTCGCTCTACATCACGGAGGTCAACAGCGGGACGGTGCAGGTCGTCGAGCTCGACGTGCCCGGGTACCCGATGTTCTCACACGCGTGACGTCGTGATCTAACGGAACGCCGCCATCGACGGCGCGACGCCGAGAAAGTCCTCGCGCGGCGGCCCGAAGACTTCGATCGTCTCGGAGTCCTCGAGGAACCGGTTCGCGTACACGACGCCGCCCGGGACGACGCCCATGTCGCCCGGGCCGCAGATCCGCGTCTCGCCGTTCAGCGTGAACTCGAGCCGTCCCTCGAGGACCCAGAAGATCTGCTCGTGCGGATGGCTGTGCGGCGGCGCGTACGCGCCCGCCTTCACGGACCACCACGTGATCATCGCCTTGTCGCCGCTCAGCACGCGGCGCGTGATCTTGTCGCTGACCTGTTCTTCCGGCAAGTCGATCAGTCGGTGGAATCCCGGCATCGTCATGGCGCCTCCGGAGAAGCCCTGGCTCACGGCTGAGAATACCCCTGCGTCGGCCGACGTCGAACGCTCACGCGGCGCTGCCGGCACGGCCGCGATACCATGCAAGAGGGAGGGACGCATGTTGAAGGCGCTGATGGCGGGCGTGGTCGTGACGGTCGCGTTCGTGGTCGCGGGATGCGGCGCGCTGAACATTCAGCCGTCGGCCGAGGTCACCACGATGAGCCCGGCATGGCCGAACTGGTTCCGCTTCGATTACGCCGTCGAGGAGGACAAGGGCGGCAAACGGCGGATCTCCGGCTATCTCCACAACAACTACGGGGAGGCCGCCGACGACGTCCGGATCCTGATCCAGGCGCTCGACAAGTCGGGCGCGGTCGTCGGGCAGCAGCTGAACTGGGCCGCCTCGGTTCCGCCGATGTCGCGGTCCTACTTCGAAGCCCGGAACCTCCCGGCGGCCGACCAGTACCGCCTGAGCGTCTGGGCGTTCACGTTCGACCAGCGGACGAGCTGGGAGTAACCGCGTCGAGCGCGAGCGCCATCGCGCCGAGCATGCCGGCGCGGTCACCGAGCGCGGGCGGCACGACGTAGTCGGCGCCCGCTTCCCACACGGCCTGCGCACGGACGTAGCCGCCGAGATGCTGCGCGAGCATCGTCCGGACGCGGCCGAGCAGTCCTGACGCGCGCGCGACGCCACCACCGACGACGATGCGTTCCGGCGACAGGATCGTGACGATCGCCGCGAGTCCCAGCCCGAGGTAGTGCGCTTCGAGCTCCCAGGCCGGGTGGTCCGGCGGGAGCGTCTCGGCCGGCACGCCCCATCGTTCGCGCATGGCCACGCCCGAGGCCAGGCCTTCCAGGCAATCGCCGTGGAACGGGCACACGCCGGGGAAGGGATCGCGGATGCGGTCGTGCGGGACGAGTACGTGACCCATCTCCGGATGCACGAGGCCGCGCAGGACCTGGCCGTTCACGACACCGCCGCCGCCGATGCCCGTGCCGACCGTGACGTACACACCGGTTCTGACACCGCGGAGCGCGCCCCAGCGATGTTCACCGAGCGCGGCGGCGTTGACGTCGGTGTCGATCGCGAGCGGCAGGCCGAGCGGCGCGAGCGCGCCGGTCACCGCCGTGTCGGCCCATCCGGGCTTCGGCGTGTTCGCGATGGAACCGAAGGCCGGCGAGCGCGGATCGAGGTCGAGCGGCCCGAACGATCCGATGCCGATCGCCGCGAGCGGCCCGTGCGCGAGGAAGAAGTCCATGACGCGACGGAGCGTCTCGGGCGGCGCCGTCGTCGGAATCACCGTCTCCGCACGCAGATCCTCGGGGCCGGTACCGACGGCGCACACGAACTTCGTGCCGCCGGCTTCGACCGCGCCGACGGGGCGCGGGGCGGTGGGGCTCGGGTCGGGCATCCGACTTTATCTCTCAGTTCGCGGACGAAAAGAAACCGCACCGGGCGTCTCGACACCGGGATTAGGATTTAGCCCCCAAGGAGGCGCCCATGGCCGGTGTGACTGCCAAGCTGCTCCACGTCGATCTGACGACTCGCCAAACTCGGACCGAAGAGCTGCCCGAGCCCGTCGTCCGCAAGTATTTCGGCGGCGGCGCGCTCGCGGCGTACATCCTGCTGCGCGACATGCCGGCGGGTGTCGATCCGCTCGGGCCGGACAACGTGCTCGTGTTCATGACGAGCCCGATCAACGGCCTGTCGCTCTCCGGGACGAACCGCTACACGGCCGCGGCGAAGTCGCCGCTCACGGGCGGCTATGGCGAATCCGAGGCCGGCGGCTGGTGGGGACCCGAGCTGCGCGCGGCCGGGTGGGACGGCGTGGTCGTTCGCGGCAGCTCGGCGACGCCCGTCTATCTCTGGATCAAGGACGACCAGGTTGAGGTCCGCAACGCCAGCGCGTACTGGGGCCAGCTCTCCGGCGAAGTGCAGGAAGGGCTCGAGCGGGAGCTCGGCGACAAGCGCATCCGCGTGCTCCAGACCGGTGTGTCCGGCGAGAAGCTCGTGCGCTACGCCGCGATCGTGAACCAGCTCAAGCACTTCCATGGGCGCTGCGGCCTCGGCGCGGTGATGGGCGCCAAGCGCCTCAAGGCCATCGCGGTGCGCGGCTCGAAGCCGCCGGTTGCGGAGGACAAGGACGGCGCGAAGAAGCAGCTCGTGTGGTTCAAGGACCATTACGACCGCAAGACCGACCGCTTCCACCAGCTCGGCTCGTCCAGCGGCGTGCTCGCGCTCGAGGCGAGCGGCATCCTGCCGACGCGCAACTTCCGCGACGGCTCGTTCGAAGGCGCCAAGGCGATCAGCGGGCAGATGATGCGCGACACGATCCTCGTCAACCGCGGGACGTGCTACGCGTGCGCCGTGGCGTGCAAGCGCGAGGTCGAGGTGCCGGAGCTCGGCGTGACGCCGAGGTACGGCGGGCCCGAGTACGAGAGCCTCGCCGCGTCCGGATCGCTCTGCGGCGTGTCCGACCTGAACAAGCTCGCGCTCATCAACCAGCTCTACGCGCAGTACGTGCTCGACTCGATCTCGGCCGGCGCCGTCATCGCGTTCGCGATGGAGTGCTACGAGCACGGCATCATCACGAAGGAGATGACGGGCGGCCTCGATCTCACGTGGGGCAACGCCGACGCCGTCGTCGAGATGGTGCATCGCATCGGCAAGCGCGAGGGCATCGGCGACCTCCTCGCGGAAGGCGTGAAGCGCGCGGCCGGGAAGCTCGGCCGTGGCTCCGAGCGCTTCGCGCTCCACGTGAAGGGCCAGGAGCTGCCGATGCACGATCCGCGCGGCAAGAAGGGCCTGTCGCTCGCGTACGCGATCTCGCCGACCGGCGCGGATCACATGGAAGCGCCGCACGACCCGCTGTACGCCGGCTTCCATCCGCAGGGACATCCGCTCGGATCGCTCGGCCTCATCGAGCCGCTCGACCCGCTCGTGCTCGACGCGAAGAAGGTCCGCGCCTTTTTCACGACGCAGTCGGTGTGGAGCTCGTACAACGCGATCGGCATGTGCGACTTCGTCGGCGCGCCGCTGAACGCGATGCAGCTGCAGCCGACGATCGACTACATCAACGCGGTGACGGGCTGGAACCTGGGACTCTACGAGCTCATGAAGATCGGCGAGCGCAGCAACACGCTCGCGCGGCTCTTCAACGTGCGCGAAGGCTTCACGCCAGGCGACGACGTCCTGCCGGACCGGCTCCACGAGGGCATCGGCAACGGCGCGCTCAAGGGCAGCTTCGTCGACCGCGACGAGTTCCTCGCCGCGCGGCGCACGTACTACCAGATGGCCGGCTGGGACGAGACCGGACGTCCGACCGAGGCGAAGCTCGCCGAGCTCGGGATCGAGGACGTCGCGCGCGCGTGAGGGTCTGAGCTCGATCCGCTGAAAAACCGTGGCGCTCCTCGAATCCGGACGTGCCGCGGCCGCTATTCCACCAGGAGCCGCGCGCAGCGCTCCGCCCGGCCCGCGCCGGCCGGGTCGGCAACGATCGCCCCGCCGCGCGGAACGCACGGGCTCGCCGGCGGCGCGCTGCCGGCTTCGATCCACTCGGTCAGCGGGTCGAACGCGCGCTGCGCGTGCGGCTGGACGCGCGTGCGGCTGGATGAACTCGAGCTCCCGGAAGTTGCAACAGGACTGGCGGTACTTCTCGATGTGGTGCCCTTGCGAAGGCAGTGATGACGGCGCGTCGCATGACCGGCACCGACTATAGGCCGCGGTAGAAAAGTCGTCCATTGTTTGGGATGTCGTGCATTGCGATGGGAGGATTGTCACCGTCTCTGCGGCACCGCCTGACCCGCAAGGTTCCCTCACGGCACGCGTTTTTGCCTCCTGGCCCGACTGGCACGAATGCTGCCTGCTTCTTCGGGAAGCACGCAAGGCCACGGGAGGCTCAGTGATGAAGACCGTGAAGGATGAGCTCGAAACGAAGCGCCGGTCGCTCGAACTCGCGATCTCCAACGGGCTCGGCCAGTCGCGGAACCAGACCGAGCGCAACGAGATGACGAAGGACCCGTACGGGTCCGCGTCGATGACCCACGACGACGAGATGATCGTGGACGTCGTCGGGCGCCGGATGCGCGAGCTGCAGAACGTCAATCGCGCGCTGGCCGACCTCGAAGCCGGCCGGTACGGCACGTGCGAGGACTGCGGCGAGGAGATCTCCGCGAAGCGGCTGAAGGCGCTGCCGTTCGCGATGCGCTGCATCGCGTGCCAGTCGTCGATGGAAGGCGTGCGGCGCGCGGCGTGACGAGCGGCGTCGCGGGTTGCCTCATCGCTGAGCCGATGCGATACGGCCCGGGCTCCTCGTTGGCCCGATGCAGGATCGCGTCGTCCGCTTCGTCCTCTCGTCCGCTCTTGCGCTCGGCCTGACGCTCGGCGCGGGTACGTCCGCCGCCGCGGCACCAGACCCGACGGCGTGCGGTCAGAGTCCCGGCCAGCGCTTCTTCTGGGTCGAGCGCGCCTTCCGCGACATCCCGCTGCTCGGTCCTGCGCGCGCGCAGGGCGTCGTGATCTGGAATCACGGCATCCACGGCACGAACGAATCCTGGCGCGATCCGGCGCCCCCGGTGCTGCGGCTCCTCGCCGCGCGCGGCTGGGACGTCGTCATCCTCAAGCGCCACAACCTCGCGGAGACGGACGCGGCGCACTCGCTCTACCGCGCCGTCACGCGCACGCGCGACGAGATCCGCGCCCAGCGGGCGCTCGGGTACACGAAGATCGTCCTCGCGGGGCAATCGTTCGGCGGGCAGGTCGCGCTCGACGCGGCCGAGCACCAGCCCGACGTCTTCGCGGTCGTGGCGTTCGCGCCCGGCATGCGCGCGAAATCGGCGGACGGGATCCTCGACGCCGCGGTGACGGAGCGGCAGCTGTCGCGGATCCACGGCGCCGCCCGCCTCGCGCTCGTCCTGCCCGGTGACGACGGCCTCTTCGGCGGTGTGGCCCGCGGCCCCGGCGCCGACGCGGCGCTCCGCGCGCGCGGCGGCCCGTACGTGCTGCTCGACGAATCGAGCGACGCCCGCGGCCATACCGGCGCCACGAGCGGCCGGTTCGCGCTCCGCATCGGCGAGTCGGACGGCGGCGTCTCGCTCACGTGGACGTCGTCCGACGGTCGGACGCGCACCGTCCCGCTGCTGCGCGGCGAATGACGCCCTAGCAGCCCGTGGTGAAAGTCTTTGAGCGCCCAGAAAGCACTCGAAAATGGCTGATTTCTGATAGGCGAAACACGGTTTCAGGACTTCCACCACGGACTGCTAGGGGCCGCGCTCGACTGACCTCCCGGGCTGGGCTAGAGTGGCGCGCGACAACCCGACGCGCCACCGTTCAGCGGTGTTTCCCCCTCAGAGGAGGACTCGATGAGACGCCACATCGTTGCTGCCTGCGCGCTGCTCACCGCCGTCGTCGTCATCGCCGGTCCGTCGCCGGTGCCCGCCCAGAAGGAGCCGCTGGTCGTCAGCGTGTGGGGCGGGAACTGGAAGGACACCGTCGAGAAGATCGTCGGCAAGGCCTACACCGCGAAGACCGGCACGCCCGTCGAGTTCGAGGTCGGCGGCACGATCGACCGGCTCGCGAAGGCGCGCGTCGCCAAGGGCGCGCCGCTCGTCGACATCAACTTCACCACGACGCACGTCGGGCGGCTCTACATCTCCGACGGCCTCTACCAGAAGCTCGACATGGCGAAGCTGCCGAACGCGAAGGACCTCGCGAAGGAAGCGCTGCGCAGCGACTTCCACCTCGGCACGTGGGCGTACGTGTACACGATCGCCTACCGGCCCGATCAGGTGCCGTTCGAGATCACGAAGTGGTCGGATCTGTGGGATCCGCGCCTGAAGGGCAAGGTCGGCCTGCCGGACTTCGATCCGTCGCACATCATCACGATCGCCGCGCTGCTCGACGGCGGCGACGAGATCAGCTGGCAGAAGGGCTCGGAGCGTCTGAAGAAGCTCAAGCCGAACGTCGCGGCGTTCTTCTCCACCGACGCGCGCAGCCAGGATCTGATGAAGACGGGTGAGGCGCCGGTCCAGGTGATGCTCTCGATCAACGCGTTCCACCTGATGGACCAGGGTCTGAACGTCAAGGTGATCACGCCGCGCGACAAGCCCGGCATCGTCGGCATCGACACCGTCGCGATCATGGCGGGCACCAAGAAGGCGGACGCGGCGCACCAGTTCGTCGATCTCGTGCTGTCGAAGGAGATCCAGGACCAGCTCGTCGCGACGTTCAAGGCGGGACCGACGAACATGAAGACGGCGGTGCCCGCGAAGCTGCGCGGACAGCCCGGCGTGTTCACGACGCCGGCGGAATGGAAGGAGCGCGGCTACATCATGAACGACGAGGCGCGCGCGAAGACGCTGGCGGCCTGGAAGGACTGGTTCAACGCGAACCTCGTTGCCAAGTAGGTCGGTCCGCATCGGCGTCGACGTCGGCGGGACGTTCACCGACGTCGTCGCGCGCGACGCCAGGGGGCGCCTGCGCGAGCTGAAAGTGCCGACGACGCCGGCGAATCCGTCGGCCGGTGTCCTCGCCGGCATCGCGGCGCTCCGCTTACCGTCCGGCCCCGAAGGTGCGCTCGCCGCCGTGGCGCACGGCACCACCGCCGTCACCAACGCGATCGTCGAGGGGCGCATCGCGCGCGTCGGGCTGGTCACCACGCGCGGTTTCCGCGACGTGCTCGAGATCGCGCGCCAGAACCGCGCGCACCTCTACGATCTGGCCGCGCTGCCGCGCCCGGAGCCGCTCGTGCCGCGTCGGCTGCGTCTCGAAGTCGCCGAGCGGGTCACCGTCGACGGCACCGTGCTGACGCCGCTCGACGCCACCGCTGTCGGCTCGCTCGTCGAGCGCCTGCGGGGCGAGGGCATCGACAGCGTCGCCGTATGCCTTCTGCACGCGTATGCGAACCCCGCGCACGAGCGCGAGCTGCGCGCGGCGCTGGCGCCGCACTTCGCGCACGTGTCGATCTCGAGCGACATCAACGCGGAGTTCCGCGAGTACGAGCGGACGGCGACGACCGTGCTGAACGCCGCGGTCATGCCGCTCGCGACGCGCTACGTCGACGATCTCGTCGATCGCCTCGGCCGCAATCTCCCGCTGCACCTGCTCCACTCCGCGGGCGGCATGATGTCCGCCGACGCGGCGAAAGAGCGCCCGCTCTCGATGGCGATGTCGGGCCCCGCCGCCGGCGTCGCGGCCGCCGCGTGGGTGGCGAAGCGCCTCGGGCTCGATCGCGCGGTGGCCTTCGACATGGGCGGCACGACGACGGACGTCTGTCTCATCACCGGCGGCCGCGCGGAAACGACGTCGCAGCGCCGCCTCGGCGGGTATCCGGTGCGGTTGCCGATGGTGGCCGTCGAATCGATCGGTGCCGGCGGCGGATCGATCGCGTACGCCGACGCGACCGGCGCGCTGAAGGTCGGTCCGCGCAGCGCCGGCGCGCAGCCGGGTCCGGCGTGCTACGGCGCGGGTGGCGAGGATCCGACGGTCACCGACGCGAACCTCGTGCTCGGGTATCTGAACGCCGAGCGCGTGTACGGCGGCTCGATCCGTCTCGACGTGCAGCGCGCGCAGGCCGCCGTGCAGCAGATCGCACGCCGCTTCGACCTCGGTCTCGTCGAGGCCGCGCACGGCATCGTGGAGGTCGCGAACTCGAACATGCTGCGCGCGCTGCGGCTCGTGTCCGTGCAGCGCGGGTACGACCTGCGCCGCTTCGCGCTCGTCGCGTACGGCGGCGCCGGTCCGGTGCATGCGAGCGCGCTGGCCCGCATGGCCGGCGTCACGCGCGTCGTCGTGCCCGCGCAGTCCGGCGCCTTCTCCGCGCTCGGCTGTCTCGTCTCGCCGCTGCGCTACGACGCCGTGCAGACGTATCGCGCGCAGCTCGACGGCTTCGACCCGAAGCCGCTGGAGGACCGCTTCGGCGACCTCGAAGCGCACGGCATGCGGCCGCTGGCGGCGGAGGGCATCGCCGCCCGTCGCGTGACCGTCTCCCGCAGCGTGGATCTCCGCTACGCGGGGCAGAACTACGAGCTCGAGATTCCCTACGACCGCGATCCGGCCCGGCTGCGCGCGGCGTTCGAAGCGCGGCACCGACAGCTCTACGGGTACGCCACGGGCGAGGGGGTCGAGTGCGTGAACGCGCGGGTCGTGGCGATGGTCGTCTCGCGCGAGCGTGTCACGGCGACGATGCGCACGGCGCGCACGCCTGAAGTGACGGGCAGCCAGCGCGCGTATTTCCGGAAAGGCGGGGCAGTGGCGATGAAGCGGTACGCGCGCGAGAGCGTCGGCGCGCGGGGGATCGTCGGCCCCGCGCTCATCGAGGACGAATGGTCGACGACGATCCTGCTGCCTGGCGATCGCTGCACCGCGACGCCGGCCGGCGATCTCGTCATCGAGGTCGGGCGGTGAAGCGCGCGACGAAACGCGCGGTGAGATCGAGGCGCGCCACGGCGGCGCCGGGGCGCGTCCGAGCGCGGGGGGGTATGGGGGGCCATGTCGGGGCCCCCCATGTAATGATCGGGGCCCCCCATGTGATCACGGTCGAAGTCGTGCGCAACGCGCTCTATGCGATCGCCGAGGAGATGAGCGTCATCGTGATGCGCTCGGCGCGGTCGCCGCTCCTGAAGGAAGCGGGCGATCTGTCGTCGGCGCTGACCGACGCGGAAGGCCGGCTGATCGCTCAGGGCCGCGACATCCCGATCCACATGGGCGTGATGGGCTTCACGGTGAAGGAGTTCTTGAAGCGCGTCCCCGCGTCGACGCTTCGCGAGGGCGACGTGTGGTTTCTGAACGTGCCGGAGATCGGCGGCAACCATTTGCCCGACGTGAAGGCGCTGCGCCCGGTCTTCGCCGGCGGCAAGCTGCGCGCGTTCGCCGTGAACCTCGCGCACTGGGCCGACGTCGGCGGCGCGGTGCCGGGCAGCTACGTGCCGTACGCGACGGAGTGCTACCAGGAAGGGCTGCGGATCGCGCCGATCCGGCTCTTCTCCGCGGCCGGTCCCGATCGCGAGAAGCTCGAGTTCGTGCTGTCGAACGTCCGCGGCCGCGAGGAGCGTGAAGGCGACATCTTCGCGCAGTACGCGGCCAACGACGTCGCGGCGCGCCGCTTCGCCGAGCTCTTTGCCGAACACGGCCCCGACGTCGTCGGCCGCTGCTTCGAGCGGCTGCACCAGGAAAGCGAAGCCGGGATGCGCGCCGCGATCCGCGCGCTGCCCGACGGCACGTGGGAAGGCGAGGACTGGCTCGACGACGACGGCGTCGACGACCGGCGCATCCGCATCAAGGCGCGCGTCACCGTGGCCGGCGACGAGGCGACGTTCGACTTCACCGGCACGGATCCGCAGGCCCGCGGTCCCGTGAACACGACGTATTTCATCGCGTGCTCCGCCGTGTACTACGCGATGAAGGCGCTCGTCGCGCCGGACGTGCCGCCGAACGACGGATGCTATCGGCCGCTGCGGGTGATCGTTCCGCCCCGCACGGTGCTCAGCGCCGATCCCGACCGGCCGGTCGTCGGCGGGAACCATGAAACGTCGCAGCGCGTCGTCGACGCGATCTTCAAGGCCTTCGCGCCCGTGCTGGCGGAGCGCGTCGTCGCCGGCGGGCCGACGACCTCGGGCGTGATGATCTTCGGCGCCCGTGGCGGCGACGGTCGCTGGCGGATCCTCTACGAGACGCACGGCGGCGGCGAAGGCGCCGGCGCCGGTCGCGATGGCGCGTCCGCGACGCGTGTCCACATGTCGAACGTGATGAACACGCCGGTCGAGGTGATCGAAGGCGAATATCCGATTGCCGTCGAGGAGCAGACGCTGCGCGCCGGCTCCGGCGGCGAGGGCCGCCATCGCGGCGGCCTCGGCGTGCGGCGCGCGTACCGGATTCTCGGCGACAGCGTCACGCTGACGACGATGCTGGAGCGCCGGCTCGTCCCGCCGTGGGGCGTGCACGGTGGCAAGGACGCGCTGCCGTTTCGTCTGACCCTCAATCCGGGTCCGGGCGAGCGCGTGATCCGCGGGAAGGAAACGCTCACGCTGAAGGCGGGCGACCTGGTCCTCGTCGAGACGTGCGGCGGCGGCGGCTACGGCGTCCCGGCGGAGCGATCGCGGGAAGCCATCGAGCACGACCGGCGGGAAGGCTACGTATGAAGCTGGAGGACCGCGTCGCCGTCGTCACCGGCGCCGCGAAGGGCATGGGCCGCGAGATCTGCCTGAAGCTCGCGAACGAAGGCGCGCACGTGGCGCTCGCCGCCCGCGACGAAGCGCCGCTCGCCGAGCTCGCGAAGGAGGTCGAGGCGCTCGGCCGCCGCGCGCTCGTCCAGCCGACGAACGTCGTGGACGAAGCGTCGGTCGAGGCGCTCGTCGCGCGGACGCTCGCGACGTTCGGCGGGCGCATCGACATCCTCGTGAACGCCGCCGGCATCACGGGGCCCATCGAGACGCCGGTGTGGGAGATCAAGGCCGACGACTTCGACGAGGTGCTGCGCGTCAACATCCGCGGCACGTTCCTGCCGACGAAGCACGTGCTGCCGACGATGATCGGCCAGACGTACGGCAAGATCGTGAACATCAGCGGGACGAGCGGCCTGCGCGGGTACAAGTACCGCGCGGCGTATTCCTCGTCGAAGTGGGCGCTGCGCGGCTTCACGCGCACGGTCGCGCTCGAAGTCGGTCCACACAACATCAACGTCAACGCGCTGCATCCCGGCATCGTGTGGGGCCCGCGCATGGACAAGCTCTGCCGCGAGAAGGCGAAGAAGCGCGGGTGGACGTACGAGCAGGTCTACGAGGAGTACGTCAACGAGATGGCGCTGCGGCGCGTGACGGTCGGGGACGACATCGCGAACGCCGTCGCGTTCCTCTGCTCGGACGACTCGAAGAACATGACCGGCCAGTCCGTCACCGTCGACGGCGGCTGGGACGTGTAGGACAGCCTCGTAGTCAGCGCTCGGCCAGGGCGCCGGTCGCCAGCGCCCGGTCGAGCGCGACGTTGACGGCCTCGTTGTGCGCCGTGGTGACGCGGAAGAGCCCGTCGGTGCCCCCGGCGTTCAGGACGTCGGCGAGGACCTGATCGAGCTCCGACGACGCGTGCAGCGGTAGCCCCAGGGCGATCAGGTTCCGCGCGATCGACTCCGCGCCCGGGTCCAGGTACCGATTGGATTTCGCGAGCCGATCGCCGTCCGGGTCGGGGACCCGGATCGCCACGAACGGCGTCGCGGCAATCTCGGTGTTCGGATGATGGAACACCTTCCCGGACATGATGCCGATCAGGGCCGTGGCCGGTGGACTCGGAAACCGCAGGACGAGGAGCACGCGGCTGTCGGCGTGGGCAGTGACAGCAAAGCTCTTGATCTACGAAACCGTCGTCCCGGTCTCGCGCGCCCGGCACGGCACCTGGTCCGTCGAAGTCGGCGCCGATTACGCGTTCAGCCGCCACGTGAATTCCGTGCCGCTGATGGCGGTGGAGTTTCCGCAGGCGGCCGCGGAGTACCCGATCGTGTTCTCCGGCACCGACGAGGTCATGCCCGCGGTGATTCTCGGCGTGCGAGGCACCGAGAACCTCTACCTCGGCGGCAACGGCGCCTGGCAGGCGCGGTACGTGCCGGCCTTCGTGCGCCGCTATCCGTTCGTGTTCTCGAGCGGCGACGACGGCAAGACCTTCACGCTCTGCATCGACGAGGCGTTCGGCGGCTCTCCCGCCACCCCGGAAGAGGAGGCGCCGCCGCCCGTCTCCGAGCTCGACATCATGCTCGCCACGGTCAACGATGCGAAGGTCTGGTTCCTGAATCTCTGACTGATCCGGGAGCCCTGCCGGTGCCCGGGCTCCTCGTCTTGCGAGCGCCGCGGCCGCGCGTTACAGTCGCTCTCGCTTCGCGCCCGCTCACCGCGCGCACGGTTCATCACGGTCCGGGGAGGTCGAGAGCCACCGCATGCAGCCGTTCGAGTACGCCGCGCCGGCGTCGGTCGACGAGGCGCTCGCCCTGCTCGCGCGCCACGGTGCCGACGCGAAGGTCCTGGCCGGCGGACAGAGCCTCGTCCCGCTCCTGAACTACCGGCTCGCGCGCCCGCGCTTCGTCGTCGACGTCAACGATCTGCCGCTCGACGAGATCCGTGTCGACGCCGGCCGCGTGCGCCTCGGCGCGCTCGTCCGGCACTCGACGCTCGCCGCATCGGCCGTCGTCGCGCGCGAGTGTCCGCTCCTGACCGAGGCCGCCGCCCTCATCGGCAACGTGCGGGTGCGGTCGCTCGGCACGGTCGGCGGCAGCCTCGCGCACGCGGATCCGGCCGCCGAGCTGCCGCTCGCGATGGTCGCGCTCGACGCGCGATTCGAACTTCGCAGCGCGCGCGGCTCGCGCACCGTCGAGGTGCGCGACTTCTTCTCCGGGTACCTCACGACGGTGCTCCGGCCCGACGAGCTGCTGACGTCGGTCGACGCGCCGCCGACGCGGGGCGCGGGCACGGCGGTCGAAGAGTTTTCACGCCGGCCGGGGGACTTCGCGCTCGTCGCCGTCGCCGCGATCGTCACGATCGATCGCCAGGGCCGTGTCGAGAACGCCCGCGTCGCGATCGGTGGCATCGACGGCGTGCCGCGCCGGATTCCGGCCGTCGAGAACGCGCTGCGAGGCGAGCCGCCGGCCACCGATCGGATCGCGCGCGCGGCGGAGCTCGCGCGCGCGGAGGTCACACCGCAGTCCGATGCCTTGGCGAGCGGCGAGTACCGCACGCTGCTCGCCGGCGTGCTGACGAAGCGCGCGCTCGCGCGCGCGGTGTCGCGCGCGATGGCGGTCCCCGCATGACCACCCGCCTTCTCATCAACGGCCGGGCGCGCGACGTCGACGTCGAGCCGCATCGCACGCTCCTCGAAGTCCTGCGCGACACGCTCGGCATCTTCGACGCCAAGGAAGGCTGCAACGAGGGCGTGTGCGGCGCCTGCACGGTGCTGCTCGACGGCCGGCCGGTCTCGAGCTGTCTCGTGCTCGCGGTCGCGACGCGCGGGAAGCCGATCACGACGGTGCGCGGTCTCGAGCGCGACGGCGATCTCCATCCGCTGCAGGACGCCTTCCTGCGCCACGGCGCCGTGCAGTGCGGCTTCTGCACGCCGGGCATGCTGCTGACGGCGTACGCGTTCGTCGAGGCGCATCCGCATCCCGACCGCGCGGCGATCCGCGAGGCGCTCGAGGGCAACCTGTGCCGCTGCACCGGCTACACGAAGATCGTCGACGCGGTGGAAGACTACGCGAGGAACCGATGCGGATGATCGAGGGGGGCCACGGCTTCGCCGGGGACCCCCGAGCGGTGGGGGGTGTGGGGGGCCATATCGGGGCCCCTCACTCGGTGGTCGGCCAGCGCGTCGTGCGCCACGACGCGCGCGACAAGGTTCAGGCGGCCACCGCGTACGCCGGCGACTGGGCGATGCCCGGCATGCTGCACGGCGTGGTCGTGCGCTCGCCGTATCCCTCCGCCCGGATCCGCGGCATCGACACGACGAAAGCGGCCGCGATGCGGGGCGTCGCGTGCGTGCTCACCGCCCGCGACGTGCCGCGCAACACGCTGATGACCGACGTGCCCGGACAGACGACGACCGTCGGTCCGCTGCGCGCGAAGCTGCACGTGCTCGCCGAGGATCGCGTGCGGCATCAGGGCGAGCCGGTGGCGCTCGTCGCGGCCGAGACGCTCGAGCAGGCGCGCGACGCCGCGGACGCGGTCGAGGTCGACTACGAGCCGCGGCCCGGCGTGTTCGACGCCGAGCAAGCGCTCGCCCCCGATGCGCCGAAGGTGCACGACGAGGGCAACCTGCTCGCGCACTGGCGCATCGCGCGCGGCGACGTCGACGCCGCGTTCGCCGGCGCCGCGGTCGTCGTCGAGGGCGAATACCGGACGCAGTTCGTCGATTCCGCCTATCTCGAGCCCGAGACCGGTGTGGCGTGGATCGATTCCGACGGCGTCATCACGATCCGGCTCTCGACGCAGGTCATCGAGCACTTCCGCGATGTCGCGGACGTGCTCGACGTGCCGCAGAACCGCGTCCGCGTGATCGGCGCGTATCTCGGCGGCGGCTTCGGGGGCAAGGAAGACGTGACCGTCGAGGTGTATCTCGGACTGCTCGCGGTGAAGACCGGGCGCCCCGTGAAGATGGTGTGGACACGGCAGGAGTCGCTGCTCGCGCGCGCGAAGCGGCATCCGTATCGCCTGCGCTATCGCACCGCGGCCGCGAAGACCGGCGAGATCCTCGCGCAGGACGTCGAGCTGCTGGGCGACTCGGGCGCGTACGCCTACCTGTCGGCGCTCGTGCTGCTGTATTCCACGGTCACCGCGTGCGGTCCGTATCGCGTGCCCGCCGCGCGCGTGCAGGCGCGCGTGGCGTACACGAACAACCCGCCGACGTCGGCGATGCGCGGGTTCGGCGCGATGCAGACCGTCTTCGGCTACGAGTCGCAGATGGACCGCGTCGCGCGCGCGCTCGGCCTGCCGCCGGCCGACGTCCGCAAGGCGAACGCGCTCCGCCGCGGCGACACGCTGCCGGTCGGACAGGTGATCGAGACGCACTGCGCGCTGCCCGAGCTGATCGATCGCGCGTGGGCAGGGCTCGGCGCGCCGACGCCGCCGCGCGCGCCGCACGCGAAGGTCGGGCGTGGTCTCGCGTGCAATCTCCAGCCGTACGGACGGATCGTCTGGCTCCACGACTGGGCGAGCGCGTGGGTCGGATTCGAGATGGACGGCAGCCTCGTGGTGCGCTGCGGATGTCCCGACGTCGGCGGCGGTCAGGCGAGCTCGCTCTGTCAGATCGCGGCCGAGGTGCTCGGCGTGCCGATCGATCGCATCAGCGTGCACATCGCCGACAGCGCGCTGACGCCGCTGGCCGGCACGACGACGGCGAGCCGCCAGCTCTACATGTCGGGCAACGCGACGCTCAAGGCGTCGGGCGAGCTGCGCGAGCAGATTCTCGGCGTCGCTGCGAAGCTGCTCGAGACGTCGGTTGCCGACGTCGATCTCGCCGGCGGCGAGGTCCGCGCCGCCGACGGCCGGACGATGCCGCTCCGGCAAGTCCTGGCCGCGTGCGCGCGCATGGGCGTGCCGCGTAGCCATCTCGCCGTATACCACGCCCCGGCTGGGGAACCCGTGGATCTGACGAAAGGCTCGGGCAAGATCTTTCCGGACTACACGTTCGGCTGCCACGCGGTGGAGCTCGAGGTCGACACCGAGACGGGACGCGTGCGGCTGCTCAAACACGTCGCCGCGCACGACGTCGGACGCGCGATCAATCCGATGTCGGTCGAAGGCCAGATCGAAGGCGGCGCGGTGCAGGGCCTCGGCTACGCGATGATGGAAGAGGTCGTGCTCGAGGACGGCATCAACCTGACGACGTCGTTTGCGTCGTACCTGATCCCGACGACGGTCGACGTGCCCGACGTCGAGGCGATCGTGCTCGAATCCGGCGAAGGGCTGGGGCCGTTCGGCGCGCGCGGCATCGGCGAGCCGCCGATCGGCCCGCCGGCGGCGGCCGTCGCCAACGCGATCGAGGACGCGACGGGCGCGCGCGTGACGCGCCTGCCAATGACGCCCGAACGCGTCGCGCGCGCCTTGCGATTGTTGACGTGAGGGGCACCGCTCGACCGTCCGGCCTTCCCGCGTTCCTGCTGCTCGCGCCGTCGCTCCTGGTGCTCGCGATCTTCGCCGTGGCGCTCGGCGCGCTGTTCCAGTTCGCGTTCCTCGAGTTCATTCCCGGGTCGCTCAAGACGGGCGGCCTCACCGACAAGAACTTCCGGGCGGTGCTCGCGCCGCAGTACCTGCGCTACATCTGGGACACGGTGGTGCTGTCCGCCGCGACGACGGTCCTGGCGCTCGTCGCGTCCTATCCGATCGCGTACGCGCTGGCCCGCGCGGAGTCGCGCCGGCTTCGCTCGCTGCTGCTCGTGCTGACGCTGGCGCCGTTCTTCACCGGCGCGATCGTGCGGACGTACGCGTGGATGCTGGTGCTCGGCAGTTCCTTCATCACGTGGCCGGTGAAGCTGCTCTTCGAGCCGTCCGGCGTCCTCGTCGGGCTCGTGCACTTCTCGATGCCGACGATGATCCTGATCCTCGCCGCCGCCATCAGCCACGTCGACACGACGTACGAGCGCGCGGCGGCCAGCCTCGGCGCGTCGCCGCGGCGCATCTTCTGGCGCGTGACGCTGCCGCTCACGATGCCGGGCGTGGCGTCCGGCTCGCTCGTCGTGTTCGCGTGGACGTTCAGCGCGTTCCCGACGCCCGAGCTGCTCGGCGGCGGCAAGGTGAAGATGATCGCCAACGTCGTGAAGGACCTGGCGCTCGACTCGTTCAACTGGCCGGGCAGCGCGGCGTTCGCGGCGGTCGCGCTGGTGTTGACGCTCGGGCTGCTCGCGCTGCTGGGCCGCGCGATCGGCACGCGCGGCGTGTGATGGCCGGTCGCCTCGTCGTCGCGGCGCTGCTCCTGTTCATGACGCTCCCGACCGTGGTGGTGATCGTCGCGTCGTTCAACGCGACGGCGATCCTGTCGTTCCCGCCGCAGGGCGTGTCGCTGCGCTGGTACGAGAACGCGCTGACGTATCCGCAGTTCCGCAAGGCGGCGGTGAACTCCGTGATCGTGACGGCCGCGAGCGCGCTGCTGGCGCTGCCGGTCGGCACGGCGGCGGCGCTGGCGCTCGTACGCCACCGTCCGCGCGCGGCGACGGCATTGAACGCGATGCTGCTGTCGCCGCTGGTGATCCCGGGGGTTGCGGCGGGGCTGGGCTTCCTGATCGTCGCGGCCGGCCTCGGGTTGCTGCAGTCGCGCTGGATCCTGATCGTCGCGCACGTCGTGCTGGTGCTGCCGTTCGTCGTCCGATCGGTCGCGGTGAGCGTCGCGAACCTCGACCCGATGCTGGAGCGGGCGGCGGCGAGCCTCGGCGCGAGCCCGTGGCGCGCGTTCCGGCGGGTCACGCTGCCGCTGCTGCGGCCGGGTCTCTTCGCGGCGCTCCTGTTCGCGGTGATCGTGTCGATGAACGAGTTCGTCGTCTCGCTGTTCATCTCGACGCGGGTCAACGAGATCCTGCCGGTCGCGATGTTCACGTACGTGGTGAACTACACCGACCCCACGATGGCCGCGTTGTCGACGTTGTTCATCGCGGCCACGTTCGTCGTCGTCTTCGTCGCCGACCGACTGCTCGACCTGTCGCGCATCTTTCAGATCGGCGGGCGGCACTGATGCGCCGCGTCTCGCGCGGCGTCGGCGTTGCGCCTCGCACGTGCTCATCGCGCAGCACGCGGGGGCGGGTGCCCGGAGGGGGTCCGGCGCCCACGAGATTTGAGCACCCATCACCCTTTGAGCCGTTCCCACTCGGCACCGCCGGTTCGACATATCCGTGTACGGGCACGGGTCGTCCGGACCCCCTCCGGACACCCGCCCCCGCTCCCCGTCGCGTCGGCCTCCGGCGGGTGGCGCGCGATGGACGTTCGGCCGCCGGCGGGCGTGGTCCGGCGGCCTTCCGATGATGGCGCGCACCGTCGTGCAGCTCGAGCGCGTCACCAAGTCGTACGGCGCGGTCCGCGCGCTCGATGCGATCGAGCTCGCGGTCTACGAAGGCGAGCTGCTGTCGCTGCTCGGTCCGTCGGGCTGCGGCAAGACGACGACGCTGAACGTGATCGCGGGGTTCGTGGAGCCGGACGCGGGCCGCGTGTCGATCGACGGGAGCGACGTGACGGCGGTGCCCGCGTACCGCCGCGGGCTCGGCGTCGTCTTCCAGTCGTACGCGCTCTTCCCGCACATGACCGTCGGCGACAACGTGGCGTTCGGATTGCGCGAGCGCGGCATGAGCCGGCGCGACGCGGCGACGCGCGTCGGCGAAGCGCTCGCGCTGGTGCGGCTGCCCGGCATGGCGGACGCTCGCCCGCAGCAGCTGTCCGGCGGCATGCAGCAGCGCGTCGCGCTGGCCCGCGCGCTCGTCATCCGGCCGCGCGTGCTGCTGCTCGACGAGCCGCTCGCGGCGCTCGACAAGAAGCTGCGCGAGGACATGCGCGCCGAGCTCCGCGACATCCAGAAGACGGTCGGCATCACGACGATCTTCGTGACACACGACCAGCACGAGGCGCTCGGCCTGTCCGATCGCATCGCGGTCATGAACGCCGGGCGCATCGAGCAGCTCGGCGTGCCGCGTGAAATCTACGAGCGGCCCGCGACGCGGTTCGTCGCCGATTTCATCGGGGCGTCGAGCGTGCTGACGGCGCGCGTGCTCGACGGCCAGACAGTGGAGCTGCCGGGCGGTCTGCGTCTCGCCGTCGACCTCGGACGCCCGCTCGAACCGGGACGGACCGTCGAGCTCATCGTGCGGCCCGAGCGTGTCCAGCTCGGCGGCGCCGGCGGCAATGCCATGGCGGCGACGGTCGCCAGCGTGATGTATCTCGGCGATCATACGGAGGTGCGGGTCACGCTGGCGGGTGGTCTGCGGATTCTGGCCGCCGTGCGCGGCGCCGTGGCGCTGAATGCGGGCGATGCGATCACGGTGGCGATCGCGCCGGACGCGTTCCTCGTGCCGGGCGAGCGGCCGGCTGGCGAGGGGCGCGGCTGATGGCCGGTCCGGACGTCACGACGCGCGCCGGCGCGCGGCGCATCGTCGAGGCGCTCGAAGACGCCGGCGTCACGATCATCACGACGCTGCCGGATACGTGGATCGGTTGGCTGGCCGAAGAGATGCGACGGTCGGCGAGGCTCCGCGTGGTCGACGTCGCGAGCGAGGAAGAAGCGATCGCGATCGCGTGCGGCGTGAACCTCACCGGCGCCCGCGCCGCCGTCGCCATCCAGAACGCCGGCCTGCTCAACTGCGGCGCGATCGTCGCGTCGCTCGTCCAGCTGTACCGGATTCCGTGCGTCCTGATCGTCTCGTACCGCGGCAACGAGCGCGATCCCGTGTACTACCACGTGCCGAAGGGTCGGATGACGGAGCCGACGCTGCAGGCGTGGGGCGTCCGGCACGCGCGTGCGCGCGCGGGTGAGGCCGTCACCGCGCAGATCGCCGAGGCGTACGTGTGGGCGGACGAGGAGCGCGCGCCGTTCGCGTTATTGTTCAGCGCGGAGGACTTGGCGTGAGCACGACGCGGCGCAAGGCGTATCTCGACGCGCTCGTCGCGGCGCTCGTGCCCGGACGCGACCTTCTCGTCGCCGGGCTCGGCGCGAATGCGCGCTACCTGCCGCACATGGACGTGCCGGTGCCGTGCTTCGCGCTCTGCGACGCGATGGGCTCGGCGATCCCGCTCGCGCTCGGCATGGCGCTCGCGCGCGGCGACCGCCGCGTCGTCGCGCTCGAAGGCGACGGATCGCTGCTGATGAACCTCGGTACGCTCGCGACCGTCGGCGCCGCGCAGCCCGCGAACCTCGTGGTGATCGTCTTCCGGAACCGGCATTACGAGTCGTCGGGCGGGCAGGACCTGCCGCCGGTCGAGGTCGACTTCTCGGTCGTCGCGCGTGCGTGCCGGTTTGCGCGCGCCGAGGATGTGCCGGACGCGGAGCATTTCCGCACGGCGTTCGAGCGCGCGTGCGTCGCCGGCGGTCCGGCGCTGCTCGTCCTCGAAACCGCCTTCGATCCTGCCGAGCCGATCCCGCCGTACTCCGAGCGCCCGGACGAGATTCGCCTCAGCTTCGCTCAGGCGCTCGCGGCCGGCCGATAACCAGTCCCGAGAGGAGGTCGTGATGCTCGCGAAGCACATCTGGATCGCAGTCCTCCTGCTGACCTCACTGTTCGCTGGAGTGGCTACCGCTCGGGCTGCCGCGAAGGAGTGTGATCGGTGGCTCAAACTCGTCGATGGAGAGGTGCGGGAGCGGAAGGAAGCGCTGGAGAAGGCCTCGGGAGCCAAGAGGCAGCGTCTCCAGGAAACAGTGGCCCGGACGGCGGGCCCGATCGCCGAGGCCAAGAAGGGCTGCGCCTCGGGGAATGACAAGGCGGCCACGCTGCGCGCGCTGGAACTGTGGGACACGTTGGTGGAGGAGGAGCGACAGGATGGAAGCCTTTCCCTGAACAGCCGGCTGACGATCATCGCGCTGCGGGCCGAGCGCTTGAAGGCCTTCCAACAGCGGGGTTGGAAGCCGAAGATCTCGGCCGAGGCACAGCAGTCCCTCCTCGCCGATCTCGACAGGCTCGATCGTGTGCTCGCGGATGCCTTGAAGCAAGGGCTGCGCTGAGGCGCGGGACTCCGCAACCTCCCCGTCGGCCGGATCGTGTTCACGCCTCGCCCGGAGGCTCGTGTGTACGAGCCTGGTGGCGAGCGGCGTCGACTGATCCGGCGGAGACGTTAGCGACGGCCGAGGGCGCGCGCGACGATCGCGCGGGCGTCCTCCTGCACGCGGCGCAGGTGGTCGGGGCCGCGGAAGCTCTCCACGTAGACCTTGTAGACGTCTTCGGTGCCCGACGGGCGCACCGCGAACCACGCGTTCGGAGCAATCACCTGAATCCCGCCGATCGACGCGCCGTTGCCGGGCGCATCCGTCCGCACGGCGTCGACACGCTCGCCGCCGAGCTCCGTCGCGCCGAGCGCGGCCGGGGTCAGCGTCCTGAGCGTCGCCTTGTCCTCGGCGGTGGCCGGCACGTCGGTGCGCTCGTAGGCCGGCTCGCCGAACTCGCGCGTGAGGTCACGGTAGAGCTCGCCGGGATCGCGCCGCGTGCGCGCCATCATCTCCGCGGCGAGCAGGCCGAGAATCAGGCCGTCCTTGTCCGTCGTCCACACCGTGCCGTCGCGCCGCAGGAACGAGGCGCCGGCGCTCTCTTCGCCGCCGAAGCCGAGCGAGCCGTCGAGCAGGCCGCTCACGAACCACTTGAAGCCGACGGGCACGCCGATCAGGCGCCGCTCGAGCCGCGCGGCGACGCGATCGATCATCGCGCTGCTCACGACGGTCTTGCCGATCGCGGCGTCGGCGCGCCACCCGGTGCGGTGACGGAAGAGATAGTCGATGGCGACGGCGAGATAGTGGTTCGGGTTGAGCAGCCCCGCGCTGCGGCACACGATGCCGTGCCGGTCGGCATCGGCGTCGTTGCCGACGGCGACGTCGAACCCATCTTTCAGTGCGATGAGCCGGGCCATCGCGTGCGGCGACGAGCAGTCCATGCGGATCTTGCCGTCCCAGTCGACCGTCATGAACCGGAAGGTCGGATCGATCTCCCGGTTCACGACGGTCAGGTCGAGCCGATGGCGCTCGCCGATCGCTTCCCAGTACGCGAGGCTCGAGCCGCCGAGCGGATCGGCGCCGAGCACGAGACCGGCGCCGCGGATCGCGTCGAGGTCGACGACCGACGGCAGATCGCCGACGTACGCGCCGACGTAGTCGTGACGGTGCACGGACGATGCGGCCCGCGCGCGCGTGTACGGCATGCGCCGCACGCCGCGCAGATCATCGGCGAGCAGCGCGTTCGCGCGCTCCTCGATCCACCCGGTGACGTCGGTGTCGGCGGGCCCGCCATGCGGCGGGTTGTACTTGAAGCCGCCGTCGTCCGGGGGGTTGTGCGACGGCGTGATCACGACGCCGTCGGCGAGCCCCGCCGTGCGGCCGCGGTTGTACGTGAGGATCGCGTGCGAGATGACGGGCGTCGGCGTGAAGCCGTCGTGCTCGTCGATCATCACCTCGACGCCGTTGGCCGCCAGCACCTCGAGCGCGCTCGCGAATGCCGGCTCGGACAGGGCGTGCGTGTCCATGCCGAGGAAGAGCGGGCCGTCGATGCGCTGCGCGGCCCGGTAGAGGCAGATCGCCTGCGTCGTGGCGAGGATGTGCGCTTCGTTGAAGCTGTCGCGGAACGCCGAGCCACGGTGGCCCGACGTGCCGAACGCGACCCGCTGATCACGGGCGGCCGGGTCGGGACGACGCGTGTAGTACGCGGTCACCAGACGCGGCACGTTGACCAGCATCCACGGCTCGGCGGGTTGACCAGGCGACGGAGGCGTGCGCGCGGGCTCGGCGCTCATCGGCCCCGTCATCATACGGTACGCTGCGGGTGACGATGGAACGCCAGCGCGTGCTCTTCCTCTGCACGCACAACTCGGCGCGGAGCCAGATGGCCGAGGGCTTTCTCCGCGCGCTCGCCGGCGACCGCTTCGACGTCGCCAGCGCGGGCACGGAGCGGACGCGCGTCAACCCGCTCGCGACCCGCGCGATGAGCGAGGTCGGCGTGGATCTGAGCGGGCACTCGTCGAAGACGGTCGACGGTCTGCTCGGCGAGCGGTGGGACTACGTCGTCACGGTGTGCGACGACGCGAACGAGCGGTGCCCGATCTTTCCCGGCCGCACGACGCGGCTGCACTGGAGCGTTCCCGATCCGTCGAAGGCCACCGGGACGGACGGCGAGCGCCTCGCGGTGTTCCGTCAGGTGCGCGACGCGATCCGCGCCCGCCTGGTCGACTGGCTCGGGACCGTTCCCTGAGGGAACCAGTCGCGGGTGCGGTTGCACAGGGCGCAGACCGACAGCATGACCGGCACCTCGACGAGCACGCCGACGACCGTGGCCAGCGTGGCGCCGGACGTGAGGCCGAAGAGCGAGATGGCCGTCGCGACGGCGAGCTCGAAGAAGTTGCTCGCCCCGATGAGCGCGCCGGGCGCGGCCACCGAATGCGGCACGCGGAACCATCGGGCCAGGCCGTAGACCAGGCTCGCGTTGAAGTAGACCTGGATCAGCAGCGGCACCGCGATCAGGACGATGTGCGCCAGGTTTCCCATGATCACGTCGCCCTGGAACGCGAAGATCAGCACGAGCGTCGCCAGGAGGGCCGCGACCGACACCGGCTTGAGCCGCGGCAGGAAGACGGATTCGACCCACGCCGCCCCGCGCCATGCGAGCAGCAGCCGTCGCGTGACGGCTCCGGCCGCGAGCGGGATCACGATGTAGAGCACGACGGAGTAGATCAGCACGTCGTAGGGCACGGTGATGTTCGACACGCCGAGCAGGAGGATGACGATCGGCGCGAACGCGAACAGCATGACGAGGTCGTTCACCGCCACCTGGACGAGCGTGTAGGCCGGATCGCCGTCCGTCAGGTAGCTCCACACGAACACCATCGCCGTGCACGGCGCGGCCGCCAGGATGATCACGCCGGCGAGGTACTGGTCGGACAGGTCGGGCCCGATCCAGGCGGCGAACAGATGCTTGAAGAAGAGCCAGCCGAGCACGGCCATGCTGAAGGGCTTCACCAGCCAGTTCACGAAGAGCACGATCATCAGCCCGCTCGGACGCTGACCGACCCCGCGCAGCGCGCCGAAGTCGATCCGCACCATCATCGGGTAGATCATGAGCCACACGAGGACGGCGATCGGGACGTTGACGTGCCGGACCTCGAGCTGGCTCAGTCCGCGCACGAGGGCCGGGGCGGCGCTGCCGAGCGCCACGCCGCCGACGATACAGAGCGCGACCCAGACCGAGAGGTAGCGCTCGAAGACGTCGAGGCGACGGCGGCCCGGGATCGCGTCCGTCACGCGAGCGTGTGCCGCACCATCTTCGAGTCGACCATGTAGATCACCATCTCGGCGATGTTCGTCGCGTGGTCCGCGACGCGCTCGAGGAACCGCGAGATGAAGATCAACCGGATCGCCCGCGGGATGGTCTTCGGGTCTTCCATCATGAACGTCAGCAGCTCGCGGAAGATCTGCTCCTTCAGCGCATCCACCGGGTCGTCGTCCGCGCACACCCGGCGCGCCAGGGCCGTGTCGCGCGCGACGAAGGCGTCGAGGCTGTCCTTCACCATGCGCTGCGCGCTCTCGGCCATGCGCGGCAGATCCATGTACGGCTTGAGCTGCGGCTCGCGGTTCAGCTCGATCGCGCGCTGGGCGATGTTCACGGCCTGGTCGCCGATGCGCTCGAGGTCGGTGACGATCTTCATCGCCGTGGTGATGAAGCGGAGGTCGCCGGCGGTCGGCTGATAGAGGGCCAGGATCTCGACGCACTTCTCGTCGATCTCGACGTCGTAGGCGTTGACCTCGCGGTCCCGGTCGATCACCTCCCGCGCGAGCGCGTCGTCCCGATCGACCAGCGCCTTCATGACGCGCCGGATCTGGTCTTCGACGAGCGCGCCCATCAGGAGCAGTGTCTGCTTCAGGTGGTCGAGCTCTTCGTGCATGTGCCGCATGGGCGCCTCCGCTAGCCGAACCGGCCCGTGATGTAGTCCTCGGTCCGCTTGTCTCCGGGGTTGGTGAAGATGCCCCGCGTGGCGCCGAACTCCACGAGGTCGCCGAGCAGCAGGAAGCCGGTGTCGTCGGACACGCGCGCCGCCTGCTGCATGTTGTGCGTCACGATGACGATGGTATAGCTCGACCGGAGCTCGAGCATCAGTTCTTCGATCTTGGCGGTCGCGATCGGGTCGAGGGCCGAGCACGGCTCGTCCATGAGCAGGACGTCCGGTTCCACGGCGATGGCGCGCGCGATGCAAAGGCGCTGCTGCTGGCCGCCCGACAGCCCGAGCGCGGTGTCGTGCAGCCGGTCGGACACTTCCTCCCACAGCGCCGCGGCGCGCAGGCTGCGCTCCACGATGCCGTCGAGATCGGCGCGGCTCCGCACGCCGAGGATGCGCGGACCGTACGCGACGTTCTCGAAGATCGACTTCGGGAAGGGGTTCGACTTCTGGAACACCATCCCGACGCGCTTGCGCAGCTCCGTGACGTCGAGGCCGGCGTCGTGGATGTCGGTGCCGCCGATGCGGATCACGCCTTCGATCCGCACGCCGTCGACCAGGTCGTTCATGCGGTTCAGACACCGGAGCAGCGTCGACTTGCCGCAGCCCGACGGTCCGATGAACGCGGTGATGCGCTGCTTCGGGATCGTCATCGAGATGTCGTTCAGGGCGCGCTTGTCCGCGTACCAGAGCGACAGCCGTTCGATTTCGATCATCGCCGGCTCCAGCATGGGGCTCCTCCGTGCGTCGTCGGGGGCGTCGGTCATAGCGCGGTCGTCCGGTACCGGCGGCGCAGGCGGCTGCGCAGCTGGATGGCAAAGAGGTTCAGCAGCACGACGATCACGAGCAGCAGCAGCGTCGTCGCGAACACCATCGGCCGCGCGGCGTCGACGTTCGGCGACTGGAAGCCGACGTCATAGATGTGGAAGCCGAGGTGCATGAACTTGCGCTCGAGATGCAGGAACGGGGGGAGGCCGTCCAGGGGCAGCGAGGGGGCGAGCTTCACCACGCCCGTCAGCATGAGCGGCGCGACCTCGCCGGCCGCGCGCGCCATGGCGAGGATGAGGCCGGTCAGCACCGACGGCATCACGGCCGGGAGCACCACGCGCAGCGTCGTCTCGAACTTCGTCGCGCCGAGCGCCAGCGACCCCTCGCGCGTGCTGCGGGGGATGGCGGCCAGCCCTTCCTCGGTCGCGACGATCACGACCGGAATCGTCAGCAGCGCCAGCGTCAGCGAGGCCCACAGGATGCCGCCGGTGCCGAACGTGGGCGCGGGGAGCGACTCCGCATAGAACCAGCGATCGATCGTGCCGCCGACGGCGTAGATGAAGAAGCCGACGCCGAACACGCCGAAGACGATCGACGGCACACCGGCCAGGTTGTTGACCGCGATCCGGACGGCGCTCACCATCGCGCCCTGCTTCGCGTACTCGCGGAGGTAGAAGGCCGCGACCACGCCGAGGGGCGCCACGATCACCGACATGATCATCACCATCATCACGGTCCCGAAGATCGCCGGGAACACGCCGCCCTCGGTGTTCGATTCGCGCGGGTCGTCGGACACGAACTCCCACACGCGCGTGGCGTAGTGCCATACCTTGGCGGGCGTGCTCATCGCGTTCGGCCGGTACACGCCGACGACCTGCGCGAGCGGCACTTCCTTGTCCTTGCCGGCGGCGGTGGCGACGACGACCGCGGCGGTGCCGCGTGACCGCAGCTCGATGAGCCGGCTTTCCGCCGCCTTGTACTCCTCGTCGAGCTTCGCGAGCTCGCGCTGCGCCGCTTCGACGTCCGCGCGCGCGGACGCGCCACGCTTCTCGAGCCCTTTGAGCGCCAGGCGCAGCTGTTCCTGCTTGCGGTTGACGTCACCGATCGCGCCCGTTTCGACGGCGCGGACGTCGCGCCGGAGCCGTGCCGCGGCGGGCAGGCGCGCGTCGAGCGCGGCGGCGGCGGCCGCGCCGGTCGCGACGGGCGCTCCCCGCTCGCGGACCTCCTTCACGACGCCGATGAGCGGGCCCCACTCGGTGCGCTCGACGACGACGATCTCCGGCGGGTAGGCGCGCGCCGTGATCGCGGAGTCATCGATCCACACGAAATCGGCGGACGTGAGATCGCGGTTGGCGACCTTCAGCTTGACTCGCACGATGGGCCCGCCGGCGGCGCCTTCCCGGTCGACGACCTGACCGGCCACCACGGTGCCGTCGCGCAGCGTGGCCTGCATGACGGCGCGCGGCCAGAAGAAGCCGAGCGCGTTCACGAGGATCACCGCGACGAGGATGACGACCATCGACAGCGCCAGCGCGAGCGCGCCGCCCGCCAGCCAGACGTACGGCTCGCCGCTGCGGAACAGGCGCCGGAGCGACGTCTTCACAGTCCCTGGTACCGCCGCCGCAGACGCAGGCGCACGAGCTCGGCCACGGTGTTCACGGTGAAGGTGAAGCAGAACAGCAGGAACGCCGCGAGGAACAGCACGCGGAAGAGCGTGCCCTGCTCGGGCGCCTCCGGCAGCTCGACGGCGATGTTGGCCGACAGCGCGCGGAATCCCGAGAAGATGTTCCAGTCCATCACCGGCGTGTTGCCCGTGGCCATCAGCACGATCATCGTTTCGCCGACGGCGCGCCCGAAGCCGATCATGATCGCGGAGAAGATGCCGGGGCTCGCGGTCGGCAGCACGATCCGCACCGCCGTCTGCCAGCGTGTCGCGCCGAGCGCGAGCGATCCCGCGCGCAGGTGCTGCGGCACGTTGGTGAGCGAATCTTCCGCGATCGTGAAGATGATCGGGATGACCGCGAAGCCCATCGCGATGCCGACGACCACCGAGTTGCGCTGGTCGAAGCCGAGGCCGAGCGCGCTGCCGAGCCAGCCGCGGTAGTCGCCGCCGAGCAGCCACGCTTCGAGGATCCCGCCGAGCGTGAAGGCGAACCAGCCCGCGATCGCGGCGACGGGCACGAGCGCCAGCGCCTCGACGCCGGGCCGAAGACGCCGCGCGGCCGGCACGCGGCGCCACAGGAACAGCGTGACGAGGATCCCGAGCGCGAAGACGGGCCCGAACAGCACGAGGCCCGGAAGCACGGCCTCGATCACCGGCGCGAGCCACAGGCCGGCGAGGAAGCCGAGCACGACGCTCGGGAGCGCGGCCATGATCTCGACGGCCGGTTTCACCGTCGCGCGCAGCGACGGATGCATGAACTCGCTCACGTAGAGGGCGGCGAGCAGCGCGATCGGCACCGCGAACAGCAGCGCGTAGAGCGTGCCCTTCAGCGTGCCGAAGACGAGCGGGGTCAGCGACAGCTTCGCCTCGAAGTCGTCCGTGCCGCCCGTGGACTGCCAGACGTAGGTCGGCTCGCCATAGCCCTCGTACCAGACCTTCGCGAAGAGCGCCTTCATCGTGACTTCCGGATGCGGATTGTCCACGTCCCAGTGCGTGGCGCGCCCGGTCGCGTCCACGGCGACGACGCCGTCGGCCTTGGGCGCGAACGTCACGGCGCGCACGGATCCCGCGTGGCCCGGCAGCGTGAGCAGCGTCTGCCCCGTCGTGCCGTAATGCAGCCGCACGACACCGGCGGTATCCGACGTCACGAAGCCCTTGTCGCGTCGCGACGGGCTCATCGCGGTGATGGCCGCCGCATGTGGCTCGAAGTCGTTCAGCCGCGTCAGCCGCGGCGCGCCGCCGCCGGGGCCGGGCAGCAGCTGCCAGGTCGAGACACCACCCGCGGCATCGCCGACGACGAGCGTCCGGTCGCCGTTCAGGAATCCGAGCACGGTCACCGCGGAGCCGGCCGTGGTCGCATCGACGGCCTCGACGCGGACGGGGTTCGCGCGATCGCGGAGGTCGTAGCGCACGATGCGGCCGCGCGTCGTGCCGACGAAGAGATCGTCGCCGCGGCCGTCGAGCGCGAGCGCGTTGATCGCGCCGTCGTCCGACAGCGGCAGGTCCTGGCGCGTTTCTTCCTTCGTGCCCGGACCGATGAGCGCCTTGCGCTGCACGACCGCGACGAGCACGAGACGCGGCGGCGAGACTTCGGCCACGATCACCGGCCCGCCGTCCGGAAAGGCTCCGGCGACGCGCGTGACGGCGCGCCGTCCGTCCGGATCGACGGCGACGGGCTCGGCGAACTGCGGGCTCGGCACGATGCGGCGACGGCCGTCTTCGAACGTGACGTCGAACTTCATCTCGAGCGAGATCACGCGGCCGTCGCTCGTGCCGAGCAGGTGGCGGCCGCCGCCGGCGACGGCCGCGGTCGTCACGCCGGCGCCGTTCAGACCCGCGACGTCGTGCGTCACGGCGCCGTGGCCGCTCAGCCCGCGAATCTCGATGCGGCCGGCGGGAGTGACCGCGTACATCGCGTCGCGGTATTCGTCGACGGCCGCGAGGAGGACGGGCGAGCCGACGGCGATCGGCTCGCCGACGCGCCCGGCGCGCGCGGGCCGGAACAGCGGAACGATCTCGAGCGCGATGACGCCGACGATCGCCAGGATGGACGCGATGATGACGAGACCACCGCCGGTCACCACGCGCGCCGCCCAGCGGTCCACGAGGAGCCGCCGGGCGGTGCGGGTGCGGTCGAGCGGGATCCGCCGGACCTGGAATGCGATCGCCACGTTACTGGATCTTGCCCAGCTCTTCCTTCGCGACCTGTGCCGGGATCGGGAAGTACCCGTCCTTCACGACATCACGCTGGCCTTCCTTCGACACGGCCAGCTTCACGAACTCGCGCGTGACGGGATCGAGCGGCTTGCCGGGCGCGCGGTTGACGTAGACGTAGAGGAATCGCGCGAGCGGATAGGTGCCCGCGTAGCTGTTGTCGGCCGTCGCTTCCACGCACTTGCCGCCCGCTTTCTCGGAGAGCGGAACCGCGCGGACGCCGGCCGTCGTGTAGCCGATGCCGCTGTAGCCCATCGCGAACCTGTCGACCGTTACGCCCTGCACGACGGACGCGGACCCCGGCTGCTCCTTCACCGTGTCCTTGAAGTCGCCGTTCTTCAGCGTCTGCTCCTTGAAGAACCCGTAGGTGCCCGACGCCGAGTTCCGCCCGTAGAGGCTGATCGGCCGCTTCGCCGCGTCCCCGGTGAGCCCGACCCGGCCCCAGGTCGTCACGTCTTCCTTGTACCCCTGGCGGCGCGACTTCGAGAAGATCGCGTCGACCTGCGGGATCGACAGGCACTTGATCGGGTTGTCCTTGTGCACGAACACCGCGAGCGCGTCGACCGCGACGCGGATCTGCGTCGGCTTGTAGCCGTACTTCTTCTCGAACTGGTCGATCTCGCTGCCCTTCATCGCGCGGGACATCGGACCGAGCTGCGCCGTGCCGGAGATCAGCGCGGGCGGCGCGGTGGACGAGCCCTTGCCTTCGACCTGCACCTTGGTCGACGGGTAGAACTTCGCGTACGTCTCGGCCCAGTAGGTCATGAGATTGTTGAAGGTGTCCGAGCCGACGCTCGAGATACTGCCGCTCACGCCGCTCACGGCCTTGTAGGACGGCAGGTTCGGATCGACTTCGACCTGGGCCATGACGGGCGCCGCGAGCATCAGGACTGCGGCCAGCACGACGAGCACGTTCCGCCTGTTCATTCGTCCTCCTCTCATGGTGGCTTCATCGTGAGGAGCACGTATGTCCGCACGGTCACGGCGGTGTAAACAGGTTCGTTACAGCCGATCGAGCGGGCTCCCCACGCGCGTCCGGCGCGCGGGGCCACCCGGTGGGCTACTTCGAGGCCGCGAAACGCGCCAGGTGGTGGTCCGCGTCGCCGAACATCTGCGCGATCATGGTCAGCCGCCGGAAGGTGTGGCTGATCTTGAGCTCTTCCGTCATGCCCATGCCCCCGTGCAGCTGCACCGCCTCCTGGCTGACGTGGCGCGCGGCGTCCGCGATCTTGATCTTCGCCGCGGACACGATGCGGCGGCGCTCGACGTCGTCGCCGCTGTCGATCTTCACGCACGCGAGCGTGGCGATCGATCGCGCCTGCTCGTAGCTGATCAGGATGTCGACCATGCGATGCTGCAGCGCCTGGAAGGTGCCGATCGGCACGCCGAACTGCCGGCGTGTCTTGAGGTAGTCGAGCGTCGCGTCGTGCGCGTACTTGATGGCGCCGACGGCCTCCGCACACACGAGCACCGTCGCGTAATCCACGACTCCTTCGATGACGGGAAGGCCCTGGCCTTCGGCGCCGATCACGGCGTCGCGCCCGACCGTCACGCCGGAGAGACGCACCTCGGCGACCCGGTGAGCGTCGACGCCGCGCGCCTGGGTGACCGTCAGGCCGCGTGCGTTGCGCGGGACGAGGAAGAGCGTGATGCCGCGCGCGTCCGTGTCGCCACCGTCGGTGCGCGCGGAGACGACGAGGAGGTCGGCGGCGCCGCCGTGGAGGACGACGCATTTCTCGCCGTCGAGCGTGAAGCCATCGCCGGCCGCGCGCGCGCGCGTCGTGACGTGCGCGAGGTCGTAGCGTGCGCCACGCTCGGTGTGCGCGAACGCCATCTTCGTCTTGCCCTGGATGAGGCCGGGCAGGATCGCGTCCTGTTGCGCCTTCGTGCCGGCGCGGGCGATGAATTGCCCGCCGAGGCCGACGGTGGCCAGGTACGGCTCGACGACCAGCGCCTCGCCGAGCGCTTCCATCACGACCATCATGTCGATCGTCGTGCCGCCGAAGCCGCCGTGCTCGCTCCCGAACGGCACACTGAGCACGCCCATTTCCGCGAGCGCGGCCCACACGTCGTCGCTGTGGCCCGCGGGTGACGCCACGATCTTGGCGCGCGCGTCGAAGTTGTAGCCCGTCGCCAGAAAGCGCCGGATCGTTTCCGAGAGGAGCCGCTGCTCTTCGCTGTATTCGAAGTCCATGGCCGGCTCCTCCTCAGAGTCCCAGGGTCGCTTTGGCGATGATGTTCCGCTGGATCTCGTTCGAGCCGGCGTAGATCGTCGCCTTTCTCAGATTCATGTAGCGGCCGGTGAGCGACGCGGTGAACGTGTCGAACGCCGCCGTCGCGTCGACGGCGCGGTACGGGTGCGCGAACGGCCCCGCCGTCTGCATCATCATCTCCGTGATCGCCTGCTGGATCTCCGTCCCGCGGATCTTGAGCATCGAGACCTCGGCGCCGGGCGGACGATCGCCGCGCCGGAGCTGGTCGAGGAACCGGAGATTGGTGATCTCGAGCGCCATCAGCTCGACTTCGACGCGGGTGATGCGGTCGCGGAACCGCGGGTCGTCGAGCAGCGTGCCGCCGTTCACGCGCGTGCGTGCCGCGAGCGTCTTCACGCGCACCAGCTCGCGCTTCGACAGCGCAATCCGCCCGGTGCCCATGCGCTCGTACCCGAGCAGGTACTTCGCGACCGTCCAGCCCTTCCCTTCCTCGTGCACGAGGTTCGCGGCCGGGACGCGCACGTCGTCGAAGAAGACCTCGTTGACCTCGTGGCCCTGGTCCATCAGCACGATCGGCCGCACGGTGATGCCGGGCGACTTCATGTCGATGAGCAGGAACGAGATGCCCTCCTGGCGCTTCTCGCGCGTGGCATCCGTGCGCACGAGGCAGAAGATCCAGTCGCCGTAGTGCCCGAGCGTCGTCCAGATCTTCTGGCCGGTCACGACGTAGTGATCGCCGTCGCGCACCGCGCGGGTCTTGAGCGACGCGAGGTCCGAGCCGGCGCCGGGCTCGGAGTAGCCCTGTACCCAGAAATCGTCGCCGTCGTAGATGCGCGGGAGGAACCGCTGCTTCTGCTCCGGCGTCCCGAACCGCAGCAGCACCGGTGCGCACATCCGGACGCCGAACGCGACGATTGGAGGACACCCGGCGGTCTCGCATTCCTCCTCGAAGATGTAGCGCTGCACGACCGTCCAGTTCGTGCCGCCCCACTCGACGGGCCAGAACGGCGCGACCCAGCCTTTCGTCGCGAGCCGGCGGTGCCACCCGAGGAGGTCCTCCTTGGTGAGCTCCCGGTAGTTCAGGACCTTGTCCCGGATGTCCTCCGGCAGGCTCTCGCGGATCCAGGTGCGCACCTCGTCACGGAACGCCACTTCCCCGGGGGAATAGTTGAGGTCCATTCGGGCCTGCTCCTCTCGCGCCGGCTCGGCCGGCGACCGCTTCCTTCCTATACCCCAATCGCGGGTCGGTTCGCATGATGCCGTTGGGCGGGCGGGAATTTTCCCGCGGGCGTCCGCGCGTCAGGCCGGCGCGACGGGCAGCCGCACGCGCGCCGTCGTCCCGCGGCCGTGTTCGCTCTCGATCGTGAGCTCGCCGCCGTGCGCCTGCACGAGGTGCTTCACGATCGCCAGCCCGAGCCCCGTGCCGCCGAGCTCCCGCGAGCGCGCCTTGTCGACGCGATAGAACCGCTCGGTGATGCGCGGCAGATCGGCGGCCGGAATGCCGACGCCGGTGTCCGTGACGTCGATCTCGACGCCGCCGTCGCTCGCGCGCGCCGAGAGCTTCACGCGCCCGCCCGCCGGCGTGTACTTCACGGCGTTGTCGACCAGGTTGATCAGGATCTGATGGATGCGGTCATGATCCGCCTGCACCGCCGGCAGATCCGGCGGCAGATCGAGATCGATGGCGACGCGGCTCCCGTCCGCGCGCGGCCGGAGAATCGCGACGACCGACTCGGCGACGTCCGGGACCGCCACGGGCCCGAGGTCGAGCGTGATCTTGCCGAGCTCGATGTTCGACAGGTCGGTGAGGTCGTTCAGCAGCCGGCCCAGCCGCTCGGTGTGGCGGTGCACCACCTCGAGGAAACGCCGGCTGTCCGCGGGCTCGTCGATCGCGCCACCGAGGAGCGTTTCCACGTAGCCCTGGATCGCCGTCAGCGGCGTACGCAGCTCGTGCGACACGTTCGCGACGAACTCGGTCCGCACGCGCTCGAGGCGGCGCAGCTCGGTCACGTCGTGGAGCACCATGACGACGCCGAGCGGTCCGGCGCCGAGGCGGAGCGGCATCGCGTGCACGTCGAGCGTGCGGCGCGAGGCGCCGGTGTCGATGACCACCTCACGCCGCATCGCCGCGCTTTCGGCCACGCCGCGCGCGCGGCGCGCGACGCCGTGCAGGTCGGCGTTGCGGACGACTTCCAGCAGTGGCTTGCGCTCGCCGAGGCCCGGCGGGACGTCGAACATGGCGCGCGCCGGCTCGTTGATCAGGAGGATCGCGTCGTGGCCGTCGACGGCGACGACGCCTTCGACCATGGCGTCGAGGATCGTCGTGACCTTCGCGTGCTCCTGCTCGAGATCCTCGATCTTGTCGCGCAGGCTCGTCGACATGGCATTGAGCGCGCGCGCGAGGCTGCCGATCTCGTCGATCGAGCGGACGGGTGCGCGCGTCCGGAAATCGCCCTCGCTCATCCGCGCGGCGATCCGCTGCATCTCGACGACGGGTCGCGTGATGCGCCGGGAGACGAAGAGGCTGATGCCCGCCGCGATGGCGAGCGCGACGATGCCGCCGATCAGCAGCGCGCGGCCGAGCGCGCGATGTGAGGCGGTGACGACGGACAGCGGCAGCGCCAGCCGCAGCACGCCGACGACGCGACCGGCGTCGGTCACGGGCTGTCCGACGTGGAGGAGTGACTCCTGCACGGTCCCCGTCGTTCGGAGATCCCGGCCGAGACGCCCGGCGAGCGCGGCCTTCACCTCGGGTCGGGCGGACTCGTTGTCGACGCGCGGCAGCTCTTCGAAGGCCACGCCGGAATCGGCGAGGACGCGCCCGTCGGCCGCGATCAACGTGACACGCGCCCCGGTCGGACGCGCCGCACGCATGACGAGCGCCTGCAGCGCGGTCGCGGGCGCGTCGCCGGCCACGAGCATCCGCGCTTCGTCGTGCAGGAGCCGCGCCGCCGTGTGGAGCTGGCCTTCGACCGCGCGTTCCGCGAACGACTGCAGCGCCAGGCTCAGGTAGACGCCGGCGACGAAGAGCACGAGCGCGACGAAGCCGACGAGCGTGAGGGTGAGCTTGACGGAAATCCGGCTGCGCAGCCCGCGGAGGAGCGCTTCCATCGTCAGGCGACCTCGAGCTGGTAGCCGACGCCCTTCACGGTGACGATGCGGCGCCCCGCGTCGCCGAGCTTGGCACGGAGGCGGCGCACGTGGACGTCGACCGTGCGTGACTCGATCTCGTCGGCGCGGGCGTAGCCCCACGCGCGCTCGAGGAGCTGCTCGCGCGACAGCACGCGCCCCGGCGATTCGAGCAGCGTCTGCAGCAGCGCGAACTCGCGGGGCGCCAGCCCGATCGGCTGTCCGTCGACGTCGACCCGATGGCGCGAGACATCGAGCGTGATCCCCGACGCCGACAGCGGCGCGTCGTGCGTCGTGCGCGGCCGATTGCGACGCAGGACCGCGCGGACGCGTGCGACGAGCTCTTTCGGCGAGAACGGCTTGACGACGTAATCATCGGCGCCGAGCTCGAGCCCGACGATGCGGTCGATCTCCTCGACCTTCGCGGTGAGCATGATGATCGGCATCGCGGCGGTCGCCGCATCGGTGCGAAGCCGGCGGCAGACTTCGAGACCGTCGATGCCGGGGAGCATGAGGTCGAGAATCACGAGATCGGGCCGGCGATTGCGCACCTCCTGCATCGCATCGGGTCCGGTCGTGGCGGTCCGCGTCTGAAACCCTTCGCGCGACAGGTGGTGGACCACCAGCGCGCGAATGTCGGATTCGTCATCGACGACCAGCACTTCCATGCCGTGCCGATTCTACGCCGCGCCTCGCATCGACGCGTCGCGTTGGACGCGGTCGCCGTCGTGCGACGACGGCGGCGGGCCGGACGCGATCGACCGGTGGTGCGGCCGGCGGCGGCGGGCCGGGGAGGGGCTCGCAGCCCACGAGATTTCAGCACCCATCACCGTTTGAGCCGTTCCCACTCCCCACGCCGTGGTCGACTTCACCCGCGGCAGGCACGGGTCTGTCGAGCCCCTCCCCGACCCACCGCCGCCGGCCACAACGCGCGCGCCGCGGGCATCGCGCAGAAGCGCGCAGAGCGCACGCGCCGCGGCGCGCGTCGTCGCACGACGCCGCGAAGCGGCGGGTTCGGAACGTCGTGGAGCGACGGGCAACGGGTGAGGCGCGGGCGGTCGAGGTGGGAGGGGTCCGACAGACGCGTGCCTGCCGCGGGTGATGTCGAAGCAGCGGTGGCCGAGTGGGAACGGCTCAAGCGGTGATGGGTGCTGAAATCTCGTCGGCTGCGGACCCCTCCCACCTCGGCCGCCCGCGGCCGCAACGCGTCGTCCGGCCCGTACACGACGCCCGTCGTCCGGCCCGTGGACGCGGCGTGGGGCGATGACGAGCGACGACGCGCGCGTCAGGCGCGCGGCGGATCGAGGACCGCGAGCGGGACGAAGCTCGGCTGACCGAACAGACGGTCCGCGAGGATCGTGAGGATCGGGCTGATGGCGAAGAGGTTGCCGAACTGCGAGTGCAGCACGAAGCGCTGCTCGACGAGGCGGACCGCTTCCTTGAGATCCGCGATCCCAGCGATCCGCCGCCCAGACCGGTACGCGCGAACCTTGGCGACCCAGCGCGTGAACGCATGCAGCGCGAGCAGCGTGTGGTAGCCGCGAAACACGCCGTGCATCGGCGTGAGCGTCTTGCGCCAGACGACGTGGCTCCAGTATTCGCGCAGGAACGCGTCGCTCTCGGGATCGTCGGCGAGGCGCACGTGCGCGATCGACGCGAGGTCGAGCGCTTCGCCGCCGGTGACGAGATCGGGCACGCGCCCGCGGTTCTTGCGGAACCGGAAATAGTCGGCGTAGAGCGACGCGACGAGCACCACGCGAGACACCTGCAAGCGCGACAGGCGCAGCCACGCGAAGAGCGGCGCCAGATGCGCGTGTGACGGGCGCCGCGGATAGCGCACGCTCGCCGCGATGTCGAAGAGCCGCGCGTACCGTTCGTCGCGCAGCTGGCCGATCGCGGACGCGATCGTCTCGCGGGCGGCCGCCGCGGTGTCGGGCTTCTGCTTCGCGACCTGCGCGAGGCTGACCGCGAGGTTGACGAGGACGCTCCCGGCGATGAGCGCGTGCGCCAGTGACCGGTCCGGAGTACCGAGGATGTCGAGCAGCGCGGCCTCGATCACACGGTAATCCTCCCAGCCGATGTCGATCCCGGAATAGAGGACGATCGACCCGGGCACGGCGCCGACGCGAGAGCTGCCGGCCAGCACGTCGCGGATCTCGTCCTGCTGCACGCCGAGCGACCGGCCGTGATGGGCGCGCACCGCGGTGCACGCGAACGACACGCCGACCGCGACGCCGTCGGGCGTGTCGACGAAGTAGTAGGGGAACTCGCGGCAGACCTGCGGCTTCGCCGCATGACCGAGCGTGCTGTGGATGCCGCACTTTTCACCGGGGCCGAGGAAGACACACGCGCCGTCCCGCTTGCGCGCGAACGTGAGCGTCTCGCCGCCGGCCAGCGGCAGCGGCAGCTTCACGAATTTCTCGCCGGGCGGCAGCGACGGATCGAGCGCGGTCCAGTCGACGCTCGCGAGCCGCTCGGCCGACGGATCGTCCACGCCGATCAGCCAGTCGTTGCGGCAGCACGCGCCGGAGTTCTGGCAGGTGAAGACGACGTCGCCGGGGATCAGAAGCTTGCGGTCCCGGTGTTCCTGCATCGACCCAGCATAGATGATCGGCCCGCGCGGTGTGCAGCACGGTGCAGCGTTGTCGCTGGCCCGCGCGATGCATTCCTGCCGGTCCGGGTCATGTCGGCCCGAGGAGGCGCGCCATGGAAAGGCCGTTCAATCACTGGAAGGCGACGGCGATCGGGATGGGACTGGTGCTCGTCACGGCAATCCTGACCGGCCTCGTCGTGGCGGGCTGGTACGGGCCGGAGCGTCCGGGGCCGCAGTCGGAGATCGCGCCGGCCGCGAGTCCGGCCGTGGAGCTGCCGGCGCGTGATGCCGCGAAGCCCCTCGCGAGCGAGCCGGCGGTGAAGCCGACCGCGCAGCCGACGCAGACCGCCCAGGCGACCTCGGCGCCGCGCGCAGCGTCGTCGGTGCCGTCGAAGTCGGTGACCGACGCGTGCAACCAGTACGCGGCGCGCCAGGCCGGCAGCGGACCGGCGACGACGAAGGACAAGACGATCGAGGTCGTGAAGGATGCCGCCGTCGGCGCAGTCGGCGGCGCCGCGATCGGCGCCCTGGGTGGGGCGATCGCCGACGGCGGCAAGGGGGCGGGGAAGGGCGCCGCGATCGGCGGAATCGCGGGTGGCGGCGCCGGCACGCTCTACGGCATCTACGCGAACAGGAAGAACGACGAGGCGTACCGGACGGCCTACGCGAGCTGCATGAAAAACCGCGGGTTCACCAGCGGCTAGCGCGCTTTATTCCTGAACGATCGCGCGTGAGCCGCCGAAACCGAGCGCCGGGCTGGGGATCGCTCCGGCATTCCGCGAGTGGATCGCCCGCTCGCCGAGAGTCGCGGATGCCGTTCGGCTCGTGCGCGCCGCGCTCATGAATAGTCCGGGCTAGACAACCTCTGCTACGCTGCCGCCCATGTTCGTCGTCGGGATCGACGTGGGCGGCACGTTCACCGACGTGACCGCGGTCGACGAGGCCACCGGCCGGGTCACGGTCACGAAGGTGCCGTCGCGCCCGCGTGACGAAGCGGGCGCGGTGCTCGCCGGCCTCGCGGCGCTGGCGATTCCCGACGGCGGTGTCCGCCGGCTCGTCCACGGCACCACCGTCGGGACCAACGCCGTGCTCGAGCGCCGCGGCGCGCGCGTCGCGCTGCTGACGACCGAGGGCTTTCGCGATCTGCTCGAGATCGGCCGCACGAAGCGCAACATTCCCGCGCTGTTCATCCCGACCTTCGTGCGCCCGAAGCCGGTGGTGCCGCGTGCGCTGCGGTTCGAGGTGGCCGAGCGCCTGCTGCACGACGGCTCGGTGCTCCGGCCGCTCGACGCCGGCGACGTCGCGCGCGCCATCGGCGAGCTCGAGGCGACCGGCGCGGAAGCGGTCGCCGTGTGTCTGCTCCACGCATGGGCGAACCCGGCGCACGAGCGCATGCTCGGCGAGGCGCTCAAGGCGCGCCTGCCCCACGTGCCGGTCTCGCTCTCGTCGGACGTCGTGCCCGAGTACCGGGAGTTCGAGCGGTTCTCCACGACGGTCCTGAACGCCTACCTCCAGCCGCTGCTGGACCGGTACCTCGCGGCGCTCGAGGAACGGCTGCACGCCGCGGGGGTCCTTCCCGGGGTGTTGACGATCGGCTCCGCGGGCGGCGTGCTCTCGTCCGAGACGGCGCGGCGCCTGCCGATCCGCACGATCCTGTCCGGCCCGGCCGGCGGCGTGAGCCAGGCGTGTTTCATCGCCGAGCGCGCCGGCCTCCGCGACTTCATCACCTACGACATGGGCGGGACGTCGACGGACGTCTGCCTGATCCGCGACCTCGATCCCGTGACGACGACCGACAATCTCATCGGCGGCTTTCCCGTGAAGACGCCGCAGATCGATCTCCGCACGGTCGGCGCCGGCGGCGGCAGCGTCGCCTGGCTCGACGTCGACGGCAGTCTGCAGGTCGGCCCGCGCAGCGCCGGCGCGCGGCCCGGCCCGGCGGCGTACGGTCTGGGCGGCACCGAGCCGACGGTCACGGACGCGAACGTCGTGCTCGGCCGGATCGGCGTGACGCGCACGCTCGGCGGCGCCATCACGATCGATCCCGGGGCGGCGACGCGCGCCGTCGAGGGCCTCGCGCAGCGTGTCGCGCTCGACGTCCACGCGACCGCCGACGGCATCATCCGCATCGCCGTCGCGCGCATGGTGTCGTCGATCCGCGAGATCTCGATCCAGCGCGGTCACGACCCGCGCGATTTCACGCTCATCGCGTACGGCGGCGCCGGTCCGATGCACGCGGTCGCGATCGCCGCGGAGCTCGGGCTGCCGCGCGTGCTCGTGCCGCGGCATCCCGGGAACTTCTCGGCGCTCGGACTGCTCGTGTCCGATCTCAAGCACGACGACGTCCGCACGCACCTCGGCCCGCTCCGCGACCGGATCGGCGGCGTCGGCGCGCTCTTCGCGGAGATGGAGCGCGTCGCCGCCGGCCGCCTCGAGGCCGATGGCTTCGGCGCGACGGCCAGACGCATCGAGCGCTCGCTCGATCTTCGCTACGCCGGGCAGGCGTTCGAGCTCGCCGTGCCCGTCGACACGCGGCTCGAGCTCGCGGTCATCGAGCGCGAGTTCCATCGGCGCCACGAGGCGGCCTACGGCCACGCGAACCTCGCCGGCCAGATCGAGCTGGTGAACGCGCGCATCGCGGCCTACGGCGTCGTCACGAAGCCGGAGCCTCCGCGGTATCGCAGCGACGGCGTGCGTCTGGACGACGCGCGCGTCGAGACGCGTCGCCTCTGGTTCGACGGTGAGCCCGTCGACTGTCCGGTCTGGGACCGTGACCGGCTGCCGGAAGGCGGCCGCTTCGCGGGGCCGGCGCTGATCGAAGAGTTCGGCTCGACGACCGTGGTACCGCCCGGCTGGCGCGGGGCGATCGACGAGCCCGGCAATCTGCTGCTGGAGCGCGCGTGACCATGGGAGGGCGAGTCGATCCCATCACGCTCGAAGTCCTGCGCGAGGCCTTTTCGTCGATCGTGCGCGAGATGCGGGTGACGCTGCTCCGCACCGCGTATTCGTCGATCCTCTACGAGGGCGAGGACTTCTCGTGCGTGCTCATGGACGGTACGGCGCAGATCGTCGCCATGTCCAAGGGGCAGGACCATCCGCTCCACATCGTGCCGATCAGCTGGTCCATGGGCGCGGTGCGCGAGCGCTTCGGCGACGACATCCATCCGGGCGACATCTTCCTGCACAACGACCCCTACACGGGCGGCACGCACCTGAACGACGTCGCGATGATCTACCCGCTCTTCGTCGACGGCGCGCTCTTCATGTTCCCCGTCGTGCGCGCGCACTGGGGCGACGTCGGCGGCATGAGCCCGGGCAGCCTGTCGGGACGCGCGACGGAGATCTACCAGGAAGGCGTCCGCATCCCGCCGATCCGGATCGTCGACCGCGGACGACCGAACCAGGCGGCGCTCGACATCATCTTCGGCAACGTGCGCGGGCCGGAAGACCGCGAGGGCGACTTCCGCGCCATGATCGGGACGTGCCGCAAGGCGGCGGACCGCGTGGAGGAGCTCGTCGCGCGCTACGGCGCCGGGACGCTGCGGGCGGCGATGCACGAGCTCTTCGACCGCGCCGAGGCGCGGATGCGCCGGCGCATCCGCGAGCTCCCGCCCGGCGAGTACCGGTACGAGGCCTACCTGGAGGGCGGGCGCGACCGGTTCGAGCCCCTGACGATCCGCGCGCGCGTCGTCATCGAGGGCGACGCGATCACCGTCGACCTGACGGGCACCTCGCCCCAGACCGCCGGGCCGACGAACGTCGGCCCGGCGATGGCGCCGACCGGCGCGTTCACGATCGTGAAGTCGTTCCTCGATCCCGGGGGCGACATCAACTCCGGGGCGTTCCGGCCTCTGACGGTCATCGCGCCGGAGGGCACGATCGTGAACGCGCGGCGGCCGGCGCCGTGCGGCGGCATGGTCGAGGTGAAGTCCGGCGTCGAGTCCGCGGTGATGGGCGCGCTGGCGCAGGCGATGGCGGGCCAGGTGACGGGCGATTTGAAGGGTGGCGGCAACCATTGTTACATCGGCAGCGCCTCCTTCATCTTCTACGAGTACCCGGCGGGGGGGACGGGCGGCTTCGACGGCGGCGACGGCTCGAACACGGTGCGCGCCTTCACCGAGAGCGACATGACGACGCTCCAGCCCGTCGAAGCCGTCGAGCAGAAGTACCCGCTGCGCGTGGAGCGGACGGCGCTGCGCGTCGATTCGGGCGGGCCGGGACGCTGGCGCGGCGGCGTCGGCCTCACGCGCGAGGTCCGGCTGCTCGTCGATCGCGCGCAGCTCTCCGTCCTCGCCGAGCGCAGTCTGCTGCCGCCGTATGGCGTGTGCGGGGCCGCGGCCGGCGCGCCCAACCGCTTCTGGGTGCGGCGCGACGGCGCGGCCGTCGAACCGTCGCCGGTGCCCGGCAAGGTGAGCGGGTTTCCGCTGCTGGCCGGTGACGTCGTCGTGATGGAGTCGTCCGGCGGCGGCGGCTACGGCGACCCGCTCGAGCGCGATGTCGCGCTCGTCGCCGCCGATCTCGCGGAAGGCGTCGTCACCGCGCGCGGCGCCGCGGACGTCTACGGCGTCGTGTCGACCGGCGGCGTCATCGATCCCGCCGCGACCGTGCAGCACCGACGCGAGCTTCGCGCCGCGCGGGTGGCCGTGACGATCGCCGCCGGCGACGGGTTCGACGAGACGCGCGTGCGCGAGGTGCGGATCGATCAGGCGACGGCGCGTCGTCTCGTCGTGTCGGTCGGCGACGTCGTCGAGCTGGTCAATCCGACGGGCGCGCCGCTCCGACTGTGGGTCGTGGCCATCGACGATGGACCGCCCGCGCGCGCCGTCGTATCGCACGAGGCCGCGGCCATCCTTCGCGCCGGCGACGGAACGCGCGCGGAGATCCGCCGCGTCTATGCGGCGAGCGCTGTCGGCTAGGCTCCCGGATTACTCGATACCGGCCACTGCGAGCACGCGGCGCATCCGCTCCGTCGCCATGTCCGGATCGCGCAGCACGCCCGCCTGATCCGCCAGCCGGAAGAGCTCGGCCAGATGCACGGCCGAGCGCACGCTCTCCAGGCCGCCCACCATGCGGAAGTGCGACTGGTGGCCGTTCAGATACGCGAGGAAGACGACACCGGTCTTGTAGAACCGGGTCGGCGCGCCGAAGACGTGCCGTGACAGCGGCAGCGTCGGCTGGAGCATGCGATCGAACTCGGCGATATCGCCGGCATCGAGCGCATGCAGGGCCGCGGACGCGGCCGGTGCGATCGCGTCGAAGATGCCGAGCAGCGCGTCGCTGAAGCGGCCTTCGGCATCCGTGCGGATCGTGGTCGGGTAATCGAAGTCGTCGCCGGTGTACATGTGCACCGTCTTCGGGAAGTGCCGGCGCATGGCGATCTCGCGGGCCTGGTCGAGGAGCGAGATCTTCACGCCGTCAATCTTCGCCGCGTGCTCGGACACGATCGCGAGCAGCGTCGCCGTCGCGCGATCCATGTCCGCCGAGCCCCAGTAGCCGCGCAGCGCGGGGTCGAACATGTCGCCGAGCCAGTGGATGATCACCGGCTCGCGCGTCTGCGTCAGGATCCGCGCGTACACCTTCTCGTAGTCTTCCGGGCCGCGCGCGCATGCCGCGAGCGCGCGGCTCGCCATCAGGATGATGCGGCCGCCCACGCTCTCGATGTAGCCGATCTGCTCTTCGTACGCCGCTTCGACGTCCGCGATCGTGACGCGCGGTCCGGGCTCGAGCTGATCGGTGCCGGCGCCGGAGAAGACGACCGCGCCGGGCACCTTCTTCGCCTCGGCGACGGAGCGTCGGATGAGCTCCTTCGCGGGTGCCCACGCGAATCCCATGCCGCGTTGCGAGGTATCCATGGCCTCGGCGACCGCGAGCCCGAGCCCCCAGACGTAGCGCCGATACGCGAGCGTCGCCTCCCAGTCGAGATCGACGTCGAGCGACGGATTGTTGTTCGCGCGCGGATTGGCGACGACGTGCACCGCGGCGAACGGCACGCGGCTCGTGATCGGGCCGGCGGTCTGCGGATACGGCGACCGCTCGGACACGGCGTAGCGCGCGAGCGTTCCGTCGGGGCGCGGCAGGATCAGCGAGCGAGCCATGGAGACCTCCTTGGGTGGCCCCATCGTACCGCCGCTCGGACCCCTGTGAGAAGATTCAGCGCGCGATCAGGAGGGTGCCTGCATGGAACGACGGCGACTCGGACGGACGGGACATCGATCCACGGTCGTGACGTTCGGCGCCGTCGCGGTCGGACGGCTGGAGCAGGATGCCGCGGATCGCGCGATCCAGCTCGTGCTCGACCGCGGCGTGAATCACTTCGACGTCGCGCCGCGGTACGCGGACGCCGAGCTGCGGCTCCAGCCGTGGATGCCGCGGATCCGCGACCGGGTGTTTCTCGGCGGCAAGACGGCCGAGCGCACGCGCGAGGCGGCGTGGGAACAGCTGAACCGCTCGCTCGAGCGGCTCGGCACGGACCATCTCGATCTCTACCAGCTCCACTCGGTCGGCAAGATCGCGGACCTCGACGCGTGCACCGCGCGGGGCGGCGCCCTCGAGGCGCTCGTGCAGGCGCGCGAGCAGGGCCTCGTGCGGTGGCTCGGGGTGACCGGGCACACGCACGCCGCGCCGGGCACGCACTTCGAGGCGCTCCGCCGCTTCGATTTCGACACGGTCATGTTCCCGCTGAACTTCGTGCTGTGGGCCGATCCGGCGTACCGGCGCGACGCGACGGCGCTGCTCGACGAATGCGCGCGGCGCGACGTCGGCGTGCACATCATCAAGACGGTTGCGAAGGATTCATGGGGCGAGCGCGCGAAGACGCATGCGACCTGGTACGAGCCGTTCACCGACCAGGGCGTCATCGACCGCGCCGTCGCCTTCGTGCTGTCGAAGCCGGTCACGACGCTCACGACCGTCGGCGACGTCGGCGTGCTGCCGAAGGTGCTCGATGCCGCCGAGCGGTTCCGGCCGCTGACCCCCGAGGCGGAAGCTGCGCTCGTCCGCGAGGCCGGGCAGTATCACTCGCCATTCGTCGGCTCGTGGGCCTAGCGATGGATCTCGCGGACGCAACGGTCCAGCGCTATCTCGCCACGAAGGACGTGGCGCTGCTCGCGACCGTCAACCCCGACGGATCGCCGCTCGCGATGCCGATGTGGTTCCTGCACAATCCCGCGACCCTGACGATGATCAGCGTCGCCGGCCTCGCCAAGGTGCGGAACCTGACACGCGATCCGCGCGTCTGCGTCGTCGCCGAGAGCGGCGGACGCGGTGACATCCGCGGGGTCGCGGTGCAGGGCCGCGCCGAGTTTCTCGATGACTCGCCCGAGCGCCGCGCGCTCGTCGAGCGCTTCCTCGACAAGTACGACCCGCACCTCGCGAAGCTCTGGAACGGCCGCGTGATGCCGCCGACCCGGGTGATGTTCCGCATCGTCCCGTCGCACGTCCGGTCCTGGGGCCTCGGGTGATCGAGGAGCGTCACGGGTTCCCCGGGACGCTCCGAGCGTTGGGGGGTGTGGGGGGCCATGTCGGGGCCCCCCACGTGATTATCGGAGCCGGGATCCTCGGCGCCGCGACGGCGTATCACCTCGCGCGTGCCGGCCGCCGCGTCGTCGTGCTCGAAGCCGCCGTGCCCGCGAGCGGAGCGAGCGCGAACTCGTTCGCGTGGGTCAACGCGGTTCACAAGGAGCCCGAGCCGTACCACCGGCTGAACGCCGCCGGTGTCGCCGAGTACGCGACGGTGATGAAGGAGCTCGGCGAGGACTCACGCTCGCCATTCCCGCCGGCGCGGAGATCGCGCTGTTCGAGCCCGACGGCTGGGTCGACGCGCCGCGCCTGATCGCGACGTTCCTCGCGCGCGCGCAGGCGCTCGGCGCCGAGGTGCGCACCGAGACGGCGGTGCGCGGGTTGAGGCGCGACGGCGCTGCTCGGCCGGCTGATCGCCGCCGAGATGACCGGCGCGCCCGCGGACGAGCTGCTCGCGCCGTTCCGCCCGTCCCGCTTCCGCTGACCAGCTGATTTTTCCATTGACAGGGTTCTTGAGACTGCAACGGCGCATGTCGAGAGCGCATCGTCAGATGGCCATTGGAAGGGCCGTGGAGGTGCGTTCATCAGGGCGATGTTCCGCGAGGCGAAAAAAAGAAGGTTCACGGCGAGAACGTGTCTCCACGAGGCTCCCAGGCGGCTCCGAAAACGGTGGTTAGAGTTGCCACAGCGCAAGGGGGGCTCGCCATGGAGATTCACGGGGTCACGGTCCTTCCCCACCCGGAACCGATCGCCGAGCTGAGGCGGCTGGGTGACGAGATCGCCGAGCTGGCGGCGCACCTCGATGCCGCCACCGCGCGCCTGCTGGAGCTGATCCGCGAGTTCGACGCCCGCGGGGGCTGGAGCAGCTTCCCGTCGTGTGCCGCGTGGCTGACCTATCGCGTGGGCCTCGGGCGCGGCGCCGCGCGCGAGAAGGTCCGCGTGGCCCGCGCGCTCGGGACATTGCCGCAGATCGCCGGCGCGCTCGCGCGCGGCGAGGTCTCGTATGCCAAGGTGCGGGCGCTCACCCGCGTGGCGACGCCGGACACCGAAGAGCGGCTGCTCGCGTACGCGCGGGCCGATACGGCCGCCCACGTCGAGCGACTCGTGCAGGGCTGGCGCACGGTGGATCGGAATGCCGAGGCCCGGGAAAGTGAGCGGCAGCACCGGAGCCGCGGGGTGCACGTCTATCAGGACGACGACGGGATGTTCGTCATCCGCGGACGGCTGACGCCGGAGATGGGTGCGCTGCTCCAGCGGGCGCTCGACGCGGCGCGCGCGGCGCTGTATCCACCGGGTCGCGAGGCCGACCCCGCGGTCCCGCGGAACCACCCGGCGGCGGACCCGCCGAGCGTCGGGCAGCAGCAGGCCGACGCGCTGGCGCTGCTCGCCGAGACGGCGCTGCGTCACGATCTCGATCCCGGGGCGCCGGGAGAGCGCTACCAGGTCGTGGTCCACGTCGATGCGGCGGTGCTGGCCGACCCCGAGCAACCCGGGCAATCGGTGCTCGAGGACGGGCGGCGCGTTCCCGCGGGA
>JACPCW010000047.1 GCA_016184365.1 Candidatus Rokuibacteriota bacterium
GCCGCCCCGGCGCCGGCCGCCCCCGCGCCGCCGGCCCCAGCGTCACCGCCGGTTACGGCGCAGCCGCCATCGCCGGAGTCCGCGGGAGCTCCGCGTGTCGCCGCCGTGCCGCCAACGCCCGGCGGACCGGGCGGGGAACGCGCGGCGCCCGGACGGACGGCGCCCGATCTCCGCGCGCTGCGCGGCGGCAGCGGCGCCGGGAGTCTCACCGGCGGGCGCGGCGGCATCGAGGGCGAGCCCATCCCGCTCGACTCGACGGATCCGCGGCTCGCCGATTACCTCCAGCGCATCAAGCGGATGATCGAGAAGCACTGGGCATGGCCGTGCATGAAGAACGCCGGCAGCCCGGAATGCGACTACCGGAGCGCGCAGCTGCTCGTCGAGTTCGGCATCCTGAAGGACGGCAAGCTGCAGTTCATCGAGCTGCGCCGCACGTCGGGTGTCACGCCGTACGACGACTCCGCCCTGACCGCCATCAAGCTCGCGTCACCGTTCCCCGAAGTGCCGCGGGCGATGATGGAGAAGGCGAGAGCGGGCAGCACCGGCGTGCCGATCGTCGCGCACTTCATCTATCACTACGAAGTCTCCGTCCGTACGTTGCTCCGCTGATGGATCGGCAGTAGTATGGGCGGTACTTTTGGATAGGCTCGTAGCTCAGTGGGAGAGCGCCTCTCTGACGCAGAGGAGGTCGGCGGTTCGAAACCGCCCGAGCCTACCACCTCAATGCTTTCCGGGACTGTATGGCGGAGCCTGAAGAGGATCGACACCTCAAGCTGACCGGCGAGTTCGACTGCGACCCTGCGCCTCTTTCGATCCTCCGCCACTCCACCTCGCACGTCATGGCTCAGGCCGTGAAGCGCCTGTGGCCGGACGTCACGCTCGCCATCGGGCCCGCGATCGAGGACGGCTTCTACTACGACTTCGGCCGGTCGCAGCCGTTCACGCCCGAGGACCTCGCGAGGATCGAAGACACGATGCGCGCGATCGCGAAGGAGAACGTCCGCTTCGAGCGCACCGAGATGCCGCGCGCCGAGGCGATCCGGTTCTTCCGCGAGCGCGGCGAGCCGTACAAGGCGGAGATCGTCGAGGGCATCACCGACGACCGCGTGTCGTTCTACCGGCAGGGCGAGTTCATCGACATGTGCCGGGGCCCGCACGTGGGCGCCACGTCCGAGGTGCGTCACTTCAAGCTGCTGACCTCGTCGGGCGCGTACTGGCGCGGGGACGAGAAGAACCCGATGCTCCAGCGCATCTACGGGACGGCGTGGCTCACGAAGGACGAGCTCGACAAGCATCTGTGGCGCCTCGAGGAAGCGAAGAAGCGCGATCACCGGAAGCTCGGTCGTGAGCTCGATCTCTACGCGTTCCACGACGTGTCGCCGGGCGCGCCCTTCTGGCTGCCGAACGGCTGGATCGTGGTGCGCGAGCTCGAGCGATTCGTGCGCGAGTCGCTCGACGCGCGCGGCTACCAGGAGATCTCGACGCCGATCCTCGTCAACAAGCGCCTGTGGGAGCAGTCGGGACACTGGGAGCACTACGAGGACAACATGTTCAAGGTCGAGGTCGAGGACGAGGTCTTCAGCCTCAAGCCGATGAACTGTCCGGAGTCGACGCTGGTGTACCGCCATGCGACCCGCTCGTATCGCGACCTGCCGCTGCGCTTCGCGGACATGGGGCGGCTGCATCGCAACGAGCGGTCCGGCACGCTGACCGGACTCTTCCGCGTGCGGCAGTTCACGCAGGACGACGCGCACATCTACTGCCGGCTCGACCAGCTGCAGGAGGAGATCACGCAGCTCATCGAGCTGGTGCGCGACTGGTACAAGGTGTTCGGCCTCGAGGCGTCCTTCAAGCTGTCGACGCGGCCGCCGAAGCGCCTCGGCACCGAAGAGCAGTGGGACATCGCCGAGCGCTCGCTCGAAGAGGCGCTGAAGGCGAGCGGCCTCGCCTTCGAGCTGAACCCCGGCGACGGCGCGTTCTACGGGCCGAAGGTCGACATCGACATCGAGGACGTGCTCGGGCGGCGCTGGCAGAACGCGACCATCCAGGTCGACTTCGCGCAGCCGGACCGGTTCGGGCTCGAATACATCGACGCCGACGGTCAGCCCAAGCGGCCGATCATGGTGCACCGCGCGATCTTCGGATCGTTCGAGCGCTTCATCGGCGTGCTCGTCGAGCACTTCGCCGGCGCGTTCCCCACGTGGCTCGCGCCCGTGCAGGCGCGCGTGCTGCCGATCAGCGTCAAGCACGAGGAGTACGCGCGGCAGGTGTTCGACCAGCTGCGCGGGGCGAAGATCCGCGCCGAGCTCGACAACCGCAACGAGAAGCTCGGCTACCGCATCCGCGACGCGCAGATGCGCAAGGTCCCGTACATGCTGGTCGTCGGAGAGCGCGAGCGCGAGCAGGGGGCCGTCAGCCTGCGCCAGCGCAGCGGGGACGACCTCGGCGCGATCCCGCTCGACCGCGTGCTCGCCGACCTGGCGCGCGAGATCGCCTCGCGCGCTCCGTCCCTCACCGTGGGCCGCTCGTGACCCCGCGGCTCCGCCGCGCGTCCGCGACGCCGGCGCCCCTCGTGGCCTTCACGCCTGATTAAGGAGCGATACCGCTGAGCCAAGGCAAGGACATCCGCATCAATGAAGGGATCCGGGTCCGCGAGGTCCGGGTCGTGAGCCAGGACGGCGAGCAGCTCGGGATCATGCCGATCCAGGAAGCGCTCGACGCCGCCCGGAAGCTCGAGCTCGATCTGGTCGAAGTCGCGCCGGAAGCGCAGCCGCCGGTGTGCCGCATCATGGACTTCGGGAAGTACAAGTACACGCAGTCCCGGCGGCTCAAGGAAGCGCGCAAGAAGCAGACGACGATCCAGGTCAAGGAAGTCAAGATGGGCCCGAAGACCGAGAGGCACGACTTCGAGTTCAAGCTGAAGCACGTGCGGCGGTTCCTCGAGGAAGGGCACAAGGCGAAGGTCACGGTGCGGTTCAAGGGGCGCGAGATGGCGCACACGGAGCTCGGCTGGAAGATGCTGCAGAAGATGGTCGAGGCGGTGCAGGACATCGCGACGGTGGAGAACAATCCCCGCATGGAAGGCCGCCTGCTGCACATCATGCTGTCGCCGCGCCCGCAGCCGCAGCAGTCGCACGGCTAACGGTTGTCGAGGACCGCACCGGCTCCGCCGGGGCGGTTCCGAGCGTCGGGGGTTTGGGGGCCATTTCGGGGCCCCCATTAGGAGAGATCGCACATGCCGAAGATGAAGACGAAGCGAGCGGCGCGAAAGCGCTTCAAGAAGACGGCGACGGGCAAGCTCATGCAGGCCGGCGCGTTCAAGCAGCACAAGCTCGAGCACAAGTCGCCGAAGCAGAAGCGCAAGCTCCGCAAGTCGAAGCTGGTTTCCAAGGCCGACGAGCACCGCATCAAGGTGCTCCTGCCGTACCTGTAGGAGGAACGCTGAGATGCCACGGGCGAAGGGCGGACCGAAGACGCGCCAGCGGCGCAAGAAGGTGCTCAAGAAGGCGAAGGGCTACGTTGGCGGCCGGCATCGCCTGTACAAGTCCGCCAACGAGACGGTCCTGCGCGCCGGCGCGTTCGCGTACCGCGATCGCAAGGCGAAGAAGCGGCTGAGCCGGAATCTCTGGATCGTCCGGATCAACGCGGCCTGCCGGATGGCGGGCACGACCTACTCGCGCTTCATGGCGGGGCTCAAGAAGGCCGGCATTCTCCTCGACCGGAAGGTCCTCGCCGAGCTCGCGGTGAGCGATCCGGCTGCGTTCGCGAAGCTCGCCGAGACGGCGAAAGCGCAAAGCTGATTCCCGTGCACCCACGCGTCGACGCGATCGTGCGCGAGGCGCGTGAGGCGCTCGCGGCGGCGCGCACGGGCGCCGACCTCGAGCAGGTGCGCGTCCGCTACCTCGGCCGTCAGGGTGAGCTCACCCGGCTCCTCCGTTCGCTCGGCAGCCTGCCGGCCGCCGAGCGTCCGCTCGTCGGCGCCGCCGCCAACGAGGCCAAGCGTGAGCTGGAAGCCGCGGTCGACGCGCGCCGGGCCGACACGACGGCCGAGGAGCGCCGGCGCGAGCGTGCGGGCGCCCGGCTCGACCTCACGCTGCCGGGTCGGCGGCCGGCGGCCGGATCGCTCCACCCGCTCACGCGCGTGCACGACGAGATCGTGTCGATCTTCGCCGGCCTCGGCTTCTCCATCGCCGAGGGGCCGGAGATCGAGTCGGACTGGTTCAACTTCGAAGCGCTCAACATCCCGCCGGAGCATCCGGCGCGCGACATGCAGGACACGTTCTACCTCACGGAAAGTCTGCTGTTGCGCACGCACACGTCGCCGGTGCAGATCCACTACATGAAGGCCGAGCGGCCGCCGATCCGGATCATCGTGCCCGGCAGGGTGTACCGGCGCGACGCGGACATCACGCACTCGCCCATGTTCCACCAGGTCGAGGGCCTCGCCGTCGACCGGAACGTCACGATGGCCGATCTCAAGGGCACGCTCGAGCTGTTCGCGCGAGAAATGTTCGGTCCGCGATCGAAGATCCGCTTCCGGCCGTCGTTCTTTCCGTTCACGGAGCCGTCCGCGGAGGTCGACGTGCTGTGCTTCCTCTGCGGCGGCGACGGTTGCCGCGTGTGCAAGCAGTCCGGCTGGCTCGAGATCCTCGGCTCGGGGATGGTGCATCCCCAGGTGTTGCGGAACGTCGGCTACGACCCCGAGGAAATGACGGGCTGGGCGTTCGGCATGGGCATCGAGCGGGTGGCGATGCTGAAGTACGGCATCGACGACATCCGGCTGTTCTTCGAGAACGACGTGCGGTTCCTGAGGCAATTCGCTTGAAAATCCCGTACGGCTGGATCCGGGAGTTCGCGGAACTTTCGCTGTCTGCATCCGCCGCCGCCGACCGTCTCATCAACGCCGGCGTCGAAGTGGCGAGCGTCGCGCCCGTCGCGGCCGATCTTCGCGGCGTCGTCGTCGGTGAGATCGAAGCGGTCGAGCGCGAGATCGGCCGGAGCAAGCACGGTTACGCGCTCTTCCTGTGCCGCGTGAGCACCGGACGGGACCGGTTTGCCGTCGTCTGCGGCGCGCCGAACACGCGGGCCGGATTGCGGACCGCATTCGCGCCACCCGGCGCCGTCCTGCCCGGCGGCCACCAGATCCGCGCGGCGAAGGTCCACGGCGTCGAATCGCAGGGCATGCTCTGCTCGGAGCGCGAGCTCGGCATCGGCGACGAGCACGAGGCGGGCATCCTCGTGCTCGACCGCGACGCGCCGCTCGGCGCGGACCTCGTCCGGCACCTCGGACTCGACGACCAGGTGCTCGAGATCGAGATCACGCCGAACCGGCCCGATTGCCTGTCGGTGGTTGGCGTCGCGCGCGAGCTCGCCGCGCTGACCGGCGCGCGGTTCACGCCGCCGGCGATCACGCTGAAGGAATCGGACGAGCCCGTCGACGCGCTGGTGCGCGTGCGAATCGACGATCCGGACCTCTGCCATCGGTTCACGGCGCGCGTCATCGACGGCGTCAAGGTCGGACCGTCGCCGGCCTGGCTCGCGCAACGCCTGCGCGCGGTCGGCCTGCGCCCGATCTCGAACGTCGTCGACATCACGAACTACGTGATGTGGGAGATTGGCCATCCGCTCCACGCGTTCGACTATCACGCGGTGGCGGACGCGACGATCGTCGTTCGCCGCGCGCGCCCCGACGAGCGCATCACGACGCTCGACGGCCAGGACCGCCGCCTCGAGCCGTCGATGCTGCTCATCACCGATCCGACGCGCGGCGTCGGCATCGCCGGCGTGATGGGCGGCGCCAACACCGAGGTCGGCACGGAGACGCGCCGCGTGCTGCTCGAGAGCGCGTACTTCCTGCCGTCGTCCATCCGCAAGACGGCGCGCATGCTCGGCCTCAAGACCGACGCGGCGTACCGCTTCGAGCGCGGCGCCGACATCGACGGGCTCGTCGACGGCAGCGCGCGCGCCGCGCAGATGATGGCCGACGTCGCCGGCGGCACGCTCGCGCGCGGGATGATCGACGCGTATCCGACGCGCCACGACCGTCCGGTCGTGCGGCTGCGGATGTCGCGCGTCGCGCGCCTGATCGGCGCGGCGCCGCCCCGCGCGGACGCGCGGCGCATTCTCGTCGGGCTCGGCCTCGACGTGCGCGATCGCGGCGACGACCTGGAGGTCGAGATCCCGCCGTTCCGCCGCGACCTGTCGATGGAAGACGACCTCGTGGAAGAGGTCGTGCGCGTGTGGGGCTTCGACAGGATCCCGTCCACGCTCGAGCCGACGACGGTCCGTCTCGTGCGCCAGCCCCTCGCCGTGAGGCAGGCGGAGATCGCGCGGCGCGCCCTCGTCGCCGCCGGCGTGCACGAGGCGATCACGTACGCGTTCAGCGATCCCGCGCACGCGCTCGTGCTGCGTGAAGGGCGCGACAAGGGGCCGGTCGAGCTCATGAACCCGCTCGCGCAGGACGCGTCACTGCTGCGGCAGCATCCGCTGGAAGGCCTGCTCGGCGCCGTGGCGACGAATCTCCGTCATCGGCAGCCGAACGTGCGCCTCTTCGAGATCGGCAAGACGTACGAGCGCATCGATGGCGGCACACGGGAGCCCCGCTGGGTCGCGATCGCGCTCGCGGGGATGCGACACGAGCCGGCGTGGTTCGCGGCCGACACGCCGGTCGACGTGTTCGACGCGAAGGGCCTCGCCGAGCACGTGCTCGACGCCTTCGGCGTGTCCGCGCGGCCCGCCGCCGGCCGGCTCGGCGGATTCGAGCCGGACGCGCACGCCGCGCTCGCGCTCGACGACGGCAGGATCGTCGCCGAGTTCGGTGAAATCGCGGACGTCGTCCGCGAGCGCTTCGACATCGACGTGCCGGTGTTCGGCGCGGCGGTGTCGCTCGACGTGCTCGCGACCGTCACGGCGCCGGCGCCGCGCTACGAGGCATTGCCGCGCTTCCCGGCGGTCCAGCGCGATCTCGCCTTCGTGCTCGAGGACGCGGGCCTGACGGCGGGCGAGATCGAGCGCGCGGTGCGCGACGCCGCGGGCCCGCTGCTGCGCGCCGTCGCCGTCTTCGACGTCTTCCGCATGCCGGACGGCCGGCGCAGCGTGGCGTGGCGCCTCACGTTCCAGGCGGACGACCGCACGCTCACCGACGAAGAGATCAACGCGCTCCGCGAGCGGCTCGTGCGGACGCTGACCGGACGCTTCCCGATCACACTCAGGGGTCAGGCGTGACCCCCCAGGGGACAGGGATGACCGATGGCGTGACGGAACGACTGGGCGAGCTGGAAGCAGCCGTGAAGCGCGCGGGCGAGGCGCTCGTGCGTCTGCGTGACGACAACGAGCGGCTCCGCCGCGAGGTGCAGCGCCTGACCGACGAGCGCCGGCAGTCGCTCGCGCAGATCGACTCCATCCTGAAGGACATCGCGAAGCTCGACCTCACATGAGCGCCGTCGGCACATGAGCGTCGTCGGCCGCGTCGATCTGACGGTGCTCGGCCAGAAGCTGACCGTGCGAAGCGCGGAGTCGCCCGAGTATCTGCAGTCGCTCGCGCGGTTCGTCGAGGACCGCGCCATCGCGCTGCAGCAGAGCGGCGTGCGCGATCCGATGAGCGCGCTCGCGCTCGCGGCCATCGAGATCGCCGACGAATTGCACCGCGCGCGGGACGAAACGACGCGTGACGCGAGAGACGTCGGCGCGCGCCTCGACGCGCTCGTCTCGCTGCTCGACAGCGTGACGCCGCACGACCGCTGACCGGTCGCGTCGCCACCGATCGTTCCTCGCAATTCGGCTTGACGACGGCGCCGGCGCCCGGGTACACAGAACCGTCCCTGCGCTGTGCGTGATGTCGGGGGAGCGTTTCAACCTCGCTCACGATTTGGGAGTCGTCGACGAGGGCGGTGAGCATGCCCCTCTTCGGAGGGGAAGCCTGAAGCTCTCCGAGTACACGACACCCACCTGGCTATGCCAGGTTCGAAACACCGCCGACACACGGCAGAGGTGGGGATTTTTTCTGCCTACCGCACGACCGTGAATTGACTCACTCCGGCCCGCCCCCTATACTTGACAAACTTAACGAGTTGTCAATTCTGACGGGGACTTCCGAAGCAATCGGACCCCGTCGATAACGTTCTTCGACCCGAGAGGGCGAGCGATGGATCTGACGTTCCTTCTAGTCCTCGCTGCGGGTGTAGCCGGTGCCTTCGTCGTTGGCTTGCTCATCCAGAAGTGGCTGACCGACAAGCGGATCGGCGGCGCGACCGTCGCGGCGGAGCGCATCGTCGCCGACGCCACCCGCGATGCCGAAACGCGCATTCGGGCGGCCAACCTCGAAGCCAAGGAGTCGACCCTGAAGGCGCGCGGCGACTTCGAGACCGAAGTCCGTCGTCGCGAGCGCGACATCGAGCAGATCGAGCAGCGCATCCTGACGAAGGAAGAGCAGCTCGCGCGCAAGCTCGAGGAGATCGAGCGCCGCATCAACGAGCAGGCGCACCGCGACCGGGACTTGATCTCGCGCGAGCGCCGGCTGGGCGAGAAGGAGGCGCGGCTGTCACAGGCCGTCGACGAGCAGCGCCGGAAGCTCGAGACGATCGCCGGCCTCACCGCCGAGGAAGCCAAGCGCCAGCTCGTCTCGCAGATGGAGGCCGAGGCGCGCCGCGAGGCGGCGCTGATCGGCATGCGGCTCGAGGAAGAGGCGCGCGAGACGGCGCAGGTGAAGGCGCGCGAGGTCCTGGCGACGACGATCCAGCGGCTGGCGCCCGACTACACGGTGGAGACCGCCGTCTCCGTCGTCGACCTGCCGTCCGATGACATGAAGGGCCGGATCATCGGGCGCGAGGGCCGCAACATCCGCGCCCTCGAGCTGCATACGGGCGTCGACCTGATCGTCGACGACACGCCGGAAGCCGTGCTCATCTCCGCCTACGACCCGTACCGCCGCGAGATCGCGCGGCGTGCGCTCCAGATCCTGATCGCCGACGGGCGCATCCATCCCGCGCGCATCGAGGAAGTGGTCGAGAAGGTCAAGAAGGAGATGGAGCAGCATCTCAAGGACGAGGGCGAGAAGGCCTGCTTCGAGGTCGGCGTGCACGGATTGCATCCCGAGCTGGTCAAGCTCGTGGGCCGCATGAAGTTCCGCACGTCGTACGGCCAGAACTGCCTGCAGCATTCGAAGGAAGTCGCCTGGCTCGCGGGCATGATGGCGGCGGAGATCAAGGCCGACGTCAAGCTCGCCAAGCGCATGGGCCTGCTCCACGACATCGGCAAGGCGCTCACGCACGAGCAGGAAGGCAGCCACCCCGAGCTCTCCCTGCAGGTGCTGACGAAGTACAACGAGAGCCCGAAGGTCATCAACGCGGCGCTGTGCGGCCACGAGAACGTCGCGGCCGAAACCGTCGAGGCGGTGCTGGTCGAAGCGGCCGACGGGATCTCGGCCGCGCGGCCCGGCGCGCGCCGCGACGTGCTCGAGTCCTACATCAAGCGGCTCGCGAAGCTCGAAGAGATCGCGCTCAGCTACAAGGGCGTCGAGATGTGCTACGCGATCCAGGCCGGGCGCGAGCTCCGCGTCATGACGAAGGCGGACGTCGTGTCCGACTTCGACGCGCACCAGCTCGCCAAGGACATCAGCAAGCGGATCGAGAACGAGATGCAGTACCCCGGGCACATCAAGGTGGTCGTCATCCGCGAGACGCGCGCCGTCGAAGTCGCGAAGTAGCTCGATGAAAGTGCTCATGATCGGCGACGTGTACGGCGAGCCGGGACGGTCCGCCGTGCAGCGACTCCTCCCCGGGCTGCGGCAGGAACATAAGATCGATCTCACGGTGGTGAACGTCGAGAACGCGGCCGGCGGGTTCGGCGTCACCCCGGCGCTCGCGCGCGCGTTCCTCGACCAGGGCGCCGACGTCATGACGTCCGGCAACCACATCTGGGACAAGAAGGAGATCGTCGACTACATCACGAAGGAGAATCTCCTCCTGCGTCCCGCGAACTATCCGGTCGGCACGCCCGGCGTCGGGTACGTGGCGGTGAAGGCGGGGCCGCACAAGATCGGCGTGATCAACCTGATGGGCCGCGTCTTCATGCATCCGATCGACTGTCCGTTCCGGAAGGCCGACGAGATCATCGCCGAGCTCCGGCGAGAGACGCCGGTCATCCTCGTCGACATGCACGCCGAGGCCACGAGCGAGTCGGTGGCGATGGGCTGGTACCTCGACGGCCGCGTCAGCGCCGTCGTCGGCACGCACCGTCACGTGCAGACGGCCGACGAGCGCGTGCTGCCGGGCGGGACGGCGTACATCACCGACCTCGGGCTCACCGGCCCCACGGACGGCGTCATCGGCGTCGACCGCGATCAGATCATCCAGCGGTTTCTCACGCAGATGCCGATCCGGTTCGAGACGGCGAAGGGACCCGTGAAGCTCCACGCCGTCGTCATCACGATCGACCCCGACACCGGCCGGGCGTCGGACATCAAGCGTCTCAGCATCCCCGCGTGAGGGCGGCACCTTGATCCTCGACGGGAAGGCCGTCGCGCAGAAGGTCCTCGACGAGGTCCGCGCCGGCGCCACCGACCTGCGCGCCGCGACGGGCGTGACGCCCACGCTCGCCGTCGTCCTCGTGGGCGACAACCCCGCGTCGAAGTCGTACGTCAACTCGAAGAAGCGCATGGCCGCGTCGCTCGGCATGGAGTCCCCGGACTTCGTCTATCCCGACGGTCTCGGCCAGGCGGAGCTGCTCGCGCTCGTCGAGCGGCTGAACGCGGATCCCGCGATCCACGGCATCCTCGTGCAGCTGCCGCTGCCCAGGGGACTCGACGAGGACGCGGTGATCGCCCGCATCTCGCCCCTGAAGGACGTCGACGGCCTGACGCCGGTCAATCTCGGCCGGCTGCTCGCCGGCGCCGACGGCATGATCCCGTGCACGCCGGCGGGCTGCATGGAGATCCTCGACTACTACGGCGCGAAGCTCGAGGGCGCCGAGGCGGTCGTCGTCGGCCGGTCGCGTCTCGTCGGCAAGCCGCTCGCGCAGCTGCTGCTCGCCCGGCACGCGACGGTCACGACCTGCCACACGCGGACCAGGGATCTCGCCTTCCACACGCGGCGCGCCGACATTCTCTGCGTCGCCGCCGGCCGGGCCGAGGTGATCACCGGCGACATGGTGAAACCCGGCGCCTGGGTGATCGACGTCGGGTTCAACCGGCTGCCGACCGGCAGGAACGTCGGCGACGTGGACTTCGCGTCCGTGAGCGAGCACGCGTACGCGATCACGCCCGTCCCCGGCGGCGTCGGTCCGATGACGATCGCGATGCTGATGAAGAACACGCTGCTCGCGGCCCGGCGCCAGCTCGGCCGGTGAACACCGCGCGGACCGTCCTGACGGTCGCGCAGCTCTCCGAGCGGCTCCGCACCGTCCTCGAAGAACGCTTTCCGGCCGTCTGGGTCGAGGGCGAGATCTCGAACTTCAAGGTGTACGGCTCCGGCCACGCCTACTTCACGCTGAAGGACGAGAACGCGCAGATTCGGTCGGTGCTCTTCCGGAACCGCACGCGGCGCATCCGCTTCGAGCCGAAGGACGGCCTGCACGTCATGGCGTTCGGCAGCGTCGAGGTCTACGCGCAGCGCGGCGAATACCAGCTGGTCGTCGAGCTGCTCGAGCCGCGCGGCCTCGGCGCGCTGCAGCTCGCGTTCGAACAGCTCAAGGCGCGGCTCGAAGCCGAAGGGCTCTTCGACACGCGGCGCAAGCGTCCGCTGCCGCGCTTTCCCCGCAAGATCGGCATCGTGACGTCGCCGTCGGGCGCGGCGATCCGCGACATGCTGCGCGTCATCGGGCGCCGGTTCGCGGGCCTGCGGATCGTGCTCGCGCCGGCGCGCGTCCAGGGCGACGGCGCCGCGGCGGAGATCACGCAGGGCCTCGCCGATCTGAACGCGCTCGGCGACGTCGACGTCATCATCGTCGGCCGCGGCGGCGGCTCGCTCGAAGACCTCTGGGCGTTCAACGAAGAGGTCGTCGCGCGCGCCATCGTCGCGTCGAAGGTGCCGGTCATCTCCGCGGTCGGCCACGAGGTCGACTTCACCATCGCCGACTTCGTCGCGGACCTGCGCGCGCCCACGCCGTCGGCGGCGGCCGAGATGGTCGTGCGCGAGAAGCAGGCGGTCCGCGAGGCGGTCGCCGATCTCGGCGCGCGGCTCGAGCGCGCGGTGACGCGGCGGCTCGAGCGCGACACACGCCACGTGACGTCGCTGGCCGCGCGCCGCGTGCTGACCGACCCGGCGCGGCCGCTGCGCGATCACGAGCGGCGCGTGGACGACGCCGCGGCGCGGCTGCGGCGGGCGATGCACGCGCGGTTCCGCGACGCGGCGCATCGCGTGGAGCTGCTGACGGCCGGTCTCCGGCGCGGCGGGCCCGCCGCGCGGCTCGCGTCGCAGCGACGGCAGTTCGAGCACGTCGAGGAGCGGCTGCGGAGCGACGGCCACCGGCTGCTGAGCGCCGCGAGCCATCGGTTCGCGTCCGCGGTCGGACGCCTGCAATCGCTGTCGCCGCTCGGAGTCCTCGCACGCGGGTACAGCCTGACGCGGCTGCCGGGCGGAGACGTCGTGCACCACGCCGGGCAGGCGCCACCCGGCACGCTCGTTTCGATCACGCTCGACCAGGGCACGCTCGACGCACGCGTCGAAGCGGCGAGGGAACAGGATGACCGACCTGAAATTTGAAGACTGCCTGGCGCGGCTCGAGCAGATCGTCACCGCGCTCGAGACGGGCAACCTGCCGCTCGACGAATCGCTCAAGGTCTTCGAGGAGGGCATCGCGCTCGCGCGGCACTGCTCGCGGTACCTCGAGGACGCGGAGCGGCGGATCGAGATCCTCGTGAAGGACGAAGCCGGGACGCCGACGGCGCGTCCGTTCACGCCCAGCGAGGAGGAGGCGTGAGCGTGAGCGCGTTCGATCTGGACGGGTACCTCGCCTCCCGGCGCCAGCTCGTCGACGAAGCGCTCGATCGCTCGATGCCGGGCGAGGACGTGCCGCCGGCGACGGTGCATCGCGCGATGCGCTACAGCGTCTTCGCCGGCGGCAAGCGGCTGCGGCCGATCCTCGTCATCGCGGGCGCCGAAGCCGTCGGCGCGTCGGCCGACACGGTGATGCCGACGGCCTGCGCGCTCGAGATGATCCACACGTACTCGTTGATCCACGACGACCTGCCGGCGATGGACGACGACGACTACCGGCGCGGGCGGCTGACGAATCACAAGGTCTTCGGCGACGCCGTCGCCATCCTCGCCGGCGACGGGCTGCTGACGCTCGCGTTCCGCGCGATCGCGGACAACGCGTCGCGTGTCGGCAACGCGGCCCTCGCGTGCGCGGCGGTCGCGGAGATCGCCGACGCCGCCGGAACGCTCGGCATGGTCGGCGGGCAGGTGGTCGACATCGAATCCGAAGGCAAGACGGTCTCGGCGGAAACGCTCGACGACATCCACCGGCACAAGACGGCGGCGCTCCTCCGCGCCTCGCTGCGCGTCGGCGCCATCCTCGGCGGCGGCACCACCGCGGCCGTCGACGCGATCACGACGGCGGGCGATCGGCTCGGGCTCGCGTTCCAGATCGTCGACGACATCCTCGACGTGGAGGGCAACCTCGCCGAGCTCGGCAAGACCGCGGGCAGCGACGAGCGGAAGAAGAAGGCCACCTATCCCGCGCTCCACGGGATCGAGGCGTCGCGCGCGAAGGCGCGCGCCCTCATCACGGACGCGATCGGCGCGCTCGTGCCGCTCGGCCCGGCCGCCGAGCCGATTCGCGCGCTCTGCCACTTCGTCGTCAATCGAAGGTCGTAGCGCGCCGGGTGTATCCTCTCGACGTGGAACCGAGGTCCTGACATGTCAGCGATCACCGGCGTGTACGCTCGCGAGATTCTCGATTCGCGCGGCAACCCCACCGTCGAGGTCGAGGTGCAGCTCGAGTCCGGCGCGTGGGGCCGGGCCGCGGTTCCATCCGGCGCGTCGACCGGCAAGCGCGAGGCGCTCGAGCTTCGCGACGCCGACACGCAGCGCTATCGCGGCAAGGGCGTCCAGCAGGCCGTCCACAACATCGAAGAGACCATCGCCCCCGAGGTCGAGGGCATGGAGGCGACGGAGCAGGCCGCGGTCGACCAGGCGCTGCTCGAGCTCGACGGCACGCCGAACAAGTCGACGCTCGGCGCCAACGCGCTGCTCGGTGTGTCGCTCGCCGTCGCGCGCGCCGGCGCGGACGACGCCGGCCTGCCGCTCTACGCCTACCTCGGCGGCGTCGGCGCGCGGCTCCTGCCCGTGCCGCTTCTCAACGTCCTGAACGGCGGCGCCCACGCCGACAACGGCATCGACTTCCAGGAATTCATGATCGTCCCCGCCGGCGCGGAGAACTTCGCCGGCGCGCTGCGAATGGGCGTGGAGATCTTCCACACGCTGAAGGATCTGCTGAAGGAAAAGGGCCTCGCGACGGGCGTCGGCGACGAGGGCGGGTTCGCGCCCGAGCTCGGTTCGAACACCGCGGCGCTCGACCTGTTCATGCAGGCCGTCGAGCGCGCGGGCTACCGCCCGGGTGAAGAGGTCTTCTTCGCGCTCGACGTCGCGGCGAGCGAGTTCGCCGAAGCCGGCGGCCGCTATCGCCTCCGGCGCGAGAACGTCGTGCGCAACAGCGAGGAGATGATTCACCTCTACGAGTCGCTCGTCGAGCGCTATCCGATCGTGTCGATCGAGGACGGGCTCGGCGAAGACGACTGGGGTGGCTGGGGCGGGCTCACGCGCCGGCTCGGCTCGCGCGTCCAGCTCGTCGGCGACGATCTGTTCGTCACGAACCCGGCCGTCATCCAGCAAGGCATCAAGAACAACATCGCCAACGCCGTCCTCGTGAAGGTGAACCAGATCGGCACGCTCACGGAAACGATGGAAGCGATCGAGCTCTCGAAGCGCGCCGGCTACGGCACGGTGATCTCGCACCGCTCGGGCGAGACGGAGGACACGTTCATCGCCGACCTCGCCGTCGCGGTGAACGCCGGCCAGATCAAGACCGGCTCCGTCGCGCGTGGCGAGCGGACGGCCAAGTACAACCAGCTGCTGCGCATCGAGGAAGAGCTGGGCCACGCCGCCTCCTGGCCGGGCCGCGGCCTCTACACCCGTCTCGGCCGGTGAAGCGCGCGACCCGGCCCCTCCCGCGCCGGGTGGTGCTGCTGGTCCTCGCTGTTCTCGCCGTCGCCGGTCTCGCGGTCGGCGTCGACGGCACGATGCGCGTCATGACGATGCAGCGCGAGCTGGCCGCGCTCGAAGCCGACATCGCGCGCCTCCACGCGCAGGCGCGCGTGCTCACCGAGCAGGTCCACCGCATGCGCACGGACCCGCTCTACATCGAGAAGCTCGCCCGCGAGGATCTCGGCTACGTGCGTGCCGGCGAGACCGTCCTGAAGTTCCCCAAGCCCGTTCGCTGAGCCGCCGGCGATGGAGTGGTACTGGGCCGCGCTCTTCGTCGTGACGCTCGCGTTCAACCTCCGGGCGGCGTTCAAGCTGCTCGTCGACTGGCGCGGGATGCTGACGACCGTCGGGTTCATCGAAGACGCGTACGCCCGGCGCGACGCGCTGCCCGACGAGGCGACGCTCGAGCAGCGCGACGAGGCGCCGCGGTTCCTGCATCTCGTGCCGGCGTTCCAGGAGCCGGACATCGCCGACACGCTGCGCGCCCTGCTCACGTCGCGCTATCCGCACACGAAGCTGCACGTCGTGGTCGTCACCAGGGACGACGAGGACCGCGCGCCGCATCCGCTGATGGAGGCGCCGACGTCGGAGCTCGTGCGGCGCTTCCGCGCCGAGCTGCCGCCGTGGCAGCAGAAGATGCTCACGCTCGCGGTGATGCCGGGCCCGGGCCGGAAGGCCCAGCAGCTCAACTGGGCGCTGCGACCGGAGCTGCTCAAGACGCTGCTCGGCGCGGACGACGATCCGGCGCGCGTGTACGTCGGCGTGAGCGACGCCGACTCCATCCCGGACAGGCACGTGTACGCGTGGATCGCCGACGACATCCTGCGCACCGGCGGCAACCTCGCGTATCAGGGTGTGACGCTGTCGCTGAAGAACGTCGCGCGGCTCGATCATCGCGCGCGCGTGTGCGCGATCCAGCAATCGTCGATCTTCATCCGCGTGTCGATCGCCCGCCTGATCAACGAAGCCAGGCGCGTGCGGTGGTTCGGCGCGCTCGCCGCGCGTGCGCCGCGACTTGCCGGGCTCGTGCGGCCGGTCTTCGACCTCTGCTTCCGCCGCTCGCAGATCTGTCTCGGCCACAACCAGTTCGTGCGGCTCGACACGCTGGCGAGCTTCGGCGGGTTCCCGACGTCGGGCGCGACGGAGGATTCGACGCTCGGCTATGCGCTCGGCGCGCGCGGCATCGTCATGGCGGCGATGCCGATGCTCGAGCTGAACGACCTGCCGGAGACGACGGAGAAAATGATCCGGCAGAACGCCCGCTGGTACAAAGGCGTGCTCGACGACGTACCGTTCCTGTGGCGCGCGTGGCGGAGCGCGCCGACGGCGTACAACCTGGCGCAGCTCGTGCGCCACGTCGGCAACAAGGTCGTCGAGTGGCCGATCGCGGCCGTCGTGTATCCGGTCGTCGGTTTCCTCGGGTGGCACCTCGCGTATCGCTTCTCGGATCAGCCGGTCTGGTTCGTCCTCGGGATCGCGTTTCCGTCCATCTCGCTCGGGCTCACGATCTGGGTCGGCGGCATCGTGACGCAGGAGCTGATCGAAGACCTCGTGCCGTATCTGCCGCGTGAAGTCGACGTGCGCCGCACGACGTTCCGCGCGAAGTTCTGGGGCACGTTCCGCTGCCAGACGTACTGGCTGCTCGCGACGCGCGGCGCCTGGCGCGTGCTGGCCGCGCTCGCGCGCGAGGGCCGGTTCGAGCCGGCGAAGACGGACCGCGTGACGCGCGCGAGCACGTCACCCGCGTGACCGAGCAGCGTGGCCCCGGCCGGCTCGCCGAGATTCTCGGCGCCCGGTGCACGGTCATGGACGACGGCCGCTGCGTCTTCGAGCTCACCATCGGCCCGGATCATCTGAATCCCTACGGTGTCGTGCACGGCGGGATCGCGTACACGCTCGTCGACTACGCGATGGGCGGCGCGATGTTCTCGCGCCTCGAGCCCGGCGAGCGCTGCGCCACGCTCGAGGTGAAGATCAACTACCTCGCGGCGGCGAGCAGCGGAAAGATGCGCGCCGAGGCGGTGCTCGTCGAGCGGACGGGCCGCATCGGCGTGCTCCAGGCGCGCGTCCACGGCGACGACGGCCGGCTGCTCGCGCTCGCGACGGGCACGTTTTACATCCGGCGCGAGTCGTCGCAGTGACGCGGGCGGATTTTTCGGCGCCGATCGCCGGATTTTCCGCGCGATCGGTTGACAGTGCGGAGTGCCTCCGGTACGTTAACTAGGTCACCGCGGGGTGGAGCAGCCCGGTAGCTCGTTGGGCTCATAACCCAAAGGTCGCTGGTTCAAATCCAGCCCCCGCAACCAATCAGGTCGCGTAGT
>JACPCW010000048.1 GCA_016184365.1 Candidatus Rokuibacteriota bacterium
GCGAACGCGCGGGCGAGCGCCGCTTCGAGCGTCCCCGCGAGCCGCGCCGCATCCTCCGCCGGCCAGCCGTCGACGATCAGGCGCTCGATCGTCACCTCGATGCGCGGCATCATGCCCATCCGGAGATCTCCGCGTCCGTCAGCGCCTTCTCGACCTTCGCGTATTCACCGCGCGCCGCCTGGAGCACGTGCGTCATGCGCACCGGCTCGCCGGCGGCCGCGGCGAGAAACGCCGCGTGGAGCGCGATGTTCCGGATGTTGCCGCCGGCCACGTTCAGGCGAGCCAGCCGGACGGGATCGAGCGCCTCGGTCGGCGTCTCGCGCGGGAAAATCCGCCCCCAGATCGCGGCGCGATCGGCGACGTCCGGGAATGGGAACGCGACGACGAACCGCAGGCGTCGGAGGAAGGCCGAATCAAGGGCGCCCTTCATGTTGGTCGTGAGCACCGCGAGCCCGCGATACGCCTCCATGCGCTGCAGCAGGTAGCTCACTTCGATGTTGGCGTAGCGGTCGTGGCTGTCCTTCACCTCGCTGCGCTTGCCGAACAGGGCGTCGGCCTCGTCGAAGAGCAGGATCGCGCCGCCTTCCTCCGCGGCGTCGAAGATGCGACGGAGGTTCTTTTCCGTCTCGCCGATGTACTTGCTCACCACCTGGCTCAGATCGATGCGGTAGAGATCGAGCGCGAGCTCGCTCGCGAGCACCTCGGCCGCCATCGTCTTGCCCGTGCCGCTCGGCCCGTGAAAGAGCGCGCTCACTCCGAGGCCGCGGGCGCTGCGCGACCCGAAACCCCAGCGCTCGTAGACGGTGAGCTGATGGCGGACGTGCGCGGCGATCTCGGCGAGGACCGCGCGCTGGCGTTCGGGAATGACGAGGTCGTCCCACGTCGCGTTCGCCTCGATGCGCTGGGCGAGGCCGTCGAGACGCGGTCGCGCCTGCCTGCGACAGGCGTTCCACAGCACGCGTTCCGTCGCCCCGCCCTCCGTCACGAGCGCGGTCGCCACTTCGACGCCCGCGGCCCGGATGCCCGACAGGCCCAGGCGGAACTGGGCGGTGACCGCATCGACCTGGCCGTTCAGGCGTGCGCCGAGCGGTCCGAGCGCGCGGTCCCACAGGACACGCTGCTCCGACGCCGTCGGGCGCCGGACGTCGCACGTGACGGACAGGCGTTGCCGGAGTCGCAGCGGCTCCCGCGCGCCCACGAAGACGGGGCCGCCGAGCCGCTCGACGAACGGGACGACGGCCGCGCTGATCTCGGCGCCCTCCGGCTCGTCGCACTCGACGAGCAGCGCCGGCCGCGCGAGCAGCGACTCGCGGTTCCACAGGTGCGCCACCGCTTCGCGTTCGGCGAGGACGAGCGGGACGTCCGCCGCCCGCATCACGTGCAGATCGAGCCCGATCGTCCGGCACACCGTGACCGCCACCGCGCGGCGGGCCAGCGGATCGTCGCCGCAGAGCTGGACGTGCGGCGCGCCGACGGACGGATCGGCCGCCGACCAGATGCGCTCGATGCGCCGCGCCGCCGCTTCGTGCGACGCCGGCAGCGGAATGGGCGCGGACGCGCGCTCGACGATGCCCCGCAGCCGCTCGTCGAGCTGCGGAATGCCGACGAGCTGGTGGAGGATGCGCTCGTCGATCCGCAGCAGGCTCGCCGTGAGCAGCTCACCGCCGCCAAGCTCGATGAGCCGCCAGCGCCGCAGCGGCGCGATCGGCGCGAGGGCACTCCAGTGCGCGTCCGGCAGCGCCGCGAGCGCCAGGCCCCAGGTCGGGTACGCGCGGCGCGCGTCACCCTGCGCGGCCGCGCACAGCGCCGCCACCCGCGCGTCGAGCTCGGCGCCCGCGCAGAGCAGCAGCACGTCGCGCTCGAACGCGCTCAGCCGGAACGTCGCCGCGATGGCGTCCAGCGCCGACGGCGCCGGGAGCGCCGAGGCCGCGTCGGCGAGCGCGTCGAGGCGCGCCTGCGCATCGGCCGCATCGGCCGCCGGCTCGTCGCCCTCCGCGCGCGCGATGTGACGATCGAGGGCGCCGGTGACCACGCCGAGCGCCGCCATCAGGTAGCGCTGGTTCGCTTCGCTCCACGGGAGCACGGCGGTGACGCTCACGGAATCGTCACCGTCGGGCCGAAGGTCGCGCTCGCCGGATCCGTGTCGAGGAGGCTCTCCGCGCCGTCGACCTGGATGCGGACGAGGTACTCGCCGGCCGCGACGCCGGTGATCGGCACCGTGAGCGTGGCGGTCGGGAGGTCGCCGTCGCGCGACGCGAGCGCGAACGTGTGCGCGACGGCCGACGGCGCGGACCGAGCGTTCAGGAGCAGCCGCACCCGCTGCCTCGGACCGACGACCGGAGTCACGTCGACCGTCACGTCGCCGGCCGTCGCCTGCGCGGCGTCGATGCGCGGGCGCAACACGAACGCGCAGACGTTCGACTCGACGCCGCGGTGCGGATCGCCGGGTGTGCCGAGATGGAGCTCGTGCACGACCTGCGCGCCCTGGACGCCCGCGCGCAAGGCGTCGGGCGCGAACGGCGGCGACGCCAGCCGCACGCTCACGCGCGCGTCGCTCACGTCGTCGGGCTCCAGCACGGCGGCACCGACGCGCACGCGCGTCGTCCGGCCGGCGAGCTGGCGCCCGACCAGGACGAGCGTGTCGCCGGGGAGGATCGGCGCATCGACGACCGCGGGCGCCGTTCCCTTGCGACAGCGCACACGCTCGATCACGGGATGCCGGAACGGAATCGCGTGCACCGTCCGCTCGCGAACCGGCAGCGCCGACGACGGCGTGTCGGGACCTTCGATCAGCACGACCGCCGCCTGGTAGGCCGCCGACAGCACGTGCGGCGTCTGGAAGAAAACCGACCAGAGCTTGGCCAGCTCCTCGAGCGACAGCATCGTCGGCGTGAAGCGGACGAGCTCGACATCGTCGGCGAGATCGGAGCTCGCCAGGTAGTCGACCGCCGGGTTCTCCACGAGCCCCGTGATCAGCGGCCGCGTGAGCACGGGACGCGCGTGAAGCGTTCGCACCACCGCGCCGAGCAGCCGTTGCGGCTCGAGCTCGGCCTCGCTGCCGTAGAACGTGAGCAGGTAGTGGAGATCGATCGCCGCGCGCGCGCGCTGGACCAGCCGGCCGTCCGCGGCGCGCGTCGGCAGGTCGCCGTTGCGCGCCGCCGCGTTCGGCGTCACCTGGTACAGGTACACGTTCACGCCCTTGTCCGGGATGCCCGCGGAGGGACCGTCCGGACGGACCGACGTCACGGTCGCGCCGGCGACGGCGCCCGGCTCGCTCGCCGCGCTGGCATCGAGCGCGTCCTGCAGGAGCTGCCGCAGCACGGCGGTGACGGTCGCGACCGCGAGGAAGTTGCTCACCGGCGCCGCTCGGATCGCTGCCGGAGGTAGTCGTCGAGCGACAGCGCCGGTTCCGGTGCGCGCGGAGCGGGCCGCGGCGGCGACGGCGCCGGCCTCACCGCGCGCACTTCGAGCCGACCGATGGAGACGTGCACGACCGGGCCGCTCGGCGACCGCGGCCACTCGTCGCGATCCGACCGGGGCGTCGATGCGGGAACGAGCGGACGAGCGGACGCGCCCCGCGGCGACGCGGCGGGCTCGATCGCGCGCGACGTCGCCGCATCGCGTGGCGTCGCGGCCGCGGGCAGCGTCGGCGTGATCGCGAGCCCCGCGTCGCGCGTGCGCGCGGCGCGCGGCGCCGACCCACTCGCCTGCGGCCCTGCGACCACCGTCACCGCGGACTCTGCGCGCCCGGCCACCGCCGGCGCCTGCGATTCCGCGTCGATCGATGCCGTCGCGGTCGCCGGCGGCGCGGCCGGCGACCGATGCGGCGTCGCTCGGCGCGCGATGTCCGTCGTCGTCGCCGTTTCGCCGCGGCCGCCGTCCACCTCGCCGGCGACCGAAGTCTCGGCGGCCGACGGCGCGGGGCTTTCACTCGGCGAGCGCTCGAAGCGCGACGCCGGCCGCGGCGCCACCACGTCGGCGACGCCGAGCGTTCGGGCGGCGAGCCGACCGAGGTAGTCGCTCACGCGAGCCGCGCCTCCGCAAGCGCGAGGTACTGCCGGCGTCGTCGCGGACCGAGCGCGAGCACGTCCGCCTCGCTCCAGCCGTAGGCGGTGGCGAGCACGTGCACGTCGTCGATGGTGCGCAGCGCCCACGCGTCGATCTCGCTCCAGAGGAACGCGCCGGCGTCGAACACGACGTGCCAGCGGCCGCCGCAGCCGGGACACACGAGCGCGAGCTCGACGTCGCCGGCCGGATCGGCCTCGGCCATGCGCGCGACGACCGCGTGGCGCACGGGCTCGGGCAGCGCGTCGCCGCCGATCGGCACGTCACCGTGGTGCGCGGCGACCACGCAGCGGGCCAGCAGCGTGCGCGACGCGACCTCGACGTCGGCGGTCGCGGAGACGGCCAGCAGGTCGACGCTGGTCGGCAGCCGGAGGTGAACGACGTGGCCGGCGACGTCGACGACGAGCGCGTCCCGGCTGGCACCGTCGACGCCGTGCGGCGGTCGCGCCGCGAGCCGGAGCGCATCGGTGTCGAGCGCCAGCTCCACGCGCTCGGCGCACGCGGGGCAGCGGGCCACGGCCGCCACGGCCGAGCCGAAGAGGCGCTCGCGCACGGCGAGCAGGCGCACGTCGCGCTCGCCGATCGTCAGATCGGCGAGCGCGTCCCACGACGCGTCGGGATCGGCGGCCGCAAGCACCGCGAGCAGACGCTCGACGGGCGTGAGATCGACCGCGCGCTCCCAGACGCCCAGCAGCTCGGCCGCGGGCGGCGTCCGCACGCTCGCTACCCCGCGGGCTCGGTGAAGGTCGGCTCGGTCGGCTCGGCGACTTCGTAGTCGCGCTCCCAGCCCTCGTTCTCGAGCTTGAGCGTCTGGATCGCCACCGCGTTGGCGCCGGCGTCCAGGTCGGGAATCGCCTGGTACTCCGACGCCCAGCACCGGAACACCTTGTAGGCGAGCGCGACCTGCCCGGCCTCGTTGTAGACCTCGATGATGAGGTCCTTGCGGAAGTCCTTCAGCGACACTTCGGCGCCCAGGCCCGAGCCGAAGTTCCAGACCTTGTTCGCCCACCTCTCGAACTCGGTGTCGTGGGTGACGCCGCGCTCGAGCGTGATCGCGTCGTACTTCGTGCGCCCGGGCGACTTGCGCGTCGTGCTCGGGTCGCCGCCCTCGCGATGCTCGACGACCTCCGTCGAGCGCTTGAGCGCGCCGACCTTGCTCACGCCGGCGACGTAGCGGCCGTCCCACTTCACCCGAAACTTGAAGTTCTTGTACGGGTCGAAGCGTCCCGCGTTGACGCTGAACTGCGCCATAGCGCTCTCCTATGCCGCCACCTGGCCGGCGATCTGCTGGATCGACACGATGACGAACTCCGCGGGCTTGAGCGGCGCAAAGCCGACGACGATGTTGACGATGCCGAGGTCGCGGTCGTTCTGCGTCGTGGTCTCGGCGTCGCACTTCACGAAGTACGCCTCGCGCGGCGTCGTGCCCTGGAAGGCGCCCTGGCGGAAGAGGTTGTGGAGGAACGCGCCGACGTTCAGCCGGATCTGCGCCCACAGCGGCTCGTCGTTCGGCTCGAAGACGACCCACTGCGTGCCGCGGAACAGGCTTTCCTCGAGGAAGAGCGCGAGCCGCCGCACCGGCACGTACTTCCATTCGGACGCGAGCGCGTCGGCGCCCTCGAGCGTGCGGGCACCCCACGCCACCGGCCCGTAGACCGGAAAGCTGCGCAGCCCGTTGATGGCGAGCGGGTTCAACGTCCCGTGCTCGGGATCGGTCAGCGCGTAGTCGAGCGCGCGCACGCCGCGCAGCACCGCTTCCGTTCCGGCCGGCGCCTTCCACACGCCGCGCTCGCCGTCGATCCGCGCGTAGAGGCCGGCGACGGCGCCGCACGCCGGGAACGGGCGCAGGCGGTTGCCGTCGGTCGGGTCGGCGGCGTGAATGCGCGGGAAGTAGATCGCGGCGTTCCGGTGGCGCAGCGTGCCGTTCTCGGCCAGCCACTGGCGCGCCTGCTCGGGCGTCTTCACCGTGTCCGGGTAGTCGAGCACGACGAACGCGCGCCGCTCGGCTGCGTACGCGATGGCGTCACCGAGCACGGCCACGTCCGACACACCGGGCAGACACAGGAGGTTGAAGAGATCGACGTCGGCGAGCCGATAGAGTCCGGTCTTCAGGCCGCGCTGGCCTCTCAGGTCGCTCGCATCCGGCGGCTCGCCGTCGTCGCCCTGAGCGGCATCCGTCTGCGCCTGCGTGGACGCGCCGACGCCGACGGCGTACTGGCCGACGTTGGCAACGCCGCCGGCGAGACCGAGCGTCGTGGCCGTCGTGTCGGCGCCCACGTCCTGGAAGCGCAACCGAAGCCCGGGATCGAGACCACCGGCGACGACCCGCAGGCGGTCGCCCTCGATGCTGACGCGCGCCTGGGCGAGCGCAATGTTCGTCGACGTGCGCAGCGCCGCGGCGAGCGCGGTGCGCAACGCTTCCGTCGTCGATGGACGCTGGTTCCACGCCGTGAGCTCGACCGGCGCCGGCGACGGCACGCCGGGCTGCTCGACGATGACGGCGATCTTCGCCGGCTCGGCGAGCCCGGTGAGGCTCGCGGGCAGCGCACCCCCGACCGTTCCGCTCGGCTGCGGACGGATGGCCGCGGCGGCGTCGACTTCGCGGCCGCCGTTCGTGACGCCCAGCTTCAACACCGCCGCGGCGTTCCTGATGGCGGCGTTGCCGAACCGCACGACGGAGCGTTCACGGTTCGCCGCCGGCGTTCCGGACGTTGCGAGCAGCGTGTCACCGTCGGCGACGACGCAGGCGAACTGCGCGAACGCAGCGTCCAGGCCACGCACGGCCTGCTGGATCGTGCCGGCGAGATCCGCCAGGCGCTCCGCGAAGTTCGCGCCGGCGAGGCCGCCGCCGGCCGGGAAGACGTCGAACTCGCGCGGGCCGTCGCCGTCCACGGTGACGGCGAGCCGGCGCGCGTCGTTGCCGAGCTTCCCGAGATCGGCGTCGGTCAACCGGCCGCTGCGCGACGTGCCGTTGTTCGTGATCGCCGCTTCGACGCCGGGGGGCCGCCTGAGCCGTACGAGGTCGGACGCCGCGTTCACGACGCTCACCGCGTACGTCGACGAGGCGCTGCTCATGCTCAGATTGCGGTGCGTTTCCGTCCGCGCCACGCGCAGCGCCCCGTCGGCGTCGCCGAGCTCGGCGACGGACAGGTTGAACAGGCTCGCCGGATTGGCGGTCGCGTCGTCGATCTCGACGCGCAGCAGGTTGCCCCACGCGCCCTCGGAGATCGCTTCGACGGTGAGCACGACCGGGTCCGTCGCCGCCACGCCGCTCTTGAGGCCGACCGACGCGCGCCGCGCGCCCTTCGCGACGCGCACGATCCACGCGTTCGAGCCGCCGTTCTGGAAGAAGTGGTGCACCGCGTACGCGAGGGCGCTCTGCCGGTGCAGCGGCCCGAACGTGCGCTCGTAGTCGCCGACGTTGAAGACCTGCACCGCGCGTCCCGTCGGGCCGCGCCGGCTGTACCCGACGAACGCGGTGATCGAGGTCGCGACGCCGGTGATGGTCCGGACGCCGCTCGGGATCTCCTGGATGTAGACCCCCGGATAGGTCGGGGTCACTGGCATGGCAGGCCTCCTGTCGCCGTGACGGCGGCGACACCGCCGTCACTCCACACGAATCGCTCCGAAATCCGCTTCGTACCGGCTGATCGCCTCGCCCAGCGTCTCGAACAGCCGCTTGGCGTACGTCGGGCCCGTGACGATCCGCGTGTGCCGGCGCGGCGGGCCGTCCTCGTCGTAGAACTGGCCGAAGTCGAGGAGGAACTCGAAGGCGTTGTGACCGATCTCGAAGTAGTTCGCGTAGCGTCCCTCGGGCACTGCTCCGGCGCTCGCATCGCTCGACTCCTCAGTCATGTCGTCGTTCCACGATGCCCGCGCAGCACGGGCGCGCGTCGGAAGCGGCAAGCGGTGTGCCACGCCGCGTCGGGGTGATCGGTTCGCCGTCGCGCCGGGCGCGCGGCGCCGGTGAAAACGCGAGACCGGACGCGAACATCGTTGGCATCGCCAGGCGCGCAGCCGCGCGGGCGTCGCCGCGGATGATGACGCCGTCGCCTGTCACGCGAAGTTGTCACACGGGCTGTCACACCTGTCGCACGTCGCGTGACACCGGGGCCCATCACCGCACGCTTCGAGTTGACAGAGACGCGTGCGCAAGGGAACCTTCGCCCTGCCCGCGCGCGAAGTGCATGCCGACGGTCATCGGCGGAGAGTCAGATATGCGACCGGTCATCCTCACCGCACTCGACGATGATGCGCTGCGTACCGTCTTCCACCGGCTCCGGATGCGCGGCGCCATCGAGCTGGCCACACCGTCCTCCGGTCTCGCCGACCTCGTGCAGCGCGTGAGCGACGCCGCGCGGCGCGGGCGGGTCGATCTCATCGTGATCGCGGTGTCCCCGGAGCGCGACGGCGAGGCGCTCGCCGCCGTGCGCGAGATTCGCGCCAGGCATCGCGCCCTGCCGCTGCTGTTCGCCGCGGCGCGCAGCTCCGAGGATCTCGTCATCGCTGCGCTCCGGGCCGGTGTCACCGACTACGTGCGCCTGCCCGCCGCGACGGACGAGCTCGACGCGAGCGTCGCGCGCTGTCTCGGAGCGGCGTTCGCGCCACGCACCGGCGCCGCGGAGGCGCCCTCGGCCCTGCGGGACGCCGGGCGCATCGTGGGTCAGAGCGAGTGGGTGCGGAGCATCCGCGCGCACATCGCCCGTGTCGCGGCGACGGACGTGAACGTGCTCATCACCGGCGAGACGGGCACGGGCAAGGAGCTGGTCGCGGAGCTCATCCACGCGAACAGCGCGCGGCACCGCGGGCCGTTCATCGCGATCAACTGCGCCGCGCTGCCCGAGTCACTGCTGGAGAGCGAGCTGTTCGGCTACGAACGCGGCGCGTTCACCGGCGCGCTGGCGCCGCGCGACGGCACGTTCCAGCTCGCCGATGGCGGGACGGTGTTCCTCGACGAGATCGGTGACATGAGCCCGGTCGCGCAGGCGAAAATCTTGAGAGTCATCGACAGCCGCCACGTGTACCGACTGGGCGCGCGCCGCAGCACCGCGCTCGACGTGCGCATCGTCACCGCCACCAACCACGATCTCGAGCAGGCGGTCAGCGACGGCCACTTTCGCAAGGACCTCTACTTCCGCCTGAACATCGCACGCATCCACCTGCCGCCGCTGCGCGAGCGGCGTGAAGACGTGCTGCCCCTGCTCGCGCACTTCACCGCCGACGCCAATCGCCGCCTCGGCCGGTCCGTGCCGGGCTTCACGGGCGATGCGCTCACGTGTCTCGCCGGCTATCCGTGGCCGGGTAACGTTCGCGAGGTGCGGAACGTCGTCGAGGCGGGCCTCGTCGGGCGCGTCAGCGGGCCGATCACGCTCGACGACCTGCCGGACGCGGTGCGCCGGTGCCTCCACGCGGCGGCGGCGATCCCGCTGTCCGAGCGCGAGCGCGTGCTGCGCGCGCTGTCGGAGACCGACTGGAACAAGAGCCAGGCGGCGCGCCGCCTCAAGTGGTCACGCATGACGCTCTACCGGAAGCTCGCGAAGTACGACCTCGACGTCGGGCGGCCGGCCGGCAGCTGATCGACGGCCGGGTCGACGGCACCGCCGAGGTGTGATAGAGGACGGGCACCGCGCGCACGCACGTGGCCTGGAGGGACGCGACATGAAGGACGGACTGCGCTTCGTCGACTCCGACATGCACATCATGGAACCGCCGGATCTGTTCGACCGCTATCTCGACGCGGCGTTCCGGCCTCGCGTCGTGGCGCCGATCGGCGCCGACGGCAAGGCGAAGCGCGGCGCGCCGATCGTCATCGATGGACTCCCCGCCAGCCGCGACGCCGAGATGCAGCAGTACCGGAAGCGCCAGCGCCCGGGCGTGACGCACAGCACGCAGCCTCTGTCGGGCTCGCGGCTCGCCGACACGGGCCGGCTCGACTTCGCACAGGAGCGCAACTACGACCCCGAGGCGCAGGTGATGGGCATGGAAATGGAGGGCGTCGACATCGCCGTCCTCTATCCGACGACGGGGCTCTCGCTCATCGCGCGCGACGGCCTCGATCCGCGGCTCTCCCTCGCGCTCTGCCAGGCCTACAACAACTGGATCTCGGAGTTCTGCGGGTACAGCCCCGACCGGCTGAAGTTCGTCGCGATGCTCCCCGTGCACGACGTGCACCTCGCCTGTCGCGAGCTCGTGCGCTGCGTGCGCGAGCTCGGCGCGGTCGGGTCGTTCATCCGGCCGAACATGATCAACGGCCGGTTCTGGCACTCGAACTCCTGGGACCCGCTCTACACGGTCCACGAAGACCTCGACGTCACGTGGGGCTTCCACGAAGGCACCGGCGCGTGGAACTCGCACTTCAACGACCTGTACGGCGAGAACCGCTTCTACCGCCACGTCGCGAGCCACTGGATCGAGATGCAGCAGGCGCTCGTCGCGATGATCGTCGGCGGCGTCTTCGAGTTCCACCCGAAGCTGCGCGTCGGGTTCCTCGAGGCGCAGAACTCGTGGGCGCCGGGGCTGCTGTCCCGCATCGAGTGGGACTATCCGCAGTACCGCGAGACGCACGCGCCGTATCTCGCGCTGACCCCGAAGGAATATTTCCGTCGCAACTGCTGGGCCGCCGTCGAGGGCAGCGAGCCGGAGATCGAGGCGACGGCCGGACTGATCGGCGCGGACCGCATGTGCATCTCGACGGACTATCCGCACTTCGATTCGAACTTCCCGCACGTCTCCGAGAACTTGATGAAGAACGTGCCGCGCGAGATCGCCGCCGAGATCCTCAAGGGCGGCGCGGCGCTCTACGGCCTGACCGAGGAACACTTCAAGAACGCCGACGCGGCGCGGGCCGCAGGGCGCTAGCCATGGCGCCGCGCCCGCCCCTCGCCGATCGCGTGGCGATCGTCACCGGCGCCGCGCACGGCATCGGCAAGGCCACCGCGCTCGCGATGGCCGAGGCGGGCGCGCACGTCGCGGTGATCGACATCGACCAGGCGGCCGCCGAGAAAACGGCGGCCGCCGTCACCGGCGCCGGGCGTCGGAGCCTGGCGATCGCGACGGACGTCGGCGACGTCGCCAGCATCGACCGGATGGTGCGTCAGGTCGCCGGGGCATTCGGGCAGATCGACGTGCTCGTCAACAACGCCGGCGTCACCCGGCGCGCCTACATCATGGATCTCACCGAGGACGACTGGGACCGCATCATGCGCGTGAACGCGAAGGGCGTGTTCTTCTGCCTGCAGCGCGTGGCGCGCGAGATGATTCCGCGGCGGCAGGGCGCGATCGTGAACATCGCGTCGATCGCCGGCAAGGGCTACGTCGGCGCATCGAACGCGATCTACGCGCAGAGCAAGGCGGGCGTGATCGGCCTCACGCGCCTGGCCGCGCTGCAGCTCGCCCGCCACAATCTCAACGTGAACGCGATCTGCCCGGGCACGACGGTGACGGCGCTGTCGAAGGCGAATCTCGAAGGGCGCGCGCGCGAGGAAGGCGTGAGCGTGGAGGAGATGGAGCGCCGGCGGAACTCCGTGATCCCACTCGGCCGCGCGAACGATCCGGAGGACATCGCGGCGCTCGCTGTGTTCCTCGCCTCGCCCGGCGCGCGCAACATCACGGGCCAGTCGTTCAACGTCGACGGCGGCGTGATCTTCGACTGAGCGGTACGCTTGCCGCACAATCCCCGCGAAACACGCGAGATAGGCCGACCGAATATCCCGTGATCGTGCCGCGCCACGGGCCGCGGCGGGCGGTCGGTTCGGTGTGTAACTCACCGGCGACACGAGGAGACTGGCACGGCCTGGTCAGTCCAGTGGCGACGGAGAGAACTCAATGGCGGCGGGTTTCGCTGCGATACGCAGACCCGCCTATCTCAGGCTCGACTTCTAGTTCGCCCTCAGGAGTCGCCGGCGGTCGGTCTGCTAGAGTGACTGACCGGCAGGAGGCTGGATGATGAGTGAGCCGATGATCGTCTCGGACCCGAAGGTGATGATGGGTAAGCCTGTCGTCGCAGGGACGCGCATCACCGTCGACCTGATTCTCGAGAAGCTCGGCAGCGGCGAATCGATCGAGGCGCTCCTTGAGTCTCATCCGCGCTTGACCCGCGAGGGAGTGCTGGCGGCTCTGCGCTTCGCTGCGCGGGCCCTGCGGGCCGACGTCGTGTACCCGATCAGCACGAAGACAGCGTGATCGTGCTCACGAAACAGGATTCGGAGCCGCAGCCCGATTTCACCCTTCTCCGACCCCGGCCCGACTTCTACAAGCGTGCCCATCCCGAGCCTGGAGATGTCCTCCTGACGGTCGAGATCATGGACAGCACGGTCTATCGCGATCGTCGCGTGAAGCTGCCTCTTTACGGCCGCGCCGCGCTCGGCGAGGTGTGGCTGATCAACGCCGAGCGGGAGGAGATCGAAGTCCACCGCATCACGGACAGGACGGGTCCACAAATCCTCCGTCGCGGCGACACGCTGACGATCAGCGCGTGCCCTGACGTACCGTTCACGGTCGACGAAATCTTCGGCTGATTCCTCGAGCGGCGGTCACGCCCGTGGCGTGACGTTCGCGCCGCCGCGCATGACCGACGCCACGAGCGCGATGACCGCGATGCCCAGACACACCACGCACGCTCCGTTCACCGCGAAGACGAACGCGGCCGGATCGGCCGGGCTCGGCGCGGCGGACGAGCCCGACGCGTAGCGGAACAGCACCGCCAGCAGCGCGCTCCCGAGCGCGGTGCCGAGCAGCGCGCCGAGTCCGAACACGGTCTGCACCATGCCGGTGGCGAAGCCGCGATACTCGCGCGGCACCGATCCCAGGAGCGCCGTCTGGTTCGCCGTGTTGAAGAAGCCCTGGCCCAGGCCCGTGAACGCCATGACCACCGCCGGCAGCGTCCACGGGGAGTCGACGTCGAGCGAGGTGCCGACCACGAACGCGGCCATCGTCATCAGCACGCCGATCGACGCCGGAATGCGCGCGCCGATGCGGTCGGTGACGCGGCCGACCACCGGCGCCAGCGTGATCGTGAAGATCGGCGCGGACAGGAACACGAGGCCCATGAACGACGCCGACTGGCCGAGCACGCCCTGCATGTAGAAGGGCAGGAGGAGCATCAGCGCGCTGTTGCTGATCGCGATGCCGAGCAGACTCACGACGCTCGCGACGAACACGCGGATCCTGAACAGGGCGAAGTTCACGACCGGATCGGGCGTTCGCCGCTCGTGCGCGAGGAAGCCGGCGAGCGCCGCGACGAACGCCGCGGCCAGGACGCCCTTGCCAGCGGCGCCGACCATCTCGCCGGCGCGGCGATCGAGGAGCACGACCAGGACGACCGTGAGCACCACGAGGAGCACCGCGCCGACGTAGTCGATGGCGGGCCGCCGGCCGGCCGGCCCGGCCCGGCGCTCCCGGCCTCTCACCGCCGTGAGCACGACGCCGGCGATACCGATCGGCACCAGCAGGAAGAAGATCCATCGCCAGCTCACGACGTCGATGACGAGCCCGCCGACGGGAGGGCCGAGGAGCACGCCGCCGTGGAACGACATGGTCATGAAGCCGTTCGCGCGGCCGGCCGCATCCTCCGGCATCGCCTCGAGCGCCAGCACGCGCGTCGCCGACGCGAGCATGGCCGCGCCGACGCCTTCCACCAGCCGAAAGATCACGAGCCAGAGCGCCGTCGGAGCGAGACCGCAGAGGAAGGCGCTCACCGCCATGACGACGAACCCGCCACCATAGATGGCGTAGCGGCCGTGGATGTCGCCGAGCCGGCCGAAGACGATCCCGAGGCTGATCCCCGCGATCTGGTAGGCGATGAGCGCCCAGGAGATCGCGAGGATGTCCGCGCCGAGGTCGGTCGAGATCGTCGGCAGCGCGACGACGAAGCTGCGGGCCGCGAAGCCGGTGATGAACTGCCCGAGCATCGCGTTGACGAGCAGGAGGCGGTCGGTGCGGGTCAATGGATCGAGCGAGCGATCGCGATCAGTCTTCGAGCGCGATCACGCGGGCGGGAGCGGATTCGACGCCGACGAGACGAAGCGGGAGCGCGATGATCGTCGTCGTCGCGCCGGGGATGCGGCCGAGCCCGATGACGTATTCGATGTTGTAGATGCCGGCGCCGAGAATCGCGTGGTGCACTTCGCAGTCGGCGCCAGTGAATCCGGGTGTCCGGACGGCATACTCCTCCACGAAGTCGTACACGACGGCCGAGACCCGGCGCCCGACGAGCCAGTCCGCCGCATCGCGCGTGAGATAGGGCGAGTCGGTCCAGAACGCCGGCGTGCCCCACGCGCGATCCGTCCAGTCGGTACGCAGCACGGCGATGTCGCCGTCCCGCAGCCCGCCCGCGCGCTTCTCGAGATCCGCGGCGGTGATCGGCTCGTTCGGTTTCTTCGCGCTCAGATCGAACACGACACCGCGGCCGCAGATTCGCTCCAGCGGCACGCGCTCGATCGGATCTCCCCCCGGGAGAAAGTGGAGCGGTCCTCAGACGTGGGTGCCCATGTGGGCAAACATGCGGACCGTGGAGCCCTGCCAGCCTTCGCGCTCGAACGAATAGACGATCTCGAACTGCGTCTGCACTTCGAGCCGCCCGCCGCGATCGTGAACCGGCAGCGTGAGATCGATGATCGCCGGCATCGTCACGCGGCCGGCGACCATGTCGCGAAGCAGAGCCCCGTGCCCGTGCCCGCCCTCGTCCGGTAGCCGGGCACGTAGTCGACCCAGTCGAGCGTCAGGCGCTCGGCGGCGCCCGCGAGACAGATCCAGTTGCGGATCTCGGAGCTGCCGCCGTTCAGCTTGTTGCGTGGCAGCGACTGAAGCGCCGCGGCGTCCTTCTGCGACAGCGCGCGAATCACCGCGCGGTCGAGATCTTCGTCGAGCGTGAAGTGACTCAGCCCGCCGGACGCGAGCACGCCGACACGCGCGTCGCCGGCGTACGACTCGACGATCTCGCGGATCGCCTGCCCCAGGTGGTAACAGCGGCGCGGCGTCGGCTGGTTCGGCGGGTAGTACGTGTTCAGGAACACCGGGACGATCGGGACGACATGGCCGTCCATGAGCCGCTTGTGCACGAAGCCGAACGCGTGGCCCTCGCCCTGCCCGTCCGGCAGCGACTCGGCGGCGGCGACGTCGAACTCGCGATCGATCAGCCCCTCGACGAGCGCCGACGCGAGCGCGGCGTCGACCGGGTAGTCGCGGAGCGGGACTTCGTAGTACCGCGCGGATGCCCGTTGCGCCCACTCCGGTCCCGACGCCAGCCGGAGTACGTTGCGGATCGTTCGTCCCCGATAGATCAGCAGGCTCGGCAGGTTGTCCTCGTGGAAGAGCTCCTTCTGGTCGTCGCCGACGACGATCAGCGCGTCGAGCGCGGCGCGCTTGAGCGTGTCCGCGAGCCGCGCGACACCGGCTTGCGCCTGGGCATGCCGAGCGGCGAAGCTCTCCGGCGTCAGATACCGCTCCACGCCGGGGTCGGCGATGCGCAGGAGCTCGTCGAACGTCACGGGCCGCCCGTCCCTGTCGAGATGCGCGCGCGCACGATCGCGCTCGACGAATCGCGGCCAGTCGTCCACCGTCGCGTTCAGCATCGGCGTGTGCGACGTGCCGATTCCGAGGACGATCATCTAGACGGCCGGAATCCCGCCGAGCACGGAGCGGCTGAGCTGCGGGTGCTGCGCGCGCGCCTTGCGGAGGTCTTTCGTGGCGTCGAGCCAGTCCGCGTCGCGCGGCAGGATCACGCCGCCGGACCGCGCCGCGTAGACGTGCGGCGCATCGACGCCGGGCGGCGCCTGTCCCTTGTCGCGCAGCGCCTTCGCGGCGTCGATCAGACGCTTGCGCGTGCGGATGACCATGAGATCGCTCGTCGCCAGGTGCTCCTGCGTGCGGTCGTAGATCGGGCCCATGCTCTCGGTGACGGCCTGGTCCTGTAAATGGATGGCACCGATGCCGGTGAAGCTGACCGTCTGCTGCGCCTTGCGGTCGATCAGGTAGTCGTTGTCCGCGCGGCCGACGAGCCGGAAGCGTCCGTACCAGTCGGTCGTGTTGGGCAGCACCTCCGGCGGGCCGATCGGATGCCGCCCGGCGTTGCGCGGCGCCGGCGCGCCGCCGCGGCTCATCGAGATGAAGAGCGTGTGGTCGTCGTCCATCGGCACCCAAGCGCGCACGCGTTGCTCGAGTCCGAGCACGCCCGTCGGGACCATCGCGTAGAACGGGAACAGGAAGTTCGCGATGCGCCAGTAGTTCGTCTCGCGCTCCGCCGGACGGTAGGCGCCGTACATCACGCCGAAGTCGGTCTCGGCCACCTCGTACCGGGGCGCGCGATTCTCCAGCACGTAGCGGCCCCACGTGCCCGGCGGCACGTCGTCCCGCTCGACGCTCCCGAGATGCAGGAACGCCGTGTGGCAGGTGTCGATGTCGCCCTCGAGCGCCTGCACCCAGTTGCACTCGCGCTGATAGACCTGCAGCACGCAGTCGTCGCCGTTCGACTCGAAATCCGGCAGCGGCGGCGGCGTCTGCCGAGGTCCCATGTACGTCCACACCACGCCGCCCCGCTCCACGCACGGATCCGTCACCGCGCGCACCTTGCTCCGGTACTGGCTCTCCCCCGGCTCGCTCGGCATGTCGACGCACGCGCCGGTGACGTCGAACTTCCAGCCGTGATAGACGCACCGCAGGCCTTCGTCTTCGTTGCGGCCGTAGAAGAGGCTCGCGCCGCGGTGCGGACAGTGGTTCCGGATCAGGCCGACGGCGCCGGACGACACGCGGAAGGCGATGAGGTTCTCGCCGAGCAGCCTGATCCGCACGGGCGCGCACTCGGGCTCGGGCAGCTCGCTCGACAGCGCGGCGGGGACCCAGTACTCGCGGATGAGGGCGCCCATCGGCGTGCCCGGCCCGACGCGACACAGGAGCTCGTTGTCTTCGCGACTCAGCATGGCCTCACCCCGTGGAGCCTGAGGGTGCCAAAGAATGTCCCTGCGCTCCGCGCCGCGCAAGCCCTCGTTGCGGCCTGGCGCAACGCCGGCTTGCGGATGCCCTCGTAACGTCGCGAAAAGCGTGACGCCGACCGCGGTGCGGAGTTTGCTCCGGAACCGGCGCGAACGATCGCGCGGCGAGCGCGGCGCGACGACCGCTCCCAAGGAGGCTCGGCATGAAACGGCTCTTCCTCTCGTGTCTGGTGACGTGCGTGGTGATCGGCGGTGCGGCCGCCCCGCTCGTTGCGCAAGCGCCGGCCGGCGACGACGCGCTTCCGAAA
>JACPCW010000049.1 GCA_016184365.1 Candidatus Rokuibacteriota bacterium
CCGGGCCTCGCGTTCGAGGGTGCGAAAGAAACGGCTCCCCCGGTCCAGTGCCCGCCACTCCGCGTCGGTATACACCAGCAGATCGACGGGCACGGGCAGGTCGGTGGTGTCCCACCGCGCGGCGCGCCGCACGAACGGCTCGTCGGCGTGGTCGACGACGACGACCATGTCGAGATCGCTCCCGGGCCCCCAGTCGCCGCGGGAATATGAGCCGAAGTAGCCGATGCGCCGGACGCCGCCGCGCTCGCGCACTACCCGCGACGCCCAGCTCCGCGCCGCGCGATCGACCAGCGCCCAGTCAGGCCAGACGAAGACGGACGAACTCGACGATCGAACGGGCATAGCGGATAGCCTCGTCGCTCTGGAGCGTGCCGTAGTGCTCGTGCGGCGCGCCCTCGGGGTGGCTGTTCGGGTAGCGGGTCGGGATGTAGAACGTGTCGAGCACGCGGCCCTGGTCCACCAGTTCCTCGGTGACCTTCGCCGTTTCCGGAAGTTCACGAAGGAGCTTGGCCACCACGTGTCCCCATGCCTCCTGGCCAAGGTGAAGGTGCAACGCCTTCACCGCCTTCTCGGCTGCCTGGTGCCCGGCGAAGCAGGCCCACGCGTGCCGTCCAGCACGGCGGGAGTCCTCCGCTTGGCCGAGATCTTCGATTGCCTGGCTGAACCAGTCCTCCGCGCGCGACATGACCCATTCTAGTCGGGACTCGCTCCGGCAAGTTGACGGCGTGTTCACGACGCAAACCGCGCGTCCGCAGCGCCCCTCCACGAAGCGCCCGCCGACCTACCTCAGCTTGACCGCGTGGAAATCGCCGCTGGTCACCGCGCTCGGGACGAGAGCGCGCGGGAGCGCCGTCCGTTCGAGCGTGGGCACCGTCCGGTAGAACTTCAGGTCGTCCCGGTTAAAGACGAAGCCCGGCTCGAGCGCGATGAAGTCGTCCGCGGTGTCCTCCGCGACCGTGAGCGACGTGGCCGCCGCCGTGCCCGCCAGCGGCACGACGTGGAACAGCGTGCCCGTCGTGTAGCCGACCGCGGTCTGCGGGCTCCAGCCGGTCACGTTCATCAGCGGACCGTCGTAGCGGACCGTCGCGGCAGGCGTTCCCTGTTCCGGCTCCCAGACCACGAGGCGCGACCGCGTCGGCGCGGTGAACCCCGGCGTCTGCGTGTAGACGAGCACGATCCGTTCCGGACTGGTGCGGGTCCGCGCGAACAGCGGCATGAACCCGTGAAAGACCAGGGGCTCGGTCGTCTCGACAGTGAACGCGATCGCGGGAAACGCCCCGGGCCGAGGCTCGAAGTTGCTGATGCAGCGCCGAGCGCTCGTGCTGCGCTGATCCTGGACCGACGGGAAATTCGCGGCGCCCAGCTCGCTGGTAAACGCCGTCAATGACGCCGCCTGGGTGCCGAACACGTAGGCGTCGATCGTGCCGATCCGCGTCACTGAGCTCTCCGGCAGGTGGTCGCAGTTCACCAGGCCGAAGTTGCCGAAGGACTGGCTGGCCGGGAACGACGCCCAGAAGTCGATGTCCGGACGGATGATGTGGCGAGCCTCCGCCACCGTGCCGCCGCCGTTGCTGCCGTCGCCCGCCTGCGTGGTGATCGTCGAGTGCGAAAGCGTCATCGTCGGCGGCGCCGTCGATGCCACGAGTCTCCCGTTCGTCACGTCGACGATCGCCTTCTCGAGCCGTTGAGTTTTCGCCAACGGGACTTCAGGACTGAACCGGAGTAGACGAAGAAACTCCAAGCGCTCGTGACGATTCCGAAGCGGTTGGAGCTCGAGTACGACGTCTTCTTTCGCGAGCACCTCTCCGGCCGAGAGCTCTTCCCACTCCGGCGGCTTTTTGTCCCAGTCCTTGACTCGATAATTCCCGTAGCCCGGCTTGAAGACTGTGACCTCAGGCCCTTCGATGTACGTCAATGGGTTCAGCGTGACGGTGCGGCGGGCGCTAGCTCTGAACCGGCCGTCGGGGCCCGTAACCATCTCCTCCGCGTGCCAGTACCTTCCACTCGGTCCTCCGAAGGTGCGGATCTTCTTCGACCAGGCGAGGAGCACGATGACGCCTTCGAGAGGTTTCCCGGTGTCCGCATCGACGATCTGCGCCTGCCACGGGCCAGATGCCTCAGCCGGTGCTGCCGCGAAGGCACCCCAGGAAATCATTGGACAGAGCTCCGGGGCGCGCTGAACGCACGTGCCCCGGAACTGTGCAACCCGCCCTGACTCAGGGCAGGCGATGAGTCGAGCCGTGTCAGCCGGCGGAACGCGGTGCGGTGCGCAGGAATACGACCAGCGAGACAGTGGCGGCGACGATCACGCTCGTCGCCGTGACGAAGATCGCGAGATACGACCCGGTCACGTCGTAGATCGTCCCCGACAGGAACGGTCCGAGCGCCGAGCCGAGACTGTTGCCGATCGCGAGCAGGCCGAAGATCGAGCCGTAGCGTCCCGGCGGCGCGATCCTGAGCGCGAGCAGCGACACGATCGTCGCGCGGCTGCCCATCGGCAGGAACACGAAGACCAGATAGCCGTACACGAGCCACGGCGCCCGCCAGACCTCGAACGCCACGAGCGCCAGGGCGCCGGTCAGCGACAGTATCCACGATCCGACGCCGGTGGCGGCCGCGCCGATGCGATCGGACACGAGCCCCGCGAGCGCGCGGCCGATCGTCGAGAGAATGCCGCCGACCAGGAGCAGCGTCGCGGCTTCCGACGCGGTGAAGCCGCGCACCGGGAAGTAGAGCGAGTGGTGCAGCGTGAGCAGGTAGCCCGCGAACGGCGGGATCGACCAGCCGGCGAGCGTCCAGCGCCATCCGACCGCCTCGATCGTCCAGTGCGCCGGCTGCGCGAGCGCGTAGCCGACCATCGAGCCGGAGAACGCGATGCCCGTCGCGAACCCGCGGCGCGCCCGATACGTCTCCGCGATCACGGCGGCCTGCGGCACGAAGCCCGTGAGCCCGGCGCCGATGCCGCCGGCGACGCCGAGCAGCACGGCGAACGCGCCGAGCGACGGCGCGATCGCCGCCGTCGCGGTGCCCACCGCCGCGGACGCGAGGCCGGCGCCGATGACGAGGCGCGGGTCGACGCGATCGATCCAGCGGCCGGCGATCGGTCCGAAGACGGCGCCGCCGAGCCAGAAGATGCTGACCGCCGACGCCGCGGCCGCGCGCGAGCCGCCGAATTCGTCGAGCAGCGGCGGCAGGAACACCGGGAACGTGTTCGCGATGCCGCCCACGAGCATCATCGTCGCGAAGGCGATCGCGAGGCGCGGGGTGAGGAGAGCTTCCGGCCGCGGACTACTCAGCGAGCTCGAAATCGACGCGGCCCGGACCGGAGTCGGCGGACACGGACGGCACCTCGCGGATCTTCAGACGGTCGCGCGGAATGCCCTCGGCGCCCGTGAGCGCGTCGAGCACCGCCTGCAGCCGGCGGCGGCGCAGCTCGCGGAGCGCGTCGTCCGGCAGCGGCTCCGCGTCCGTCAGTTTCACGATCTGCTCTTCGAGCGCCGGCGCCGGGGTCGTGCCGGGGAACCGCCGCCGGTATTCGGCGGCGACGGCCGCGGCCCAGTCCGGCAGCGCGCGCTCGCGCTGGATCGTTTCGAGACGGGTGCGCACGACGCCCGCGCGCAGTCGCGCGGCGTCGCGCCGGGTCACGATCGGCGCGAGCTCGAGCCGCACGAGCGGCGCGCCGCGGAGGAAGCCGGCGACCCGCACCAGCTGGCCCTCGGTCTCGGGCGTCAACGTCGCGGTGCCGGGCGCGAACGTCACGGGCTCGACCGCGGCGGTCTCCACCCGGTTGTCGGATCCGGTGAACAGCCGGCCGATCGCGCGGAACGGGGCGGCCGCCACGTTCACCACGACGTTCCGCGCCGCGGCCCAGATCGCATCGCTCCACTGAAACTGCGGATCGTCGATCCGGCCGGCGATCGGAATCGTCGTCTTGAAGCCGTCGTTCCGGTCGGTGATGAGCGCGACGATGACGCCGAGTGGCAGCCCCAGCCGCTGCTTGGCCGTGTCGTGGCCCTGCGCCCGCACGACCTTGAGCCGCTTCACGTCGAGCTCGTTGTTCGCCGTGAGCGCCCCGTTCTCCACGTGCGCGCGAATGGTGGCGCCGAGCGTGCCGCGCTCGACGATCCACGCGATCGCACGGTCGGCGTACGGGTTCACGGACGGCAGCGTGTAATCCTCGAGGTCGACGACCACGTCCGCGAAGAGCGGGCCGAGCGGCGCGACCTCGCCGCTCACGGCGAGCGTGCTGCTTCCGCCGACGATGGCGCTCACGTCCAGCTTCGCGCGGCGCCCCGGCGTGCTCGAGAGCCCGTCGATCGCGACCGCGATGCGCGAGATCGATTCCACGAACGCCGGCTGCGTCGACCGATCCGTGAACCGCACGAGCCCGTCCTTCAGGACGATGCGACCGACGTCGACCGCGAGCGGGAGCGGCTCGGCGCCTGACGCGGGCGGCGCTGCGGCCGGCACGGCGGCCGGCGGCGCGGCCGCCGCGGACGGCGGGCCGACATCGCGTAGCGCGAACAGCGCGACGACGTCGAGCGCGCCGGCCGCGTCGCGCGTGACGCGCGCGTCCGGTCGCGTGATCGTGACCGTCGCGACGCGGCCGTGCGTCGGCCAGCCGAAATCGATGCCGGCGAGCTCCATGCGCTCGATCGACAGCGCCGGCGGCGCGCTGGGATTCGCGGGATCGCGGACGGCGATGCGGTCGCCCCAGCTCGTGCCGCGCGAGGTCGCCACGATACCGTTCGGACCCATCTTCACCTGCGAGCGGCTGTCTCCGCCGAAGCGTCCCTCGATGCGCGCGCGAAACGGGTGATACGCCGCATACGGCTCGACGGGCGCGTCGCGCAGCGACATCGTGATGTCCGCCTCGAGCGGCGACACGATCACGGAGCCCGCCGTCGCGAGCTTGCCTCCGCCCGGCAGCGTCGCCGTCACGTCGAGCACGGCGGGGGTCGCCGCCGGCCACGCGAAGTCGCGGACCGTCGCGTCGAGGTCGGTGATGGGCAGCACCGTGTGCGGCGTCACCCCGCGGTCGGAGAACGCGAACCCGCCGCCGCGCAGCACGATCCGATCGACGCGCAGCGCCACCGGCGCTGTGGGTGCGGCCGGCGACGCGGCGACAGCCGGCGCGACGACCGCAGTCGCGGTGGCCGCAGGCGAGGACGCGGATGCCGGTGGTGGCGGCACGAAGGCCGCGAGCGCGTCGATCACGCCGCGCTCGTCGCGCGCCGCGCTCAGCGCGAGCCCGTCGACCTCGACGGCCGACAGCCGGACCTCGCGCGTCGCGAGATCGGCCCGCGCGATCTTCACGCGCGCGGTCGCGAGCGACGCGAGCGGCGCGCCGCCGCCGTGCGTGACGTTCACCTGCTCGACCACGACGTCCCCCGAGGCCGATCCGCGAAGCGTGGCGCCGGGCGCCAGGGCGATGACGAGCCGGGCGCCGAGCCGACCCGTCGGCGGCGCCGTGGGAAGCAGGCCGGCGACGTAGGGGCGCGCCCACGCGAGGTCGACCCGATCGACGGCAAGTCGGCCGCCGACCTCGACGGGCGCCAGCCGCAGCGTGCCGTCGGTGAGCGCGAGCTGCGCGTCGTTCAGCGCGGTCTTCAGCGCGAAGGTGCCGGGCCGCGCGGCGGCGTCGGTGGTCAGCGCGGCGGCGTCGATGTCGAGCCCGCGCACGCGCCATTCGGCCGCGGGGGACACGGCGCGGTCGCGAACCAAGGCCGAGGCTCGCCGGACGGTGAGGCGCTCGACGCTGATCGAGCCCCGGGCCGGCTGTGCCGGGCCGGGTGCGAGCGTTTGGGGGGTATGGGGGGCCATTTCGGGGCCCCCCATGTGATCAGACGCGGCGGTCACGAGACCGAGCAGGTCGATCGCGCCATCGGCCAGGCGATTCGCCGTGAGCGAGAGGCCGTCGACCTCGATGGCGCGCAGGGTAACCGCCTGCTGCAGCGGCTCGGCGCGCACGATCGCCACGCCGAGACGGTCGAGCGTCAGGAACGGCTCCGCCTCGTCGCGGCGCGCGACGGCGAGACCGCTGAGGCCGATGTCGCCCGCGACCGCCACACCGAGCGCGCCGCGCTCGCGCGTGACCTTCACGTCGGCCGCCACGCGCGCGGTCCCCGCGCGGGGCACCGCGTGGACGGTCGCCGGCACGTAGGGCGCGACGAGCGCCAGCGCGAAGTTCTCGACCGTCGCCTTCACCGCGGCCGTGCCGGCATCGAGCGCGACCGCGCGCGCGGCGACGCCGATGGCCGCGCCGTTCAGGCGCGCCGTGAACGTCGCGCGGCCGGGCGCGGCGCCCTTGCGCGTGCTGAGCGCGGCGACATCGACGGCCACGTCCTCCACGCGCCACTCGCTCGCAGGATCGGTGACCCGATCGAGCGCGACGATGACGCCGCGCTCGACGATCATCTCGTCGAGCGCCACCGTCCAGCGGGGCGCCGGCTGCGTCGGGTCGGCCGGCGGGATCAGCGCCAGCAGATCGCTGAAGTCGAACGTCTCGGGTCCCGTGCGCGTCACGTGCACGCGCGGCGCCACGAGACGAATCTCCATGATGCGCGCATGACGGGTCAGGAGCGGCGTGTACGCGACGCGGACACCGAGCCGGTCGAACGCGAGCGCGGCGTCGGGCGCATCGCGGCGCGCGAGACGGAAGCCGTTGATCGTCACGCGCCCGGTGAACAGGTTGAGGTCGACGTCGTCGATCGCCACGGCGCGGCGCGTGAGCGTGGTGAGCTGATCGACGGCGACGCGCCGCACGATCTCCGGGAGCGCGGCCAGCGCGACGCCGGCCACGACGACGAAGCCGAGCAGGGCGGCGAGCGCGACTCGCCGCCCGGCCCGCCGCATTCCGATCAGACCACCGCGGCCGCCGGCGGCCCGTTGAGCACGCGCACTTCGCGCGTGGCCGGCCCGATCGACAGGCCGCGCGCGCAGAACTCCTCGACGATCGCGCGATAGAGCTCGGACTCGGCGGCACCGATGTCGTCGACCCCGACCCACGGGTGCGCGCCGATCTTCACGGTCGCGTCGGTGACGTCCATCACGCCGATCTGCGGCGCGGGATCCTTCAGCACGCGCGAGTTCGCGCGCACGATCTCGGCGGTCAGCGCGAGCGCCGGCGCGAGACTGCGGCTGGGCGGCACCGTGAACGTCAGGTGCAGCTGCCGCACCGCGCCGAAGTTGTGCCTGATCTCGCCGACGATCTTCCGGTTCGGGATCACGACGCGCGAGCGGTCACCGTGGAGCAGCACGGTCGACGACAGATCGATCGACGTGACGACGCCCTGCACGCCGAGCATCGAGACGTGCTCGCCGACGCGGAACGGCTTCGTGAAGATGATCGTGAGCCCCGCGATCAGATTCGACAGCACGCCCTGCATCGCAAAACCGATGCCGAGGCCGGCGACGCCGATACCGGCGACGAGCGGGGCGATCTGGAACCCGAGCTTGTCGAGCGCCAGGACGAGCGCGAAGAGCATCACGACGACGCGCAGCGCCCGCACCATCAGCACGCGCAGCGGCGGCTCGGTGTTCTGCCGCTCGAGCCAGCCGTTGGTGAGCCGGCCGGTCCAGCGCGCGACCAGGACGCCGGCGACCAGGATGACGGCCGCACCGAAGACCTGGAACCCGTAGCGGATGAGGAGGTCGGTGACGAGCTCGAGGGCGGTCATGGCATTCCCTCCGGCATGGCTAGGCACCGTCGAGCGGGACGCACGCCGACGGGTCGATCCGGAGTCCAACCACCTGTCCGGGCGCGAGCCGGCGCGTCGCCGGGCCGACGACGCGAAGGACTAGGTCGCTGCCCGTGATTGTCACCTCGTAGTCAAGGCTGTCGCCCAGAAAGCTCGACCGCCTGACCGTTGCCGCGAAAACGTTGGGCGCCGGCGCGCCCGGCGGCTCGACGAGATCGATCTGGTGCGGCCGGACCGACAGCGCCACGCCCGCGCCGGGCGTGAAGCGCGCGCCCGCGACCGTGAGCCGTACGCCTCCGTGCTCGACCACGTCCGGCGCGGCCGCCACGCCGTCGACGACGTTCGTCTTGCCGATGAACTCGGCGACGAAGCGCGTGCGGGGCCGCTCGAACAGCGCATCCGGGGTGCCGACCTGCGCGACGCGCCCGGCCTGCAGCACGGCGATGCGGTCCGAGATGACCATCGCCTCGGCCTGGTCGTGCGTGACGTAGAGCGTCGTGATGCCGAACGCCTCGTGCAGGCGCCGGATCTCGAACCGCATCTCCTCGCGGAGGTTCGCGTCCAGGTTCGACAGCGGCTCGTCGAGCAGCAGGATCTCCGGCTCCACGACGAGCGCGCGCGCGACGGCGACGCGCTGCTGCTGGCCGCCCGAGAGCTCGCCGGGATAGCGCGCCTCGTAGCCGGCGAGCTGCACGACGCGCAGCATCTCGGCGATCCGCTTCTCGCGGTCCGCGCGCGCGAGATCGCGCTTGAAGCGGAGGCCATAGCCGACGTTCTGCGCGACGGTCAGATGCGGCCAGAGCGCGTAGCTCTGGAAGATCATCGCCATGCGCCGGCGCTCCGGCGGCACCACGTTGCCGGGCGCCGAGAGGCAGCGGTCGCCGACCCAGATCTCGCCGGCCTCCGGATCGAGAAAGCCGGCGACGAGCCGCAGCGTGGTCGTCTTGCCGCAGCCGGACGGTCCCAGCAGCGCGAGCAGCTCGCCGTCGCCGATCTCGAGCGAGAGGTTGTCGACGGCCGCGACGTCGACGCCGCCGTAACGGAGCGTGAGCCCCTTCAGCCGGACGGCGCTCACTCGCGCGCCCCCAGCACGTCGCGGCCGAGCGCGCGCTGCACGATCGCCACCGTCACGAACGTCAGCGCGAGCATGACGAGGCCGAGCACGGCGATGGCGCCGAACTGGCCCTCTTCCTTCAGGTCGAAGATCACGACCGACATCACCTTCGTGTTCGGCGTGAACAGGATGATCGACGCGGACAGCTCGCGGATGACGCCGATGAAGATGAAGCACCACGCCGCGATGATCCCGCTCTTCGCGAGCGGCGCGGTGATGTCGCGCAGCACGCGCAGCCGGCCGGCGCCGAGAATCCGGCCGGCGTCCTCGAGATCCGGCGGGATGCCGCGGAACGTCGCGTCCGACTGTCCGTAGCCGACGGGCATCTCTTTCGTCAGGTACGCGATGAACAGGATCGCCAGCGTCCCGTAGAGCACGAACGGTGGCCGGGTGTACGCGATGAAGAGCGCGACGGCGAGCACGATCCCGGGAATGACGACCGGCGCGAACGCCAGGAACGCGACGATCTGGTGCCCGACGACGAGCCGGCGATTCGTGACGTACGCGAGCACCGCCACGAGCACCGCGCCGACGCTCGCGGTGATGACGCCGAGCTCGAGCGTGTTCACGATGGCCGCCCGCGTCGCGCCGTACTCGAAGAACGTGAACGTGAAGTTCGCCAGCGTGAGGTTGTCCCACCCGACCGGCTGCGCCCACGCGCGCGAGAACGCCGCTTTGGCGAGGATGCCGTACGGCAGGAAGATCGCGCACGCCATGACGGCGAGGCACGCGAGCAGCGCCGGCACGCGCCAGGCGCCGAGCGCGATGCGGCGGCGCGTGCCGCCCTTGCCGCCGACGGCCGCGTAGCCACGCCGGCCGAGCAGCCGCTTCTGCAGCCAGAGCAGCACCGCGGTCGCGCCGAGCAGCGGCATCGAGATCGCGGCGGCGGCCTCGATCTTCGGTGGGAAGTGGAAGAACGACCACACCTGCGTCGTGATCGTGTGAAAGCCGGCCGGCAGCGCCAGGATCGCCGGCGAGCCGAAGAGCGCGAGCGCCTGCAGCACCGAGAGAATGAAGCCGCTCACGATCGCCGGGAGCACCATCGGCAGCGTGATCGTGCGCGCGACGGTCAGCCGGCCGGCGCCGAGGATCGACGCGGCGTCTTCGAGGTCCGAGGCAATCAGCGCGAGGGTGTTGGCGATCATGATGTAGACGTACGGAAACGTGTAGATCGCGACGACGAAGATCAGGCCGGGCATCGTGTAGATGTTGACGAGCGGGTGGTCACTGCCGGTCACGCCGCGCCACACCTTGTTCAGGAGGCCGGCGTTCGGGCCCGCCAGCATCTCCCACGCGAAGGCGCCGAGAAACGGCGGCGTCACGAACGACGCGAGCACGAGGCCGCGGATCAGGCCTTGGCCCGGCACGTCCGTGCGCGCGGTGAGCCACGCGAGCGGCGCGCCGATGGCGATCGACACGAGCCCGACCCAGAAGGCGAGCACGACGGTGTTCCAGAGCGACTTCGCGAGCGCGGGATCCGTGAAGACGTAGCGGTAGTGGCCGAGCGTCGTACCCGCTTCGCTGCTCACGCTCATCACCGTGAGCCATGCGAGCGGCATCGCCATCAGGAAGACGAGGGCGAGCGCCGCGCCGACCCAGACGACGAGCGCGCGATCCACTACGCTCCGAACGCCTCGACGAACTTCTTCTTGATCTCCTCGTTCCGCTTTTCGAGCTCTTCCGGATCCACGGTGAGCAGCTTCAGGTCGGACAGCTTCGGCTTGTCGGCCGGGTACTTCACGTCCGGATGCCCGGTGTAGAGGCCTTCGCTGTCGGCGAGGAACTGCTGGACGTCGCGCGTGAACGTGAAGTCGGTGAAGAGCTTCGCGGCGTTCGGATGCGGCGCGAACGCGGTGATGGCCGTGGGCGAGACGACGAGCGGCACGCCTTCCCTCGGATACACGATCTCGATGGGGTTGCCCTTCTTCTTCGCCTTGTAGGCGGTGTACTCGCCGCCGTTCACGGCGACCACGCGCTCGCCGGAGGCGACGACGACGGAGGGATCGGCGGCGGACTGCTTGATCATGACGCGGTTCTGCGCGAGCTGCTTGAAGTAGTCCCAGCCGTGCAGATGGCTGAGCGCGAGCACGTGCGTCGCGATCACGCCGCTGTACCCGGGATGCGCCGTGACGAGCTTGCCCTTCCACTTCGGGTCGAGCAGCTCCTTCCAGCTCTTCGGCGCCTCGGCCGCGACGACGGCCTTGGTGTTGTACGCGATCACGTTCAGCGTGGCGCGCAGGCCGTAGTAATAGCCGTCCTTGTCCTTGAATCCCGCCGGGAACGGGTCGACGCCGGCGGGCGCGTGCTTCATGAGGAGGTTCTTGCCTTTCAGCAGCACGAAGTGGCCGGCGTCCGACGTGTGGATGACGTCGGCGTTCCTGATGTTCGCCTGGAGCTCCTGCATCACGCGCTGGAGAATCCGCTCCGAGCCCGTGCGATGCACTTCGACCTTGATGCCGGGATACGCGGTCTCGAACAGCTTCGCGACCCTCTCGGCGCTGGGCAGGACCAGCGACGTGTACCAGACGACCTTGCCTTCCTTCCTCGCGGCCTCGACCCGCGCATCCTGCGCCGGCACGGGCACGGCGACGGCGAGCGCAACGACGACGGCCAGAGCGAACGCGGCGAGACGCAGCGGAGACGTGGGCATGAGCACTCCTCTTCGGTGAGCGGTCACGAGGGTTCGGTGAGCGCGAGACGATGTGCGGCGGTGGGCGACGTCACGGCAAGGAAGAATACCCCACGAGCGTTGCTGGTATAGTCCCCCTGGAAATTCCCCGCCCGAGGAGGCCACCGTGAAGATCTGTTACTTCAACGACTACCGGCTCGGCGTGATCAAGGACGATCAGGTCGTCGACGTGTCCGACGCCGTGAAGGACATTCCGCACACGGGCGCGCACGACCTCATCGAGGGACTGATCGCGCGGTGGGGCGACTACCGCCGCCGCGTCGAAGAGGCCGCGAGCCGAGGCAAGGGCGCGCCGCTCGCGCAGGTGCGCCTCCGGCCGCCGCTGCCGAAGCCGACCACCATCGTCTGCATGGCCGTGAACTACATGGAAGACGGCACCCGGACCGAGCCGGCGCCGATCAACGCGTTCCTGAAATCACCGTCGGCGATCATCGGCCCCGAGGACACGATGGTGCTGCCCGACGTGCCGGCGACGATCTTCGAGGGCGAGGCCGAAGTGGCCCTGGTGATCGGCAAGCCGACGTCGCACGTCTCGGCGGCCGCCGCGATGGGCGCGGTGTTCGGCTACATGAACTTCATCGACGGCTCGGCGCGCGGACTGCTGCCGACCGGCAACACGTTCTACCAGATGAAGTCGCGCGACACGTTCGCGCCGATCGGTCCGTGGATCGTCACGGCCGACGAGATCGCCGATCCGCACCATCTGCAGATCCGGCTCTCGGTCAACGGCGAGATCAAGCAGAACTTCAACACCGACGACATGGCGCACAAGATTCCGCGGTGCCTCGAGTGGGTGAGCTCGATTCACGCGCTCGAGCCCGGCGACGTCCTCGCGACGGGCACGAACCACCGTGGGCTCTCGGCGTTCCAGAACGGCGACGTCGTCGAGCTCGAGACGGAAAAGCTCGGCAAGCTGCGCTTCAACGTGCGCGACGACCTCAAGCGCACGTGGTCGCGCGAGACGCGCCTGGACCGCCAGCAGAAGGGTCTGGAAGGCACGACGCCGCAGCTCTCGGGCAAACACGCTCCCGCGCCCAAGAAGTAAGCGGGAATTCGAGGGGCGCCAGGAGGACGAGGCGACTGCGCGCCAGCGCGCGGATCGCCTCGAACTCCCGGGATTCTCGATGTCCTACGGGTCCCGGCGGGGATCGAAGACGTCCAGCTGCTCTCGACGCGCCGCTTCGAGCAGATTCAGATCAGAGCACGCGAACGTCGAAATTAAAGTCCGTCAATCGCGCATCTCGTTCAGGAGCTTCGAGAGCGGCTGCCCCGGAACATCGGCCGGATCGAAGGGGGCAGGACGCTTCGACGGAAGATCGATCCAACCTCGATCAGCAGCGTCTCGAAGCCGAGTCGTTCGCTCGAGTCTCGCCAGGAGAGTTCGGGCTCGATCATAGGACGCGCGAAACGCGGCCAGCTCGGACTTGCTGGTCAGACGCCTTTCCACGGGAAACGCCTCGAGAACCGACATGGCACTCATCGGTCGTGCTGCGTCCCAAGGAAGAGCGTCGCGAAGGATCGGCACCCGGGCGCGTTCGAGAGCGGCATCTTGCGCGGGCAGACTCGAATCCAGGATGGCGATTATCGGAAGCGGCCTCGTCGCTGCCCCGGCGATCTCCGAATTGACCCATGCCAATTGATTTCCGAACTGAGTGGCGACGGCAACGAAGACTTCGGCCTCCCGGAGCGCCGACCAGATCCGTTCCGGCAACTGCTCGGCGGGATCCCAATCCCGATCCGCGATGTACGGCTGCATCCCTCTTCCGACGGCCTCTTCCGCGATGGCGTAGACAATGCCGAGTTCCGCCGGCGACACGCTGTGGCGGAGGAACACGCGAAGGCTCATTGGCGCCCTCGGCGCAATGCGGCGGGCGCTCGATGGAGATCAAACCAGTTCGTCGTGATCACGATGCGCATCTCACACGGCAGGTCATGGCCAATCGTCTCGGTGACGGACCCGCGGCGCCGTTCCGATCGCTACGTCTGGCCGGCCCAGGAGGACGGAGCGACCGCGCGCCACCGTGCGCGGATCGCCTCGAACTCCCGGGCCGGCAACGACCCCTCCTCCGTCAACGCCGCGTTCTGCTGCCACCGATCGGGTTTCGTCGTGCCGACGATCGCGGTGTGCACACCCGGTGCGGTCAGCGTGAAGCGCAGCGCGGTGGACGCGGCCGATTGCGGCGCTTTGAGAAACTCGTAGTCGAGCTTCTGCAGTCGCGACCAGTACGTCTGGTAGTAACCCTCCGACGGCTTCTTCGCATACGTCCACGCCGCGTTGGCGATCGGGCGCTTCGCGATGACGCCGACGCCGCGCTCGCGCGCGAGCGGCAGCGTGAGGTCGATCGCTTCCTGGTCCGCGATGCTGACCGACGTCTGCAGCGTGTCGAAGCGTCCGGACCTCACGGCGAAGAGCGCCGCGTCGCCATCACCGCTGTAGCCGATGTAGCGCGTGAGCCCGCGCTCGCGCGCCTGCTCGAGCGCCGTGATGACGTCGCCGCGCTCGAGCTCCTTCAGCGAGCAGCTGTGGAGCTGGATCAGATCGACGTAGTCGGTGGCGAGACGCTCGAGGCTGCGCTCGAGGCTCTTCAGCAGCGACTTCGGCTTCCAGTCGGCGCGGCCCCAGCCGCCGGCGTGCCCGCACTTGGTGAAGAGGTAGAATTCGCGGCGGCGTTCGCCGACGGCATTGCCGATCAGGGTTTCGCTGTCGGCGTAACACTCCGCGGTGTCGATGACGTTCAGGCCGGCGTCGAGCGCGCGGCCGAGCAGCGTCGCGACGGCGCGCGCCCCGACGCCCTGGTAGCCGATCTCCGAGCCGCCGAAGCCGAGCACGCTCGCGTCGATGTCCGTCGTGCCGAGCCGCCGGCGTTCCATGCTCAGCCCGGCATGAAGGCGTTGAGCTCCGGCGTCGTCAGCGAGCGATCCAGGTAGCCGAACGTCCCCTTGTCCTTCGCCTCGCGCGCGGCGTCGACGAGGCCGCTCATCGCCATGCGATAGAGCGAGGTGGCGAGGCTGATGCGCCGGACGCCGGCGGCCTCGAGCTCGGCGACGGTGAACGACTTGCCCTTGATGCCGGCCATGAAGTTGAACGGCTTCGTGAGCGCGGCGCAGACGGCGCGCACCGACGCGAGATCCGGCAGCCCGGGCGCCATCAGCACGTCCGCGCCGGTCTTCTCGTAGGCCTGCAGCCGCTCGATGCAGTCGTCGAGGTTCGTGTTACCGCGCAGGAAGCCCTCGGCGCGCGCAGTCAGCGTGAACGGGAACGACAGCGAACGCGCCGCCTGCACCGCCGCGGCCACGCGCTCGGTGGCGGCGCCGATGTCGTACAGCGGCCGGTCTTTGTCGCCGGTCGCGTCTTCGATCGAACCGCCGACGAGCCCGGCGTCCGCGGCGAGACGAATCGTTTCCGCGGCGACGGCGGGCGCGTCGCCGAATCCCTTTTCGAGATCGGCCGACACGGGAAGGTCCGTCGCGGTGACGATGGCGCGGCAGTGCGCGAGCGCCTCGTCGCGCGTCACCTGGCCGTCGCGCTTGCCGAGCACGCCCGCGGAGGCGCCGCTCGACGTCGCGAGCGCCGGGAACCCGAGCCCCGCCAGGATGCGCGCCGAGCCGGCGTCCCACGCGTTGGCGATGACGAACGCGCCGGGTCCCTGGTGCAGCGCGCGGAAACGCGTGGCCTTGTCGGTCTGGCTTGCTGTCATGACGGTCCTCCGTGTGGTTCGATCGGGCGTGCTAGTGTACGACCGCTTCCGACAAGGAGACCGACGATGAAGATCACGCACGTCACGACACGCATCCTGAGCACGCCGGCCGACAACCCGCTCGTCGTCGGGCTGCCCGCGCCGACCGACACGCGCGAGTTCGTCACGCTGGAGCTCGGGACCGATCAGGGACTCGTCGGCATCGGCGTCACGTTTTTCGGCGGCGCGCTGACGAAGGCGCTGAAGGCCGCGGTCGACGGCCTCGGCGCGCTCATCGTCGGCCACGATCCGACGCAGGTGGAAGCGATCGCCGCGAAGCTGCGCCGCGCGGCCGGTAACTCGGGCCCGGGCGGCATCTTCACGCTCGCGCTCTCCGCGATCGACACCGCGTGCTGGGATCTCCGAGGCAAGGCCGTCGGCCAGTCGGTGTGCGCGCTCCTCGGCGGACTGCGGAACCGCGTCCCCACCTATGCGAGCGGCGCGCTGATGCGACCGCATCCGGTCGACTACCTCGCCAAGGCGGGCCCGCGCCTGCGCGACATGGGCTTCCGGCAGATGAAGATGCAGTGCGGCAGCGAGCCGACGGTGTCGGCGTCGATCGAGCGCGTGCGCGTGATGCGCGAGTCGATCGGGCCCGACGTCGATCTCATGTGCGACATCAACCAGCTCTGGAGCGTGAACCACGCGATCGAGGTCGGCCGGCGGATCGAGCCGTATCACCTGTGCTGGCTCGAGGACCCGACGGCGCACGACGATTACGCCGGGCTCGCGCGCATCGCCGACGCGCTGACGGCGCCGATCGCCGCCGGCGAATATCACTACGGCATCGTCCCGTTCCGTCACATGCTGGAAGCGCGCTCGATCGACGTCGCGATGATCGATCTCGTGCGCGTCGGCGGCATCACGCAGTGGATGAAGGTCGCGGGCATGGCGGAGGCGTTCAACCTGCCGGTCGTGAGCCATCTCGTGCCGGAGATCCACGTGCATCTCATCGCGGCGATTCCGAACGGCCTCACCGTGGAGTACATGCCATGGACGATCGGACTCTTCGAAGAGACGCCGACGATCGACACGGGCGACCTCGTGGTCCCGCAGAAGCCGGGGCTCGGTCTCGCGTTCGATCAGGCCGCGATCAAGCGCTACCAGGTCGGTTGAGCGCCAGATCGCTCGCCGCCGCGCTCGTCGCCGTCGCGGCGCTGCTCGCGGTGCGCCGCACGATCACCGTGGACCTGCGCAACATCGACCGCTTCGACCAGGTGCTCACGGATGCCGTCGACGCCGGAGCGAACCACGTCCACGGCGTGCAGTTCCGGACGACGGAGCTGCGGAAGCACCGCGATCAGGCCCGCAGCATCGCGATCCAGGCCGCGCGCGACAAGGCCATCGCGCTCGCGCAGTCGCTCGGCCGGAAGGTCGGCGCCGTCACCACGATTCGCGAGGACGGCTTCGGCTGGTGGTCGTCGTACGGGTCGTGGTGGGGCGGGCGCCACGGCGCGATGAGCCAGAACGTCGTTCAGAGCAGCGCGGCGGCGCCGGCGGACCCGGACGCCGTCACCGCGCCCGGGCAGATCAGCGTCACCGCGAGGGTGACCGTGACGTTCGCCCTCGAATAGCGCCGGTCGGAATGATAGTCGGGCTGCTGCTGACGGCGAACGCGCTGCTCGACCGCGGGCCACGCACGGTCGAGCGCGCTGAGCTTCGCCCCGGGCGACTGTGCCGCGGTCGGCATCGGGGACGGCGCGCTCGGGCTGCCGTGGATCGCGTGGGTCGACACGGTGCCGTGCGGTCGGTGACTAGCGGGCGATTCGCGAACTGATCGCCCCGAACACGCGGGCGGGCGTGACCGGCAGCGCGGTCAGCGCGACGCCGTCCGACGCGAGCGCGTCGCACAGCGCGTTCGCGATGGCGGCGCCGAGACCGGGATTGCCGCACTCGCCGAGACCGCGCAGACCGAGCGGGTTCGTCGTCGCCGGCACCGCCTGATAGAAGCCGTCCACTGGCGGCACGTCCGTCGCGAGCGGTAACGCGTAGTCCATGAACGTGCCCGACTGCAGCTGGCCGTCCGCGTCGTACTCGAGACTCTCGTGCGTCGTGTTGCCGATGCCGAACGCGACGCCACCCACCAGCTGACCGTCGACCAGCGCGGGATTCACCGCGCGTCCGACATCCGAGCCGACGACCACGCGCCGCAGTTTCACGATGCCCGTCTCCGGATCGACGTCGAGCTCCACCGCCGCCGCGCCGCCCGCGTACGTGAGCTTCTTCACCTCGAACGAGGCGCCGGCGGAGAGCTTGCGTTGCGCGGCGAGCTCGGCGAGGGTGAGGCGCTCGCCGTTCGCCTCCACGACACCCTTCGCGTACGTGACCGACGCGTCCGGAACGCCCCAGTGCTCGGCGGCCCGCTGGCGCGCTTCCGCGATCAGCTTCGCCGCCGCGAGCGCCGCCGCGTTACCGGCCGTGATCGTGCCGCGCGAGCCGTACGTCCCGACGCCGCTCTCGACCGCCGCGGTATCGGCGTGACGCACGTGAAACCGCCCCGGCGGCAGCCCGAGCGCGTCACCGAGAATCTGCGCCAACACCGTTTCGAGGCCCGGCCCCATCGACGACGCGCCGGTGTCGACGACGAGCGTGCCGTCGGCGCGCGCTTCCACCTGCGTCGTCTCGAACGGTCCGAGCCCGGTCTTCTCGACGTACACCGCGAGACCGAGGCCGCGCCGTGGCCCGCCCGGCCGCGCATTCACCGCGTGCTGTTCCGCGCGCGCCTTCGTGTACTCGAGACGCGTCACGAGCTCCTCGAACAGCGCCGGAAAATCGCCCGAGTCGTAGACGGTGCTGACGCCGAAGGACCTCGTCCCGCAGTCGTACGGCATCTCGTCCGACCGGATGAGATTGCGGCGGCGAATGTCTGCCGGATCCAGCCCGAGCCGCGCCGCGCCGAGATCCATCAATCGTTCGCGAACGAAATTACATTCGGGACGGCCCGGCGACCGCAACGTGCCGGCCGGCGTCTTGTTCGTCACCACGGACCACAGATCGCACGCGTAGTTCGGCACGCGATACGGCCCCGGCAGCAGCGCGGCGCCGAACTCCGCGGGCACGAGCGCCGCCGTCCGCACGTAGGCGCCGATGTCCGCATGAATCACCGCCCGCATCGCCGCGATGCGGCCGTCGCGCTCGAAGCCGATCTCGATGTCGTACGTCACCTCGCGCGCGTGGTTCGCCGCCATGAGGTTCTCGCGCCGGCTCTCGATCCACTTCACCGGGCGGCCGACCTTCATCGCCGCGAGCGGCACCAGCACGTCCTCGGGATAGAGCTCGCCGCGCACGCCGAAGCCGCCGCCCACGTCCACTTCGGTCAGCCGCAGCGCGCCGATCGGAATGCCGAACATGGGCGCGAGGATGCCGCGGTTGATGTGGATGCACTTCGTCGAGCCGATCAGGTGCAGCTCGCCGCCCTGCGGATTCGGCGGCACCGCGACGAGCCCGCGCGTCTCGAGCGCGGCCGCGGTCTGCCGCGGATAGCGGAACCGCTCGTGAATGACGACGGCCGCCGCGCGAAGCGCCGCATCGGCGTCACCGACGCGCATGGCGATGGTCGCAACGTTGTTGCTGTCGGTGTCGCGATGCAGTCGCGGCGCCCCGGGGGCGAGCGCCGCGGTGACCGACGCGCATGGCGGCAGCGTCTCGTAGCCGACGTCGATCCGCGAGAGCGCGTCCGTGGCGACGTACGGATCGTCGGCGACGACGAGGGCGACCGGCTCGCCGACGTACCGCACGACGTCGCGCGCGATGGCGGGCTGGAGATACCGCTGCGTCCCCTCGGGCGCGCCGACACGATTCGGAATGATGGCGGTGGCGGGCACGTCCGCCGCCGTCAGCACGGCGTGAACGCCGGGAAGATCACGCGCCGCCTTGGTGTCGATCGACACGATGCGCGCGTGCGCGTGCGGCGACCGCAGCACCGCGGCATGGAGCATGCCCGGGACGCGCACGTCGTCCACGAACCGTCCCGCGCCCGACACCAGCCGATCGCCGCCCAGGCGTGGATGCGACTCACCGATCACGGCGGGGATGATACCTTACGCAAAAATTGTGACGACGAGGATCGCCGCATGAGCCTGTTCCTCTCCGCCGAGAAAGCCGCCGAGGTGCGCGAGCGCTTCGGCACGCCGTGCTACGTCTACGATCGCGTCGCGCTGGAAGCGGCGGCCAGGGAGGCGCTCTCGTCGTTCCCGGCGCCCTACGGCTTCACGCTGCGCTACGCGATGAAGGCCAACCCGAGCCGCGGCATCCTCGACGTGTTTCGCGCGCTCGGCATCCACATCGACGCGTCCAGCGACCCCGAGGTCGAGCGCGCGCTGCGCGCCGGCTTCCCGCCGTCCTCGATCCAGCTCACCTCGCAGATGCCGTCGCCGCGCCTCGCGGAGCACGTCGCGCGCGGCGTCATGTACAACGCGTGCTCGCTCTACCAGCTCGAG
>JACPCW010000050.1 GCA_016184365.1 Candidatus Rokuibacteriota bacterium
GGCACGCGCATCGACGACCTCGCCGGCCTCGAGGCCAAGGGATACGACCTCACCCGCATCGCGCGACACGGCACCGACGCCCTCTTCAAGATGGTGCTGATCGACGGCCTGTTTCACGCCGACCCGCATCCCGGCAACGTCCTCGTGCTGGAAGGCGGTCGACTGGCGTTCCTCGACTTCGGCGTGGTCGGACGCATCCGGGAGGAACTTCGGGACGCGATGGGCACGACCTTCATCGCGCTCGTGCGGCGCGACTACGACACGCTGGCGCGCCTCAGCATCAGCCTCGGCTTCGTCCCCGAGACGATCGATCAGGAGAAGTACCGCCGCGCGATGCGCGTCGATCTCGAGCGGGTGGTCGAGCCGCTGGTGGGCCGCAAGCTGCGCCACCTGCCGCCGATGCTCTACGTCGACAACATCATGGCGCTCGCGGCCAAGCACCATCTGCGGCTGCCGCGCGAGCTGTTCCTGCTCGGCAAGTGCCTCGCGCTCTTCGAAAGTCTCTTCCGGCGGCTGGCGCCCGATCTGAACTTCTTCGCGGAGGCGCGTCCCTACGCCCGCCAGGTGGTCCGGCGCGCCTTCGGCGTCATGGCGCGGCGGGTCCGGCGCGAGACGATCGACCTGATCGACGTCGCGACCACGCTGCCCCGCGACCTCCACTCGGCGCTGCGGAAGTTCAATGCGAACACCGCGCAGTTCCGGCTGCAGGTCGTCGGCCTCGAGCCGTACGTCCGCAAGCTGGATCGCGCGAGCAACCGCCTGACGTTCGCGATCATCATCGCGGCGATCATCGTCGGCTCCTCGATCCTGCTGCCCGCGGCGCGGGACGGCGGCGCGCTGCAATGGATCGTCGGCGGCGGCTTCGTCATCGGCGTCGTGCTCGGGCTCTGGCTCGTGATCGGCATCATGCGCTCCGGCACCGTCTGATTGGAACCGAGGGGCCCCGACATGGCCCCCGTTGCGACTGGATCCTCGGCCTCGCGTTCGCCAATCACGGCATCCCCGCCGACGGCGCGGCAGCGGCGTCGTCCTTCCGGTCGTCAAGCACCGCGGCAGCGCGATGACCGACGAGATCGTCGGTGCCGGATCGGCGCGAAGGGGATCGAGCTGTAACCGCGGCGCGCCTGACGCAATTCAACCGGAGACTCAGGTGCTACGCGGCTTCAGGCGCTCGAGGAGAGCCCTGAGGGTCGGAAGCGTCAGTCGGTCCTTGTCGCGTCCCGCCGCCTCCTTCGAGCGCGAGCGCACGTGTACTGCGCTCTCCTGCCCGCGCTCGCCGTCTCGCATCTGGCTGACTCGCCCCGTTGGAGGACCGCCAATGAGCCCCTTCAGGCAACTGATTCACGGCCGAGTCGATCGCGCCGATCACCAGCGGCTCAAAGCCGAGGCCGCGGCGCGCGGGATCTCCATGAGCAAGTGCGTCGGCGACGTCGTGCGCGAGTACTTCGCCCTGCGGGCGGAGATGACCAGCGTCAGCAGATCGCCCGGCGTTCCAGGCGACGGACACCCCGGCCTGGTCCACTCGCTGGTCGCTCGGATGGAGGAGCGCCTCGGCACGCGGGCGGACACCCGCGCCGACGAACTGAGCGAGGGTCAGCGACGCCTTGAGTCCATACTCGACCGGTTCGGCATGCTCTACCTGCTCCACACGCTGGAGGTGCCACGCGAACTCCACGACGCGGCCGTCGTCAGCGCCAATCGGCGGTACGACGAGCACGAGCGCGAGGCGCCTTGCCGTCACCATGCCGCGATTGTATCCGAGCGGATCCCGACCACCTCCAGTCGGCCGCTTGATTGTCGGGCGCGCGCTGCATACGATGCCCCCCGGTGAACCGCGGCGAGCCCGTCCGATTCGGCATCAACTTCATGCCCACCGCGCCAGCGGCTGAGGTGGTGCGGTGGGCGCGGCTCGTCGAGGATCTCGGATACGAGCTCCTCGGCATCTCCGATTCGCAGTCGATCTGTCGCGACGTGTACATGACGCTCGCGCTCTGCGCCGTGAACACCGAGCGCATCCGGTTCGGGCCGCGCGTCATCACGCCGGTCACACGGCATCCCGCCGTCGCCGCGTCCGCCGCCGCCACGCTCGACGAGCTCGCGCCCGGGCGCACGCTGGTCGCGATGGGCAGCGGCGACAGTGCGGCGTACAACGTGGGCCTGCGCCCCGCGTCGCTCGCCGAGCTACGCGAGTACGCCGAGACGATCCGCGCGCTGCTCGCGACCGGTCGCGCGGAGTACCACGGCAAGGCCGCGACGCTCACGTGGAAGCGCGCGCGGCTGCCGATCTATCTCGCCGCGTCCGGGCCGAAGACCTTGCATCTCGCCGGGCAGATCGCCGACGGCGTCGTCATCCGCACCGGCATCCTGCCGGAGATCGTGCGCGACTCCATCGCGCAGGTCCGCGCGGGCGCGGTCGCCGCGGGGCGCGATCCTGACGCGATCGACCTGTGGTGGTGGCCCGACGTGAACGTCGCCACGAGCTACCGCGAAGGCGTCGAGGAGATCAAGATGTCGCTGGCCGCGGCCGGCAATCACCTGAGCCGCTTCACGACGGCGGGGAAGCACATCCCGCCCGAGCTCCTCGAGAACGTCCGCGCGCTCGGGCAGCGCTATGCGTTCGCCAGCCACACGCTGCCCGGGAGCGCCAACAACCGGTTGATCGAGGAGCTCGGGCTGGTCGACTATCTCGCGGATCGATTCGCCGCCGTGGGCACGCCGGCCGACTGCGTCAAGAAGCTCACCGCCGCCGTCGACGCCGGCGCGCGGCAGTTCTGGATGAGCGTGCACTTCGACGACAAGGAGCGGTTCCTGCGCGACTGGGCGGAGAAGGTCGCGCCGGCGTTCCGCTGAGGGAGCCTCCATGCCGAAGATCGCGGGCGTGCAGCTCACGGGACACGTCGACAAGGCGGTGAACGTCGACAAGGCGACGCGCATGGTGCGGCAGGCCGCGGAGCAGGGCGCGCGCATCGTCTGCCTGCCGGAGCTCTTCAGCACGATGTACTTCTGCGTCGAGCGGCGCCCGGAGTACTTCGACTGGGCCGAGCCGATTCCCGGGCCGACGACCGACCGGATGGGCGCGCTCGCGCGCGAGACGGAAACCGTGCTGATCTGCCCGATCTTCGAGCGCGACGGCGCCACCTACTACAACGCCGCGGCGGTGATCGGCCCCGACGGCCGCGTCATCGGCAAGTACCGGAAGTCCAGCATCCCGTTCATGGACCGCGCGCGCAGCCGCGAGCCGCGCGGCGACGAGAAGTTCTACTTCACGCCCGGCGACCTCGGGTTCCCGACGTTCGACACGCCGTTCGCGCGCATCGGCATCCTCATCTGCTACGACCGCCACTTCCCGGAGGCGGCGCGCGTGCTCGGGCTCGGCGGCGCCGAGATCGTGTTCGTCCCGACCAACACGACGCGGATGACGCGCTACCTCTGGGACGTCGAGCTCCGCGCGCACGCGATCGCGAACGTCTACTACGTGTGCGGCGTGAACAAGGTCGGCGTCGACGCCGGCGGCTCGTCGCGCGACCACCACGGCGACAGCCTGATCTGCGATCCGCGCGGCGAGGTGTTCGCGCAGGCCAGCTCGACCGGGGAAGGGATCGTGATGGCCGACGTCGACCTCTCGGTCATCCCCGAGCTGCGCGCGCTGTGGGGCTACTACCGCGACCGCCGGCCCGATCTCTACGGCCCCGTCGCGGCACGGCCGGAAGCGCGCGCGGCCGTATAATGCCGCCCGCCGGCGCCGCACGGGGCGCCGGAATCGTCCCGAGGAGGATCGCCGCCATGCTCGCACGCCTCAGCGCCGCTCTCGTGCTGCTGCTCGCCATCGTCACGGTCGCCGCCGCGCAGCAGAAGCCGCTGCGGCCGTTCACGTTCATCCTCGACTTCCTGCCCTACGGCGAGTACACGCCGTACTTCACCGCGCTCGACAAGGGCTGGTACCGCGCGGAAGGCCTGGACGTGAAGATCATCCGCGGCGCCGGTAGCGGCGACACGGTCAAGCGCATCGCGGTCGGGCAGGGCGAAGCGGGCAGCGCCGACTTCAGCGCGCTCGTGGCCGCGAAGGCGAACGAGGACATCAAGGTGCGCGCGGTCGCCGCCTACTTCCGCCGCCCGCCGCACTCGATCTTCGTGCGCGAGGGCACCGGCATCAACAGCGCGAAGGACCTCGCCGGCAAGACGCTGTCGATCACGCCGGGCAACAGCCACGGCATCCTCTTCCCGCTGCTGGCGAAGCTGGCCGGGTTCCCCGCCGACTCCGTCAAGTGGGTGACGATGGACGGCGCGGCGATGGGGCCCGCGCTCATCACCGGGCGCGTCGACGGCGCGCCGTTCTTCGCCAACCACGAGGCGCGCCTCCAGAAACAGGCGAAGTCGCAGGGCGTCACGCTCAAGCGCATCGCCTACGCCGACAGCGGCTTCGACATGTACTCGCTCGTCATCTTCGCGCGCGAGGACACGATCGCGAAGGACGCGGACCTGCTGCGCGCGTTCCTGCGCGGCACCGTGCGCGGCGTGAAGCACGCGTTCGCGAAGGAGAACCACGCCGAGGGCGCGAAGATCCTCCTCAAGTTCCATCCCGAGGTCGACCTCGACGCGGCGCTCGGCGCCGCCACCGTGGCGAGCACGTACACGCTGACCGAGGAGGTCACGAGCGGCAAGGTCGCGATCGGACAGTTCGAGCCGGCGCGCGTCGACCGGTCCCGCGACGTCTACACCGAGTACATGCAGCTCAAGAAGCGCGTCGCCGGCGCGGACCTCTACACGAACGACCTGCTGCCCGAGAAGAAGTAGCCGATGGCGCTGCTGGTGCGGGGCGGCGACGTCCTCGGTGGCGATCCGCCCGCGCTTGCGCGCGCCGACGTCCTGGTCGAGGGCGACCGCATCGCCGGCGTCGGTCCCGCGCTGCCGGCGCCGCCGGACGCGGAGATCGTCGACGCGACGGGCTGCCTCGTCGTCCCCGGGCTCGTGAACGCCCACACGCACGCGCATAATTTATTGTTGCGCGGTGCCGCGGACCGCTGGACGCTCGAGGACCTCCTGAACCACGGCCCGGCGCTGAACGCGAACCGGACCGTGGAGGACCACTACGTCTCCGCCGCGCTGAACGCGGTGGAGATGCTCCGCACGGGCTGCACGACCGCGTACGACCTGTTCATGGCGGCGCCGGCGCCGACGATCGACGATCTCGACGCCGTCGCGCGCGCGTACACCGACGTGGGCATGCGCGCGGTCATCGCGCCGGCGGTTGCGGACGTCGTCTACTGGGACTCGGTCCCGGGGCTCGTGGACCTCCTGCCGAAGGAGCTGCGGCGGCGGGTGGAGGCGGTGAAGGCCACGCCGACCGCGACGCTGCTGCAGCTCGGCGACGATGCGATCCGCCGGCTGCACGGTTCGGCCGGGGGCCGGATCCGCGTGAGCATCGCGCCGACGATCCCGACCCAGTGCACCGACGCGTTCCTCGAAGGCTGCGCGCGGCAGGTGCGCGAGCACGGCGTCGGCGTCCACACGCACCTGGCGGAGTCGAAGGTGCAGGCGATCGCGGCGCAGCGCCGCTGGGGCACGACGGCGGTCGCACGGCTCGGCGAGCTGGGGCTGCTCGGTCCGCGCTTCGTCGGCGCGCACGGGGTGTGGCTCACCGACGACGACATCCGGCGCCTGGCGGACGCGGGCGCGGCCGTCGCGCACAACCCGGCGAGCAACCTGCGCCTCGGCAACGGCATCGCCGCCGTGCGCGAGATGCTCGACCGCGGCCTCACCGTCGGCCTCGGCAGCGACGGCTCGATGTCCTCCGACAACCAGAACCTCTACGAGGCGATGCGGCTCGCGGCGCTGATCGGCAACATCCGGTTTCCGTCCGTGACGGACCGGTGGCTGAGCGCGCGCGAGGTGTGGCGCATGGCGACGCTCGGCAGCGCGCGCGCCGTGGGGCACGGCGACGAGCTCGGCGCGATCGAGCGCGGGCGGTACGCGGACCTCGTGCTGCTGCGCGGCGACGGCCCCTTCCTGAAGCCGCGGACCGACGTCGCCGGCTCGCTCGTGTACGTCGAGACCGGCGGCGACGTCGACACGGTGATCGCGTCCGGACGCGTCGTGGTTCGCGGCGGGAAGGTGCTCACGGTCGACGAGGCGCGTCTGCGCGACCGCGCGCAGGAGGCGACCGACCGGCTGCGCCGGCAGAACACCGCCGGGTGGGCGATGGCGGCGGAGCTCGCGCCGTATCTGTCGACGGCGTGCCGCGCGGCCGCGGTCACGCCGTACCCGGTCAACCGGTACGCCGCGCCGGCCCCGTGATCGAGCTCGCCGCCGTCAGCAAGACCTACCGTTCGCGTCACGGCGAGGCCGTGCGCGCGGTGGAGGACGTGACGCTCGACGTGAAGGAAAAGGAGTTCGTCAGCCTCGTCGGCCCGAGCGGATGCGGCAAGTCGACCCTGCTCAAGCTCGTCTCGGGGCTCACCCCGGTCACGCGCGGCGCCATCCGCATCCGCGGCCAGGAAGTGCGCGAGCCGTTCCCCGACGTCGGGTTCGTCTTCCAGAGCGCGGTGCTGCTGCCGTGGCGCACCGTGGTCGACAACGTGCTGTTCTCCATCGAGATGCTCGGGGGGAGCCGGCACGAGCACCGCGACCGCGCGCAGGCGCTCATCGAGCTCGCCGGCCTGGCCGGCTTCGAGCGCAAGTATCCGTGGGAGCTCTCCGGCGGCATGCAGCAGCGCGTGGCGATCTGCCGCGCGCTCGTCCACGACCCGAGCATCCTCCTGATGGACGAGCCGTTCGGCGCGCTTGACGGCGCGCCCCGGCCGGCTGGCGCGCGTGCTCGACGTCGGGCTGCCACGGCCGCGCACGGTCGACATGGAGTTCACGCCGGTCTTCAAGGCGCTGAGCGACGAGGTCCGGAGCCTCATCTTCACGCGGGGGAGCCATGCGCGCCGCAACTGAGGACCGGATCCGCGCCGTGCTGGTGCCGACGGGCGTGCTGCTCGGCGTGCTCGTGCTCTGGGAGCTGATCTGGCGCGTGTTCAGCGTGCCGCAGTTCGTCGTGCCGCTGCCGTCCGGCATCCTCGTCGAGACGTGGCAGTGGCGCGGGTATCTCCTCTGGCACGGCTGGGTGACGCTCTACGAGACGCTCGGCGGATTCGCGCTGTCGATCGCCGTCGGCACGCCACTGGCCGTGATGATCGTGTACTCGCCGACGCTGCGCCGCGCGGTCTATCCGCTGCTCGTGGTCACGCAGTCGGTGCCGAAGGTGGCCATCGCGCCGGTCCTGCTGCTGCTGCTCGGCGCCGGGCAGACCTCGAAGATCGTCGTCGCGTTCCTCGTCGCGTTCTTTCCGATCGTCGTCGACACCGCCACCGGCCTGGCCGCGACGCCGCCGGAGCTGCTCGACCTGAGCCGCTCCTACCGCGCGAGCGCGTTCAAGACGTTCATGAAGGTGCGGTTCCCGATGGCGCTGCCGTTCTTCTTCAGCGGCCTGAAGGTCGCGGTGACGCTCTCGGTGATCGGCGCCGTCGTCGGCGAGTTCGTCGGCTCCGACCAGGGCCTCGGCTACGTCATCGTCTCGGCGACGTCGTACTGGAAGTCGAACCTCGCGTTCGCCGCCATGCTGCTGCTGGCGGTCATGGCGATCGGTCTCTTCGCGCTGGTCGAGCTGGCCGAGCGCCTGGTCTGCCCCTGGTTCGCGTTCTCGCGCGAGCGGGCGGACGAGGGGGTCAGACTCTGACCCCCTCGCGCCTGACCCCCTCGCGCCACGATCCGGCCGCCGTGGATCACCGCGCGCCGCGCGGCCTGCGTGCGATATGCCTCCTGCACCGACGGCGCGGCGATGACCACGAGATCGGCGCGCCGGCCCACCTCCAGGCCGTAGTCGCGCAGACGCATCAGGCGCGCCCCGTTCACCGTCGCCATGTCGTAGAGCGTCTCGACGTCCCGCCGCGTGGAGAGCTGCGCGGCGAATGCCAGCAGGAAGCCGACCTGGAGCGGATCGCCCGTGCCGAAGACGGGGATGAAACCGTCCTGGATCACGTCCTGCCCGTACGCCACGTTCACGCCCGCGGCGAGCAGCTCCTTGACCGCGTGAGGCCCCGCCGCCGGGGCTCGCGGTCGCGGATGCCGCCGCGCATGAGCTTGCTCGGCAGCGTGACGACGCTCATGCCGGCCCGCGCGACGAGCCCGATGACGCGCGCGGCGTAGGTATCGTCGTACGCCGCCAGCGCGGTCACGTGATCGGCGGCCACGCGCCCGGTCCAGCCCGTGCGGAGCGCGGTGACCGCGTAGTGGTGGAGCGTGCGCGCGCCCGGATCGTCGGTCTCGTCCACGTGCATCTGGATGTCGCGGTCGAACCGCCGCGCGAGCTCGAAGACGGGGTCGGTGTGGCGGCGCGCGTCGTGGTCGTCGAGCTCCGCGAACGGCATGCCGCCCACGACGTCGGCGCCGCGCTCGAGCGCCTTCCGCAGTCGCTCGTCGGTGTCCGGATCGCACAGGATGCCTTCCTGCGGGAACGCGATGACCTCCACGTGCGCGAGCGCCCGGCAGCGCTCGCGCGCGGCCAGCACGCCCTCGAGCGCGACCAGGTCGACGATCGAGTCGACGTCGACGTACGAGCGGACGAACGTCACGCCGTGCCCGACCAGCCGGTGGATCACCTCGGTGGCCCGCGCGGCCACGTCGTCGACGGTGTAGCCGCGCTTGACCTCGCGCATGATGGTCCGCGCGATGCCGCCGCCGGGCGTTCCGGACGACGAGATCCATCAGGCGCGCACCTGTGGGTTGAGGACGGGGTAGAGGAGGTCGACGACCAGGTTGATGAGGACATAGACGACGGTCGTCACCAGCGTGAACGCGATGATCGCAGGATAGTCCTGGTTCTCGACGGCGGTGACGGCGTAGAGCCCGAGGCCCGGCCACGAGAAGATCGTCTCGGTGATGACGACGCCGCCGATGAGCTGACCGAGCTGGATGCCGATCACGGTCAGGATCGGCACCGACGCGTTGCGGAGCGCGTGCTTCAGGACCACGACCGGCTCGGCGAGCCCCTTGGCGCGCGCCGTGCGCAGGTAGTCCTCGTGGAGGATGTCGAGCATCGCGGCGCGGGTCACGCGCGTGATCATCGTGAGCGAGACGACCGAGAGGATCGACGCCGGCAGCACGAGGTGGCGGACCGCGTCGCCGAAGACGGCGAGGTCGCGCGCCAGCAGCGCGTCGATCAGGAAGAGGCCGGTCACGGCCGGCGGCGGGGTCAGCCCGACGGTCAGCCGGCCGCCGGCGGGCAGCACGTCGAGCATGCGGTAGAAGACGAGCACCGCCATCAGCCCGAGCCAGAAGATCGGCATCGAGCCGAGGAACACCGAGCCCGGCGTGACCAGGCGGTCGAGCCAGCGCCCCGCGCGCACCGCGGAGGCGACGCCGAGCGGAATGCCGACGACGGCGCTGATCGCGATCGCGGCCAGCGCCAGCTCGACCGACGCGGGCCAGAACTTCCGGAGGTCCTCGACGACCGGGCGCGCGTTCACCATCGAGCGCCCGAAGTCACCCTGCACGGCGCCGCGCATGTAGTAGAGGTACTGGACCCACACGGGCCGGTCGAGGCCGAGACGCGCGCGGGCGTGCGCGATCATCTCGGGCGTCGCCTCGCCGCCGCCGGCCGCGATGAACGCCGGATCGCCGGGCAGCTGCTGGGTCAAGAGGAACGCGGCGAGCGAGATCCCGGCGAGCAGCAGGGCGAGCAGCGGCAGCCGGCGGAGGATCACGCGCGCCACGTCTCGCTCGTCGGGTCGAGCACGTCGCGCACGCGCTCGCCGAGGATGTTGAACGCCAGCACGACGAGGAAGATCGCCAGCCCGGGAAACGTCGCGTACCACGGGTAGTCGAGCAGGTACTTGCGGCCGATCGTCACCATCGCGCCCCACTCGGGCGACGGCGGCTGCGCGCCGACGCCGAGGAACGACAGCGCCGCCAACAATAGAATGGCGAGGCTCACGTCGATCGTCGCCTTCACGAGCACGGTGGACACGCAGTTCGGCAGCAGGTGCCCGAGGAGGATCCGCCAGGCGCGCTGCCCGAGCGCGCGCGAGGCCAGCACGAACTCGCGCTCCTTCACGACGAGCACCTGCGCCCGCATGAGGCGCGCGTACTGCGCCCACCACGTGAGCGCCAGCGCGAGCACGCACACGACGAGCCCGCGCCCCATCACGGTGGCGATCGCGAGCGCCCAGACGACCTGGGGAAAGGCCAGGAAGAACTCGATCACGCGCATCAGCAGCTCGTCGGCGCGGCGGCCGGCGTAGCCGACGACCAGGCCGGCGGCGGAGCCGAGGACGAGCGAGAGCGCGATGACCGAGACGCCGGCGGCGAGCGTCGGCCGCGTGCCGAAGACCACGCGGGCCCAGAGGTCGCGGCCGTTCTCGTCCGTGCCGAGCGGATGCGCGAGGCTCGGCGGCCGGAGCCGCTCGAGGAACGCGATCGCGTTCGGGTCGCGGCTCGTGAAGAGCTGCGGCGCGACCGCCATGGCCAGCGCCACGGCGAGGACGCCCGCCGCGGCGACGACCCCGGGCCCACCGCGCAGGAAGCGCCGGACGGTTACTTCTCCCGGTACATGTCGTAGTAGCGGAACGACACGCGGTCGCCGAGGTACACGAAGCCCTTGACGTCCTTGCGCGCGACGAACTTGTCGACGATGCGGCCGTTCACGACGACGGCCGCGTCCTTCCACACGAGCTCCGCGGCCTGCCGCTCGAGCCGGAGCGCGCGGTCGCGGTCGGCGGTCGCCGTCGCCTCGTTGATCAGCCGGTCGTAGTCCGCGTTCGCGTAGTAGGTGAAGTTGCGCCCGCCCTTCGTCGGGAATCCCTCGGAGTGGTACATGTTGAACAGGAAGTCGAGCGCGGTCGGGATGAACATCGGCCGGAAGTATCCGAACAGGTGGATCGCCGTGTTCGGGTCCTTCGTCGCGCCCCAATCGGTCGCGCGCTTCACCAGCGCCGGCCACGTGTCGTCGAAGAACTCGACCTTGATGTTGACCTTGTTCAGCTCCGCCTGCATGAGCTCGAAGATGGCGCGCTTGTCGACGTCGCCCTTCTGCGACTGGAACCGCAGCGTGAACCCGCCGTTCGGGTGGCCGGCCTCCCCGAGCAGCTTCTTCGCGCGCTCGACGTTGTAGGGATACGGGTTCTCGATCTTCGCGTCCGCACCGAGAATCGGCATGAACAGCGGTCCCGCGCTCGGCGCGTGGCCCGTGATCGCGGTGAACGCCTCCTGGTTCCACAGGTGGTGGATCGCCTGCCGGACCTTCAGGTCCTTCGTCGGCCCGGCGTTCGTGTTGAGGTACGTCACCATGATGCTGGTGCCCGGCTTCTCGTGGACGGTCAGGCTCGCGTTGCGCCTGAGCGCCGGCAGCGCGTCCTTGGTGACGTTCTCCGACCAGTCGAGCTCGCCCTTCTCGATCATCAGCCGCTGCGTCTCCGGCTCGTAGACATGACGGAGATTGATCGTCGTGAACTTGCCGGCCGGCCAGCCGCGCCAGTAGTGCGGGTTCTTCTTCCCGACGTGGATGATGTTCGGCTCCCAGCGCTCGAGCACGTACGGCCCCGTTCCCGCGGTGTGATCGCGCAGCCAGCCCTGGGCCTGGTCGGCCTTGTCGTGCTCCTTGAGCGCCTTCGGGCTGACGATGAGCAGGAACCGGAGGCCGGGCAGGAACATCGCGTTCGGCTGGTCGAGGTGGAAGACGACGGTGTTCGGCGCCGGCGTCTCCACGCGCGCGAGCGGCTTGATCCAGAGCGACGCCGCCTTCTTCAGCGCCTGCGCGCGCTCGACGGAGAGCCGGACGGCGCTCGAGTCGAACGGCGTGCCGTCGCTGAACTTGACGCCGTCGCGGAGCTTGAACGTGAACGTCTTGCCGTCGCGCGACGCCGTCCACGACGTGGCCAGCACCGGCCGCAGCGACGCCAGGTCGTCGTTCAGGTCGAGCAGCGACTCGTAGAAGTTGTTCCCGGTCCACCACAGCGTGTCGAGGGCGCCCGCGTGCGGGTCGTACGACCCGAGCTGCGTGTACTTGCCGACGTTCAGCACGTTCTCGGGCTGCGCGGCGGCGTCGGCGGCGAGCGCGGTGATGACGAGCAGGACGGCGGCGAGCGTGCGGTGAATGACCATGGCGGCGACCTCCCGGAAGCGTCAGCGAAAGTGAGGGATGATATCCCGGCCGTACGTCTCGATCGTCGAGAAGTGGAACTCGGGTTCCACGATGCCGATGTAGAGACACACCTGCGTCACGCCGGCGTCCGCGAGCCGCTCGATCTTCGCGCGGATCTGCGCGGCCGTCCCGATCAGCGTCAGCCGCTCCGCCATGTCGTCGGTCACGGTCTTCGTGTGCGGGGCGTCGGGCTGCCCGTGCCGGAGGTAATCGTACCCGGCCACGCGCTCCATGCCGTCGACGAGGTCCGCCGGGAGCTCGGACGGCGGGTAGTGGCGCAGCAGGTCCTTGACGTGGTTCGACACCGTCGCCGGAAATCCGCGGACGCGCGAGAGCGCGTGGTCCCGGTCGGCCGACACGTACGTCGGCGCGCCCGCCACGACGTCGAACCGGTCGAGCGTCCGTCCGGCCGCGCGCGCGCCGGCGCGCGCGTGGCCCATCGCCCACCCGACGACGTTCGGCGAGGCGAGCTGCAGGATCAGCCCGTCGGCCTCGGCGCCGGCCAGCTCGAGCACGCGCGGGCCGTACGCGGCGAGCAGCAGGGGCACCGGGCGCGCGAGCCACGCGAAGCGGATCGCGGTGCCGTTCACCTCGGCCGCCTCGCCGCGGCACAGCCGGCGCATCAGCCGCACGGTGTCGCGGAACTCGACGAGCTTCATCGGCGGCAGCCCGAGCGTGCGCACGGCGCTGTCGCCGCGGCCGACGCCGAGCACGGCGCGGCCGTCGAAGAGCTGCCCGAGCGTCGCGAGCGTGCTGGCGACGACCGTGGGATGGCGCGTGACCGGGTTCGACACGAGCGGGCCGACGCGCATGCGCGTCGTCGACATCGCGGCGGCGGTGAGGTAGGGGCCGACCTCGTGCCAGATGAGGTGCGAGTCGCCGAACCAGACGTGGTCGAAGCCGACGTCCTCGGCCACCTTCATGCAGGCCAGCATGTGCGGCAGCGGGAAGTGTCCCGGCCGGAACATCAGGCCGAAGTTCATCGCGACGCTCCGAGGTACCGGGCGCGCGCCCGCTCCGCGACGACCTCCCCGTGCTCGTACACGACCTGGCCGCCGGCGATCGTCGTGTCGGCCCAGCCGCGGGCCACCCAGCCCTCGTATGGCGAGAAGTCGACGACCGAGTTCAGCGTCGCGAGATCCACCTTCACCTCGCGATCGAGATCGACGATCACGAGGTCGGCGTCCGAGCCGACCTCGAGCGCGCCCTTCCTCGGATAGAGCCCGAAGAGCCGCGCGGCGTTGACGGACGTCAGCTCGACCAGGCGCTCCATGGTCAGCCGGCCGCGCGCGACGCCTTCGGTCAGCAGCACCGGCAGGATCATCGCGCTGCCGCCGGTGATGCCGGCGCGCGCCGACCAGAGCTCGTCGCCCTTCACGGCCTTGGTGAAGGGACAGTGATCCGAGCCGAGCACGTCGATCGTGCCGTCGACGAGCCGCTGCCACAGCGCGTCGATGTGCTCGACGCTGCGGAGCGGCGGGTTCACCTTGCCCATGACGCCGCGGTCGGTGTCCTTGTCGAACAGCAGGTAGTGCGGGCACGTCTCGGTCGCGACGCGTCCGCCGCCGACCGTCTTCTGGCGCAGGAACTCCGAGCCGATCCCGACACCCATGTGCGGGATCAAGAGCTGCAGGCCCGCGGCGTCGGCGAACGCGACCATGCGGCGGATCGCCTCGAGCTCGCCGAACACCGGCCGCCCGTCGGACCACGCGGCCGTGTCCTGCCGGTTCGCCGCGATGAACGGCTTCTGGTGGAGCTCGATGAGGTCCATGTTCTCGGCGTGCACGATGGCGATGCCGCCCGGAATCTTCGCGACGCGCTGGAACACGGAGAAGATCTCGGCGTCGCCCATGCCCTGGATGCCGCTCGGCGAGATCTCGCGGCCCTTGTACGCCATGAACGTCTTGAACGAGCGCACGCCGAGCTCGTGCGCCATGCGCGGGATCTCGTCGATCTGCGCCTCGCGGATCGCGTGATGACGAACGGCAGCAGGGTGGTCACGCCGCCGGTGACGGCGTGGCGACTCTCGCTGCGGCAGTCGTCGGCAAACGACTGCGCGGCCGTGCCGAGATGCAGGTGGGTGTCGAGCAGCCCGGGCAGCACGTAGCGCCCGCCGGCGTCGATCGTGCGCCGCGCCTCGACGGTCGCGCCCGGCGCGAGCAGCCCGGCGATCCGCCCGTCGCGGATGGCGAGGCCCGCTTCGACGACGCCGCTCGGGCCGACCAGCCGGCCGCCCTTCACGAAGAGATCGGCGCGCACGCGGTCAGCTCTGCGGGTGGAGGATCTCGCCGTAGGCGTCGGGCCGGCGGAACGTGAAGAAGCCCCAGAGGTCGCGCACGTCGTCGCAGAGCTTCGGGTCGATGTCGGTGTAGAGGATCTCGTCGGCCTTGTCGCCGGCGCGGCCGATCACGTTGCCCTTCGGATCGATCATCACGGCGCTGCCGAAGTAGTGACGGTCCGCGGGGCCGCCGACGTCCTGGCCGACCTTGTTGACGCCGCCCACGTAGAACATGTTCGCGATCGCGTGGCCGCGCAGCTCCACCTCCCACACGTCGCGGATCCACTCGCGGTACGTCGCCGTCGGCACGAGCACGAGGTGCGCGCCCTTGAGGCCGAGGATGCGCGCGGCTTCGGGGAAGTGCCGGTCGTAGCAGATGAGGATGCCGAGCTTCACGCCGAACGGCGTGTCGAACACCGGGAAGCCGAGGTTGCCGGGCGTGAAGAAGAAGCGCTCGTCCGCGGGCGTCTCCCCGGCCTTCACGGTCCGGAGAATCTGCGGGATCGACATCTTCCGGTACTTGCCGAGCAGCGCGCCGTCCGGGCCGAGGACCGCGGCGGTGTTGTAGAGCGTGCCGTCGTCGTTCTCGTAGATCGGATAGACGATGACCGTTCCGGTCTCTTTCGCGACCTTCGCGAGGCGGTTCACGGCCGGGCCGGGGATGGGCTCGGCCGTCTGGAACCACTTCTCGTCCCGATCGAAGCAGAAGTAGATGGTGGAGCAGACCTCGGGGAAGCCGATGATCTTGGCGCCGTTGCCCGCGGCCTGCCGCGCGAGGTCCTCCGCCTTCTGGATGTTGATTTCCTTCGACTCGTGACCGCTGAACTGCGCGAGCGCGACACGGACCATGTCGGATACCTCCTGGCAGGTGGTGGCCGCACTCTAGCACGGCGGCTCGTCAGCGCCGGATCACCCGAAGCCGTGCGCCCGCATCGCGCGACGGTAGGCGACCGCCACGGCATCGAACGTGAGGTGGAGCTCGGCCGCGAGATCGAAGAGCGTAGATGGCGACATAAACGGCCATTCTCGGACGTCGCCGCTCCCCCCCACGCGTCAGCCGGGTGGCCCTTGCCGCCCGCCCCCGTACAGCGCAGACAACGGGCCTGTCAAGGGATTTCCGGAGGCGCCAGGAGCTGGTTGACCAGGATGCACGACCGCCCCGGGCCCGAGCGAACAGGCCTCGGCGTTCGCGGCGCCCGGATGGCGCTCAGGCGCTGATCGCAGCGGCGTGGCTGGTATCCAGCGACGCGGCGAAGGGCGGCGCCCGATCCGCCCGCTCTCGCGACATTGCGAGGGCGGCAAGGATCGCGCGAATCGCATCAAACGCATTCGGCCGCCGCATCGCGGGCAGGCCAGCACGTCGATATCGAACGCCCGCCGCATCAGATCGGCCCACGCCCAGTGACGCGAGTTCGGCGCCGGGGTCGGCGGCGCAAGCACGCCGTGGTAGAGCACGAGGTTGATCCGCGGCCGCGGTCCGCCCACGCTGTCTTGAGCGTGAGCATGATGCGGCCGTCGTCGACAAGCCGAAGTCGGTCCTGGGCCACCGCCGGCCGGAGCAGATAGCGGCAGAGCTGTTCCAGGCGCGTGCGATCCGCGGCCGGCACGGCGACGTTGGCGTGCAGATCGAAGCCCGCGAGATGAGCGTGCCGGGGGCGGTCGACAGCACCCATGGCGCGTCGGGATCGTCCCCCACGCGCCACACGCGGGCGCCCGCGCGAGGACCGAGCGCGATTCGCCCCTGAATCGAGGCGCCGCTGATGCCGGCCAGAGCGGGAGATTCTTCGACAACGGGATCGGTCTGGAAGAGGTCGGCATCACCGGGATCGAGACCGCGACGCTGGAGGAGCCGCTGCACCCGCGCGGCGATCCGCGCGAGCACGATGCCGACCTCTTCATCGGTCGGAGGCGGCAGGGGCCGGAAACCGAGCGTGTCCCCATCGCCTTCGGCGAAGAAGACGCCGTCGCAGAGCAGCGTGCAGCAGCCTGGGTGGTGCGCAAGAAGCTCGCCGCGCCCGTGGCGGGCGTCGAGATCGTGCGCAAGGAGCTGGGCGGCTGACGATTCCGAGGTTCATCCGTATTGACGGTCGTATGTACCGGCATTAGCATGACGGTCATGAACCGCACACGACGGGTGACGGCGAATCTTCCCGAAGATGTCCTGCGCGATGCCCAGGCGGTAACCGGCCAGGGCATCACCGAGACCATCGTCACCGGGCTGCGTCTCGTTCGCCGGGCGCGCGCGTACGAGCGCGCGATGGCGCTGAAGGGCAAGCTCCACCTCGACGTCGACCTGGCCGCCTCCCGTGAGCGGCGTCGTCGCTGACACTTCGGTCTGGATCGACTTCCTCGCGGGACGCCCGGTGCCGTTCCTCGAGGATGCCCTGGCCCATGCCGCCGTCATCCTGCCTCCGATCGTCGTCGCCGAGCTCGTGAGCGGCGCCCGGCGTCCGGCGGATCGGCGCGCCATCCAGGAACTCGTGCGCGAGATGCCCATCCACGAAACGCCGGTCGAGCACTGGGTGAGAGTCGGTGAGCTGCGGCGGACGGCTCGCGACCGGGGTCTCAGCGTATCGACGCCCGATGCGCACGTGGCCCAGTGTGCGATCGAGCGGGATGCCGTTCTCCTGTCACGAGACGCGATCTTCGCGCGGATCGCTTCCGTGAGTTCCCTGCGCGTTCGCGACTGACAGGCGCCCGCCACAGTCCTCGGCCACCGGAGACCGCCATGGCGGAATCAAGGGATCTCGATCGCATTTTCAACCTGATCATGCGGTCGCTGGTCGATCGCGGACACGCGCCCCACTACGCCGCTCGATGATCGCGACCGCTTCTTCCAGACTGCGCGGTCGCACGCCGAACGGTTCGCGGCTCACATCGTCAGATCTACCCCTTCCCCCCCCCGAATTCCCCAACATATTGTGTGCGGGCCTGAACGGGTTGCCTTCGGTCTAGAGATCGTTCCCTGAGTAGGACTGGTTGAAGGACTTGTTGCAGAGCGGGAAGTCCGGAACGATGTTCTTCAGCAGCGCGTACGAGAGCGGTCGCCAGTTCAGGAACGACGGGTCCATCACCTTCACGCGCCAGAGGCGGCCGTCGGGACCACCCATCACCCAGTGGACGATGGTCCCCCGCCAGCCCTCGACCAGCGAGAAGGCCGGGTGGAAGGCGGGGAGCTCACGGACCGGCGCGCTCAGGGGCCCGGCCGGCATGCGCTCCACGGCCTGACGGATGAGCTTGACAGACTCTCTCGCCTCCTCGACGCGCACGAGGGTGCGGGCCTTGACGTCGCCGGTCTCGTGGACCGGCACCCGGAACGACAGCCGGTCGTAGGCCGCAAACGGGTGGTCACGGCGCGCGTCGATGTCGATCCCGGACGCGCGCGCGACGTAGCCGAGCACGCCGTGGTCGCGGGCGGTCGGCGTCGTCAACCGGCCGGTCCCATCGAGCCGATCGAGCACGAGGGTGTTTTCCAGCGTCAGCCCGACGATCTCGTCGAAGTCGCGGATCGCGGCGTCGAGCTCGACCGCGAGGTCGAGCCCGGCCGGGAGGTCGGTGCGCACGCCGCCGACGACGATCGCGCCGCGCATCAGGCGACTCCCCGTGAGGCTTTTGTTCAGACGCAGCAGCCGTTCGCGGATCCGGAAGCAGTGGGAGTGCGCCACGGCGTAGCCGGTGTCGTTCGCGATCATGCCGAAGTCGCCGACGTGGTTGTAGAGGCGCTCCATCTCGAGCAGGACGACACGAAGGTGCCGGGCGCGGTCGGGAACGTCCGTGCCCGTCGCCGCTTCCACCGCCTGGCAGAAGGCCAGGGCATGCCCCACCGTCGTGTCTCCGGAGATGCGCTCGGCCAGCTCGACACCGGCGGCCGGGTCGCGGCCCTCGAAGAGCTTCTCCGTCCCCTTGTGGGTGAAATACAGGCGCGACTTCATGTCGATGATCGTCTCGCCCACCACGCTGAACCGGAAGTGCCCGGGCTCGATGATGCCGGCGTGCACCGGGCCGACGGGGATCTCGTACACGCCCTCGCCGCCGACCTCGGTGAAGGGAAAGGCGCGACCGTCGTCGGTGAAGTCGCGCGGGACGGCATCCTTGCGCAGCGGAAAGTAGTCGGCGGGCCAGAACGCGTGGCGCACGAGCGGCCGGGGGTCGGGATGGCCCGGTGCGGCGATCCCGAACAGATCGTAGATCTCCCGCTCGAATCGCGACGCCGGGTAGCAGAACGTGGCCAGCGAGCTGATCTCGGGCGTGTCCGCCGGCACGAGCGCGGTCGCGTGGAGGAGCCAGGCCTGCCGTTCGGCCGCGAAGAGGTAGTGGATCTCGAAGCCGGCGCGGTCCGCGCGCCGGTCCGCGGCGGCCATGAAGAGCAGCTCGGCGGCGAATTCGCTGCGGAGCAGTCGCGCCAGCGCCGGGACGGCGGCCGGACGCACGGAACAGTGCAGCTCGGTGCTCCGGACGACGTGCGCGTCGGTCACGTCGTGCGCCAGAGCATCGGCGAGCGCGCCCGAGAGCCGTGCGATCGCGCGCTCGCTCATCGTCCGACGATCTCCACGATGCCGTCGAGCAGCGCCTGCACCGGCGCCGGCAGCGTCAGGCCGAGCACCACCAGCGCCGCCATGCAGGCGCCGAGCGGCACCAGCGGCCACGCGCTGCCTTCGCCCACCGCCGTCCCGGCCGCGGGCGCGCCATAGAGCATCCGGTTGAGGTGCCCGATCATCGAGACGAAGGCGACGGTGAGGAGGGCCAGGACCAGCCCCATCAGCCACGGGCGGCCCGCCGCGAACCCGGCGCGGAAGAGCGCGAACTCCGACATGAAGAGGCCGAACGGCGGCAACCCGATCACGGCGAGCATGCCCGCCGCGAACAGGCCGCCGGTCCACGGCATCGTGGTGAGCAGACCCGACACGCCGGCGATCTCCGTCGTCCGGTAGCGGTGCAGCACGCGCCCGGCGAGGAAGAACATCATCGACTTGGCGAGCGTGTGGTTGAGCAGGTGGAGCATCGACGCGAAGGTCCCGAGGGGGCCGAGCGCCAGGCCGACGCAGATGAGCCCGGTGTGCTCGATGCTCGAGTACGCGAGCATGCGCTTGTAGTTGCGCTGGACCACCAGGCTGAACGCGGCGATGACGATGGACAGGACGCCGAGCGTGATGAAGAGACCGTCGGTGAAGCCCGTGCCGACCGCGGCGTTCACCACGGCCTCCCACCGGATCACCGCGTAGAGCGCGACCGCCAGCAGCACGCCCGACATCATGGCCGACAGGGGCGCCGGCGCCTCGGAATGGGCGTCCGGCAGCCACGTGTGCATCGGCGCGAGCCCCGCCTTCGTGCCGTAGCCGATCAGGATGAAGACGAACGCGAGCTGGATCACCGGCCCGTGCAGGCGCGGCGCCGAGGCCATCAGGACCGTCCAGTTCAACGCCGTCTCGTGGCGCCCGGCGAGGCTCACGAAGTCGAAGTAGCCGAGCACCGTCCCGCCGAACGCGAGCGCGATCCCGATCGATCCGATCAGGATGTACTTCCACGAGGCCTCCACCGACGCCTTGGTCACGTGGAGCGGGATCAGCATCGCCGACGTGATCGTGGTCGCTTCGATCGCGATCCACATGAACCCCACGTTGTTCGAGGTGACCGCGAACAGCATCGTGAAGGTGAACAGGTTGGCGAAGATCCGGAACCGCCGGGCTTCGCGGGCGGTGTAGCCGTCGTCGCCGCCCATCCCCGGCCCGAGCCAGGCCGCCAGAGCGCCGACCACGCTCACGCAGAACGCCAGCAACGTGGACAGGGCGTCGGCCCGCAGGAACTCGAGCGGTCCCGAGGTCAGGACCTCGCCGGCGAGGATGTGGCGCCACAGCGCCACGGCCGCGCCGAGGGAGCCGAGCGAGAGGAGCGCGTTCACCCACCCGACGATGCGCCGGTAGGGCTTCATCGCCGTGGCGAGCATCGCGGCGAGGAGTGGCGGCCCGAGGAGGATCGCGAAGGTCGTCACGTGGGCTCAGTGCCTCAGGCGGTTCAGCTGTTCCACGTCGATGCTCTCGAAGGTCTCGTGGATGTGGTAGACGAAGATCTGCATCACCAGGAACCCCATCAGGACGTCCAGGAACACGCCGAGCTCGACGATCAGCGGGATCCCGTAGGTCCCGAGCACGGCGAGCAGCGCGAGACCGTTCTCCAGCATCAGGAAGCCGATGACCTGGGTCAGCGCCTTCTTGCGGCTGATCACCACGAACAGGCTCACCAGCACCAGGCCCATCGCGAGCGGCATGCCCGCGCGCGTCGGCAGCTGGGAGAGCGCCACGAGCGGCCGCGTGATGGTGTAGCCGAACAGTACGAGCAGGCCCGCGACGACCAGCGAGGTCGCCGTGTTGACGTAGGGCTCCAGCTCGCGCTCCGCCGCGAACCGGTGCGCCATGCGGGTCAGGAGCCGCGGGATCACCATCACCTTCAGGACGAACAGGGCGGCCGCCACCCAGTAGAGCTCGTGATCGTCGCCGAAGTAGGCCACGATCAGCGTCACCGCCGTGATCGCCCAGGACTGCCACCTGAAGGCCGTGATGTACGCCTGGACGCCCCGTCGCCAGAGGAGGATGAGCCCGGTGATCAGCGCCAGGCTCGAGCCGAGAACGCACAGCTGGGAAAAGAGACTCTCCATGCGCTACCTCAGGAGGAACGAGGACGTGACGGCGAGGAGCGCCAGCACGAAGGACACGCTCAGCAGCTCGGGCACGCGGAAGAGCCGGAGCTTGGCGATGCGGGTTTCCAGCACGGCGACCGCCGCGGCCAGAACCACGAGCTTGACCAGCAGGCTGATGACGGCGAGGACGAGCGTCGCGGGCGTCAGCGCCATGGACACGCCCCACGGGACGAAGAGGTTGCCCAGCAGCGAGAAGAAGACGAGCAGCTTGACCGCCGCGGCCCACTCGAGCAGCGCGAGATAGCGCCCCGAGTACTCGAGGATCATCGCCTCGTGGATCATCGTCAGCTCGAGGTGCGTGGCCGGGTTGTCGACCGGCAGGCGCCCGGTCTCGGCGAGCGTCACGATGAACAGCGCGCCGAACGCGAACAGGTGCCCGGGGCTCACCGCCGACGCCGGATCGGTCATGGTGCGCGCCACGATCTGCCCGAGGTTCGTGGAACCGGCGCCGAGGGCCAGCGCGAAGATGGCCAGGGCGACGGTGGGCTCGGCGAGGGCGGCGACGGTCATCTCGCGGCTCGCCCCCATGCCGCCGAACGGCGACCCCGGGTCGAGTCCGGCGAGCGAGAGGAAGAAGGTGCCGAGCAGCAGCAGGTAGACGACGACGAGGAGGTCGCCCACGCCGTCGAACGGCAGCGGCACCGCGAGGATCGGGACGAGGAACGTCACGACGACCACGCTCGCGAAGACGATGAACGGCGTCGCCCGGAACAGCCAGGAGGCGTTGTTCGAGACGACGACCTCCTTGTTGAACAGCTTGATCAGCTCCCGGTAGGGCTGCCAGACGGGCGCGCCGCGCCGGTTCTGCAGCCGGGCCTTCATCCAGCGGATGAGCCCCACGAGACCCGGGGCGGCGCAGGACGTGCAGGAACGGATCGTAGAAGACCCGCTCGACCCAGGGGTGGATCTCGCTCCGGTACTCGATCGACTGCACGAAGTATTTCGACTCCGGGTGGAAGTCGATCGACAGGTCCTTGGAGGGCCGGTACAGCTCCGCGAACACCCGCCGCAAGGGCTCGGCGAACGCGGTCGCCGTGTACTCCATGCGCGCCGTCTGGCCGATCCGGCCGCAGCCCCACGTGTCGCCGACGCGGAGCCGGCGGTCGACGCCGCCGAGCCAGAACCCCAGCGGGATCAGCCCCAGCACGAGCGCGAGCCCGAGCGCCACGAGTGGCGAGGACATCTCGCCGACGGCGCCGGGGACGCGCAGCGGCAGCCCCACGGTGAGCTCGATCCCGATCGGGGCAAAGCCGGCGAGGCCGGACAGCGTCGCGCCCAGCGCCGGAACGACCAGGAAGGGCGCGACGCCGAGGCCCACGCAGGTAAGCGCGAGCCAGGCCATCCCGACCTGCATGGAGGCCGGCGCTTCGTGCGCGTGCTCGGCTTCCGGAGACCGCGGGATGGCGAGGAAGGTGATGCCGAAGGCCTTGACGAAGCACGCCGCGGCCAGACCGCTCGTCAGCGCGAGCATCGCCACCGCGACGGGCATGATCGCCGCGACTTCCGGCAGCGGAATCGCCCAGCCGGCGAGCAGCGACTGGAACACGAGCCACTCGGACACGAAGCCGTTCAACGGCGGCAGCGCCGAGATCGCGCAGGCGCCGACGAGGAAGAAGAGCGCGGTTCGCGGCATCCTCCGGATGAGCCCGCCCATCTCTTCCATGTTGCGGGTGCCCGTCGCGTGCAGGACCGCGCCGGCGCCGAGGAACAGCAGCGCCTTGAAGCAGGCGTGATTGATCGTGTGATACAGGCCGGCGACGACGCCGAGCGAGGCCAGCACCGGCAGGGCGAAGCTCTGGAACATCAAGCCGGCCCCGATGCCGATGAAGATGATCCCGATGTTCTCGACGGAGTGGAACGCGAGCAGTCGCTTGAGGTCGTGCTCCATCAGGGCGTACAGCACCCCGAAGAGCGACGAGAGCGCGCCCAGGCCGAGGACGACCGCGCCCCACCACGTGGGGCCGCCCGGCAAGAGGTCGATCGTGACGCGCAGGAGACCGTAGACGCCCATCTTGATGACGACGCCGGACATGAGCGCCGACACGTGGCTCGGCGCCACCGGATGCGCCATCGGCAGCCAGACGTGCAGCGGGACGACCCCGGCCTTGGCGCCGAAGCCGACCAGCGCGAGCACGAAGGCCATATCGCGGACACCCGGAGTCAGGGTGGCCGCTCGCATCGCGGTGAACGAGGTCGTCAGCTCGCCCGCGGACATGAGCAGGAACATCGCGACGAGCGCCGCGAAGCCCGCGTGGGTGATGGCGATGTACCAGTGGCCGGCCCGAATGGTCCCGGGCCGGTCGTGCTCGGTGAGCACCATCGTGTAGGCCGACAGCGACATCGCCTCCCACGCGATGAGGAACGTGAGCGCGTTGTCGGCCGTCACCTGCACGGCCATGGACAGCAGCAGCACGTTGAGCATCGCGCCCAGGAGCCGCACGGAGTAGCGGCCCTCGTACGCCGCCGAGTACCCGAACCCGTACACCGCGGCGGCCGCGGCGACGACGCCGATGACGATCAGGAAGAACGCGCTCAGGCCGTCGATGCGGAGCGCGAAGCCGGTCAGCGGAAGGAACGACGTGGTGAGGGTGGGCGTGGCGCCGCCGCCGAGACACACCGCGCCCAGCACGAGCCCCGCCAGGGCGCCCACGAGCGCGCACGCGGCGACGAGCGCGCGGCCGAGCGCTCCGCGAGTCGTGATCGCGGCGAGCGCCCCGATCGGATACGCGGCCAGCATCGCCAGGAGCAAGGCGTCGTTCACAGGCTCTCAGGCCCCCTGGACGAGCAGCATGCCCAGGAGGGCGAGCAGCGCGATCACGAGGTAGGTCAGGTACGCGTGCGCGGAACCCGACTGGAGCGCCCGTGTCCTGAGGCCCCACCCTTGCACCCGCGCGATCAGCGGAGCGTACAGATAGCGCTCGAACCACGGCACGATCTCGCTCCGGTACTCGATGGACTGGACGAAGTACCTCGACTCGGGATGGAAGTCGATGGAGAGATCCTTGGTCGGCCGATACAGCTCGGCGAACACGCGGCGCAAGGGCTCGGCGAACGCGGTCGCCGTGTATTCCATCCGCGGCGTCTGGGTGACGCGGCCACAGCCCCACGTCTCGCCGATGCGGACGCCCCGGCGGGCCGCCATGACGCGGACGCCCAGCCACACGCCGGCGATCACGACGCCGAGCCCGAGCGCGATCAGCGCCGGCGACATCTGCGCGAACCGCTCGGGCGTGGACAGCCACACGCCGCCGCCGATCTCCGCGGTCGCCGCCGAGAGCCCCGTGCGCACGGCGAGGACGGCGCTGAGCGCGGCGAGGATCGGCACGGCCGCGACGCCGAGGCCCGCGCACGCGATCGCGAGGATGCCCATCGCGATCCGCATGGAGAGCGACGCCTCGTGGGCGTGCTCGGCGGCGGGTGATCGCGGGATGGCGAGGAACGTGACGCCGAAGGCCTTCACGAAGCCGGCGGCGGCCAGCCCGCCGGTGAGGGCGAGGGCCCCGACGGCGAGCGTCATGAGGGGCGCCACGAACGGCGCGGAGCTGCCGATGCCGGGCAGCAGCGACTGGAAGAGCAGCCACTCGCTGACGAAGCCGTTCAGCGGAGGCAGCCCGGCGATGGCCAGGGACGCCGTCAGAAAGAAGAGCGCCGTCCACGGCAGCCGGCGGATCAAGCCGCCCAGGAGGTTCATGTCGCGGGTGCCCGTCGCGTGGAGGACGGAGCCAGCGCCGAGAAACAGGAGTCCCTTGAACGCGGCGTGGTTGAGCGCGTGGTAGAGCCCGGCGCTCAGCGCGACTCCGGCGGCCGGCACGGCGCCGAGGCTCAGGAAGAGCGAGCCGGCGCCCACCCCGACGAAGATGAGGCCGACGTTCTCGACGCTCGAGTACGCGAGCAGCCGCTTGAGATCGTTTTCCATGAGCGCGTAGAGCACGCCGAGCACGGCCGACAGCGCGCCGAGGACGATCAGCAGCGCGCCCCACCACGCCGGCCCGCCGCCGAGCAGATCCAGGCCGACGCGGAGGACGCCGTAGACGCCGAGCTTGATCATCACGCCCGACATCAGCGCGGACACGTGGCTCGGCGCGGCGGGGTGCGCGCGCGGCAGCCACACGTGCAGCGGCATCAGGCCCGCCTTCGAGCCGAACCCGAGGAGGGCGAGCACGAACACCACGCTGTGCATCGTCGGCGACAGGCGGATCGCGGCGGCGCGCAGATGAACGAAGGACGTCGTGTCGGCGCCCGCGGCGAGCAACAGGAAGGCGGCGAGGACGAGCGCGACGCCGGCGTGCGTCATGGCGAGATACCAGCCGCCGGCGTTCACGGTGTCGGGCTCGTCCCTTTCCGTCATGACGAGGAAGTACGAGGTGAGCGACATCCCCTCCCACATGAGGAGGAACGTGAGCACGTTGCCGGCGCAGGGCACCAGGCTCATGGTGAGCAGGAACAGGTTCAGCGCGGCGCCGAGGAACCGGAGCGAGTAGCGGCCCTCGTACGTCGCCGAGTACCCGGCGCCGTAGATGGCGCACGGGGCGGCCACGAGCCCCACCAGCCCGAGAAAGAACGCGCCGAGCGCGTCGAGCCGGAACGCGACGCCGTCGGCGACCGAGAGCAGCGCCGGCGCGTCGAAGGCAAACGTCGCATCGGTGGCAAAGACGCCGAGCGCGAGCGCGATGGAGGCGGTCGCGCCCACCACCGCGCCCGTCGCCGTGCCGCGGCGAACGGCGCGATTCCCCGGAGCGAGCAGCGCGGCCACCGCGCCGAACGCGTAGCCGGCGAGCATGAGCCAGAAGAGGAACGTCATCGCCGGCCGATGGCGCCGAGGATGCCGCGCAGGATGTCCGCCGGCTCCGGGGGGCATCCGTCGACGAAGACGTCGACGGGGATGATCTGGTCCACGCTGCCGGCGACGGCATAGCTGCCCTGGAAGACCCCGCACGTCCGCGCGCAATCCCCCACGGCCACGACGAGCTTCGGATCCGGCGTGGCCTCGTACGTCTTCACCAGCGGCACCGCCATGTTGCGGGTCACGGGGCCGGTGACGAGCAGCATGTCCGCGTGACGGGGCGAGGCGACGAAGTGGATCCCGAACCGCTCGCTGTCGTAGACGGGACTCGTGAGCCCGCTGATCTCGAGCTCGCAGCCGTTGCAGGACCCGGCATCCACCTCGCGGATCGCGAGCGCGCGGCCGAACAGCCGCCGCGCCCGCGCGTCGACCTCGTGGAGGAGACGCACGACCTCGTCGCCGCCCGGGGCCAGCGGCTCGGTCGCAATGCCGACCTGGAGGATCTTGGAGAAGAGCCGCATTACCGGCGGCGGCCCTCCCGGCGCAGCTCGCGGAGCATCGTCTGGGAGTCGATGAGCTGGCTGTCGAAGATCCGCCGGGCGATGGCGAGCAGCTCCCGGATGGACGCGTCACGGACGGTGTAGCGCACGGTCGTCCCGACCTTCCGCGCCCTGACGATGCTCTTGGCTCGCAGCATGGCGAGCTGCTGGGACACGACCGGCTGCTCCAGACCGAGGGCTTCCTGGAGCTCCTGCACGCTGCGCTCGCCGGCGACGAGGACCTCGAGGATGCGGATGCGGACCGGGTGGGCGAGCGCCTTGAAGAACTCGGCCTTGAAGGCCTGGAGGGACCCGGACGCCGAGGGCTTCGCCGGCACGGGCACAAATACTATATCTCGATATCCGATTATGCAATCGACGGCTGGCGAGTCCCGCGGGCGATTATCGCCGGCTTGACTTCCCGCCACGCCGCCACTACCTTCCTGCAACGCGGTTGCACTATACACAAATGGCGTACGAGTCCCTCCGCAAGGTCCTCCGCCTCCTCGAGGCGTTCCGCGCCGGCGACCGACTGCTCGGCGTGAACGAGCTCGCCGCGCGCACCGGACTCGACGCGAGCGCGGTCTCGCGCATCGCGCGGCTTCTCGAGACGGACGGCTACCTCGAGCGGGACGCGGCGACGAAGCGCTACCGGCTCGGCCTCAAGGTCTACCAGCTCGGCGTGCTCTACCTCTCCGACCACAGCGCGTTCGGCCGGCTCAACACGGCGCTCGACGAGATCGCCCTCCGCACGGGCCACACGGCGTACTTCGGCGTGCTCGAGGGCCGGCAGATGGTCTTCCTCGCGACGCGCCAGGGCAGCGGGCCGCTGCAAGTCGTCGTCACGCCCGGCGAACGGATCTGGGCGCACGCGACCGCGGCGGGCAAAGCGCTCCTCGCGCGGCTCTCCGACGCCGAGCTGCGCCGCGTGCTGGGCGCTCGGTTGCCGGGGTACACACGCGACACCGTGCGGAGGCTGCCCGCGCTGCTGCGAGAACTCGCGACGACGCGCCGCCGGGGCTACGCCGTGATGCGCGGCGAGTGGGCGCCGGGGGTCGCGGCCGTCGGCGCCGCGGTCGACGTGAAGCTCGGCGCACGGCCCGTCGCCATCAGCGTCGGGCTCCCGACGTTCGAGGCGACGCCCGAGGTGGTGGAATCGCTCGGTCAGTCACTCCTCAAGACGGTGGAGGCGCTCGCGACATGGGCCAAGGGCTCGAGCAGCGCGTGAGAGGAGAAGGCTCGTGAAGGAGCACTTCGACATCGTCTTCGTCGGCGCCGGCATCGGCGGCCTGTGCGCGGCGGGGCTGCTCGCCGCCCGCGAGGGCCGGCGCATCCTCGTGCTCGAGCGCGCGAGCCAGCTCGGAGGCCGCGCGACCTCCTTCGTCGGCGACGAGCTCGAGGCGTGGGACGACTATGCGCGGCCGCTCGGGGTCGCCGGCCGCACGCGCGTGCACCGGGCCCTGCCCGATCCGGACGCGATCGTGCGCGAGCACCGGCTCGACGGGTACGTCTTCGAGACCGGGATCCACGGCATCTTCCCGTGGGGGCGCCTCGGCCACATCCTGAACGCCATCGGCAAGCCGGTGCCGCTCGCGCCGAACGACGCTGCCCAGTGGCACGACGGCGGCCGCTTCCATCGAGTCCGCCGGGGCGAGCGGTTCCCGTGGATGAACGAGCGCGACCACGGCGAGACGAAGAAGCTCGTGCGGGAGATGCTCCGGATGGCCGCCCGCGAGATCGACGATCTCGATCACGTGCCGTTCAAGGTCTGGCTGCGGGAGCGGACGGACTCGGACCGTGCGATCGAGTTCCACAACGTCATGGCCGGCATCAACCTCACGCTGACGGATCTCGACAAGATGTCGACCGGTGACAACATCCGGATCAACCGCCAGTGCGTCTTCGCCGGTTACAACATGGCGAACGGAGGAACCGGTGCGCTCGGCGAGCCGGGCTACCGGATGGTGTTCGATCGCCTGGCCGAGGCGGTGCGCTCGGCCCGGGGCGAGGTGCGCACCGGCAGCCGGGTGAAGGAGATCGTGGTGCGCGGGGGCCGCGTCGCCGGCGTGGTCGTTCAGGGCGCGACGGGCGACTACGAGGTGAGCGCGCCGCTCGTCGTGAGCAACATCCCGATCCAGAACACGTTCACCGTGCTGCCGGAGAACCTGTTCCCGGCCGAGGGGGTGAAGCGCGTGCGGAGCTTCTGGTCCGCGGGCGGGCTCTGCGTCACCTACGGCATGCGCCGGCCGCTGCTGCGGCTGATCGAGGGGTACGTGCCGCTCACCGAGCCCGAGACACGCGACCAGGCGATCCTCGACCGCGTGTGCGACGCGATCCTCGGGTTCATGCGCGGCACCTACCCGGCGTTCGACGCCGATCTCAAATGGGTGGTGTTCCCGGTCACGAACTTCCTCTGCGGCGTCGCGCCCTCCCCGCACCAGGTCGGCGAGGCGAAGCCGGAGATCAAGTCGCCGTACGTCGAGGGCCTCTTCTTCACCGGCGACACCGTCCGCGGCTGGGGCTGCGCCGCCGACGCCGCCGTGCACGCCTCCCTGCTGTGCGCCAGCGCGGTCGGTTCTCAGGACTACCTGCACATCGTCCCGGAGTTCATGCGGTGAGCGGCGGCTAGGGCGCTTCGCGCGATGCACATCGTCGGCAACCGCACGCTCCGGACGGCGCTCGAGCAGAAGGTCGCCGCGCAGCCGGACAAGACGTTCGTCGTCTTCGAGGACGCCGCCGGCGGCGTCCAGCGCTACACGTACGCGGAGTTCGATGCACAGGTGAATCGCACGGCCAACCTCCTGGCCGACCTCGGCGTCGGGCACGGCGACAAGTTCAACGTGCACCTCCCGAACTGCCCGGAGTTCCTCTTCTGGTGGTTCGCCGGCGCCAAGCTCGGGGCCGTGATGGTCCCGACGAACGTGCTGGAGCCGCCCGAGGCGATGGCCTATCTGCTCGGCTTCTCCGAGAGCAGGATCGCGGTCACCCAGCCCGAGTACCTGGGCGCCATCGCCCCGGTCCGTGCCCGGTGTCCGGCGCTGCGTCACGTGGTCCTCTGCCGCACCGAGCAGGCCGAGCCAGGCACGCTCGGCTACGACGCACAGGTGGCGGGCCGTCCGGCCACCGCGCCCGACGCCCGCGTCACCCCGCGCGACGAGTGCGCCATGTGCTTCACGTCGGGCACGACGTCGCGGCCGAAGGGCTGCCTCATCACGCACGCGAACTACGTCTACGTCGGCGAGAGCGTCTCGAAGAGCTTGCGAGTCGCGCCCGACGATCGGCACATGGTGGTCCTGCCGCTCTTCCACGTGCACGCGCAGTACTACCAGACAATGACCGCGCTCGTCGTGGGCGCCAGCCTCGCGCTGATGGAGCGCTTCAGCGCGAGCCGCTACTTCGACCAGGTCATCGCCCACCAGGCGACCGTGGGCGGTCTGTTCGCCGCGCCGATCCGCATGATCCTGGCGCAGCCGCGGCGGCCCGGGCACCGGCGGAACGCGCTCCGGATCGTGCAGTTCGCGATGAGCGTGACCGCGGCGCAGCTCGACGAGTGGCACGAGCGCTTCGGGGCCCCGCTCGTGCAGATGTACGGGATGACGGAGACGATCGGGCAGCCGACCATCAACCCGCTCGACGCCCCGCGCAAGAACATGTCGATCGGCACCGTGGCGCTCGGTTACGAGTGCCGGGTCGTCGACGAGACGGGCCGCGAGGTGCCGCCCGGCGTCGAGGGTCAGCTCGTCGTCCGCGGCGAGCCGGGCATCACGCTGATGAAGGGGTACTACAAGAACCCGGAGGCGACGGCGGCGACGATCCGCGACGGCTGGCTCCGGACGGGCGATGTCGTCCGGATGGACGAGGACGGCTACTTCTGGTTCGTCGACCGGGCCGGGGACCTCATCAAGCGCGGGGGAGAGAACGTATCCGCCGGCGAGGTCGAAGCGGTCCTGAAGCAGCACCCGGCCGTGTTCGACGCCGCCGTGGTCGGCGTCCCCGACGCGATGCGCGACGAGGCCGTGCTCGCCTGCGTCGTCCTCCGCGACGACGCTCGCGTGACCGCCGAAGAGCTGATCGCGTTCTGCGAGCCGCGGCTCGCGAAGTTCAAGGTGCCGGAGATCGTCGAGTTCCGCGACGAGCTGCCACGCACCCCCGTCGGGAAGATCCAGAAGCATCGGCTCCGCGCCGAGGCGCGGGCCAAGCACGAGGTGAGAGGATGAGCCGGCACGACGACCTCATCGTGATCGACGGGCTGATCGTCGCCAACTGGGGCCCCGGCGTGTTCGAGGCGCTCCGCGCCGGTGGGATCACCGCGACCAACGCCACGTGCGCGGTCTGGGAGGGCGCGCGGCACACGCTCGACAACATCGCGCAGTGGCTCCAGTGGTTCGACACGCACCGCGATCTGATCACGCCGGTGCGGGCTGTGGCGGACGTCGCGGCGGCCAAGGCCGCCGGTCGGACCGGCATCATCCTCGGATTCCAGAACGGCAGCCCGATCGAGGACCGCCTGGACTATCTGGCGCTCTACAAGCGGCTCGGCGTCGGCATCATCCAGCTCACCTACAACACGCAGAACCTGATCGGCAGCGGTTGCTACGAGTCGCGCGACTCCGGCCTCTCGGACTTCGGCCGCGAGGTCGTCGCCGAGATGAACCGCGTCGGCATCGCCGTCGATCTCTCGCACGTCGGGGCGAGGACCAGCGACGACGCGATCGAGTGCTCCCGCGACCCGGTCGTCTTCTCTCACGTGCTGCCGGCCGAGCTGAAGCAGCACCCGCGCAACAAGGAGACCCGCCAGCTCAAGGCGGTCGCCGACAGGGGCGGCCTCGTCGGGGTGACGATGTTCCCGCCGTTCCTGCCGAAGGGCACCGCGTCCACCGTGGACGACTACGCCGGGATCATCGAGTGGATGGTCGATCGACTCGGTGAGGACCACGTCGCCTACGGCACCGACTTCACCGAGGGCCACGACGAGCGGTTCTTCGAGTGGATCACGCGCGACAAGGGCGATGGCCGCTGGCTCACGAAGTTCGGCGAGGTCCGGAACCCGCGCGGCATCGAGCGTATCGAGGAGACGCCGAACCTCACCGCCGCCCTCGAGCGCCGCGGGTTCAAGGCCGCGCGGATCGAGAAGGTCATGGGACGCAACTGGATCTCGTATCTCGAGCGCGTCTGGCACGAGTGACGGCATGTCCGACTTCGATCCCGTCACGCTCGAGATCCTGTGGAGCCGGCTCATCGCCATCACCGACGAGTCGGCCGCCGCGCTCGTGCGCACGTCGTTCTCGACGATCGTGCGCGAGTCGAACGACTACGCCACCGTGCTCATGAACGCCGATGGCGACGCGCTCGCCGAGAACACCGCCGGCATCCCGTCGTTCGTCGGCATCCTGCCCCGGACGTTGAAGCACATGCTCGCGCGGATCCCGGCCGGCGAGTGGCGGCCGGGCGACTGCGTGATCACCAACGATCCGTGGATGGCGACGGGCCATCTGCCCGACATCACCATGGCCGCGCCCATCTTCCACCGCGGCCGGCTCGTCGGGTTCTCGGGCTCCATCGCGCATTCCCCCGACATCGGCGGCTCGCTCTGGTCCGCCGACTGTCGCGAGCTGTACGAGGAAGGGCTGCGGATCCTGCCCGTGAAGTTCCTGCGTGCCGGCGAACCGAACCGCGACCTGTTCGACATGATCGCGAGCAACGTCCGGCTGCCGGAACAGGTGCTCGGCGACCTGTGGGCGCAGGTGACCGCGCAGCAGGTGCTCGCGCGGCGGTTGACCGAGTTCCTGGACGACGCCGGCATGCCCGATCTCCGCGCGCTCTCGCGCACGCTGCACGAGCGGGCCGAGCACGCCATGCGCAAGGCGATCGAGGCCGTGCCCGACGGCGACTATCGCTCGACCATCCTCGCCGACGGGTTCGACGCCGACGAAACGCGCATCGAATGCCGCGTCGCCGTTCACGGATCCGAGCTCCTCGTCGACTACGCCGGCACGTCGCGGCAGATCGATCGCGGCCTGAACTCGGTGATGAACTACACGTACGCGTACACCGTCTACCCGATCAAGTGCGCGCTCGATCCGCTGACGCCGCGCAACGAGGGCTCGTACCGCCCCGTCGCCGTCACCGCGCCCGAGGGCTCGATCCTGAATCCGCGGTTCCCCGCCCCGTGCAACGCGCGGCAGCTCACGGGTCATCTCCTCGCCGGCGCGGTGTACGCGTGCCTCGCCCAGGCGATTCCCGACCGCGTCATCGCCGAATGCGGCAGCGCGCCGTCGCTGCGCGCGCTCTTCAGCGGGGTCGACGCGCGCGGTCAGCGCTTCACGCAGATCCTGTTCGCGAGCGGCGGCATGGGGGCGACGGCGGAGGGCGACGGCCTCTCGACCACCGCCTTCCCCACCAACTCGGGCGCGGGCAGCATCGAGGCGTTCGAGAGTCTCGCGCCGGTCGTCGTATGGAAGAAGGAATACCGGATGGACTCCGGCGGCGCCGGCCGCCATCGCGGCGGGCTCGGGCAGGAGATCGTCATCGAGGTGCGGTCGCCGGAACCGGTTCGGCTGTCTCTGCTCGCCGATCGCCAGAAGTATCCCGCGCGCGGACTGCGCGGCGGTGGCGACGGCGCGCCGGTCGAGATCGCGCTGGCCGACGGCCGCCAACCCCATCAGAAGTCGCGCACGATGCTCGCGCCCGGCGACCGGTTGATCTTGAAGTTCGCCGGCGGCGGCGGTTTCGGCGACCCACGTCAGCGCGACCCCGCGGCGGTGCGCGAGGACGTGGAGAACGGCCTCGTGTCGCGCGAGGCCGCACGCCGCGACCACGGCGTCGAATGAGACACGACGTGGACACGAGGACCGCGGCGGCTACGCCGACGCGGTTCCGAGCGCTGGGGGGTCTGGGGGGCCATGTCGGGGCCCCCCAGTTCAAATGAGACACCGGATTCGCGTCGGGGTCGACGTCGGCGGCACGTTCACCGACTTCGTGCTCGTCGACGAAGAGCGCGACCTCATCTACACGGGCAAGCGGCTCACGACGCCCGACGATCCGGGCGACGCGATCCTCGCCGGGCTCGAGCGCCTCGTGCGCGACGCCGGCGTCTCCGTCCAGGCGCTCGACGGCGTCGTCCACGGCACCACGCTCGTCGCCAACACGCTCATCGAAGGCACGGGCGCGAAGGTCGGGCTCGTCACGACGCGCGGCTTCCGCGACGCGCTCGAGATGGGCCGCGAGATCCGCTATGACCTCTACGACCTCTTCGCCACCCGGCCGGCGCCGCTCGTGCCGCGGAGGCGCCGGCACGAGGTCGCCGAGCGGGTGGCGGCGGATGGCACCGTGCTCGAGGCGCTGGACCCGAGCGACGTTCGGCGCGTCGCGCGCGACCTGCGCGCCGACGGCGTCGAAGCCGTCGCGGTGTGTCTCGTGCACGCCTACCGCAACCCGGCGCACGAGCAGCTCGTGGCGCGCGTCCTCGCCGAGGAGCTGCCGGGCCTCCCGGTCAGCGTCTCGTCCGACGTCGCGCCCGAGATCCGCGAATACGAACGAACGAGCACCACGTGCGCGAACGCCTACGTGCGGCCGCGGATGCAGCGCTATCTCGAGCGGCTCGAGGCGCGCCTGGCGAAGCTCGGCGTACGCGGGCCGCTGCACATCATGCTGTCGGGCGGCGGCATCACGACGGTGCGCGCGGCGCGCGAGCATCCGATCCGTCTCGTGGAATCGGGTCCGGCCGCCGGCGCGATGGCCGCGGCGTACTACGGGTCGCTCGCGCGCACGCCGAGCATGATCTCGTTCGACATGGGCGGGACGACGGCGAAGATGTGCCTCATCGAGCACGGCTGGCCGGCGCGCGTGCACGAGCTGGAAGCGGGCCGTGTCCGCCGGTTCCGCAAGGGCTCCGGCCATCCGTTGAAAGTGCCGGTCGTGGAGATGATCGAGATCGGCGCGGGCGGCGGCTCGATCGCGCGCGTGGACGCGATGGGCCTGCTGAAGGTCGGCCCGCAGTCGGCGGGCGCCGAGCCGGGTCCGGTGTGCTACGGGCGCGGCGGCCGGTTCCCGACGGTGACCGACGCCGACCTGCTGCTCGGCTACCTCTCGCCGGACTATTTCCTCGGCGGCGAGATGCGCCTGGATCGCGCCGCCGTCGAGCGCGCGATCGAGGAGCACGTCGCGCGACCGCTCGGTCTCCCGGTGCACGACGCCGCGGTCGGGATCCACAACGTGGTCAACGAGAACATGGCGGCCGCCACGCGCATGCACGTGGCGGAGAAGGGCCGCGATCCGCGGCGGTACACGCTCGTCGCGTTCGGCGGCGCCGGTCCGGTGCACGCGTGGGGCCTCGCGCGCCTGCTGAAGATTCCGCGCATCGTGTGTCCGTTCGGCGCCGGCGTGACGTCGGCGCTCGGGATGCTGGTGGCAGCGCCGGCCATCGACCTCACCCGCTCGTACGTCGCCCGTCTCGCGTCGCTCGACTGGGCACGCGTGGAAACGCTCTTCGCCGGCATGGAGACCGAGGCGCGCGCGTTGCTGACGGAGACGGGTGCGGACCCCGCCGAGATCTCGGTGCGGCGCGCCGCCGACATGCGGTACGCGGGCCAGGGCTTCGAAGTCACCGTCCCGCTGCCCGATGGTGCCCTCGGGCCGGCGCGGCTCGGCGAGGTCGAGGCCGCGTTCCACGCGACCTATCGCGAGCGCTTCGGCCGTGAGATCGGCGACGTGGCGGTGGAAGCGCTGTCATGGCGACTGTCGGCGAGCGCCCCGGTGCCGAACGTCTCGGTGAAGTTCGGCGGGCAACCGACCGACGCCGGCGAACCGCGGAAGAGCACGCGCGCGGTGTGGTTCCCGGACACGGGTGTCGCGCCGTGTCCGGTGCTGAACCGCTACGCGTTGCCGGCCGGGCTCGAGTTCATCGGACCGGTGGTCGTCGAAGAACGCGAGTCGACCACGGTGATCGGGCCGGGCAGCCGCGTGACGGTCGACGCGCATCTGAATCTGCTCATCGATCTGGAGCCGGGGAGGCCGTGAAGCTCGAACCTCCTGACGGTGACGCCGGGGGCCGTGTATTTCTGAGAAACGCCCTTGCGTCCGCCGTGTCGCGAATCCCTGACGTCGGCTCCCATCCGTTCGTGCAAAGGCAGGGCCCGTTACCCTGGTGGCATCCGGGCTGCAGCCGAACTGCCCGGAGCCGTCCAATGCTTTGGCTGATCCTCGGCGTCGCGCTCTTGCTCGTCACGGCGGCCAGCGTCGGTCCTGCCGGCGGGCTCCGGCAACGCTCGCGCAGGCGACGGCGAACGGTGGCTTGACGTGTCCGCACGACGAGCCGTCCTCATTCCGCTCGACGGCTCCGCCCCTGCGGAAGCCATCCTTCCCCATGTCCTGAGAACGGCGCGGGCGCTCCAGCTCGATGCCGTGCTCCTCTGCGTCCTGGTGGAGATCACCTCGACCGCTGCCGATCGCACGCTCCATCTGATCGTGGAGGCTCGGGAACGGCTCCGTCAGGAAGCGGAGAACTACCTGCGAGGCGTGGCGCGTCACCTCGCCGACCACGGCGTGCGCGCAACCACCGAGGTGCGCGTCGGCGACGCGGCCACGGAGATCGTCGCAGCGGCGAAGGAGTTCGATGTCCAGCTCATCGCCATGACGACTCACGGACACAGGGGGCTCGGACGTCTCATCTTCAGCTCGACCACCGACGCCGTGCTGCGAAGCGTGGAGATCCCGGCGCTCCTCGTTTGCTCGCGCGAGTCGAAGCGGGAAGCGCGGGCGGCGGAGACCAACGAAGGAGATGGAGCCATGAGTCCGACGTTGCGAGAACTGCTGCTCGGCGCGAGAACTCGCTTCGACGTCATCGAGCACCCGCCGGCGTATACGGCCCAGCAGCGTGCCGCGAACGCGCACGTCGGTGGCAGTCGCGTGGCGAAGGTCGTGATGGTTCGCGCGGACGACTGGTGGGGGATGGTGGCATTGCCGGCGCCGGCGAAGCTCGATCTCCACGCCCTCGAGCCGCTCACGGACCGGACGCGACTGCGGCTCGCGGCCGAGGACGAGTTCAGGCACCTCTTTCCCGATTGCGAACCGGGCGCCATGCCGCCGTTCGGCCATCTCTACGGGATCGACCTCTTCGTCGACCGCGACCTCGCGGACGAAGAAGAGATCGTGTTCCCGGCCGGGCGCCATGAAGCGGAAGTTCGCATGAACATGCGTGACTACATCGATCTCGCCCGGCCCACCATCGCGCCACTGTCGAGGGTGTCCCGCGCGGCGTGACCCGCGCTGACTTCGAGCGGGAGCAGCACATGGCAGCAACGCGGTTCCAGCCGGATCAAGGCCGCCTGATCCCGAGCCATCGCCGGAGCCGTCCCGTTCGCCGCCCTCGATCCTCGACGAGCGGACCTCGATCACGCCGCCGCGCGCGCGGAGCGGCGCGAGACCTCCTGCGCGGTTTCGAGCGCCTCGCCCTTGTCGGGCGCGCGGAACGCCATCGAGCTCAGCGTCACGACACCGACGAGCCGGTCCTGATCGTCCACGACCGGCAGGCGACCGACCCGAGCGTCGCTCATCGCCTGCATCGCCCGCTCCGTCGTCCACTCCGGATGCGCGCAGATCACGTTGGACGTGAGGCATTCTCCGACCCTGGTCGACGACGCGTCGGCGATCAGGAGGCCGAGGAAGAGATCGGCGCCGTGCACGCTACCGCGAGTGTAGCGTCATATACTGCGCGGCATGGCGTCTGACCTCAGGTCGTTCCTCGCGGAGATCGACGACCTCCTGCTGCGGATCCGGAAACCGGTCGCCATCGATCACGTGAGCCCGCTCATCGTCGATGCGCGGCAGCCGATCCTGTTCGAGGCGATCGAGGGCTTTCCCGGCTGGCGCGTCTGCGATCTCCTGTTTCGCGACCGCACGGCACAGGCGCGAGTGCTGCGGACGACACCGGACCGGGTGCTCCCGGAGCTCGCGCGTCGCCTGGCGCTGCCGCCGGAGCCGCCGCGGCTCGTGGCCGGCGGCCCCGTCAAGGATCGAACCCTGAAGGGCGGAGACATCGACCTCGCGAAGCTTCCGGGCTTTCAGCACGGCGCGCTCGATCGCGGCCGCACCATCATCGCGATGGTCGTCTGCCGCGACCCCGACGATGGCCAGGTCAATCTCTCCTTCACACGCATCGGGCTGCTGTCGGCCACGCGCGGCACCTATCTGATCGGCAGCTCGCCGCACATGCGGTCGATCCTCGAGAAGTACGAGCGCGCGAAGGAACGCATGCCGATCGCCTTCGTCGTCGGCGGCCATCCCGGATACGAGATCATGGCGAGCTACAGCGTCCCGACGCACCTCGAACGCTTCGGGGAGCTCGAGATGGTCTCCGCCCTCATCGGCGAGACCGTCGAGCTCGTGCCGTGCGACACCGTGCCGCTCGAGGTTCCGGCCCACGCGGAGGTGGTGATCGAGGGTTACGTCCTGCCCGGCGAGCGGGCGGACGAGGGGCCGGGGCCGTCGCAGTTCCTCTACTACCACCCGGGCGTCACGAAGCAGCCGGTGTTCGAGGCCAGCGCGATCACCATGCGCGACGACCCGATCTTCCGCCAGCACAACACGCTCCTCTATACGGATCACCAGGCGCTGCTGGCGCTGCCGCACGAAGCGATCCTCTACGACCGCCTGCGGGAGCTCGGCCTCCGCGTGCACGACGTGCAGTACGTGCCGTGGGGCGGAACGCTCGCCTGCGTCGTCAAGGCGACGCCCGCCTATGACGGCGAGCTCAAGGATGCGCTGATGTTCGTGCTCGGACAGCGCTGGCCGAACGCCAAGATGGCGGTCGCGGTGGACGACGACGTCGACCTCGAGAGCCCGACGGATCTCCTGTGGTCGATCGCCACCCGCGTCGACCCCGAACGCGACGTGTTCATCGCGCCGGGCATGCGCGGGCACGCGGCCGATCCGGCCGCGCGGCCGATCGAGAACGCTCCGCGGCGCGTGCTGATCGGAAAGTGGGGAATCGACGCGACGAAACCTCCGCTCAACCGGGTGAGGGAACGCGCGTCGTTCGAGCGCGCGCTTCCCCCGCACTGGGGCGAGGTGACGCTGGCGAGGCTCCTGGCGACCTGATCGTCAGGCCACGGGGAGCGTGGCCTCACCGACGAGCTGGTGCGCCAGCGCCGGGCGCTCCGGCAGCTCGACGAGAACTTCTTCCGCGTAGCCGCACTGAAGGGCTCACGTTTCTCACTCGCGTCGAGATGTTGTCCCGAGCCCGGTGAACGCGCTCCGCAGCTGGGCGAGCTGAGAATCGACCACTCCGAGGACGCCAGCGGGAACGCCTTCGGTTTCGTCCCGTGCCGCCTGTGCTGCGGCGGGAGCACGGTCGAGGATCTCCGCGATGATCTCGGACGCGCGACGCCTCGATACTCCCCACCGCGCCGCCTCGTTGACGATTCGATCGGCGGTGACACGGTTCGTCCGTTGGACGTCGTCGATGCACATCGCGAGCCTGTCGTCGCCGTACACCAGGGTGGACAGCAGATCGTAGAGCGGGGCGAGCCGGAGCGAGCCCGAAGCGTCGTGCAGGAGCGAGAAGTTCTTGCCGTGGGCGTCGCCGTTTCCGATCAGGACGTTGATGGTCACGGCCCGCAGCAGTGTTTCTAACGAATCGGGCCCTGCGACCCCTTGAAGGATCCCCGCGATCCGGCGAAGCGTCGGCCCGCCGTCCTCCTCGTACTTCTTTGCCGGAGGAATCGCCGTCGCCTGGCAGAAATCCTCCTGGTGGATGCGCTCGACCGTCCCGTCCGCACGTACGATCCGGTCGTAGCGCTCGACGACGATCAGCCGCCTGCCGTCTATCATCGTCGTTTCGACCGCAGAAACGGACAGTCCGACGTGCTTCGCCAGGCGCATGCAGAATGCTTCGTTCTCGACCGTGTTCGGATATTCGGCGATCTCGGGCTTGAGAATGTGCGTGGACGGCGTGCCCTCGACGGGTCGACCCCAGGATCCGTCGAGCATGCGAGTGAGGAGCAGCTTTTCGTGGACGCCGGCAAGGGACATGCGGACCCGAGCGCCCACGCCGAGCGGGGCACTGCGGAGATTCGCCACGAGGTCACTGATGGCCGCCGCAGTGAGCGGCTCCGCAGTCTTCGTCGTGGGCTGCGGTGGCGCGGCCTCATCGTCGGACTGAATCACGAGCGCACCGGCACAGTCACGTCCAAGAGCCCGAACGAGGCCGTAGGTATCACCGGCACGGAGATCGAAGTCAGCCGCCACGGCGCGGCGGGGTTCTCCCTCAGGAAGCAACCCGTCGAGGAAGGCGTGGACGGCGCCGTGGGGGTAACGGCGAGACGTCAGCGGAAGCGATAGCGATAAAAGCGGAACGCCGAGCTCATACCTTTCGAGCGCCTCGCTCGTGTAGTAGAGCCGGAGCCTCTCGCGCGCCTGCTCGACAACCGCAACCCTGATCCCGTAGAGCCAGATGGCAAGGGCGTTCGCCATTACCAGTCCGCCTTCTGGAGGGTCATCCTCACACCGAGCTGTCTGAGAACGCGAAGCAGACGGCGAAGCTGCTCAGTCTCTTTTCCCCTCTCCAGATCGGAGAGGTAGGTTCGGTTGAGCCCCGAGCGAGCAGCCAGTTCAGCCTGAGAGAGTCCCGCCTCTTGACGGTAATGCTTGATGGCAGCGCCAAGGGAGGCGGCGGTGTAGATGCGGAAAGGCGTGTCCCCCCTGGGTTCCGGCTCCTGGGCAAATGTCTTCATTTACGGGCAATATATCATAACGTGTCATTGTCCTGTTTTCAGGACACAGCCGCTGAGGGGCCTTCGGTCCTAAAATCCGGACAGCGCCAGGCCGCGAGCTGGAGGCTTCCGCGCGCGAAAGAGACCGGCCTCGGTGAAGCGCGACGTCGTGAAGCCCGATGTGCCGAGATACTCCACGGAGACGAAGCCCGCTTTCACGATCACGTCGACCTGATCCCGTACCGGGATCGCGCCGGCCACTCAATTCGACCATGCGTCGAGGCTTCCCACCACCTCCGGCTCCAGATCGCTCTTGAGGACAATGTCGGCGAACTGCAGCCGACCACCCGGTCGGAGCACTCGATGGACCTCGCGATAGGCGTGCTCCTTCAACGGGATGAGTTACGACGCGGAAGCTTGAAGCTCGTGCGGATCGACGGCTGGCCGCTCTCGAGAACCATTCACGTCGTCGGCTTGACCGACCATCTCGCGCCGAAGGCTGCGGAGCACTTCCTGTTGCGTGCTCGCAAAGAGATTCCGGACGGACGCTTCACGAAAGTGCCGGTCGGGTCGAGCCTTGTCCGGCAGAACACAGGAAGGCTGGTGCGATAGTTCGCGGTACGGAGCACCGCCGACCCTCTACGCCGGCGCGGTATTCACGCTCGTTGCGTTCGGCGGCCTGGCGCTGCCGCCCAGGCGCGGATGGCTTGGAGCACGCCCTCGGCGATCCGACGAGGACGCTCCCCGATCCCTCTGACCTCCGCTCCGGAGCCGCGCGGGTCCACCTCGATGATCTTCGTCCGGACCGTGACTGGCACTCCGTCGCGCGTGAGCCCCCGGAGGATTCCGTCGAGCGGTGCCGTCAAGGCCATGGCTCCGATCTCGGCGATCTCGTGACCCTGACGGACGACGTCACCGATGCGTGCCTTGGTGCGGAAGATGCCATCGGAGGGCGCATAGACGTAGCGATCCCGGGCGTGGCCGCCGAGTTCGCGGGGCTCACCGGCGAGCGGAAGGGACGTGCCCTCGGCGATGACAGCGCCGAGCCGCTCCCAGCTCGTCTCGACCACCACGTCGGCATGGCCTCCGGCGACGAGGCTCGGGCCGAGCCCAACGGTGAATTCCGCCAATCCACGTTGGACCTCGGGCCGGGCGTGCTTCCGCAACCGGGCGTCGATGAGGACGTCGGGCTTCACGTCGGCGAGGAGCGGGCCGATGTCGTGGACGTACACGGGAATCGCCGCGTGACCATCCAGGGTTTCTTTGACCCGCGCCAGATCGTGCGCACGCACCGCATGCACCCTGTCGAGGAGAGCGCTGCCGTCGAACACCGCATCGGCGAACGCCATGCCTCGCCTCGTGGTCGTCGGCGTCGGGTCATCGTGGATCACGACGGCGTAACGCTCCAGAAACAGGCGATGAGCGATGGCCGAGCCCACGTCGCCGACGCCTCGGACAACGACGCTCAGGTCTCTCGATTCCATGCAGGCATCGTACCCTGATGCGGTCGACGGTGGGGCGGGCACCGTCGGGGCTCCGAGGCGTTGACGACACGATGCGAGGGTGATACTCGTAGCGCCCGAGATGCACGGCCGATCACATCGGCTGACGCCGCAGCACAAGGTCTGGCTCGAGGCCGGCAATCGCTTCGTGCTCGGCGACGGCGGGATGGCGCTGTTGCGGGCCATCGCCGCCACGGGCTCGATCCGCGCCGCCGCCAGCGAGGTCGGCTGGTCGTATCGCCACGCGCTCGGTTATCTCGACAATGCCGAGCGCGCGCTGGGCTACGCGCTGATCGAGCGGGCGCGGGGCGGCAACGAGCGCGGCGGCGCCGCGTTGACGGCGCGAGGGCAAGCGCTCGTCCAGCGCTACACGCGGTTCCGGACGCGGCTCGACCGCGCCCTCCAGACGTTCTACCGCGCGGCCTTCGACACGAACGGATTGTGAACCTCGCCGGCAACCGGTTCGACCGCTCGGAGCTCGCCGGCGCCTTCGGCGATCTCGGCACGCTGATCCCGTTCGTCGTCGGCTACATCACGATCAACCGGCTCGATCCGCAGGGCGTGCTGCTCGGCTTCGGCCTGCTCGCCCTCGCCACGGGCCTCTATTTCCGGACGCCGATGTCGGTGCAGCCCATGAAGGCCATCGCCACGGCCGCGATCACGCATCCGGATATCGTGACGCACGGAGCCATCTTCGTGGCCGCCGTCGCCACCGGCGTGCTCTGGCTCTTCCTCGGCGCGACGCGCGCCGTGTCGTGGCTGGCGGCGCTCACGAGCCGGCCGGTCGTGCGCGGCATCGTGCTCGGACTCGGCCTCAGCTTCATCTTCGAAGGTGTGAGACTCATGCAGACGGGACCGGCGCTCGCGCTCGGGGGCGCGGTGCTCACCTTTCTCTTGCTCGGGCAGCCGCGGGTCCCGGCGATGCTCGTCTTGCTCGGATATGGAGCCGCCGGCGCGCTGGCGTTCGATCCGACGCTGAGCCAGGACCTGCGCGTGCTGGCGCCACAGTTTCGGCTTCCATCGCTCGTCTTGCCGACGATCACATCGCCCGACCTCCTCAACGGCGTCGCGCTCCTTGCGCTGCCTCAGATGGCTCTGACGCTCGGAAACGCGGTCATCGCCACCGCCGAGGAACACAACGCGCTGTTCCCGAAGCGGCCGATCACGGTCCGGCTGCTCGCGTTCGACCACGGCCTGATGAACCTGCTCGCCGCTCCGCTCGGCGGCGTCCCGATGTGTCGTGGCGCTGGCGGCATGGCGGGTCACGTGCGGTTCGGCGCGCGCACGGGCGGCGCGCTCGTGATCCTCGGATTGCTCCTGCTCATCGTCGCGTTCCTGTTCGCGGATTCCGTCGCGACACTGTTCCGGCTCTTTCCCATGCCCGTCCTCGGTGTGATCCTCCTGTTTGGCGGCATCGAGCTGGCCGCAGGCGTCGACGGGGAGGCGTTCTCGCGCACCGACCGGACGGTCATGGTCGTGACGGCGGGTCTCGCGCCCTGGAACATGGGCGTGGCGTACGCGGCGGGCCTACTCCTTCATCACGCGGCGAGGCGACGGATCATTCGGCTGGAGTGAAGTCGGCTCGACCTCCCATGCTTCGACCGGGCTCAGGATGTTCTTCAGGGCCAGCGGTCCGAGGCTCATGAGGCGAAACGCTCCCCGCACGCGCCCCGCGGTCTCGGCGCTCACCAGGATCTGACCACCGACGGCTCGATCACCCAGGCGCGCCGCGAGGTTCGTGACCGGCCCGGTCGCCGTGTACGTCCATCGCTCGCCGGCCGCGCCGTGCAGCCTGACCACTCCCAGATCGCATTCACCGGAGCCGATCCCGATGTTGACGGCGATCGAGGGATGCGCGTCGCCCCCGGCGCGGTTGGTGACTTCGGTCTTGTCGCGAATCGCGAGAGCCGCGCGCACCGCGGCCAGGGCGTGCGCCTCGGGCCGGTCCGCCTGGAAGAGGATCATGAGCCCGTCGCCGGCCGTCTCGTTGATGTCCCCGCCTTCGGCCCGGATATCGGACAGGAAGAGCGAGAAATAGCGCTCGAGGAGCGCCGTCAGCGCCTCGCGGGGAAGCTCCTCGCTCAACCGGGTGTAGCCTTCGATGTCGAGGAAGAGGACGGTGACGTCCCGCGTCCGCTTCTGCAGCGCCGTCGCGTCGGGGTTCTCCTCGAGCGCGCGGCGCACGGTGTCGGGCACGAACCGGTCCAGCCCCCGCTTGACGCTCTCCAGGAACGTGACGCGATCCAGCGCGGCGGCGAGCTCGCGGTTTCGCGTCTCGAGCGCCGCGTAGCTCTCGGACAGGCGCTCGGCCATCAGGTTGAAGCCCTCGGCCAGTCCGCCGATCTCGTCCGTGGTCCGCACGGGCTCGCGCACCGAGAAGTCACCGCCACGCAATCGCGCCATCGCTTGCTCCAGCGCCCGCAGCGGCCGGTCCATGGATCGCGCGAGGAGCCACGCGAGCCCGGCGCCGCCCAGGGCGGCGGACGCGGCGATGAAGATCACGACGGAGACGACACGAACGACAACGGCGTCCGCAGCGTCGGGGTGATCCACGCGCATCGAGGCTGTCAGGGCGACCGCGCTCAAGGGAAGGAAGCCGATGGCGAGCCAGAGGAGAAGGAGACGGTGCGCGAGGCGGATCCTCCAGACGCCCGGATTCCCCGCGATCGGGACGGTGGCGAGCAGCGCGGGCCAGAGATGCGTGCGGCAGACGTACTCCGACACGAAGAAGACCGCGACGCCGGCGATCAGGCCCGCCAGCAGCGGGCGGATGATGAAGTGTGCCGCCAGACCGGGCGTCAGCTCGGCAGGGATCGCGCGGAGTCGCAGGAGGACCAGGAGATCCACCAGGATCCAGCTCGCGAGAGAGAATGCCGCAAGGGTGATCGGCGCGTTCGCGGCTCTCTGCCCGATGGGCGGCGGCACAGCGACCGTCCCGCCTTCCGCCGTGCACTTCACCCAGACCCTGCGCACCCAGCGCGAGACCGGCCACAGGTAGACCGCGCTCGCCGCGGTCGGGAGCAGGATCGCGAGATAGAGCGTGGCGCGGTGGTAGGTCTCCTGGTGGGCGGAAGCCGACGCCGGCAGATCGGGTCTGAGGTTGAGCGAGCTGTACATCATGAGCACGCCCGTCACCGCGATGTTCACGAGGAAGATGAGGGGCGGAAGCGCCGTCATCCTCTCCGGCCGGGCGGCGCTCATCACGCGGGACGTCCGCCGGACCGGGCTGGCCGGCCCGCCGCCCGGCTGGGCCGACGGCTCACCTGCAGCCACTGGAGGACGCCTGAGATGGGTCCCACAGCCAGTTCACGGGAGCACCGTCGGCAGTTCCTGGAGGCGGCCGTCGGTGCTACGGCAGGTACTTCAAGAGCTCCATCGCGGCATGCGCATTCGCCAGCGCTCGCTGAGCGTCCGCGTCCTTGCATGCGGTCCCGGCTTCCGTGACGAGCCTCCGCGCGTTGGTGAGTGCGTTGGCTCGGCCCTTGGCCACGTTGCGCGGAGCCTGAACATCTTGCTGGCCGCGCGGCGCCTGGACTTCCTGCTGCCCGCGCGCGGCTGCGAGAGTCTTCGCCGGCGGGGTCGTCTTCTTGGCGGACGCCGTCTTCGCGGTCAACAGCGTTCTCGCCTCCTTCACTTCCGGTGGACACGCGGGCGAAGCCGCGCTCGTGATCACGGGAGATCCGAACATCACAGCGACCGCTGCAAGTACTGTTGAACTCAATCCGCCTTCGGCGGATAGCCGAGGGCATGGTCGCAAGGGTTTGCCGTCCTCCCCCCGCGAGTGACGTCACGACGCACCCTGTTCTGGGCCGTCCTCCCCCCGCGAGTGACGTCACGACGCACCCTGTTCTGGGCGGTGCCAGCCGCTCGGAAAGGGGACGCCATGACGCCACTCCGCCAACGCATGCTCGACGACCTGCAGCTTCGGGGGTTCTCGCCGCGCACCCAGGAAGCATATGTCCGCGCGGTCCACCAGCTCGCCGCTCATTTCCATCGGCCTCCCGACCAGCTCGGGGAGGACGAGCTGCGCGCGTACTTTCTGTACCTCACCAACGTCAAGCACTTCGCCCGGGCCAGCTTCACGATCGCGTTGTGCGGGATCAAGTTCTTCTACGAGCGGACGCTGAGCCGCGAGTGGAAGGTCTTCGGGCTGGTGCGGCCGATGCGGGAGAAGAAGCTCCCGGCGATCTTGAGCCGCGAGGAGGTGCGCCGCATCCTGGGGTGCGTTCGGCTGCCGGTCTACCGGGCGTGCCTGACCACGATCTATGTCTGCGGCCTGCGCCTGCAGGAAGGCGCCCACCTCCAGGTCGCCGACGTGGATAGCGCCCGCGGATTGCTGCACATCCACGGGAAGGGGCGGCGCGACCGGTATGTCCCGATCCCGGGCGACGCCCTCCCGATGCTCCGGGAACACTGGCGCACCCATCGCTCCCCGCAGTGGCTGTTTCCCGCGCCCGTCCGCGAGGGCACGCGGTACTTCGTGCCCGCCGGCGCCGGGCCGATTTCGCGCTCGAGCCTGCAGTCGGCGTTCGTGCGGGCGCGCCGGCAGAGCGGTATCCAGAAGCGGGCGCATGTGCACACGTTGCGGCATTCCTACGCCACCCATCTCCTGGAAGACGGCGTGAACCTCCGCCTCATCCAGGTGTACCTGGGCCACACCAGCGCCCGGACCACGCAGGTGTACACCCACCTGACGCCGGAGGTGCGTCAAACCGCCGTCGATCCGATCAATCGGTTGATGCAGGGACTCTGAGCGGCCCGGCCGCTCATGCTCGAGCTCGCGGACATCGTCCGCGCGGCGGGCGAGGTCTACCAAGCGCTCCACGGCGCGACGCTGCTGCCGTCGCACCGCCGTGCTCTGTCCGACATCGTCGCCTGTCGCACGGCGGCCCTTGGTGGGCATGTCCAGGCGTGTGATCACTGCGGCACGCGGCAGTACAGGCCCGAAGTGTCACGGGGAGCAGACCCAGCGCTGGCTGGACCGGCAGCGCGCCCGCCTGCTCCCGTGCGCCTACTTCCTGCTGACCTTCACGCTGCCGGCCGAACTGCGGGCGCTCGCCCGGGCACATCAGAAGCTCGTGTACGGCGTGCTGATGACGGCGGCGGCGGCGGCGCTCCTCACGCTCACCGCCGATCCGCGCTACCTCGGCGCGCGCCCCGGCGTGCTCGCGGTGCTCCATACCTGGACGCGGGCGCTGCTCTACCACCCCCACGTGCACATGCTCGTCACGGCGGGCGGGCTGCGCGGCACGGATCAGACGTGGGTGCAGCCTCGCCATGCCGTGTTCCGCGTACCGGGGCGGGCGCTCTCGGGCCTGTTCCGCGGGAAGATGCGCGCGGGGCTCCGGAAGGCGGGGCTCCTCGAGCAGGTGCCGCGCGCCGTCTGGCGCCACGAGTGGGTCGTGCACGTCC
>JACPCW010000051.1 GCA_016184365.1 Candidatus Rokuibacteriota bacterium
GGCGTCGGGGCGCAGCTCGACGAACGCGCACGGCGTCTCGCCCCACTTCTCGTCCGGACGCGCGACGACCGCCGCGAACGCGACGGCCGGATGGCGCACCAGTGCGGCCTCCACCGCGATGCTCGAGATGTTCTCGCCGCCCGAGATGTCGAACGCCTGCCGGCCTACGCGCCCGAGCTGAATCCGCTCGAGCAGGTCTGGGGAAACGTGAAAACGCGTGACCTCGCCAACGTGTGCACGCCGGATGTCGGCGCACTGCGCCGGCCGCTCCGTGTGGGCTTCGGACGCGTCCGCCGGGAACCGGAGCTGGCGGCGGGCTTCCTGTGTCACGCCGGGTTGGCGTTCTGACATGTTCTCTAACCTATTCAGCGAGACTCATTAGCTGGTGCAGAGAGCGGCCCGGAGACTGACACCTCCGAGCCCGCTCGCGACCTGGACGTCGCGACGCCGGGCGTGCGCCGCGTCAACGGAGCGACTGGAGCGTCGTCGTCTGGGTTGCGGTTGTCCCGAGGCTGAGCGCGTGAGCGAGCGCGGCGACGAGCGCGGCGCGCTCGGCCAGCGTCGGAAGCTCGATGTACTCGTCGCGCGTCATCACCGCGCCGCCGACCGGGCCGAGCCCGCACAGCGCGGGCGTGCCCTGGGCGGCGATGAGGTTCGCGTCGGAACCGCCCATCGTCGGGATGGTGTCGATCCGCGTGCCCATCGCCGCGGCCGCCTCGGCCACGAGCGCGGCCAGCCCGTCGGTCGCCGCCGTCCATGGCATCGGCGGGCGGTGCTGCCAGAGGTGCAGCGTCGCCCGCGTTCCGCGTGGCTCTTCCGCGGCCGCAATCGTCTCGATCTGTCGCTGCACGCGCTCCCAGGTCGTCGCGTCGACCACGCGCACATCCATCCTCGCGACCGCGTGGGCCGCGAAGAGATTGCGGCGTGTGCCGCCCGCGATCTCCCCGACGTTGAGGAGGACACCCTTGTCGGGATCGTGCAGCGCGTGGAGCGCGGTCACCTTGCGGCAGATCGCGTCGATCGCGCTGCGTCCCTCGCGGTAGCCGGTTCCGAGATGCGCCTCGACGCCTTCGACGATGAGCTCGCCCATGGCGAGCCCGGCGCGCTGGCCGACGACCTGTCCGCCCGACCGGCCGGATTCCGTCACCAGGCCCCAGTCGGCGCGGCGCGCTTCGGCCTCGATGAGCGCCCGCGAGCACACGGTGCCCGCCTGCTCGTCGGTGTCGTAGACGACGGTGATCTCCGCGGGGCGGGCGACGCCGGTTTCGAGAAGCGCGCGGCAGGCGAAGAGGACCCCGACCACGCCGCCCTTCATGTCCGCGACGGCGGGGCCGTAGGCGCGGCCGCCCGCGATGCGGAACGGGGTGCGCGACGGCTCGCCCGGCGGGAACGCGGTGTCGAGGTGCGCGAGGAGGAGCAGCCGTCCCTGCCCGCTGCCTCCGCCGAGACGCGCGAGCACGCCGGGCGCGATCGCCTCCGCGCCGCGTCCGTCCAGAAAGGCGTTGTTCACCCAGTCCTCGCGCGGCGGAGTCGGCGCGAAGCGCTCGACCGAGAAGCCCAGCGCACGAAGGCGTGTGGACATCAGTCCCGCGAGGCGCTCGACGCCGTCGCGGTTCAGCGTGGACGTGTCGAGGTTCACGATCTCGGCGAGCAGGTCGATCATCTCCCGCTCGTGATCGGCCATCCAGGCGCGGAGCCGGCGCGTGGCGTCCGCCGTCACGCTCACTGCCAGGCTCCCGTGGCGAGCTTGTGGAGGATCGTGGCGAGCAGCGCGGCGCGCTCGGTGAGCGTCGGGATCACGACGTGCTCCTCGTCGGTCATGAGCCCGCCGCCGGTCGGTCCCATCCCATCGAGGCACGGCACGTCGAGTGGTCCGACGAACGCGGAGCTTCCGGCAGCCGGAGACCGCGCGACGCCGAAGTCGAACCCGAGCTCGCCGCCGGCCTCGCGCGCGATCGCGATGAGACGGTCCGTGTGCTTCGTCCACGGCACGCCCGGACGGTGCGTGGCGATCAGCAACGACGGCTTCGAGCCCGGCACGTCGTCGCGCGCGGCGATGCGGCGCAGCGCCGCCTCGACCTCGGCCCACGTGTCGGGGCCGGACGTTCGGATGTCGATCGTGATGCTGGCATGCCCGGGGACGACGCTCCGGCGCCAGCCGCCGCTGACCGTGCCGACGTTCAGGAAGATCTCCCGGGCTGGATCGGTCAGCGCGTGGATCGCGGTGATCTTGCGCGCGATCGCCTCGATCGCGTTCACGCCCTTGGCGTAGGCGCTGCCCGCGTGCGCCTCGCGCCCTTCGACGTCGAGGCGCGCGACACCGATCTGCGCGCGCGAGCCCATCAGGTTGCCGCCGTCGCGCGCGCACTCGAGGCAGAACGCCCAGTCGGCCTGCCGCGCCGCTGGCTCGATGACGTGACGCGCGGAGAGACTGCCCGCCTGCTCGTCCGCGCTGAAGACGCAGACAGTCTCGCCGGGCGCCTCCACGCCGGTCGCCGCGAGCGCGCGGAGCGCCCACACGCCGACGGTGAGCCCGCCTTTCATGTCCGCGATGCCGGGGCCGTAGGCGCGCGCGCCCTCGACGCGGAACGGGAAGCGTTGCGGCCCACCGGGCAGGAAGGCGGTGTCCATGTCGCCGAGGATCAGCGCGCGCCCGCGTCCGCTTCCGCGCTTGCGCGCGACGCGGTGATCGGCGAGCCGCTCGAAGTCGAGGCCAGGCAACATGAACTCTTCGAGCCAGCGCTGCTCGGGCGGCAGCCTGCGGCCGCGCGCACGCTCGGTGGTGTAGCCGGCGGCCTCGAGCTCCCGGCAGAGCACGTTGCCGACCGCATCGACGCCGTCGCGCACGGCCGCGTAGCTATCGATGCGGACCAGCTCCTCGACGAGCGCGAGCATGGCCGGCGCCTGCGAGTCGAGATACTTGCGAATCGTCGACGCGGCGCTCACCGGCCGTCACCCGCGAGGATGTCGAGCGCCGTGCCCAGATGCACCTTGGTGACCGCGACGAGGTCGTCGATCGTGATGAACTCGTCGAGCGCCGCCATCCCGTTCGGCCGCGGTCCGAAGATGAGCGTCGGCACGCCGAGCGGCCGGAAATACCGCGCGTCGGTCGCCGCGAACGTCACCGTCAGCCGCGGTTCGCGGCCGGTGGCGGCCTTCGCGTTCGCGCGCGCCATACCGGCGAGCGGATGGGTCGGCGACGTGTAGCTCGCGGTGAACACCGGCGTGATGAACTCGAACCGCACGTCCTTCAAGCCCGCAGCGGCCAGGCGACGCTCGACTTCGGTGCGGATGTCCTCCGGCGCGATGCCGAACGGCAGCCGGCAGTCGACCTCGACTTCGCAGCGACGCGGCACGACGTTCACCTTGATGCCACCGCGGATCACGCCGGCCGTCATCGACGGCCGGCGATAGAGCCACTGCCGTCCCCGGTCGTGCTCGGTGCGCCAGTAGCTCTGCATGCCGTCGAGCACGGGAAGCAGATCCACCGGGGCTTCGTCCTTCATCTCCACGATGCGGCGCGCCTCCTGGAGCGCGGCGCCGATCTTGACGACGGGGTCGTCGCCGGTTCCGAGGCCGCCGTGGCGCGAGTCGCCCTCCGCGATGAGGCGGAACTGGCTCTTCCCCTTCTCCCCCACGCGCAGGCCATCGGGTGACTCCGGCTCGCCGATCATGCAGGCGTCACCCGCCAGCTCGGGACGCTCCTTGAGAATGAAGCCCGTCCCCCACGCGCCGCCGGTCTCCTCGTCGGCCACCATCATCACCGTCAGCGGGCCACGGAGCGGTACCCGATGCTCGTGGATCAGGAGGAAGGAGAAGAGCGAGGCCGTCAGACCGCCGCGCATGTCCGACACACCGCGGCCGAGGATCTTGCCGTCGCGGATCAGACCTTCGTACGGCGGGAACGACCACAGCGAGTGATCGTCCGACGGGAAGTGATCGAGATGCCCGTTGAAGACGAAGCGCGGCCGGGCCTCACGTCCCTCCTGGGTGCTCACGAGGCTCACGTTGCCCGGACGCGGCTCGAAGCGCTCGACCCGGAGCCCGGCCCGTCCGAGGATCGCGGCGTAGTGCTCGGCGATTCCGCGCGTATCGCCCGGCGGATTCTCGGCCGGCAGCCGCAGCCCGTCGGCGCACAGCCGCGCCAGCTCGTCGCGGCGCCGGTCGATCTCCGCCCACAGGCGCCGCTTCAGATCCTCCACGCTCGTCGTCATGCCACGGCCTCCAGCGCGCTCAGCGCGAGCACGCGCGTCACGGTGTACATCTCGTCGAGATAGGTGTGCACGTCGTGGTAGTCGGTGTAGCCTCCGAACGGCCCGTACACGCAGCACGGGATGCCGGCGGCCCAGAGGTGCGTCGTGTCGTTGCCCGCGTAGCTCTGCGGCAGCCGCACGCCGAGGTGCTCGGGGCCGCGGCCGGTCAGCAGCTCGAGATTGCGCTTCACCATCTGCACGACCGGCTGCGTCACCGGCACGTCGAGTGCGGCCTTGGCCAGACGGCCGAGTCCGCGCTCGGGCCGCGGCGGAAACTCGATCTCGTACTCGAACGTCGGGTCGTCCGCACGCAGCGCGTCGAGCGTGCGGCGCAGGTCGGCGAGGATCGTGTCGCCGGTCTGGCTCGCGTTGAAGCGGACGTTCACGAAGATCGTGCAGAAGTCGCTCACGGTGTAGGCGCCGCGCAGCTCGTGCTGGCGGCCGCGACCACCGATGATCGAGCCGATGTTCAGCCGCGGCAGCCCCGGCAGGTCGGGGTCGAACGTGTGCGTGAAGGTCATGCGCTCGATGGCGTCGATCGCCCGCATCATGGCGCGGATCGCGTCGCGCCCCTGCTCCTTCCGGCTGATGTGCATCGCGCGCCCGAGCGTGTGGACGACCACGTCCATCGTGCCCGTGTGCTTGGTGATGATCGTCCGCGAGCCGTAGGGTTCCGCGACGATCGCCATGTCGGTGCGCCCGCCGTGGGCGATCGCGTGGATCGTGCCGATGCCGCTGTTGAGCTCGCCGGCGACGCAGGCGATCACCACGTCGCCGCGCCGCGGCACTCCGGACCGCGCGAGCGCGAGCGCCGCGCTGACGATCGACGCGACACCCGCCTTCATGTTGTAGACGCCGTGGCCGTAGAGCTTGCCGTCGTCGATCCACGGGTCGAACGGATCGCGGCTCCAGCCCGTGGCGAGCGGATCGATGTCGATGTGGCCGTTCAGCATGATGGAGCGCCCGCCGCCCTGGCCCCGGAGGCGCGCCACCGCCTGCTTGCGGCCGGGCTCCACTTCCTGGAGCTCCACCTCGAGCCCGGCGTCGGCGAGATAGCCGGCCAGCCACTCGGCGCACGGCGTTTCCTCGCCCGTGAACGACGGGAACCGCACGAGGTCCTTCGCCAGCCCGACGAGCGCCTCGTCGTCGACCGCGGCGAGGACTTTCTCCTGCGCGACTCCGAGCGCGCTCACGCCTGGGCGGCCAGGCGCTCGATGACGCCGGCGATCAGCAACGTGCGCGGGACGAGGCTCGAGATCTCGATCCGCTCGGTCTCTCCACAGATGTCGTGGCAGAGCGGCCCCATCGCGTCGAGCGTCGCGACGCCGAGCGCCGCCGTGAAGCAGCCATCGGAACCGCCCATCTTCTCGATCGGCCGCACGGCGATCCCGGCCTCGCGGCCGACATCGGTGGCGAGCCGCAGGAAAGCCTCGGTCGCCGGGTTCGGCTCCATCGGCGGCCGGGAGAATCCGCCTTCCAGCGCGAGCTCGACGCCGGGCACGACAGGCGCGAGCGCGACGGCGCGCAGCCGCGCTTCGACGGCCGGCATGGTCGCCGCCTCGCGGACGCGCACGTCGATGTCGGCGCGGGCTTCCCACGCCGTCACCTGCCGCGCGCTGCCGCCGCGGACGAGGTTCACCGAGACCTTCACGCCGCGCACCGGATCGCTCAAGCCCTCGAGCGCGAGGATCTTGAACGCGAGCTCGCGCGACGCGCTGGCGCCCGGCGTGTCGGGGTCGAGCACGTGCGCGGCCTGGCCGCGGATCGTCAGATAGAACGCGCCCACGCCCCAGCGCCGCACGCCGATCACCCCGGGCGCGGTCGACGCCTCCATCACGAGGCACGACTTCGAGCGCCGCGCTTCGGCCTCGATGTGCGGCCGGCCGCGGATGCTCCCGAGTTCCTCGTCACCCGTGAGGAACACGCCGATCGGCGGCGTGGGGCGACCGAGGTCGTGCAGCGCCTTGAGCGCGTAGAGCATCTGCACGGTGCCGCCCTTCATGTCGCCGACACCCGGTCCCCACGCGAGATCGCCGTCGGCGCGGAATGGACGGCGCGCCACGGTCCCGGCTGGACACACGGTATCGAGGTGGCCGGACAGGAAGAGTCGCCGCTGGCCCTGCCCGGGTCGCTCCGCGCGCACGTGGTTTCCGCGTTCGCCCTCCACGATCGTCTCGACCGCGAAACCGAGCGCGCGCAGCTCGTCGGCGTGGATCGCGCCGCACCGGTCGATCCCTTCCTTGCAGTACGAACCGCTGTCGATGTTCACGAGCCGCTCGAGCAGCCCGAGCATGTCGCCCTGGTGATCGCGCAGGTACTGCCGGATCTTCTCCATCGGGTCCTCTCCGGGATTGGGTCAGCCGCTGATCGCGGTGAGCAGCGGATCGAGGTCGGGAAGCGCGTCGAGCCGCCAGATCGCGCGGCACGCGGCCTCGACGCGTGAGTCGGGAACGCGCAGCGCCGCGCAGCGGCGGAACTTCGCCTCGAGCTCCTCGTCGGTCATCGGGAGCTCGGGGTGACCGCGGTACGTCGTGAAGCAGCGCGCGAGGTGCTGGCTGCCGGACGTCGTGATCTCGACGTAGCTCGTGAGGTTGCCGGCCTTCGCCCCCGCGAGCTCCGGATGCGAGTACGGATGGATCCGCTCAGCGAGCGCGAGCACGGCCGGATCGCGAAGCCGTTCCGGCGCGAACTGCGCGATGCCGGCCTCGCCGTCGACAATGGCGACGGCGAGCGAGTACGGCAGGCTCATCTGCGCGTCGAGCATCGTCTGCGGCCGCACGCGCAATTCGCGCGGCTCGCCGACCATCGCGAACGACGATGGGCGGAGCCCGACCCGGATTTCCGCGATCCCCGCGGGCCCGACGCCGGCGTGCTGGAGCAGCTCGAGCACGCCGTCGATGGCGGGCGCGTTGGCGAGACACGATGCGTGCTTCTTCACGAACACCTCGGTGACCGCGAAGCGCGTGCCGAGCCCCTTCGTGAACGCCGCGGCGTCGAGGCTCTCGGTATAGCGCCAGAGCCCGTAGCGGCCCTCGAGCACCGTGCGCGGTCCGGTGACGCCGGCCCGCGCGAGCTCGGCGGCGACGATGCCGTCGTGCGCCGCCTTCCCGGGCTGGACGCGCTTGCTCATCGCGCCGTCGGCGAGGAACTCCATGTTGCCGGCGGCGAAGCTGCCGGCCAGGCCGAGCGCGTCGGCGAATCGCTCGGCGTCGAGGCCATGCAGATAGGCCGCGGTCGCGGCAGCGCCGAAGACGCCGCACACCGCGGTCGGGTGATAGCCCTTGTGATAGAGGAGATCGGCGTCGATCCCGTCGGCCACGCGCGTGGTCACGTCGTAGCCGAGCACGACCGCGGCGAGGATGCGCCGGCCCGGGACGCCGAGCACCTCGCCGAGCGCCAGCGCGGTGGGAATGACCACGGCGCCGATGTGACAGGCCGCCGGGTCGTCGTCGTAGTCGAGCGCGTGGACCGCGGTGCCGTTGACGAGCGCCGCGAGCGCGGGCGGACGGCGTTGCGCGTGCCCGATCACGCGCGCCGGTCCGTCGCCGCCGAGCGCGCGCGCCGCGGCGAGCGCGCGCTCGACCCACGGCGTTCCGGCGCCGGCGAGCGCAACGCCGACGCCGTCGAGGATGCACCGCCGCGCCGCGTGCACGACCGGCGCCGGCAGCGTCGCCGGGTCGAGCCCGGCGCCGTAGGCGGCGAGCGTCTCGGCAGCCGTCGCCACGCTCAGCGCTTCCCGATGCGCCCGCCGAGCACCCAGCCGGCCATGAGGTACACGATCACGTAGCACACGACCGCCGCCGCGCCTGACGACCGCGGCGCGACATAGACGAACGAGAGCCCGTCGAGCCCGCGCTTGCCGGCCTCGTGGACGACCTTCACCACCTCCCACGACGAGAGCCCGAGCGGCTCGTCGCCCCAGTCGGGGATCTCGCCGATGTCGAGCACGTCCATGTCGAGGTGGAGCCACGTGCGCTCGGTGCCCTCGAACGGGTGTGGCAGCGCGTCGAGGCAGAGCGCGTCGATTCCGATCTGGCGCACCGTGGCCGACGGATAGAGGCGGCCGCCGCGCGTGCGATACGCCTCCGCCTGCTCGCGCGTGTTCCGCGGGCCGCGCATGCCGATCTCGACGTGGCGCGTGGGATCCACGTTCGGACAGTGGTCCCACATGCGCGCCTCCCACGTCGCCGAGCCCGGCTCGCGGTTCCCCATCGGACCGTACTCGGCGTCGAGGCAGTCGCCGTGCGCGTCGAGGCTGATCACGCCGACGCGTCCGGCCGTCGCCGCCGCGAGGCCCTTCACGACCGAGTAGCTCGAGCAGGGCGAGAAGCCGCCGATGGTGATCGGACGGCAGCCCGCGTCGATCACCTCACGCACCTTGCGCGTGACGTTCTCCGACGACTGCTTCACGTCGTCGACGATCTCGGCGTCGCCGTAGTCGACGAGACGGACGTGCTCGAGGACATCGAGATCGTGCTCGACGAGATAGCCCGCGTACCGCAGCGACTGCCGGCGGACGTTGGCCGGCGCCTCGCGGTAGCCGGACCACGCGCCTGCCGGGCGGCCGGACGTCGCGGGACGGTCGTACGGGACGCCGATGATCGCGGCGTCGGCGTCGCGGAGGTCGTTCGGTGTCCGCGCGACGGGGGCGCCGAGGAAGCTGGGCACGCCTTCGCGAATCGTCGGGATCTCGACGCCGCGGATCTGGCTGAACTTCGAGACGAAGCGCTCGGTCATCGGACGGTCTCCTCTCGGTATTCCACGACGGGCGCGATCTGACGCAGCTCCGCCAGCGGGATGTGGCAGTGGATGACGTGGCCGGGACGCGCCTCTTGCGCGGGCGGCTCCTCGCGCTCGCAGATCGCGCCGACCTTGCGCGGGCAGCGCGAGTGGAACCGGCAGCCCGGACCGGGATCGATCGGGCTCGGCACGGGACCTTCCAGCCGGACCTTCCGTTGCCGCGCGGCGGGGTCCGGGATCGGAATCGCCGACAGCAAGGCTTCCGTGTAGGGATGGTAGGGCGGCGCGAAGAGATCGGCGGCCGAGCCGATCTCGCACAGCTTGCCCATGTACATCACGGCCACGCGGTCCGCGAGGTAGCGGACGACCGACAGGTCGTGCGAGATGAAGAGGTACGCCGTGGACGACCGGCGCTGGAGATCCACGAGGAGGTTCAGGATCGCGGCCTGCACCGACACGTCCAGCGCCGACAGCGGCTCGTCGCACACGATCACGTCGGGCTCGGCGGCGAACGCGCGCGCGATGGCCACGCGCTGCTTTTCGCCACCGGACAGCTCGTGCGGGTACCGCGTGGCGTACGCCTCCGGCAGGTGCACGGCGCGCAGCAGCTCGAGCACGCGGGCCTCGGCCACGCGGCCGCGGGCGAGCCCGAGGAGCTGGAGCGGACGCCGGAGCGTCTGCCCCACCGTCTTCTGCGGATTCAACGTCGCTTCCGGGTTCTGGAAGATCACCTGGATCCGGCGCCGGAGCTCGCGCGAGCGCCGGCGGGCGAGCCCGGGCAGGCGCTGCCCGTCGACGCGGATCTCCCCGGCCGTCGGATCGAGCAGCCCGACGATCGCGCGCCCGAGCGTCGTCTTGCCGCAACCGCTCTCGCCAACGACGGCGAGCGTCGCCGCGCGGTGCAGGTCAAGGCTGAGCCCGTCAACGGCGCGCACGGCGCGCGGCGCGGCGCCGCGGAAGACGTCCGCGACGGTTCGGCGCACCGGGTAGTGACAGCGCAGGTCGCGCGTCTCCACGAGCGCGGCGCCGGGCGTCGTCGTCGGCTCGCTGTCGCCGGCGCCGCGCCGGCCGCCGAAGCGGAAGTCGGCGAGCTCGGCCGCGCGCAGGCAGCGGGCGAAGCCCCCACCGAGCGCCGGCTCGGGGCCGGGTCGCACTTCGAGACAGCGATCGATCCGCTCCGGGCAGCGAGCCGCGAAGACGCACGCGCGCGGAGGGTCGACCAGGCCTGGCAGTCGCCCCTCGATGGCGGTGAGCGTACCGTCGCGCTTGCTCCAGTCGAGGCGCGGCACGCTCGTGAGCAAGCCACGCGTGTAAGGATGGAGCGGCCGGGAGAAGACGCGGGCGACCGGGCCTTCCTCCACGACCTCGCCGGCGTACATCACGACGACGCGGTCGCAGAACCGCGCAACCACGCCGAGGTTGTGCGTGATGTAGAGGATGGCCGGGCGATGCCGCGCCTTCATGTCGGCAATGAGGTCGAGGATGCGCGCCTCGGTCGTGACGTCGAGGCCCGTCGTCGGCTCGTCCATGATCAGCAGCTCGGGGTCGCACGCGAACGCCATCGCGATGAGCACGCGCTGCTGCTGTCCGCCCGACAGCTCGTGCGGATAGCGGTCGGCGATCGAGGCGGAATCCGGCAGGTTCACCTGCGCGAAGAGCTCGAGCACGCGCGCGCGCGCAGCACCGGCGCTGAGGCCGAGGTGCTCGCGCACGACCTCGGCCACCTGCTCGCCGACGCGCAGCACCGGGTTCAGCGACGTCTGCGGGTCCTGGAAGACCATCGAGATGCGCGCGCCGCGCAGCCGCCGGAGCTCGGCGGGACCGAGCGCGAGCACGTCGGCGCCGTGGAAGCGGATCTCGCCCGCGGTCACCCGCCCGTTCGCGTCGAGGAAGCGCATCACCGCGAACGCGAGGCTGGTCTTGCCGGAGCCGCTCTCGCCGACGAGCGCGACCGTCTCGCCGGCGCGCACCTCCAGACTCGCGTCGCGCACGGCGTGCACGGTTCCGCCACGCGTCGCGTACGCGATCGAGAGCCCGCGCACCTCGAGGACGGGCGGCGCCGTCACGTCACTCATCACGGCTCTTCCACGCCATCAGCCACTCACGCAGGCCGTCGCCCAGGAGATTGACGCCGACGACGAGCGCCACGATCGCGCCCGCCGGGAACAGGACGACCCACGGCGCCTGCACCATGAACGCGCGCTCCTTGCTCACCATCAGGCCCCAGTCCGGCGTGGGCGGCTGCGCCCCGAGCCCGAGGTAGCTCAGCGAGACCGACAGCAGCACGGCGTAGCTGAGGCGGATCGAGCCCTCGACGATGATCGGCGGCCAGAGGTTCGGCAGGATCTCGCGGAAGATGATGTGCGGCGTCGGTTCGCCGCGCACCTCCGCGGCCTCGATGAACGCCGCGTGCCGGATGCCGAGCGTGGCGCTCCGGACGACGCGCGCCACGCGCGGCATGAACACGATCCCGATGCTCGCCATCGCGTTGACCACGTTCGCGCCGAGGATCGCGACCACGAGCAGCGCCAGCAGCAGCGAGGGAAACGCCATGAAGATGTCCATGATCCGCATGAGCAGCTCGTCGAGGCGCCCGCCGACGTAGCCGCTCACGAGCCCGATGACGAGTCCGACCGCGACGCCGAGCAGCGTGCCCGAGACGGCCATCGTCATCGTCGTCCGGCTGCCCACGACGACGCGGCTGAACATGTCGCGGCCGTAGCGATCGGTGCCGAACCAGTACGCGCTCGACGGCGCCTGGAGGCGCGCCGACGAGTGCGACTCCACGTCGCGCGGCGCGACCCAGGGGCCGACGGCCGCCAGCAGCGCGAACAGCCCGACGATCGCGATGCCTGCGAGGAGCGTGAACGGCACGGCGCGGAGCGCGTGCCGGTGTCGGGTACGGGCCGGCGCGCCGATCGCCACCGTCGCGGTCGTCATCGCGACCTCGCCGTCGCCGCCCGAGCCGGTCCCGAGCACCGCCATGTCAGTAGCGGATTCTCGGATTCAGGACGGCGTACAGGACGTCGGCGAAGAGGTTGGCGACGCAGTACGCACCGGCGACGAAGAACATGCAGGCTTGCAGCAGCGGCAGGTCGCGCTGCTCGATCGCGAAGAGCACGAGGCTCCCGAGCCCCGGATAGCTGAAGACCTGCTCCACCACGACCACGCCGCCCAGGAGCCAGCCGAAGTTGAAGGCGACGACCGTCACCGTCGGCAGCAACCCGTTCCGCAGCGCGTGCTTGAAGAGGACGGTCCGTCGCGGCATCCCCTTCAGGATCGCCGTGCGGACGTACGGCGTCTTCAGCACTTCGATCATGCTGCTGCGGGTCGTGCGGGTGATGTAGGCGAGCGACTCGAGCGTGAGCGTGGCGACCGGCAGCGCCAGCACCTTCGTCCAGTAGCCGGGTCCGCTGCCGTCGAGGAGGGCGCTCGAGGACGGCAGCCACCGCAGCCAGCCGGCGAACACGAGGATCAGCACCGAGCCCAGCACGAACGCGGGGACCGACACGCCGCCGAGCGTGAACACGGTGATGACGTGGTCCACGACGCGGTTCCGCCGCGTGGCGGCCAGGACGCCGAGCACCAGGCTCAGGCTCACCGCCAGCACGAGCGCCGGCACGGCGAGGCGCAACGAGTAGCCGAGCCGGTGGGCCAGGATCGGCCCGATCGGCGCGTCGAGCGCGAGGCTCTTGCCGAAGTCGCCCCGCACGATGCCGCCGAGCCAGCCGAGGTACTGCTCGTGCCACGGCCGGTGCAGCCCGAGCCGTTCACGCATCATGGCGAGCGTCTGTCCCGACCGCTCGGCCCATGCGCCCAGCACCTGCTCCGCGGCGTCTCCGGGCAGCAGCTGCAGGATCCCGGAGATCAGCAGCGAGATCGCGAAGAGCGTGACCGCCAGCAGCCCGACGCGACGGAGGACGTAGCTCGCGACGCTCACATCACTCGATCGACACCTCGCGCAGGTCGACGTACTGCACGGGGATCAGCTTGTAGTTCTTCACGTTCTTGCGAATGGCCGAGACGTAGTTGCGGAAGTAGGGGACGACCTCGGGGCCTTCCTCCCAGAGGATCCGCTGCACCTCGTCGTAGATCCGCTTGCGCTTCTCGAAGTCGACGACGCCGAGTGCCTCGGTGAGCAGGCCATCGACCTTCGGATTCGAGTATTCCGTGTAGTTCCAGAAACTCTTCGTGAAGGTGTACGGCGTGAGCGTCTCGTCGATGGTGGGACGGCCGAACCAGTTGTTGTGGACGATCGTGAACTCTTTCGGCTTGCGCAGCATCTCGCTGTAGAGTCGCGCGATCTCCACGCTCTCGAGCTTCACGCGGATGCCGGCCTCCTTGGCCGACTCGCGGAGGACGACCGCCGCCTCTTCCAGCCCGGGCCGGCCCGTCGACGTGTAGAGCGTGAGATCGATCCCGTTCTTGTAGCCGGCCTCGGCGAGGAGCTGTCGCGCGCGATTCACGTCCCGCTCGCGCTGCGGCAGCGCCTTGTTGGCCCACCGGCTGGAGGGCGGCACCGGCACGTCGTTGCCGAGCACCCCGTGGCCTCCCGTGGCCGCCTGCAGCATCGCCTTGCGGTCGATGGCGAAACGCAGCGCCTGGCGGACACGGACGTCGGTGAACGGCTTCTGCGCGACGAACATCTCGAGCGGCTGGAAGGACGGTGACGGCACTTCCAGGACCTGGACGCCCGGCTCCTTCTGGAGCTGGGCGATCACCTCGACCGGCACCAGGTACATGATGTGGATCTCGCCGGTGCCGAGCGCGGAGATCTGGGTGGCGTACTCCTTCAGGTAGACCTGGTGGATCTCGTCCAGGAGCGGCAGCCCCTTCTCGAAGTAATCCGGGTTCCGGGCCAGGACGACCCGGTTGCCCGGCACGTACTCCTTCAGCTTGAAGGGCCCGCTCCCGATCGGCTCGCGCCCGATCTTGTCGATGTTCTCCTTCGCGACGATGCGGCCGAAGGTGTTGCCAAGCTGGAGCGGCAGATCCGCGTACGGCCCTGTCAGCTCGAAGACGACCGTGTGCTTGTCCTTCGCGACCACGCGCTTGATCGGGCCGAGCGCCTTGGCGCCGCGGCTCGCCGTCTTCGGGTCGAGGATGCGCTCGATGCTGAACACGACGTCGTCGGCGACGACCTCGCGCCCGTTGTGGAACTTCGCGCCCTTCACCAGGTTGAACGTCCACTGGGAGCTGTTGGCGTTCGGCTGCCACGAGCTCGCGAGCTGCGGCTTCGCCTCGAGGTTCTCGTCGACGCGCGTGAGGTTGCTGAAGATCGCCTGCGTGAGCATGTAGGCGTCGCCCGTCGTCGTGTGTGCGGGATCGAGCCCCGGCTTGACGCTCGGGACGGCGAACTTGAGGACGCCCCCGCGCTTCTGGGCGACGGTCGGGACGGTGGCGACGGCGACCGCCACGGCGGCGGTGAGAGCGACGCACAGCAGCTTGCGCATGCGTTAACCTCCCTCGTAGTCGAACGGGGATCCGGGGCCGCGAAAGGCCATCACCAGACCACAGGGTCCTCGCTCGTGTCAATCAGCCGACCGTGCTTCACTCCTGGGCATGCCGAGAGCGAACGAAGTGGATCGAGACGACCTGGCGCGACGCGCGGCGGCGGCGGTGGACGACCGGGAGCTCGTGCGATTGCTGCAGCAGATGGTACGCATCCGCAGCTATTCCGCCGGCGGCGAGGAAGACGAGATCGCCCGCTTCGTGCAGCGCCACGTCACCGAGCTCGGCCTCGACGCCGACCTGCACGAGGTGCAGCCAGGCCGCTTCAACGTGCTGAGCCGGTGGCGCGGCACCGGCGGCGGGCGGAGCCTCATGTTCAACGGTCACCTCGACACGAACCCGGCGGGCAACGGCTGGTCTCGCGACCCGCTCGCGGGCGACGTCGACGACCGCTACATCTACGGCATCGGCGTGAGCAACATGAAGGCCGCGGATGCCGCGTACATCGCGGCCGTGCGCGCGGTGCGCGACGCCGGTATCCGGTTGCGCGGCGACGTGATCCTCGCGCACGTCATCGGCGAGCTCCAGGGCGGCGTCGGCACGCTGAACCTGCTCGAGCGCGGCGTGCGCGCCGACCGCTTCGTGGTGGGAGAGCCGACGGATCTCTCGCTGCTCCTGCTCCACGCCGGCTCGGTGGAACTCGAGGTCGTGACGTTCGGCGCGACGCGACACCTCTCCAAGATGGAAGAGGGCGTCGACGCGATCGAGAAGATGCTCGCGGTCATGGCGCGTCTGCGGCGCATGCCCTTCTCCGGTCCCAATCGCCCGGACTACGAGGGGCTTCGCCGGCTCGCGATCGGCACGATCCGCGGCGGCATCGGGCCCGAGTACCACGACTGGCGCCCGTCGCTCCTCGCCGACCGGTGCAGCATCAAGGTCGCGGTTCGCTACGGCCCCGGCCAGACGCCGGATTCGGTGCTCGCCGACGTGCGTCGGGAGATCGCGACGCTCGAGCAGGCGGATCCCACGCTCCGCGCCGAGGCACGGCTCAACCCCGCGCGCGCCGGCATCTCCATGGGGCCGTTCGAAGTCGCGAGCGACGCCGACATCGTTCAGGTCGTGCGCCGTGCCCACCGGGACGTCGTGGGACAGGAGCCGCAGATCGGCGCGGTGCCCCCGTACAAGTTCTACGGCACCGACGCCGCGCATCTCGCGCGGGCCGGGATGGTCGGTCTCGTCTACGGGCCGGGCGGCAAGTTCAACACGATGCCGGACGAGCGCGTGGAGCTGACCGAGCTGTTCCACGCGGCGCGCGTCTACGCATCGGCGATCGTGCAGACCTGCGCGTAGCATTCTGCGATACAGGCGATGCGCTCACTTCCCGCGCCTCTTCCAAAGCGGAGCAAGCACATGCCGCCAGATTGAACCTGGCCCCTGATCTCGCCCATCACGTCTCCGTCTTCAGCTTCCGTCTCCGGTTACCGTGTACGGCTTCTGGCTACGAGCGGCAATCGTCGTCGGATCGTGCGTTTACGGCGCGGGGGATTGAAACGAGCCCCGACTCGCCGGGCCCGAAAACGTTCCGGAAATCACTCGGTTGGCGACGCCTCCCTACGCACCTGATCGGCACGCGAACCCGCGTTCGAGCCCGCTAGTCCAGGTGACCGAGCCGCACGATCGTACGGCGCAGCGTCCCGTCCCCGATCACCTCACGCGCGTTGCGCGCCTCGACGCGGAAGAGAAGCCTCGGCCCGTCGATCTCCACCAGCTCGGTCGCGACCGTGAACCACTCCCCGACGGGCGTCGGCCGGCGATGCTTCACGCAGATCTCGTAGCCCACGGTGGTGTGATCGTCCGGCAGGAACGGCTGCGTCGACTCCTGCGCCGCCAGCTCCATCTCGAGGATCATCCAGATCGCCATGAGCACGCCCGACCCGCCCGCGTGCGTGGTCGCCTTGTCCGGCGTCACGAGCGCGCGCCGCTCGCTCCGCAGGCCCGGCACGATGCCGGGGAACGGCGGTGGCGTCACAGATTGCGGGCGCGCTGGCGCAGCTCGAACTTCTGGATCTTGCCGGTCGCCGTCGTCGGCAGCGGACCGAAGACGACCGTGCGCGGCACCGCGAAATGGGGCAGGTGCTCGCGCGCGAACGCGATGAGCTCGTCCGCCGTCACCGAGGCGTCGGGGCGCA